>JABSRN010000001.1:0-8807 GCA_013214025.1 Polyangiaceae bacterium
CAACACAGTGGAAGCTTCCGATACGCTCCCGTCGATCGCCGTCACGCTCAGTTCAATCTCAAAGAATCCCGCCTGCACGGATGACGAGAGGAAGAGCGGCCGCCCAAAGTTCACGCCGTCGGTCGACGTGATCATCGGATGCAACGGGTTCAAGCTTTCTGAAAAATGTGTCGACGCTCCGACCACTCCGAAATCGACACGACTCAGTTCGTGGGTCTCAGATGCGAAGCGCAACACCAACTCGCCGGCCCCAGCGAGAATGATAGGGGGCGTAGCCGAAAAGCTCAGTTGAGGCCCCCCCGCCGTCGGGGCTGGCAAACCACCTGTCACAGCATCGCCCGCGCTTTCGCTGGCGATATCGGCCATCAATGCATCCGCGTCCGCCGGAGACACGGGACCCATTGGGCTGAACACCCGATAGTCATTCGATTCGGAACTATCACAACCCGCTAGGGATAGAGGGACGAGCAAGAACGCCAAAGCAAGGTATTTTCGAGTCCACATCGCCCCACCCTATCACAAGTAATCAGATCGGCTCTTGACCACGATGGCGTAGGAACGCGGGCCCAATATGCCCTCCCCCGCACGGGACCATCAGCGCCGTCCCGCACGGAACCATTCAGCCCCACCGAGGATGATAATTTTCCTTCCCTCTGAACTTCGACAGCATGCGTGGGGTATCCACCAGCGTGCCCCGCACTATGGTATATGCGCAATCGATGAGCGATACTGACAGTGTCCAGCCCCCCAGGAAGAACGTCCTCCTCGTTGAAGACGATCCGGAACTGTTGCGGACACTCGACCGTTTGCTCACGTCAGACGGACACGTGGTAACCACCGCAAGTTCCGAGGTCGCGGCACGAGCCGCTGCGCTCGCCGCAGGGCCTTTCGCCTTCGGCGTTCTGGATATCAACCTAACTCCTGGCAACGGGCTCGATCTCGCTATCGATCTTCGCGCTCGTGGAGCCATCCGGGAATGGGTTCTCTTTACCGGTGGCTGCGACGAAGAAACCCTGCTTCGAGCAGAAGCATCCGGAGTTGTCATCTTCAAGCCAAATATCGATGAGCTTCGCCAGAAAATTAGAAGCCGGATCGCGCGGGACAGTTCTTTCCCCTCAGCGCCACCACCCCGTCTGTAGCCACACAGTCTCGGCACCACACAGCGCCACCTCGGGCTAAATAGCGCCACTCTGAGCTAAACAGGGCTGAACCGCCGGCGACGCTCCAACTCAACTGGGGATACAGCTCACGGACGGCGTTTCTACGCCGCGGACCGCTTTCGTCCAAATGAAACAATTAGAATTGCCGGAGATCTCCTCGCAGGCACAATCGCACGCGCTCTCGATATCCGTGTAGCAATCACCGCCGTGGTGAACCTCACACTCGCCCAGAGCCACTTCGCACATGGTCGGCGCCGCAGCACACTCGCCGAGCGTTCTGCCGTCGCTATCGCAAAACCACCCGCAGTCGCCGTTGCCCCCACCGGTGCTCCCGCCGTCCACCGCGCTCCTGGCGGGCACAGTGTCGTCAGCGCCTTCCAAACTGCCATCCACGACTCCGCCACAAGCCCCTAGCCAAAGGCTGCAGGTCACCAGGGCGACCCGCAACCCACGGCGGACTGACGTCTGCTGCGCCTGCGAATCAATTGTCATCTTCTTATTCCTCAGTCCGGCGCCGGCCTTCAGTGCCACATTACGCAAGATCCGTTCCGCTCCTTGAGCAGCTCGGCGGGCCCTAAACTTGGCATCAGATACCGTGGCGCTGCCAACTTCATTGGCACGCCGCCACCGGCGAAGACCAGTCTGGCTCGTGATTCGGCTCGGTCCGATGCCCGCACAGAGGAGAAAATTCGCCACTGAGCCACAGTATCGCTCCCCTAGCCCCGGCGCTTCATGTCGCTCGGCATATTCGGATGCCGCAACAACATCGTGCGCAGTTGGGGCTGCCGCCGCACTGTGGGTTGTTTTAGCAATTTGGCAAGCAGCACCGAAGGTGTCGCCAAAAAGCGAGCAAGATTCTGAATTAGCAGAGTCGAATGGATCGACCGCGAAGCCAACAGGCTGGTCATTCTACCGTCGAAAGTCATGCCAGCCAGCATGCCCAGAGCGCGGCCATCCGTGCGAAATACGAGATCGACGCGTTCCTCGGGAGAAGAGATGGAATACTTCTTTCGAAGCTCCGCTCGAAGGCGCGACCGGAGCCGATCAATCACATTACGATCACAGCTGAGTCGGTAGAGGTCTCGCAAGACCTTGGTACTCGCGATGTGCCGGAGCACGCCGACCGGCAACTGTGTGTTGCGCAACAAACAGCGCTGCACCTGGCCATCCCGCAGCAGTTCACGGCGACGTCCCAATATCTCCAAGCCCCGGCCATTCAGGTGATGGCTCGCGATCGCTCTCGCCTCTTGCAGCGCGCTGTTCGGATTATCCATTAAGGCCGCGATCACCTTCGGCTCCTGATCGTGACAGAGAGCTCGAAGCCGACTCCCGGTCGCCGTGCGAGCCCATTCCACCCGAGCTCCCACCTCCAATCCGCGAAAGTCTCGTTCGTAGATTTTTCGATAGTTGCGCTCGTCCTTCTCATCGTGAGCGACGTGCTCGTCTGATGTCTCCGTCGCGTCCAGTTCGTCGAGACTGGTTTCCTCGAGACCGTCCTCCAATTCGTCCCAGGAGCCCTCTTCCAGCTCCGCAATCTCCTCTGCCAATACATCCGGGGGCGGAATCGATAACAAGTCGTCCACTGACATCTCAGGCGATGACTCGACCAGTCCCCCGTCACCCGGGCCGCTCGGAGCCAGCGACTGCATCTCGCCATCCATCACTTCGATGAGCGTTTCGGAGTCGACGGCCTCGTCCGTTCCGGGTGTGCGCAAGGAACGCAGATCGTCAAGGGACACCTCCGGCACGATCTCCGCCTCAGAAACAAGAGACGTCAGCGTATCCAGCTGAACCTCGGGCACCGACTCGACGCCTACATCATCAGGATCCTGTTCCGTCAGCTCCGAAGGCCTGCCCTCTGCCTCTCCCTCCGATGTCGCGTCGAACTCCGACACGTCCGAGCTCTGCCAAGGCTCGCCCGATCCCAATGGTGCGCCCAGACTCGCTGCCAACTCTTCCGGACTCAGCTTTCGAGTGAGGCTGCCCTCCGTCACCGCCGGGCTTAGGTGGTCGGACGGGTCTTCTAGACGAGCCGCGATCTCTTCGGAGCTAGGGGGCGCCGGAGCCACGTCACCGGAAGCTGACGGCTGCACCACATCCAGAGTAGGATCGAGAATCTCCAGGCCATCGGGAGGAATGGTCGACGCCGTTTTCGGCATCGGCATTTGGAACGGAGTGGCGACTGACGGCAGTCTCGGTCGAGCTGGTTCCGCTTCAGCCGTAGTTTCGTCCGAGCTCAGCTGTGGGGTAGCTGGGCTGGAACCCGATCCTTGCTTTTTGTCAGACAATCCGCTCCCATCGAAACGATATCAAGGGCCGACTCCGTGGGGCGGCATTCATTTCCCTCGTTTATGCCCACAGCTGCGCGCGGCCTGGATTCGAGCTTGCACCAGCGGCACTTACGGGGAACAACCTGGCGATTGAGGCGAGCTGGCGCACCGACCTCCACCTTCGAGAAAGAGGCTAGACGTGGCATATTCAGGCAAAGTTGCATTGATCACTGGTGGGGCAAGCGGCATGGGGCGCGTTGCGGCGCGCCACTGCAGTTCAACAGGCGCATCCGTCGCCATTCTCGATCTCAACGAGGCGGGACTGGAAGAGGCGAAGGCTGGGCAGTCAGACATGCACAGTTTCAAGCTCGATATCAGTGACAGCGCAGCCGTGAGCGAAGCCGTCGACAAGATCGAGAAGGACATCGGTCCCATCGACCGCGTGTACAACGCGGCGGCCATCATGCCGAGCGCCAAGTTGCTCGACCAAGACACCAGTCTGATCCTCAAGATGATGGACATCAACTACGGTGGCTTGGTCAACATCTCCAAGGCCACTGTGCCGAAGATGATCGAGCGCGGTCATGGCGACTTCATCAGTTTCGCTTCCATGGCGGGCTTCTGTCCCACCATGTACCTGGGGGCTTATACCGCCACCAAGTTCGCGGTCGTGGCCTACACCGAGGTGCTTTATCACGAGAACTTGAAAAGCGGCGTCAACTTCGCGTGTGTCTGCCCGCCCCTGGTCAACACTCCGTTGCTCGAACAAACCAAGAGTTCGGTCTGGCCCGAAACCCTCAAGCTCAGCGAAACCCTCGAGCCGGAGGACGTCATCGCCGCCATCGACAAGGGCATCGACAAGGGCAAATTCTATGTGTTCCCGGGTCGCATGACGCGCATGAACGTCATGTTTGCCAAGATCTTCCCGAAGCTCGGCTGGAACATCGTGCACCGCATGGAAGGCTTCTAAGCCTTCTCGCTGAGCCTTCTTAGCGTCGCGCCTTCTCAGCGCCTGTCAGCCGAAAGCTTTCTGTGGCTACGGATTTGCCGTTGACTATGAGTTCGATCCGATGTTCGCCGTCATAGTAGCGGCGCGTCGAGATCGGACGAATGGGGAGTCGCTTGTTGACGCTCCAGCGCTCCCCAGCCTGCAATTCCACGCTCTTTAGCTTGAACACCTTCGCCGCCAAGCGGTCATTCGCCAGTCGTCGGTGCAGCGCGAAGTCTACCATCAGAGATTGCCTCATCGTTGACACAAAACTCACATCGAGACTGAGCGGATCCCCAAAACTCAGTCTCTTGGGCGAAAGCTTCAGGGTCACTTGTTTGACGCGCGGCGCCCCATAGCCCAAGAGCCGCAACGCCCCGACGTGTCCGTCTTTGACCAGGCTTCGCAGCGCATGCCGAACCACCCATCGAACCGGCGCCGTGTCTCGCCGCAACAGCCAGCCCTCCGCTGTGCTCACTGCAAGATCCGGATGGTCCTTAGCAATGTCGTTCAGATGGTTGGCGACCGATCGTCGGACGTAGAGTTCCTTGTCGAAATACAATCGATCCAGCAAATCGATGCCGCCGCTCGGATCTTCCTGAAACATCTTCAAGCGCGGCGCCCACGGCAATCGCGGGCGCGTGCCCTCGCTCACCAGGCGCCTCACATGAGAGTCCTTGTCGCGAACCCAGCTTTTCAGCTGGCGTAGAGCCCAGTCCGGCGACTCGTCGAGATAGGATCGTATGGCAAACTCGCAACTAAAGTGACCAGTCAGCTCCTTCATCACCCCGCAAAGCTCATCCACCGTCTTGCCCGAGAGCAAGTGTTTCAATTCCGTCTGGCTCTCCTCCATGGGGACATTCTAGCCGCCGGCCGTGCGCCACACTACCGACAAACAAAGCTCCGCCCGGGCACCCTCACCGCGCCCGGGCCGAACCCGAGGGCCCCACGACTGTGGGACCTAGCCTATGACATTTAACTGCGTCCCGACCTTTCCGGATCGAGACGTTCCTGCAGACTGAATCAGCTTCAACGCGGCTTCTCCTTGATCGCGCACCGAGGCTAATACCTTCTTGGGCACTGCGACGTCGTATTGGGCTACCGCCAACGCATTTGAAACACCTCCCATATCCCCCGATGGTCGGCAGGCTCAGTCAGGCCTTGAGCAGAAAAGCATCGAAATGCAACACTGGCAACACTGGCAACACTGGCAACACTGGCAACACTGGCAACACTGGCAACACTGCTACCCCGAGGATATAGATGGCGCGATGAATCAAGAATTTTGGCTGAGCAAATGGAAGAACAACACCATCGGCTTTCATCGGGGGCAGCCCAATGAACTGCTGCTTAAACATGCTACGTGGAGCACAGACGGGCCCTGCACTATATTGGTACCGCTCTGCGGAAAGAGCGTCGATCTGTTGTGGCTAGCGGAACGCGGTCACTCGGTAGTCGGCGTCGAGCTCAGCGAGATGGCCGCCGCCGCGTTCTTCGAGGAGGCCGGGCTGAGCCCCACGGTGCAACAGAAAGGGGCATTTCAGTCCTACTCCCACGGTCCCATAGAAATTCTTTGTGGGGATCTGTTCGACTTCAAAACGACGGATCTCACCGCCATCGGCGGCGTCTACGACCGGGCATCCTTAGTCGCCCTGCCCGAAAATCTACGAAAGAAGTACGCGAGTTGGCTAGCTGCCGGGCTCAGCGCGAACACTGAGCTTTTTCTAATCAGCGTGCAGTACGCAGTCGGCGCCCGAAAAGGCCCGCCCTTCTCCGTTGCAGAGCAGGAGGTCACGGCCCTGTTCGAGCAGAGTTTCGTCATCAAGAAGCTGGGCACCACCCCGGCTACGGATCTCAAGGACTGCGACGAAGTCTGCTACCGGATTGTCCGGCGCTAAGAAGCGCCAATAGTCTCAGCTTTTGTCTGAGCCGCCATCGTTCCGGTCGGAGCGCGGCTTGCCGACGAATCGCTTTTGCAGAGTAGCACCGCGAGGTTTTTCCCAGCGGCCGGTCGTTCCTTCTCGACCTGGCGGACGTTGGCTGCCCCCGTCGCGAGGAGCGACTCGTTGGCGCACTCTGACGGGTGGCCCGTCACCTTGATTTCCACCGCGCGGAACTCCCACACCCTGGTAGCCTCCACCACTCTGATCACCCTGCTGATTATCGCGACGCTGGCCACCTTGGTACCCGCCTTGGCTTCCGCGATCTCGGTCGCCGCCGCCTTGATAGCCGCCACCCTGATTTCCGCGATCTCGGTCACCGCGACCTTGATAGCCGCCACCCTGGTTGCCGCGATCTCGGTCGCCGCCGCCTTGATAGCCGCCACCCTGGCGTCCAGCAGGACGGCGATCGCGGTCCCCTCCCTGGCGCCCTTGGTAACCGCCACCTGATTCGCCGCCACCCTGGTAGCCGCCTCGCGGCCCTCGATTGCGATCCTCGGGACCGGCTGAGCCCCGGAACCGCTGAATACGTACGTCCGGATCGCGACTGTCAGGATTTTTCGTCTTCTCTTCGAACTGGGTCGCCATCTCCGCCGATACTTCGAAGGTCGCCGAGCGGGGCTCGATGCGAATCGATCCGATGGCCTGGCTCGTTACATCACCGCGCCGGCACAAGTGCGAGAGCAGCCGAGCCGGAGTTGCACCGTTGCGCTCGCCCCAGTTGACATGGAAGCGCACGAAGGACTGGTTCGGATTTCGCGGCTCACGTCGTCGTGTTTCAGCCGCCGAACCCTCGACTCGCGGTGCTAGCTGGCTGATTTCCATCGGCTCGCGCGGCAACTTGGGCTCGGAAAGCGTCAGCAGATCCGCCACCAACCGGGCAGGATCGTGTTTTTCCAACAAACTCTTCGCGTAACTTAGTTCCGTTTCGCTCGGCAGCTGTTCGGCATCCAGCAATGCGTACAGCTCGGTCCGGGTGCGCTTGCTCAGCGTCTTCTTAACTTTCGCGGGCGGCGGTACCGGGCGCCAGTCACAGAGCACACGAGCTTGCTGCAACAGACGACGAACCCGTCGCTCTCCTGGCGCCGGCACGAGCAGTAGACTCTGCCCCTTCGTCCCAGCCCGACCCGTGCGCCCGCTGCGATGGGTGTACACGTCGAAACTCTTGGGCATATCCACGTGAATCACAGTGGAGATGCCGGGCACGTCGATGCCTCGGGCTGCTACGTCCGTGGAGATCAGCGTGTTGACGATGCCATTACGAAAAGCATCCAAGGTGCGAGTCCGCTGTGCCTGAGCTAAATCTCCACTGAAGGGGAGGGCAGAAAAACCATCACCTGCGAGCATCTCCGCCAGCTCGGAAGCGTCCACGCGGCGCTGTACAAATACTAGTGTGCGCTCGCCCTGGGCCAGCAGCAACAGGTTCACCAAAGCTGCGTAGACCTCGCGGACACGCACCAGGTGGGCCACGTGCTCGATGTCCTGGTTCGCGGCGCCCAGACGGGTTCCCTCGATGTGCAAGGGGTCGGTCTGGATCCGATTGGCCAGATCCTGCACAGCGCGGGGAAAAGTCGCCGACACCAGGTGGCTCAGTCGCTCCTCGGGCAATTGATCGACAATCGCCTCGAGCTCCTCGCGGAAACCCATATCGAGCATCTGATCCGCTTCGTCGAGAACGACGTGGGCTACGGATTGGCACTTCACTCCGCCGCGGCGCATGTGATCCAGCAGCCGTCCGGGCGTGCCCACTACGATCTTGGGGTTGCGTGCTAGCGCGCGGCGTTCGGCGCCCACATCGGTGCCGCCGGTCACTACTTCAACCGAGAGCTCCCGCACGTCCTCGAACAACCACGCCAGCTCGCCCTTCACCTGCATCGCCAACTCGCGGGTCGGCACGATGACCAGTGCGTGGGGTCCGCGCGGCCCTGATGCGTCGCGGGATTCTGACGGGTTCAGCAGATCGGCGGCTAACACCATCCCCAAGGCCAGCGTCTTGCCTGAGCCCGTCTGAGAGGAGATGCGAATATTTCTTTTTTCGATGCCCGCCGCTAGTACCTTCTGCTGGACAGGGGTGAGCGCGGAGAATCCACGGCGAACAATAGCGGCACGCAGCGGCACCGGCACATTCGCAAAGGGCTCAGAGTCAGCAGCCGGTTCCGACTCGGTCAAAGCTTCGGTCGCCATCTCTGCCGCTCGCTCGCGCTTGGCCGCTCTTTTCACAGCACGTGTCTGTTCTTTAGCCGGCGCGTCTGCCTTCGCGGGCTGGGCGGCTACTTCGGCCGTGGCTGCCGCGACTTCGTTGCCGAGCACTTCATCGCCGTCGCCGGCCTTGGCGTCGTCGGCCTTGGCGTCGTCGGCCTTGGCGTCGTCGGCCTTGGCGTCGTCGGCCTTGGCGTCGTCGGCCTTGGCGTCGTCGGCCTTGGCGTCGTCGGCCTTGGCGTCGTCGGCC
>JABSRN010000001.1:8907-33275 GCA_013214025.1 Polyangiaceae bacterium
TCGTCGGCCTTGGCGTCGTCGGCCTTGGCGTCGTCGGCCTTGGCGTCGTCGGCCTTGGCGTCGTCGGCCTTGGCGTCGTCGGCCTTGGCGTCGTCGGCCTTGGCGTCGTCGGCCTTGGCTACGCTGTCGAGCGTCGCTTCGACAGCGACTTCGGCTGCGCTCTCAGGTTCCTCAGAGGAGGCAGCGGAGTGGGTTGCGTCAGGCGATGCGGACGCATCGCTGCTGGTTGCAGGATCTTTAGCTGAGGGAGCAGCAGGGAGAGCGGAGGGGTCGGAAACTGACATCAGGTAGGAATTACGGCTAGGAGGGCAGGCCGAACTACCTGCAGACGCCGTGTCGCGCAAGATCCACGGTCAAATACCGACGAAATGGCCCGATAAATTGCAGATATGGTGCAGATGCTGCCCGCTCACTGAACACCTGGTGGGCGGTTTGCGACACTCAGCTCCGTCAAAGAGACGGCTCTTCCTGAACCGATACCGGCGGTCGCGAGACGCGCATGACGGCATCCAGCACTAACTCTACGGCCACCAAGCCGTCGCCCTTGGGCACAAATGTCCCCAGCTCCTCGGCTTGACGACGCACCTCGGGGTCGTCAGGGCCACTGAAGAACACGATCTTGTCGACGACTCCACGCTCGTGAAGACTGCGGGCTAAGGCCAGTCCATCACCGTCCGGCAAATTCACATCACAGATGACGCACACGTAAGGGCCTCGCTCCCGATCCGCTTCCTCATAAGAGCTGACGGTTCGAACCACGTAGCCCCGGGACCGCAGACTGCGACCGATCGCACGGGACAGCACGGGATCGTCATCGACCACAAGTAGCTGCATGCGCAAACGAGCTTGGGACTGATTAGGGGCCGGCATACCACTGCTGAGATTGGTCACCGGGTGTTTCGAGATTTCAAAACTCGAGGGCGCATCGAGTCCTTGCAGCAGCTTGTTGAGCCGCGCCATCAGCGCAGCATCATCCAGCTGCCGCGCCACCGCGACCGAATCGATGAACAGACAACGAGCCTTGTCGGAGTTGCGACGTATCTGTGCCGCCACGCCCAGTTGCTCAAGAACGAGCGCCCGGGCAGAACTCACGGGCGAAGTCAGATCGAGAGTCTCAAGAAGTACACCCTGAGCTTCATCGATGCGACCTGCTTTTAGCAGCACCGTGCCCAACTTCCGTCCAAATATCGCCAAGCCCATGGTCGCGGTATCCATTTCTCCGCGCATCATGAGATGTCGAGCCGCGTCCATGCCCTCCCGCAACACTTCGATGGCGCCTTCAAGATCGCCTCGTGATTGACGCAACCGGGCGCACTCTTCCACTACCAAAAATGCACCGAGATCCGGACGCCCTCGGATCGCGTGATAAGCGTACAGTTCTGTGGAGCCTCCCGACTCCTCCAACACGTCGGCCGCTTTGGAGTGGAGGGATTCGATGGCTCCCGTAGGGGCCAAACGGAGGGCCGTCTCAGCGATGATCTGGTGAGTCACGCTGACCATTCCATCGGCCAACGTCAACAGCCCCATATCCACCAGGCCGGTCACAGCTTTCACCACGTCCCCACCAGCTCCGAGAAGCGCTAGCATGTTCTCTACTGAGGTGGCGCCAGTGACGGAGACCACCTGGATGGCGCGCATCAACGGTGGCGACAGGGTCTGCACCCGCCACTCGATCAATCCGCCGAGGCTCGACGGTGGGGGAGTGTCCGACTTGCGCGTGTCCGCACGCCACGCGGTGAGCCGTTCCACATAGAGCGGCTCCACGTCGTGCTCGCTACCGACGAGTTGCTGCACCTCGGGACCGAATACTCGTTCTACCGATTCGGCGCCTACCGCTCGTAGTTCGCGGTTGACCACGCGCCCCGGCGCAGCCTCCGGCAGGGGTTCGAGACTGGTGAGCAGCAAGGTAACGCCAGGGATAGGTTCCCTCGCCAGGTAGTCGCAGACAGCCAAACTCGAAACTGCATCCAGCAAGTCCAGATCGTCGATAGCTAACACGAGGTTGTGGCCACCGGCGCGAGCCGTCGCTTGCTGGAGCCCCCACGCAAAGGTCTGGGCGACCGCGTCACGAGTGCTGTCGCGTTTCGGAAGCGCTAAGCCCTCATCACCGAAAACAATTCCAAGCCCTTCGATGATCTCGGGAGCGGCCTCGCTCAGGGTCGAATCCAAAAGCTGCCCCACGGAGCGACCGGTCAACGCTCGAAGCATCCGTCTCAAGTTGGAGTAACCCACCTGATTGGCCGGCGGCAGCATCGCGGAAATGGTGATCACCAAGTCACCGTCAGCGCTGGCACTGTCACAAGCCTGGGCTTGTACCCAAGAACGTCCGGTGCCCCGGGCGCCCCAAATGACGGAACTCTCCTTGGCCGCCAGGAGATCGCCCGACCAGGATATCCGTCGCGCGAGACCGCTTTCGGGCGGCTGCGTTTCCGCGATCAGGCCTAGGGAGAGTGAGTGAGCGTGCAGATCGATGAGGGGAGGCTCCGTGGGCCGCACGGAGGGCGTCGGAGCCGAAGACCACATGGCGAGACTCGCGTTGATCACCGCGATCAGGCTCTCCGCATCCTGAAATCGATCCTCGGGACATTTTGAAAGGCATCGAACCACCGCCTCCGCCAGGCCAGTAGGGATCCCCAGATGGGGTGCGACGTCTCGTGGATCCGGCGTCGTCGCCGTCACCTGGTGCTCCATGTACTTCTCGGGGCTCTCGCAATCGAAAGGCAAAGAGCCGGTCAACATCTCGAACATCAGTACGCCCACCGAATAAATGTCGCAGGCGTTGGTTGCCGTCCTGCCGAGGATTTGCTCCGGCGCCATGTAATAGGGCGTCCCGATAATCTGACCGCTCTTCGTGATTTTGCGCGGCCCCTCCCCCTTGGCGATTCCAAAATCGATCAGCTTGACCTGGACCCCACCCCCTCTGACAGTCTCCAGCATGACGTTTTCGGGTTTTAGATCCCGGTGCGTGGTGCCCTGATCATGCGCCTCCGCCAGTCCGGACAGAACTTGTTTCGCGATGTCGGCTGCCTGGGAGATCGGAAGAGGGCCTTTTTGAACGAGGCTCTCTAGCTCCACCCCGCCCAACAGTTCCATCACGATGAACAGCTGCGGTTTCACGCTCGTGTCATCCCGACCGAAGTCGTAAATGCTAACGATGTTCGGATGGTTGAGTCGGCTCAGTGCCCGCGCCTCTTGCATGAAGCGTTCAACAACTTGTTCCGTCGACAGCAGTTCTGGGTGCACGACCTTGATCGCCACAGTGCGATCAAGGAGCAGCTGGGTCCCGCGATAGACCCGCCCCATTCCTCCGGCCTTGATCAGCCCAGTAATGCGATAGCGGGCAGCCAGCGTATGGCCGATCAACGGATCCGTAGACGCCCTAGCGCCACCTTCGGGCTGTTCCGCGCCACAGGCGGGACAGAAGCGGGCCACCTCGTGCTGGCTCCCGCACTGGATACAGGCGGCGCTCACGAGGCTTGGGGAGTCCGGGGCAAATTCATCGGTGGGCATTGAGTCTACTCGCCGATCAATAACAATCACAGCTGGCTCATCTGCTCAGCATCCAGAAAAGAGCAATCCGAGGAGCCTTTGTCTGACCTGGTGGGAATCGTCCGACAAATGGTGTTGCCGTACGCCCTTCGACCACCTTCGGCCGTTTCACAAAAATGCCGCAACAAGCGCAAACTCTACGCTGGCTGGAGTTGAACCCTGGTTCAACCCTACCTCGGCGCAGCTCTCAAGGCAGCGGGCGCAGGCCTTTGCCGGCGACTCGATCGTTGCCCTTTCTTTGGGTCGTGCCCTCCCGATCTAACTGCTCAAGGAGCGGTATTGCCTGTTTCCTGCCCACACCGAGCAACGCCTTCATGTCGGCTACGCTCAGAAGATCCGATCTTGAAAAGTGATCTTGAACCGAGCGGCGAAGCTCCGCCAAACACCCTTCACTGAACCACAGGTCACTCAGCCGTCGAACCAGTTGCCGACTTTGCAGCTCAGCGAGAGCACTGCGGACGCGCACCGGACTGTCGTCGATTGTCCCGAGCAGCACTCGTTCACTTTGACCCTGGTAGGCAGCTGACTCAATCGCCGCCAACAACACGCCGGTGAGCGCGGAGGTATCTCGAAGTTCCGCGAACTCGGGAGTGCTCACGCCCGATTGCGTCCGGACCAACGCCCCCGTCTGCTCAGCACACGTCACGGCCAACGTCGCAATCACCCGCCCGGCCGATCGTGCCAATCGTTCTCGAAGACTTTCGAGGGACATCGCCGCCTCGTCGGGGTGTTGCTCGTGATGGGCCTGGACCGCCGTTACAGCTCGCTGAGTCGCATCGCTGATGTTAGCCGCACTGGTGAGACAACCGTCCCTCAGAGTGACCACCTCCCCGTCCGGTGCGACGCTTCGTAGCGCGCTTCTGGCTTCTCCCGGCTCCATGCCAAATCGTCGCTCCGCCAAGCGGGGATCCAGGGATTGCGGTCGGGACAACTCCAACCAAGTCATGAGTGCAGAGCCAAACTCCGATACGGCGAGGGATGTCAGCGCGTCGATACGGAGGCGCCGTCGGGCTTCTCGGCGACGTCCCATGGCGGGAGCCGCTGCATCCAAGACACTGCCTCCCGCCAGTACCGCACCGTATTGTCCATCACCGGAAAAACCGCGGAGAATCACACCTTGGCCTCCCGTGCACGGCATGGCTTCATCCAAAATTAGGTGCGCGAAACCATCACCCCACCAGACAATTCTGCCGGCGCGCCGAGTCGTGCCCACGTGAACCATGACTGGCTTGCGATCGTCGAGCTGATGTCCGACTTCGGGCAGAGTAGTGAGCGCGACGTCGAGATAGCGAGAGCACGGCACGGCCTTGTCGCTCGTCAAAACCTGCCCACGCGCTACTTGCTCGCGGCTCAACCGAGCCAGATTCACCGCTACCCGACAAGGCGCCAACGCCTCCGTACGCTTTTCGCCGTGCACTTCGATTTCTCGACACGCACTGGATTCGACGCCGGCGGGACCGACGATGTGCACTTCTTGGCCCTGGGCTAAGGAGCCGCGAATCAAGGTACCGGTCACCACTGTGCCCGCGCCTTTTATCGAGAACACCCGGTCGATGGACAGCCACGACAGTTGGCTGCGCGAACGGCAGGACACGCTCTTCGCACACTCAATCAGTGCAGCCTTTAACTCTGCCACACCGTCCCCCCTTTCAGCGGAAACGGAGATGATCGACAAGGCTTCCAGACCCAATTCAGAAAGGCACTGCTCGATTTCTAGGCGGGCAAGCTCGGCAATCTCAGAATCGACCAGATCCGTCTTGTTCAGCGCCACGACGATGCGCTGAACACCCAGTAGCTGACAGATAGAAAGATGTTCCCGCGTCTGAGGCATCACCCCATCGTCGGCGGCCACCACCAACAAGACGGCGTCCACGCCCCCCGTGCCCGCGATCATGGTGTGGACCAATTGGCGATGCCCGGGAACATCGATGAAGCTGAGACTCTGCTCCGCAAGCTCGGCGAAGCCCAACTCGATGCTGATGCCCCTGCGTTTCTCTTCCGCTAGACGATCGGTTTGCTTGCCCGTCAGCGCCTGAATCAATCGAGTTTTTCCGTGGTCAACATGACCCGCTGTCGCAAACACGGTGCGCTGGCCGCGCTTTGCATCGCCCACGTTGCCGGAAGCATCGGATATCGGTGTCACGAACCCGTATCTCCTACCGCGGATATCGCCTCCAACAGTCGCTCCAGCAAGGCGCCCGCCTGACCCACGGGAGCCACGGTACGCGCGTCCAGCAGCAGTCGGTCATGACTGATACGAGCGACGACGGCGGGCTCGCCTGCCAACAAATGTTCTCGGAGACAAACCGGAGAGGGAGATTCAATAGCGAGGGCGATGGAGGGCCAGCTACGCCCGGGAACGGTCCCGCCACCGATGGCCCCCTCGACTTCCTCAATCGAAGCCCGAACGCCGGTGGGCAACGCGTTGAGCCAGCCTTGTACGACCTGCCGAAGTTCTTCTTGGCTGGTTTGGATCATCTTCTGACACGGCACCGCTCGCCCCGTCAGCCAATCGTCGAGGGTGCTCTGGAGCGCGGCCAGTGTGACCTTGTCCGGGCGAAGCGCCCGCATTAGCGGATGTCGCCGAAGTAGGTCCACCCATCGATGCTGACCCACGATGATGCCCGCCTGGGGTCCGCCTAGTAGTTTGTCACCGCTGAAACAAACGAGCTGCGCCCCAGAGCCCAGCAGCTCTTGGATCCGGATCTCGCCGGCCATCGCGATCAGCGCGCCACTACCGGCATCGACCACCACCGGCGGGCCCAACGCGCAGAGTTTGTCGAGACCGGCTTCCGCGACAAATCCAGTTTGCCGAAAATTAGAATGGTGAACCCGAAGGATGGCACCGGTCGCTTCACCGACGGCATCGCGAAAATCCGTAAGATGAGTACGGTTGGTGGTTCCCACTTCCACTAGGCGGCAACCGCTTTCTTCGAGCACATCTGGCACCCGAAAGCCGCCGCCAATTTCGACCAGCTCCCCGCGACTGACGATCACTTCGCGATCCTTCGCCAGGGCTCGTAAACAGAGCATCACTGCGGCGGCACAGTTATTCACGACCACGGCAGCTTCGGCCCCGGTCAAGGCGACCAAGCGTTCTTCGACGGCAGAGCCGCGGTGACCACGACCGCCCGCCGCGTCCAGCTCTACGGTGCAGTAGGAGGTCGCTGCGAGTGCGGCCTGAACGGCGGCATCGCTCCACGGCGCACGCCCCAGATTCGTGTGAAGCACCACACCGCTCGCGTTGATCGCCGGGCGCAGTCCCCCAGCCAAACAACGCTCGAGCTCTTTCAACAACTCCGGCTTCGAAGGAGGCTTCGACGATTTACGGGCACGTTCTAGGAGTCGCCGAGCCCACATGGCGACGCGGTCATGCCCATGACGTTCGCAAAACTCATCGCTGAGCAATTCGTGCACTGCCGGCAGGCTTCGTCGCGAATCATCCATCTCCATCTCAGATCTTGAAAGCCCGCGGGCGAACCGTATCAAGAATTGCCAGCGGGCCCCACCGCGATCACACATCGCCTGCGTCTTGCCAACACCGGCAGGATCATCCGACGGTTGGCGGAGACGTACGGGAATCGAACCCGCCAGAGCCAGCGAAACGCTACCCCTCACCGGTTTTGAAGACCGGGGGCCACACCAGTGTGCCAGTCGCCTCCGAGCAGCAAGTTAGTCCGGCTGGCCCCAGCGGCAATACAAATATGTGAGTCCCCCGCCTCAGGCGGAGGCCTCCGCTGGACAGGTTCACAGCCCCGGACGCGGCGCCGGACGTAGACCATTGTGCCGATCCTCCACGTTGGCGACCGATTCGCGATCTGCCTCAGGGCGCGGGAGGGCTCAGCAGCAATTCGAGTACGGAACGCATCTGGACCTCCGTCGTGCCCTCAAGCACCTGTACACGCTTGCCGAACCGGTCAAAAATCCAAACGACCGGCAGGCCCGCGACCCCTGGCAGATGCGCTTGGGCCACCGGCGAGTCGAAATCGATCAGCTCTGCCCGTCTGACGGCAAGATCCGGAAAGCCGGCGGCGAGTCGGCGCAGCGCCGAGTCGATGTGTCGACAGGGGTGACACCACTCTGCCCAGAAATCCACGACGGTGATCTTTCCGGGCACCAGGGCATCGCTGAGTAGGAAGGACTTTCCGCCGACGGCGACGTCTTCAACATCCCCCGGCAACGTAGCCAGCTCTTCAGGATCTTCATCGAAGTGGCCCGCTGGGTTCGGCTCCCCCGCTGTCGAGGTATGGCTGTCGCCGTGCTCATCGCCGTGCTCGCCGCCTCCGTCGTGATCGTGACCTCCGCCGTGCTCGTGGCTGTCTTCTTCGGGGACAGGCGCCGCAGCGTCCCAAATCGATGTGCTCCAAGAAGCAGTCAAACCGGCGATCCACGGCACCGTGATCTGCCCGCCTTGCGCTCGTAGATTGACTGGGCGTTTCAGACTGAAGCCTAACTCGCCTCGGTCGGCATAGGAGTAAGCGAATCCAAGGTAGGGCACGACATCGCTGCGGCCTGTGTTCAGCGCGGTCCCGGCCCGCCAGGTCGAGGGCTCTTCGTGATAAACAGCCGCCCCGGCGTAGAACCGCCAATCGTTTAGCGTCAATGGGCTCTGCGCTTCGACGCCCACAGTCGCCTTGCTGCCGGCGCGGTAACCGAAAGAGTTATCGTAGAGGGCGGTACGCAACATGCCGTAGCTGCCGCCGCCCCAAACATCCCCCAACAACTGAGCGTTGAATCCCACCAGAGGATCCAGCGTGCCGGAACCGTAGAAAATATGTTGGTGACTCTCCCCTGCTCGCCCTAGTTCAAAGGGATCCTCTTCCGTGCCCCCTGTGGGCAGCGCGAGTCCGGAACGCAGCTCCAGGATCCAATCGGAGTCAGGCTCCGCCCATACGCGGTAGCGGCCCCATAGCTGAACGTCCGAGAGTCCCACCAACGTCTCGTCACGATGATGGATGCTACTGAAGCTGGGATCGCTAGCGCCCGTGGCATCGATGAAGGTCGGACGGATTTGAGTCACTCGTACCGGCACACGAAGATCGACTGCCCACCGCGAGGATAAACTCAGGCTCGCGCCCAAGCTCAGATCCAGCATTGTCACGTCGATCTGATGTTCGACCACGTGCACATCGGTATCCGGATCGCCCTGAACGTGGGAGTGTTCGAGCTGATCGGCAGAAACGGGGTGGGCCGCGTCTACACCCGTCCCCACCAGACGAGTGGTTAGCTGCAAATCGCCGACTTTCAAGGCTCGGGTTGCTTCTCCGCCTTCTCCCGGAAGGTTTGGATTACTTCAGGCGGGTCAACCGGCGCCTAGCACGGGAGATGTCCAAAGCAGGAGCTGGATGATCGCTCCGCCCACGTTGATAAAGCGTCGCTTCATAGAAACGGTATAGAACGGATCCGCCGGGGCGCAATGTTCATGGCAACGGCTAGCTCCCGGCCCCTTGTGCGGATAGCCATTGCGCCTATGACCGTCGAGCCGCTGACCATGGCCAGGGCTTGGGACAGTCTGTGAGTGATCTAAAGCGCTGGCTCGGAGAGGCGCTCTACGGCGGACGCACTGGTCATCTCATCCAGGTTCTCCACCGTATCGACGGCCCAGGCGCGAGCTTGTTCGATCTCACGAAACGCCATGATCGAAACGGGAATGGGGATGAGCGAAAACATCGTCTTGACCAATCCGCGGACCAATCGGCGGTCACTCACTAGGGCCGCGCCCCGAATCGCGTTCAACAGGCTATTGCCCTGCACAAAGCGGAACGACGCCGTGCGAAGCGCTGGCGATATCAGATCCGCCGATCGCAGATCCATGATCAAAACAAGATCACCGCCCGCCTTACACAACCTGGTGATTTGGGCGAAGAACTGAGGCATCTGCTTGGAGACGTCGCCACCGGGGAATCGAATCACCACGATGGGCCAAGCGGATTCATCGACATCGATGGTCGAGCCTTCGTAACAAGCCAGATCGATCTGGGCCGCCATCTGGCGCGCATGCAGACTCGGGGACGACATGGGAATGCCGTGGGAACTGGGAGAGGGCGCCTCCGCAGCCCCTCCGTGGCCCGCGATCAGGCGCTCGGTAGAGTCCAACTTGCCACGGGGGGGCGGAATATCGGATGCCGATACTGCCGGACGTATCGAACTACGGGACGACGGCACCTCGGCATGAAGTAGTCCCGATTCTGACAAATTACCTAGGTTGAATTCGCCGCTCGAATGATGCGTAATCCAACTACGCAGCACCGAGTCGTGGCTCCGAAACATATCGCGCAGCTCATAGCCCACATGATCGGCAACGTCCTGATGACTTCCCAAGACGTTTTCTTCCGCCGCCGCAGCTTCGAGCTCCTCGGCGAACTGCGCGCAAGTCTCGAAACGGGAATCGACGTCCCGAGACAAGGCCTTTTCACAAACCAGAGACACCGAGCGAGGCACGCTCGGCCGCAGGGCGCTAATCGGCGGAATGGTGCGAGTCATCACATTCATCAACGTCGCGGCATCATTTTCGCCCACAAATAGTCGCTTGCCGGCTACCAACTCCCACAACACAGCTCCAGCGGCGAATACGTCAACCCGACGATCTACCGTTTTGCCCGCCGTGGCTTGCTCGGGCGACATGTACGCCAGCTTGCCTTTTAGTTGCCCCACTTCGGTGTGGCTCAATCGCTGACTGGCCCGGGCGACGCCGAAATCCGTCACGCGTGAAACGCCGTCGCTCCCCACCAATACATTTTCGGGAGACACGTCGCGGTGGATGAGACCCGCAAGCTGGCCATTCTCGTCTTTGACCTCGTGCGCGGCGTGCAAACCGGCGAGCAAATCCAGAGCGATGCGAACCGCCACGCGAGGTGGCACAACAGAAATACCACCGGCTGAGGTTCGTCGAAGTTGCGACAAGGTACCGCCCTTCACGTAGTCCATCACCAGGTAATATCCGTCAGCTGCCCGAGCGATGGCCTGAATGCCCACTACGTTCTCGTGGCGAATGTCCGACGCCAGCCGCGCCTCATCGAGGAACATGCGGACAAACTCTTCGTCCTCTGCGATGTGAGTGTGCAGACGCTTGATCGCGACGAAGCTTTGGAAACCTCCGTGTCCGGGTCGCCGGGCGAGATACACGGTTGCCATGCCGCCACAGCCCAGCTCTGCGACGAGATCGAACTGATCGATCTTCTTAGGCCCCCGATAGGCCTCATCTATGATTCTCGGTCCCCGCGTCACATATCCCCAGCTAAATCCCGCGATCTAACCCTTTCAAAATAGCGGGTTCATGGAGGGCTACAACCAATAAGGCCCCGTGACGGACAATCAGCCCCGACACTGTGGGACAGAGCTCCCAGCAACCTCTGGTGTCGCCGCATTCCCTACCCGCGTTACAACATAAAGATTCTGAATCCTTAGACTGATCTGCGAGCGCTGCTGTGCAGGGTTCTCTATCGTGAAAAATCCACGGACCGTGCACTTTCGCCGTGACGCTGTGGAGCCGAAAACATCTAGCCTAGAGACTGGCGATGGGCAGATCGCGGGCGCATGACGCCCCGGCGGCTACCGATCCTAACGGACGCAGTCGCTCGTAGCATCGGGGCTGCCGACATCCGCCGTGACTCCCGAGCCGCTAAAGCGGTGCGGGGCTGACTGTTGCGTCCCCACCGGCATCGGCAAAGTTCAACGACAGACCTTCATTCGCTGCCTCAACAATACCGGCACAGTTGCTCGGCACGTTGTCCTTGTTAGGCAGCGTGCTGCCCATAGTGATGGGCACTGCCCCAAACGTCGATCCCTTGAGATTTGCCTCCAACGGTGCCGACACCGAAGAGTCATCGTTCACGACGGTCCCGCATAGAGTGCCATTATCGAAGAAGTAACCTTCGAACTGCATCTTGGCGATCACAGCAACTTGGGCGATGACCATGTCGAGAGCCGGCATGTCCAGCAGCGCTGAGCCATCAGGATATATCACTACATCAAACACGCCACCTGCGGGATCCGCTAGCGTCTGGTCCTCGTCTCGGAGCTCACCGGTGCCGACCAATTCCCCGGCTTCGTTCATGCTGAAATCGCGAAGGTGCGCGAGCAGCTGATAGCGAAAGTTGGCGATGGGCACGAAGTTGATGTTGATGTAAAAATCGAGACCGCTCGGGTCAACCTGCTCTGGCGCGATGTTGGAGACGGAGCTTTCACCGTCGGAGCTTTCACCGTCGGAGCTTTCACCCTGGGCAAACACAAACACGTCGCCTAAGCCCGCCTCGAAATATGGTCGCTCGTCGTAGCGAGCTGCCGGGTCAACACAGGCCCCCGCAACTACCACCGGTGCCCCCACGGTCAGCAGAGAAAACACGACCGCTCTCCGGAACGACTTGAAGCTCTTGCGGCTCATAGGAACATCTCCAAAGACAGAGTCACGAAATGGCGACTGTCGTTATATTTTCCCGTTTGCGGGGGCTCATGAATGTTTTCAGTCACATTAACCTCAAGCAGCATCTCGTGGGTGTAGCCGAGCGACACGCGATAATCCTCGGTCCCGTAGCGACCCGCGATTCCGAATAGATACTTGGGCGCGTCCATGAGGCCAGCGTCCATGTTGTATTTCGGGATCGCGCTGCCCTCGTAACCAACCATTGCACGAAAATCGGTTTCGCGATCCAGCTGGTAAGTGGGAAGCAAGCGGACAGCGAGCGTGTCCTCCATATCCCGGCGCAAATCCAAGACCGGCGCGTTCGGCGGGATGATCACCTTGTGAACGTCTACCAAAGACCAATTAACGTAGTTGAGAGCCACTGTGCCGCCCCATTTTCCGAAGGTACCGGCAAAGGCCACGTCGACAATATCCGGCAGGGGAAAATCGAGTGCCGCGACGCTATCGTCAGCAATAGTTTGCCGTAGTGGGCCTTCCACCGGAACGTTCTGACGCGAGTGGTAGGCCACCGAAGCGAGCAAGGTTTCCCACTCGTAGCTGGCCCCGACGACGAACACGACACCGTGACCGGTACCGTTGTAATGCAGGCTGCCTTCGATGTTGTTCGCCCCGTCTTCGGAGCGCATCTGATCCGTCTTGATGCCGGTACGTGCCCGTACGGTGTTGATGCTGATCTGTGAATACGCCAAAGAGCCACCGAAGCTCAGGCCGGTATCCGCCAACTTAATGCCCGCCCCTAAGGCGTAGTCCAACACCAAGAGCTCAGTCTCCATGTTGGTCCACCGGTTGGGGCCATCGATAGCTCCGGGGTAGAGTTCCTGAAGCTCGGCGGCAGTCCGGCCCTCGGCGTCTACCGCCGCCGCCCTATCGTAGACATCCGGTGTTTTGTCCCACTTTGCTGCACCGCCGAAGCTTGGGTAAAACCCTGCACCGAAGCTAAGGGTTCCTAAGTCCAGGTCTAATCCGTAGCCAAGAGCGAAGTACGGCAGGACTCCCTGATTGCTGAGAGTACCGACGCCGGTGTTGTAAATGTCCTCTTCCCGCCTCGAACAATAGTCGACGCCGAAATCGTTGTTGTTACAAAGATGATGGTCTGCCGGACGGTTCGGATCGTCGGCGGATCGGCGCTCGTAGGTAACGGAACGGTTGAAGTAGTTCAGATCAACCGTCGCGAAGAAACCCTCGCGTTCGGCCAGCCGCGCCGGGTTCCAGTACATCGCCAGACCACCGTCGGCGTTGGCGTTGCCGTAAAGGCCGCCATACTTGTTCGCGACGAAGCCACCGGCAGAGGCCGTATTTGCAAAACACAGAACGCCTAAGGCCACAGCGGCGCTGGCCGCTAATGCTGGTAGCTTAGGGGAACGCTGAACTGCAGGTCGGAGCCCATCGTGTGGGGGAATCTTCTCGGCTTTGTCTTGGATCATCAGGTCAATCGTGGGGTTGGGCACCGGGCGCCATCTTACTCAGCTTCTAGATGACATCATGCATGGAGCCAATATATGGCGGGGAATTCGCCCTTAAACGCGTTCCAGTCTCGACGCAAAGCTAAGCTGCTACTGTCCGGCGTGCGGCACCTGCTGCCAGGCCTTTTCCCTCGCTGCCTCTCACGACGGCCCGCTCAGAGCCGCCCCACATAGACGGCTGATCCGACCAGGTTTACCGGCCCCGAGTCGCCGATTTCAAATGAAAGCCGCTGAAACTTCGCGGTCGGAAGTCTATCCACAGAGTCGGGAAATACCCAATGCCGACCCTGGTCAAAAGGTGATGCTATTCCGTTGGGGAGAGCGTCTTGGGGAAGGACGCCCGGGGAATACATGGGGAGGCACAAGTGGGCGCTCGCTGCCATCACGCTTGGACGACCACGCCGCGCCTAAATCTGCGCAGCACCGCGGCGTGGTCAAACGCCGGCAACGACTCCGAAAGAGGCGACAGCCAGCCACGATTTCGTCCTCGTCATCGACGGTCGTAACGCTGCGGTACCGACGGCAGTGGAGCGGCAATTCATCACCGACCGGCTCTCCAATCCGAGTCATCGCTCCGGCGGACTTCGCGGCGTGGGGCTCGTGTTGGACAGCGCGCTGCTACGAGGCTCATTTACCGCCATCGCGTGGATGTGCCAGCTCCGGTATCCAGTTCGGCTTTTTGCCAACCGGAGAGGCGCCGAGGGCTGGACTCGTCAACAGCTACGAAAACGTGCCCCTAGCTGAAAGCCGCCACACTCAGCCGCCACACTGGATGCCACAATTGGTCACCACGCAGGCCGACATGCTGATGGCAGCCAGCCCGCGTTCGGTCTCCCCGCCGAAACATCCCATGACACACGGCAGCTCGGGGCTGGAGCCACAATTTTCTGATAGGCAAACCAAGCCATCTTGACAGGTCATGTCACAGGCGTCGAGCTGCGCTGAACACTTCTCTTCCTGACAACCACTACAGCTACCCACCACATCCGTACACTGGGAAGTGACCAATCGGCAGGTGGCGGCGTTGCACGTCAGCTCGCCCTCATCGTAGCCCAAGGCTTCGCAAGTATTGCTCAACAAATCCGCCCCGTCACACTGCTCCCCCAGCTCGGCGACGCCGTTTCCGCAGACGGGCGACGAGCTGCCGCCGCAATTACTGGTGTCGTACACACACGAGGACGGGTGACACGCGAGCGCCCCATCAGCGAGACCCAGAGACAGGCACGACTGACCGGCTAGTTGCGCACTGTCACAGTTTTCGCCTGCCTCGATGCTGTTGTTGCCACAGCGAGCACAGGCAGAAAGGTCGAAGTCGCAAGAAGTCTTGCATCTCAGAATACCACTGGAGTATCCCAAACTATAACAGCTCTCCTCATCCAGATTGGTACCGTCACAGGCTTCAAACCCGTCGAGCCGCCCGTTGCCGCAATCGGTGCAAGAACTGATATCAATTTGGCAGCCCGAGCAGCTCAAAAGCCCAGAACTGTAACCAAAGCTGCCGCAGTCACGGCCCGAGAAATCCGCAAGATCGCAGTCTTCATCCCCCTCGGCACGGCCATCACCGCAGACGGCCGTAGTGTCGTTAACGCAAGCTGAAACGTCGAATCCACACCCCAGGTTGCAGGCTAATTGCCCGCCGTCATACCCGAAGTCTTGGCAATCGGCCGCCGCGAGATCCACTCCATCGCATTGTTCACCGTCATCGCGAAAGTTGTCGCCGCAGGTGACGAAAATAGGATTGGAACAGTCTAGCTGGTTCTGGAGAACACATTCGAAGGGGGCTGGAAACGTCATCAGATCACAGCTGTCCCCTATGCAATCGGAAAAGCCTTCTGAGAGAGGGCCTCCACACGCCACCAAAGCGCACTTCATAGCTGCCTGACACGCCCCGTCGCAGTTCTCGACTGCGGCCGGGTCGCAATCGCATAGCCAATCCGCGCACGGCAGCTGGCCGGAAAAATTCAACGCGGTATCGAAACAGACGTTGGGCGTGTCGCCGCATGAACCCAGGTGAAACTGACACGCCGCATCGCAGCTGAGAACACCCACCGCGAAGCCCAAACTTTGGCAGCTCTGGGCGTTCAAATCGCCGCGGTCGCATTGCTCCCCAGGGCCATTACGCCAGCCGTCACCGCAAAAGCCTTCGCCAGCACTAGCCGAGCCGCCGCCTCCGCCGGAAACGCCAGCTTGAGCACCGCCTGCGGATGTGCCAGCGCCACTGCCCCCGAGCCCGGCATCAACACTCAGGGGTCCAGCACCGTAAGCGCCACGTTCGTCCATAAAACCCCTCCCACAAGCCACTAGGGGCAAGGAACAGAGGGACGCGCTAATCAAGAATGACGAAAAATTGGGCATGTCGATGGTTTAGGGAGGCTGGGTCCCGACACCCGATTCTAACAGGCTCAAACGAGAGAGCACCAACCCTTAGGAAGCACGTGGCTTCTATGGGTTGACGGACAAGGGAGATTATTCGTCAACCACGCTGCATCAGAGTTCCGCCCACATCCTGAGCATATTGTGCTGAACCGTTCGTAGCCGCTGGAGGGTCTCGTCGTGGTGACCGGTGCTCTCTAGCTCGAGGATCGCGCTATTCAGATCGTAGAGCAGTCCACGCTGGTCCGCATTCCGAACCATGCTCTGGATCCAAGTCACCGCCACACGCCGCGAACCGATCACAACGGGGTTCACTCGATGGCAGGCGCCGCTCGAATAGATCACCACGTCGCCAGCTGCGCCTTTGATTTCCTGAGGCACGGGCCCATCGAGCATGCACAGTTCGCCCCCCTGGTAGTCGGCGGCGTCCGTCAAAAATATCGTCGCCGATAGGTCAACGCGAGTGGGCGTGCCTCCCAGCATGAGCGGTAAGTCGAGGTGCTCCTTGTACTCCGCGCCTTGTTCGTAGCGGCAAAGGGTCGGGTGCCGAATGCTGCGCGGCATGGCGAATGCTTGGACCTCGGGATTCCGAAGCATCGACTGAATGATCGTTTTACCGATCTCTTTGCCCAAGGAATCGTCCGCTGCCAGTTGCTGATTCGTTTTCAGAATGCTTCGGCTCCCATGGGCCTGCCCCTTCGTGTCCTCCCAGGAAGCCGCGTCCAGCTGGGCGGAGATATCGACACACTGTTGGGGAGTGAGAACCTGACGAATGAGCGTGAGCATGGGCACTGCTGTGCTCCTTCGGGCGAGCACCGTCAAGCGGGACCGTGCACTGCGAGCGGAATGCCCCATCCAGACCCCATCGGCCGCACAAAAAGCCAGGCCGGGGCTTGAGCCCTCGCAAGAAATGGCCAATCAATCCAGCTATGCCGACCCACTGGAACCGTGAACACATCCCGAGCTTGGATGGCAAGTCTGTTATCGTCACCGGCGCCAACAGTGGCATCGGCTTCGAGGCAGCTCTGGCTCTCGCCGCCAAAGGAGCCCAGCTCACCCTCGCCTGCCGCGACCCGGCGAAGGGACAACGTGCGCTCGAACTGATTCGTGCTGACGCCGCGTCGGCCCAAGTGGATCTCCAAATATTGGATCTGGCCTCTCTGGCCTCCGTAGGCGACTTCGCGAAACGCTACGCCGACAGCCACGACCGGCTCGATCTACTCGTGAACAACGCGGGCATCATGGCCCTGCCCTACGCAAAAACTGCCGACGGTTTCGAGATGCAATTTGGCACCAATCACCTGGGGCACTTCGCGCTGACCGGGCAATTGTTTGGGCTCTTGAGTGATACTCCGAATTCTCGAGTGGTCTCGGTGTCGAGCATAGCTCACCGATTCGGCTGGATGAAGTTCGACGATTTGCAGTCCGAACAGCGCTACACAAAATGGACCGCCTACGGCCAAAGCAAACTGGCGAATCTGTTGTTCACCTACGAGCTCGCCCGCAGAGCCGAAACGCGCGAGCTGAGTCTCACTGCCACGGCTGCCCACCCGGGCTATTCCAACACCAATTTGCAACACCGCTCGGCAGATGCCAGCCGCCTAAAATTGGACGGAATCGTGATGAGGATCGGCAACAAAACGGTCGCCCAAAGCGCCGCGATGGGCGCGCTTCCCACTCTGCGCGCGGCGGTTGGCGTGGGAGCCCGAAACGGCGACTACTACGGCCCAGGCGGTTGGCTTGAGCAGCGAGGATACCCGGTCATTGTGCAATCCAACGCCCGCTCCCAAGACCCGCAAAGCGCCGGGCAGCTTTGGGATATATCCATGGATCTGACCGGCGTCCGTTTCCTCGACTGAAGAGTAGCGCCAGACTCCATTAGCGTGGGATCGCGCCGGTGCTGCGGGCTTTTTGGATCGCGCCTCAGCCTATCCGAGCACGACTATGTTATGGGTGTGCGCGATCGGCGGAGTCGCACCCCCGAGCTTGAACTGCACCACCCGAGAGACTGTGCCACCCGAGACCACCCCCCCCAGATGCTGAGCCATCCCCAGAGCTGGTTGAGCGGTCCCAGGCAAGCGCCGACGAATCGGCTGCGACCACAGATCCCCTGACACGCATCGGCTACTCCCGAGCGGGGGCAGTAGCGGGTCTACTGGCGGCTATTGTCAACACGCTGTTCGTCCAATTCAAACTGCCCCTTGCCGGCGAGGGGGTGGCGCTGCGCTGGCTGCATCTCGTTTTCGACGCGGGGCAACGCTTGGCCCTCGCCTTGTTGATGGCGGTCAGCATCCAAGGCTACCTAGGCGTCGAGAGCTTCTGCCTACGCCGACGTGGCTCTCGCTCAGACGCGGCTCGCCTTCGAGCGCTCGCGCAATTCTTGACTGAGCCGCCCCATCATCGCGGAGACGAAACTGATGCGCTCTCTGTTGTTCCCCGACGGCGATAAGCTGATCCTCAACGACAAGAAGGGCACCCAGGAACTCTACGATCTCAAGGCCGGTCCCCAAGAGAGTCGGAACTTGATCGATGAACCCGACGCCAAAGGGAACGACCGAGTGGGACGTCTGCGGCTGTTCCTGCAAACCCACCAGAACTGCACGCCGGGTTACAAGATTCCGTTCCGCGGTTAGTCGTCCGATAGCGGCGCCGGGCAGTCAGTCGCAGAGCGATACGGAACGCGTCGGCAGAACGCGTCGGCAGAAGTAGTGAATGAACCTACACGGGATCGGCCGGCACTACGAAGACAACCCGAATTCACGCATAAGTTTGATAGCTGAGGCTCGACCGTCCCCGCCACGTCCCCAACAGGGTTGCTCGGCAGCGCAAGATCCCAGGCACTTTATCCAGCACGACGTGATAACCTAGCCCTTCTAGTGGCCACGACATTGAAGCTAGCTGAGGAACGCCTCGGCACCGTACTCCGGGGAAAATGGACCCTCGACCGCGTCGTCGGTGTGGGCGGCATGGCGGCGGTGTATGCGGCTACCCACCGCAACGGCAAACGCGTCGCGATCAAGATACTGCATCCGTCGATCTCGCTAGACGAAACCGTCAAGGAGCGCTTTCTCCGGGAAGGATACGCAGCCAACCGCGTGCAGCACCCCGGCGCGGTCGAGGTGTCCGACGACGACGTAGCGGAAGACGGTTCAGCGTTCTTGGTGATGGAGCTGCTCGAGGGCGAGGGCCTCGACGTACGAATGGAACGCAAGGGCGGCAAGATCGGCGAGTCGGAAGTTCTGTCTCTGATGGACCAAGTCCTTGAGACGCTGATTGCAGCCCATGAGCGAGGCATCGTCCACCGCGACATCAAACCCGAAAATGTATTCTTGACGAACGATCGCCAAGTAAAGATTTTGGATTTTGGCATCGCTCATCTTCGAGACAGTGCTGGCGCCTCAGCCTCCAGCACTCAAAACGGCACCATGCTCGGTACCCCTGCCTTCATGCCGCCCGAACAAGCCAAAGGGCGCTGGGACGAAGTCACCATTCAGAGCGATCTCTGGAGTGTCGGTGCGAGCATGTTCAATATGCTCAGCGACGAATTCGTTCACAACGCCGAAACGATGACCGAGTGTTTGGCCGCGGCCGTCTCACAACCCGCCCGATCGATCGCAGATGTTGCCCCGGATCTTCACCCCGCCACCGTGACGCTGATTGACAAGGCCCTCCAGTTCGACAAGGCCCACCGCTGGCCCGACGCAGTCGAAATGCAGGAGGCGCTGCGCGAAGCCTACGAGCTACTGCAAGGCAACGACATCAGCCACGCTCCCATGCCGTCATTGCCCGGTGTCTCCCTGGCCTCCATCACGGCCACCGGCTCCAATCCCTCCTATCCGGGATTGAGCGATCTGCTCAACTCCAACCCGCTGAGTTCCAGCTCGCCCGGCATTGACAGCGGGCCCGTCTCGACGGGTCCCGGCGTCAGCAATACCATCGGCAGAGCGCCCGACAAGTACACGAGCCTCGTCGTCGGAGGCAGCGCTGCAGCCATGGTGTTAGTGGGTGGGCTCATCTTTAGCCTCGGCAAAGGGCACGCCCCGGCCAACCGCGCAATTCCGGCATCCGCAGGCGAAAGTACCGTTCAGTTCGCCCAGCAAAGCGCCACCCCGACTGCTGAGCCAAAAGCTGAGCCAAAAGCTGAGCCAAAAGCTGAGCCAAAAACGAAGCTGAGCGTCAAGAAGCTACCCTTGTTGCAGACTCAGGAGCTACCAGCAGACACTGCTCAAAAGTTGAAGTCCAGGCCGCAAGCTAAGTCGCTGGCTACCGCTGTCAAACGACAAAAGACATCCGGGGTACTCATCCGGAAGGCCCCGAGCCCTCCAGCCAGCCCCAAGAAATCCGAGGCGGCCCCTCCGACTCCGACCAAACCAAAGAGCGACTTGTTCTTCCGACGCTTGTGAGCGTCGTCTGCTTGAAGTGATTGCCGTGACAACTATTCTCTCCTCCGCTCCAAGGAGCCGCAGCCTCCGACCCTTATTGGGGAAAGTGGCTTTCGCCGTCAGCTTGAGCTGTCTTCTCTTGTGCGATCTCTCGGCGGCCAAAACGCCAGATCAAAAAAAGGCCGAGGCGCTGTTCCGCGCCGGTAGAGCTGCCATGGCCCAGCATAACTACGGCAAAGCCTGCAGGAGATTCGTAGAGAGCGACAAATTGGATCACGCGATTGGAACCGTGTTCAACCTCGCCCGCTGCCACCAGGTCTCCGGCCAACTCGCTAGCGCGTGGAAACACTACTCGGAAGTCGTCAAGAAGCTGCCCGCCGACGACGACCGACGAGTGTTCGCCGCCGAACAGGTCGCGATACTGGAGCCCCGGCTGGCCCACATAGCCATCAAGCTATCGAATTCTGTCCCCGACTACGCCACGATTCTCATCGACGGTGTCGCGATCAGCGCAGAATCCGTCGGTTGGGATTTGCCGATGGATCCCGGGGAACACACGGTCATCGTGAAGGCCAAGGGATACGAACACCAAGGCTATGTGTTGGTCGCCCATGAGGGGCAGCGGGAAGTGTGGAGGTTGGACATCGGCGCGATGAGCGCAAACCTCCCAGTCGCAGCTTTAGCTCCCGCCGAACAAGTCGCCGAAGAACCCACCGCCACAGAAGACGTCACCAAAGATCGGCAAAACGGGCTCAGCCGCAAGAACACCGGATACATTATCGGAGGCGTTGGAGTCACAGGCTTCGCAGCCGCACTGTTGAGCGGCAGCATCGCCCTTTCCAAGAGCGGCGACGTGGATAACGGTTGCGTCTCAGATCCGAACGCGTCCGGTAGGGCCTGCAGCCAGAGCAGCATCGACGCCGCAGCCAGCGGGAAGACGTGGCTCACTGTGGCCGACATCTCCCTGGTAGTCGGCGTGGTAGGAGTCGGCATCGGGGGCTATTTAGTCTTCACCAGCGACGACAACGATAGCGAGACGGCCTTGGGGGCCCGTGCCTTGCCAGGCGGCGGCGCCTTTACGGTCCGACACAGCTTTTAGCCGCTGCGCTGTCACTGGCGAGACCCTGTGTCCACTGGCGAGACCCTGTGCCCGCCAGCGCCATGCGGATCGTTAAATAGATTGACGACACGCCAATAAACCGCCGTAGTCCGCTGCACCTATGCCTACACCGCGCGCGCAGCAAGCGATTGAGCGACGAGCCAGGGAAGATGAAGCTCCGCGCCTCAACACCGAGGTTCCCGAGCTGACCAGTCTCCGGCTGGAACTTCAAGAGGCTCGAGGGCACCGGACCATGTCGAAGTACGTGCGCATGATCATCATCGAGACGGGCCCCGCACTCTTCGAAATCGAGTGTGGCGAAGAAGTCTGCCGTGACGGGGGCTACAATCTCTCGTGGGAGATCCTGGGCGCGCTGCATCGGGGAAATCCGAAATTTGAGGGCGAAGAGACCTGTCGGGGTCAAATCGGGTCCGCTGAGTGTGGCAGGATTCTTCACTACCGCGGTAGCGCGAGCTATCGCAGCTCACCTCTGGGACCACTGGCGTGACAAGTCAGACAAGCCCACAATAAGATACTAGGCACCGGTCATGGGACTGTTCGACGTTCACGCCCACCTAACGCACTCCCGATTCGAAGACGACTTGGCTGAGGTACTCGTGCGCGCGCGAGAGCGCGGACTCTCTTGCATCATCAGCAACGGGCTGAACCCGACGGACAACCGAGCCGTCTTGGATCTAGCGAAGCGCGACCCTATCGTTAGAGCGGCGGTGGGATTCTATCCTGTCGAAACCGTTCTTCGCGCCATGCGTCATGATGGGGTCGATTATCCGAGCACCGAAGCCGACTACAGCCCCGACGAAGGCATCGAGTCCGTGCGGGAACTCGCTGACCAAGCGATTGCGGTCGGCGAAATCGGTCTCGACGGCTACTGGTGTCCTGCCCCCTACTGGGAGCAACAAGAGCAGGTGTTCCGTCAGCTCGTTCAGATCGCCTTAGATGCGAACAAGCCCATCATCATACATACGCGAAAACGCGAGAAGCGCGCTCTGGAAATACTGCTTGAGATGGGAGCCCAGCGAGTGGACTGGCACTGCTTCGGCAGCAAAGTAAAATTGGCGCACAAGATCGCCGAAGCGGGACATCACCTGTCCATCCCCGCCAACGCGCGACGGAGCGAAAGTTTCACCCGCATGCTGCAAACCCTCCCCCGAGAGCAGATCCTACTCGAAACCGACTGTCCCTATTTGTCGCCGGAACCCGGCTCTCGCAACGAACCCGCCAACGTGGCGGGCACCGCCGATTACGCCGCCGAACTCTGGGACTGCAGCGTAAACGAAGTCACAAAACAACTCGAAGACAATTTTCAGACACTGTTTCGAGTCGCGCCCTAACGGCGCGAAAAGATCAGCGGCGCGAAAAGACCAGCGGCGCGAAAAGACCAGCGGTCAGCGAGAATTATAGCGTCTCAGCTTATCCAAAAGAGTGGTTCGCGTCACCCCGAGAACGCGGGCGGCTTGGCTGTGATTGCCGGATGCCTCCACCGCCTGCTTGAGCAGGCTGCGCTCGTAAGCACTCACCTGCTGTCGGAGGGTTCCCGCGCCGTCACCCGCGGGTGTTCGCGGGGCGTTCGCCGAGCTCCCCAGCTTCACATCGTCAACGCCCAACTTGCCGTCAACGCTGGTGGCGAGCCAGCCGGCAATACTGTTCTCAAGCTCGCGCACGTTACCGGGCCAAGCGTAGCGCTCCAATTTCGCCATCAGAGCGGGATCGAAAGGCACATCCTCCAAGCCGAACTGAGCGGCAAAACGCCGACGGAAACTCTCCGCTAGGGCGGCGATGTCTTCCGGCCGATCCCGAAGGGGCGGAACATGCAGGGTCACCACGTTCAATCGGTACATTAGATCCTCACGAAATCTGCCAACCTGTACTTCTTTGGCGAGATCGCGGTGGGTGCAAGCGACGACCCTTACATCCACCTGGGACGGACGGCTCGCGCCTACCGGCTGGACCTCGCCGGACTGCAACGCGCGAAGTAGCTTCGGCTGCAATTCCGACGGCAACTCGCCGATTTCGTCCAACACCAAGGTGCCGCCGTCCGCCTGTTGAAAGTAACCTTGACGGCGCGCGACCGCTCCAGTGAACGCGCCCTTCTCGTGACCGAACAATTCACTTTCGGCGAGGGACTCCGTGATGGGGGCACAGTTGAAACGTATCAACGGCCCATTGCGGCGACGACTGTGGGTGTGAAGCAAAGAGGCGATGAGCTCCTTGCCCGTCCCCGTCTCCCCCGTGACCTGCACAGTTATATCACGATCGGCCACTCGACGAGTAAGCGTCAACAGCTGACTGAAAGCAGCGCTCGAGCCCAACACGGGCTGCGCCAGTCGCCTTTCTGCATCTGCGTGATCTTTGCGTCGAGTCAACTCGCCATGCCGGAGGACGCGCGATATTGCCAGGAGCAGCTCGTCGGCTTCGCAGGGTTTGCTCTGATAGTCGAAGGCGCCGCGACGCATGGCCTCCACTGCCGCCTTTTCACTGCCTTGGGCCGTGAGCACGATGACGGGCATGTCCGGCACTAGCGTGCTCAGTTTCTCCAACAAGGCCATGCCGTCGAGTCGCGGCATCGTCAGATCGGTCAATACGAGGTCGACTCCGTCTAGAGCCTCCAGAGCTTCCTGACCATCGGCAGCCACCACGACGTCATGGCCAGCATCTGCGAACAGCTCGCTCAGCATGTAGCGGATGCCAGGCTCATCTTCTACGACTAGGACTTTTGCCATCAGTGCCTCTGTTCCTCGATGATGCGAGGCAGCACGATAGTCACTGTCGTACCCACTCCCGCCTCGCTATCGTAGTTCAATTGGCCTCCGTGCTGGATGATCGCAGCCCGGGCAAGAACAATTCCCAATCCCGTGCCGTCCGAACGCGTCGTGACATAGGGTATGCCCACGCGGGCTAGCCGTTCCGCGTTCATGCCCTGTGCAACCCGGGAGATGGTTGACGTTTTAGACCGGCGACATGGTTGACACTTTTCTGGCGCTGGATCAGTTCAGGGTTGTGGGTCGGTCGATGATCTTTCGGGTTTCGGTGTCCAAGTAGCCAAAGTCGAGGTCCATAAA
>JABSRN010000010.1 GCA_013214025.1 Polyangiaceae bacterium
CCCCCCGATCCCCCGACGGATCACTGCGCCTCCGGCACTGGACTGGCTGGTGATGCAGGGGCCGCCGGCACCGCCACAGCCGGGCTCGGGGGCCCTGCCGCAGCCGGAGTCACCCGCGGCGCCGAAGCGCCTGCCGCTCCGTTCGCCGAAAAGCTCTTCACGAAATTTTGCACGACCTGTTGCATCAAGCCGTAATATTTTTGGTCCTCCCGGTTGCCGGCCCGGGCCGCCAGAGACGCCGACTCATGCTGCTGCGGGCCGCCCTCGGCCCCCGGCGACCTGGGGTAAATGACATGGCGCTTCTCCCAGCCCCGTTTGCCCTTGACAGCTTGCACTTCCACGGTACGGGTCTCATCGACGGGCTCAAACATCGTCCACCGGTAGAACCACAGGGCTTCGCCACTATCAGCAGTCATCGCCACAGCATCCAGGGCGGCGCCCAAGCGAGTAGCACGGCCCATTTCGATTTCATGAGGACTGATCATGCTGATCAGGTCGGCGCCTTCTTGCTCGCTGAGCAACACCCCTTCACCGTTTAGTCGGCGGCCATGTTTATCCATACCGAGAAACTGACGGTCCCAGCGGTACTGCACGCGCGGCTGCACCTTCACTTTTTGCAGGCTGTTGATCTGAAAAAGGATCTCCGCGCCTAGCTTCTGCGCTGCCACGCTCGGGGTTACCTGGGTGGAATCCACCATGCTGCGCAAAGCCCGCCAAGAAATCACGCGATAACCTGCTTTGACAAACGCGCGCTCCAATTCGCCCATCGCCACACCGCAGTTTGTACTGAGTACTGTGCCCGCACTCCGAGCCGCTCCGGTGGAGGCAACCGCCGATCGATTGGCGCAATAGTCCGGCGCTTGCACTGCGATGCTTCGGATTCGCGGCAATAGCTCAAGGTAGCGCGGCGTCTCGGTTACCTCGGGGGATGACTGCTCAGAGGTGTGGCTCGCCTGAGAGCGCACTAACAACCACGGGGAGCGAGGGGCGCAGGCAGTACCAGCCAGCGCTACGCTCAGAGCCACCAACGATCGAAACATGCGCATTCGGAAAAACGGTATCTTACGGGGCGCCGATGTAGTCGTCATTCTATTTTCTAGCGCAACCAAGACCATGATCAAAATTCAACGCCCGTCATCAGCCAGATGCGACTGCCGCTGAACACGTTGACAATATCCATCTCGTCCCTGTCGGTTCCCGGGCCCCGCCACCAATAGCCTTGCCAAAGAACATCGACACGCACGCCCATGTTCCCGTCATCGCCATCGAGGTCATAAACCCCACCGACACCCAATCCGTAGTTGACGCCAACGTACGGCGCCTCTCGTACCGAGCAGGTCAAGTCCAGGGATGTATCGCACTGCGCATCATAGCTGGCTTCCATATCCTCCAGGCCATCGCCACCCAGATAAACACCTATCCCCATAAATCCACGAATCGGGATCTGCAGCTCAGGGGTGGCGCTAATCCGCGGCTCAATGATAAGATTAACTTCGAACTCACCCCCAAGGTCCACCTCGCCATTGCCGTTTTCGACGCCGTTCCAAAAAATATATTGAAAGCCGGCTCCGGCATACAGCACGCCGTTCTTTGACCCGAGTGCCTCCAGTCCGATGGCGAATCCACCGAGATCGTCGTAGTCGATTTCTGGCTCCGCACCGTCCGGACAGCCGCTGCCATCGCAGTCCCTCTCCAAAACCCCGCTGCCGCCCACGATAACTCCGACTCGCAGAGCCGTTACGCCCTTGGACTTGCTTCGCGGCGGCGGTGGCGCACGGTAAGGATCCGTCCTTCCCTGGCGGGGCCGTTCTGTAGGCCCTCTTACGCTGTCTCCCGGGTAAACGGGATCCGCAGGGGGACGACGAGTTTCGTCAGCAGGCGGGGTGCCTTGCCCGTCCCCCGGATACTGCGCGGCGCTGGCCGTGCTCCCAAGCAAAACCGCCGCTCCGACGAGAACCGAAACCAACTGCCCCAGCGATTGTGCACCCATAACCGTGCGAAATTACCAGCCGGTCTGTCGCCAATCAAGCAGCGAGGCTATCTCTCGCGGCATTACCAATTTCTCGCCCACTGCAGCTCTCCCCCGCCTGATCCGGGCAGAAAAATCAACTGAGCCTGCCGGGTCCCGCGGTCGTTGAACCCAGAACCGTTGAACCCTGTGCCTACACTACTGCCCACGGCCTCACCCAAGGCCGCGCCGGACACGATGTCTGACGCCCAGTGATGGTCCCCATGCCACATGCCGAACGCCACCGCGGCGCCAAACACATATCCCGACCAGCGCCAGGGGCCGAGCTCGGGTGCGGCAGAGCGCAGGGTCGCGGCGAAGGCGACGCTCACGGCCGTGTGTCCGCTGGGCCACGCCCGCAGTACCACACCAAACGGCTCGTACTCAGTGGCCCGCTCCGGGTGCTCCAGGCGATCGCTCGCGTGAGGGTCCGCCCCTCCCGCCGGGAATTCGCGACCCACCGTCCACTTGAGCAGGCCTGTGACGCCGGCAGTCAGGGTCGCGCCCTGAATCACCGCCGCACCGATTTGCCGCCACCGACACGGCCCCCAGACGGAGCTAACGCTGTAGCTGAAGCCCGTCCCTGCCGCCAAAACAAACGGAGCCCAGACGCTAATGGGCTCTTGGTTGTAGCGCCCTCCCAAGGAACGCTGCGCGACCAGACGCAGCTCATGATCGGCTCCGCTCGGCGCCATGAGCCATGGTGCCGCCACAGCGCTTCCCAACAGTACTAACGGAGCGGGCTCAAGGAGATCCGCGCCACTGGGCGACAAACCCTGCCAAGGGAAGGCTCGCTCACAGGAAGCGGCCGCAGACTGGCTCGTCCCCGACAGGGCAGGCCACACGCCAAGGGCGATCCCGGCAACGCACCATCGCTGTGGGACGGAGCATTGACGATTCGTAGAAAGCCCAGGGCGACAAACACTCACCGCCACCGGTGTAGCCGATGTCAGTGAGTACGCGCGAGCTAATCGGGTCAGCGCCAGCTAATCGCCGACTGGATCAGCCCAGCGGATCAGCCCAGGGTCGGCAGACAGACAGAGCCGGTCGTACCGTCTTCCGAGAATGTAACGTCGTCGGTGCATCCCGCGCTCACTGCCTGATCTCGACACAGACCGCAGTCAGACTCACGCGTGCATTGCTTCAGGCAAAAGTTGCCGCCGGGACGAACCACACACGATGAATCAGTCGCGCAATCGGAGTTGGTAACGCAATCACGACTGCCGCAGTAGCCGCCCACAAAGTTGTCCAGACACACGGTGCCGCCCAAGCAGTCGTCATCAATGGCACAGGTCGCGCCCTGACCGCAGGCGCCCGGAACACAAATCTTGCGGTTCGCGCTGCCTCCACCAGATGAACGGCAGCTGAAGTCGGCACTGACTTCAGTCTGACAAAACGCCATATCGTCCTCGGCGCCGGATCGCTCCACATCCTCCACCTCACAACTCAGGAAACACATCTCGTCGCCGGTGGATTGAAACGGCGAACACACCTGGGGAAAGTCCGTGTCGCATTCACGCGGAGCCGCACAGCAATCGTCGTCGCTCTGGCAAGTGTGAGTGCAATAGCCGGCGCGTACTTCCTCTAGGCAAAGAGGCTCTCCTTGCAGACCTCCGTCGGGTCCTGAGAAATCGACGAAACACTCATCCGAGGAGGAGCAGACACTCCCCACTTCTTCGGGACTGTAGCGACCCGCGTCAGCAGGGGTGCTTTGGCCACCACTGTCGTCGTCAGAACACGACGTCACCACCAGCAAAGAACCTACGAGACCCAAACCCAGCGTGCGAAGGAGCATTTTCATGCCGCGAACCTAGTCCGGCGGGCTCAACTAAACGAACAGAACCGACTATTTACCTACAAATTCATCCATTGATGTCCGGGATTGATAATGCCGAGCCCGCTCCGCCACCTAGCAGTATTCACGCCCCAACCCTCCCCATCGGATGACAAACAGGTCCGCTTCAACCTTCGGAAAGCTCACCCCGAGACTGGCCGCTAAGGCGCGCCAGCCACACCGTCGCGTTCGGAATTCCGGGTTTTCCTAGCAACTGGAATAGACCAAATCAACACACCACTTTTTAAGTCACCGGAAACAATCCAAAGCATCTCTGCCCCCTATACAATGCGAGACCGCGTGATAGCTTCGCGCCGATGCAAGCGGCACGAGTAGATTGATTTTTTGCTCTTGGACGCGTCTCAGCAGCAGTTGCTCAACGAGACGGCGCTGCGTCGAAAAGTGAAGGCGGGCACAACGGTGGTCAGGCGCGGCGATCGCGCCAATGCGCTCTTCGTCGTGCTTTGCGAAAAGCTTAAAGTCATCAACACCACCCGCGCCGGCCGCGACAACACCTTCGACATTCTTGAGGCGGCCAATGTGTTCGGCGAAGTCGGGCTGTTCTCCAACGGGCTACGCACAGCCGATGTCATAGCTCTTGAGGACTGCGAGCTCTCGGTACTTCGGCGACCAGAACTATTGTTCGCCATTCGCCGCGACCCGACCATCGCAACCGTATTGCTCGAAGTGATGGCCGGCAGAATCAGCGCGATCACAACCGATCTTGAAGAACGCTTGGCGCTGGACGCGATTACTCGTTTCGCGCTCTGTTCTCCTCAAGCTAGCAGAAGGCTTCGGTGGGGAGCCCGTGCCCAACAACGTTCAGGTACCGATCAAGATGTCCCAACAGGACCTCGCCGATCTAGTCGGGGTCGCCCGGGTGCTCGCCAACGGCAAGCTCAAGGCGTGGGAACACGACGGCATCTTGTCCCATCGCTCCGGCCAGCTCACCCTGCACGGCGTTCGAACTCTACGTTGAATCGCCGATTTGGACGACGAACACCGCACCACCAGTTAACGCCACGGCCCGCGCGCCTGAGCACGACTCCGGGCCCAATCCGCGCTGGCGACGGCACCGCGCCGCCGCCAGCCCCGCCTCCGTGCGGCCACCCGGCTCACAGAACTGGGCCCGTTCCGCTTCGAGTCACGACACATCGACCTCTCGCTTTTCCCTGTTAAAAACAGCGTCAAAACAAACTATCCGGAAGGGCTTGAATGCCAGCAAAACACAACTAGTATTCCGGCCCCTCGGGTCATTAGCTCAATTGGTAGAGCAGTGGACTCTTAATCCATTGGCTGAAGGTTCAAGTCCTTCATGACCCACAATCCGACAGAGAACGGGACCGAAAGGTCCCCTTTTCTTTTGTGCGGGCGGCACTGCGCTACACACGAACATACAGCTACCCTACGAATATGAAGCTGCAGGCGGGAACAGATCTCCACCCATCTGTCCTTCACAATCCGATTCTCTGGTCTTGAGCCCGTCCGGACAAAATGGCAGCCCACTTCTATCGAACGAGCCGCGACGTCGACGCACCTAAAACGACGATCCCGGTTCCTTAAGGAACTCGATTTCCTCGGGGCTCGATTCGCGATCCAACAATTCGTTTCGATGGGGGAAGCGCCCGAAACGGGCAACGATATCCCGATGCTGGTGAGCGTACTTGACCACAGCGGCGAAATGCGGCGCTTCCCCAGCAAGCTTCGTGAAGCATTCGATGCCGCGATCTTGAGAAGCGATATCTTCGGCGTGCATGAGCGGCATGTACAAGAAGTAGCGTTCTCCGAATGCCAAGGCAGCGTCTTGGTCAGCGTCCAAGGCATGCACCGCGATACGGTGCGCGCGCATGTCGAACTCGTACATGAGCCCCGTGCCCCGACGTGTATTTCGAGTGAACTGATCGAGCACAATCACCATGCCGAGAGCCCCGCGAGCATCGCCGCTCCAGTCGATCTCTCCGGCTCCCACTTTAGAAATGGTGCCGCCGAAGCGCTGCTGGATCTCGGCGTCAAAGCTGTCGGACTTTTTCCACCAGCGCCCCTGCACCGAGCCTGTCGGCTGTCCACGTTCAGAACTCGGTCCTAGCCAAAACTCGAGCACTTCGTCGCTTGTCATCGCCCGAGCCTATCACGGCAAGAGGCCGCGAATGTCGACTCGGCCCCGGGCCTTCTCGTCCATGCGTTGTCCCAGCGCGAGCAAGAAGGGGTCGTCGGGATCGATACGCTCGAGATCCGCCATCACATGGCGGGCGTTTTCACGGTCCCCGAGAGCGGCGAGAGCCAGCGCTTGCTCCCGAGCTCGCGCGCCGAGTACTGCCAAGGTCGCCGAATCATGTCCTGCATCGTCCAGCGCCGCCGCCAGGATGTTGTGAAAGGAGGCACGCCCGCTTTCGAGTAACACGTTGCGATCGGAGCGCCCCAGTGCGTGCGGGGAGAATCCCAGCCACAAGGGGCGGGGGCTGAGATGATCGAACAAGCGACGATCCCAAGCTGGATTCAACTCCACAAATAGTGGGCGCTGGTCCGCCAAGCTGGACAAAGAAAATTCACTTGGCGTGCCGTTGACGGAGATCTCGCGGACCAAAGCTGCCAGCGCAGGTTCCACCACCAGCAGCCGCGTCGACACCGAGCCGCTTCCCAGCAGGGGCAGAGGCACGACCACAATATCCGGACGCGCCGCTCGCGTACTCGCCGCCGCCCGGAGGCGCCAGGCTACCGCCTGGGACCGCACAAGCAATAGACTTCTTGGCGGGAGCTTGCCGAGGGCTTCTTCCGTCCATACTTCAGCGCCGTATCGAGGCTCGGCCCCCGCAGCGTAGGACGAACTCTCCGCCACCACTAACACCAGCGTGAAGTGGAATACGACAATCAACACGGTCGCAGGGTAGGCGAAGGGAATGCGGACGCGATGAATGGCGAGAGTGAGACTCTGCACAGCAATCGCGGCTCCCAGAGCCAAACCCACGACCGCCATCAGTCGAACCGGCGCAAGCGGATCCTGCGTGACCACTCCTCCGCTACCGCGGGAGATCAGAAGGTCCGCGACACAAAACGCGACCCAAGGTGCCATGGACCAGCGCGTCGCCAACCGGAAACAAGCCCAGAGTCCACCCGCCAGGGCGAGGCCCACGCTGACCATTCCCACATCTTTGAACCACTGAGAAAACGCATCCTGTGGACCCTGCGCTAACTGACCCGCCAGGGAGGCTTGGGTCAACTGGGTTCCGACACCGATCCACTCGAAGCCCAGCAGCGGTCGCGCCAGGGTGGGCACCAAACATACGATCAGAGTCACGGCACTCGCCGCAGCGCCCATGGCCAGATGCCGCAAACTCGGCAAATCACCCAGCGCCACAACCTGCACTGTCAATGCAAGTACCAGCGCAACGGCGGCAAAGTGGCTTTCAGCGGCTGTGAGGCCCAGCAGGATCGACAACCCTAGCCAGAGTCTGGGATCCCGGGGGTGGTCGTGACGACGCCAAGACAAACCGCCCAAGAGAAGCGCGGCGGCCACCGTGGCGCCGCCGGCGATAGTGCCCGCCTCTTGCCAGGGAGACGAGAGGGTCGTCGACAAAGCGGCGGCCAAACTGAGTGCCGGTGTTAGCCGAGGTGACCACGCGTTCCGAGTCAGCAGGCTGCGAGCCAGCAAGTAGACGAGCCACGATCCGAGAGCCGCCGCGGCGGCGCTCAGCAGACCGATCCTGAATAATCGAGTTCCGACGGGAATCAGCAATAGGAGCTGACCCAGCGCCGTTGAAACAACCCCCTCAATACCCACCGGGACGAGACCCAGGGAGCGAACGGCGGCCAGATCATCCCGCCACTGAGAGGTGGGACTCACCCGAACAACGGTGACCAGCAGGGGAATGGCGAAGGCCAGAGCCTGAAACGGCACATCGAGCCGGGAGCGCTGGGTCGCTCGGCGAGAAAAATCGGCGTTGGGGGCCACCTACCGGGGTTGCCATACATTCGTGAATTCGGCCCAGATTTCGGGCACTCCCGGGAGATCTCGGAACCTGCTGGCCGGCTTTTGTCCCGCGATAGCCGATACCCTTGGGGATCTGTCCGTCGCGCGCTAAATGCCGTGCCTCCCGCCAGATCCGCTGTGGACGGCGCGAACCCAGGAAAAAACCCGTGGCCCGATTTATCGACGAACTGAAACGAACTCACGATTGTAACGCCGTACGGGTCGATGACATCGATAACGAGGTCGTGCTCTTCGGATGGGTGGCCCGCCGCCGGGACCACGGCTCGCTCATCTTCGTCGACCTGCGAGATCGCGAAGGTTGCACGCAAATCGTTTTTGATCCCGAGGTGAACAAAGAGGCCCATGCCCAAGCCGAGGCCTTACGCCCCGAGTGGGTCATCGGCATCCGGGGCAAAGTGCGGAGCCGCGGCGAGCAGTTCAGCAAGAAGCACGACAAGATGGTGAGCGCCGCCAACCCCAATATGGATACCGGGGAAGTGGAAATCGCCATCGAAGAAATTACCGTCTTCAACCAGGCCAAGACTCCAGCCTTCGAAATCGAAGACAAGATCGACACCAAAGAAGACGTGCGGCTACAGTACCGCTTTCTCGATCTACGGCGCAAACCGCTACAGGACGCGCTCAAGACTCGGCACAAACTCAACCACGCGACGCGCAACTACTTGACCGATCAGGGTTGCCTCGAAATCGAGACCCCATTTCTTGTGAAATACACCCCCGGTGGCGCCCGAAACTTTTTGGTGCCATCCCGCTCGGGTGCTGGAAAGTTCTACGCCCTCGCCGAGAGCCCGCAGCTCTTCAAGCAATTATTCATGGTGGCGGGCTACGAACGTTATTTTCAGATCGTTCGTTGTTTCCGCGACGAAGACCTACGTGTCGATCGTCAGCCAGAATTCACCCAAATCGACATCGAGCTGAGCTTCGTCAATCAGGACGACATCTTCACGCTGGTCGAAGGGTTGATCTTCAAAATCTGGAAAGCAGCGCTCGATATCGATCTCACAGAGCTGTTTCCGGACGGCAAATTCCCGCGCATGAAGTTCGACGACTCCATGCGCGACTACGGCAACGACAAGCCCGACACCCGCTTCGAAATGAAGCACTTCGACATCACGGAAATGGTCACGGAGCACGATGGCGGCGGCATTCCGTTCTTCGCTCCCATCGCCGAGAAGTTCAAGAGCGGCGCCTACCGCAAGGATCTCCCGGAAGAGATCGTCAAGGCCATGGTGATTCCGGCAAGCGCAGGGTTCTCCCGAGCGGATGGCAACAACCTTGAAAAGTACGCCAAGGGCATGGGCGCCGGCGGACTCGCACGAGCCAAACTAGCTCCCGACGGCAGCTGGGTTCAATCGCCCCTGTCCAAGAGCGTAACGGACAAATTCCGCACAGCCTTGAACGAGCACCTCGGCGCAAAAGAGGGCGACATCATCATATTCCAGTTCGGCAAGACCTCGATGGTGCACACCGTGATGGCGAACCTCCGAGTCCACGTGGCCAAAAAGATGGGGCTCATTCCCGAGACCGGTCACGACAACAAGTGGAACTTTCTCTGGGTCGTCGAACCTCCGCTCTTCGAATACGACGACGACCACAAGACCTGGGCAGCGGCGCACCACGCCTTCACGCGTCCCCACGACGAGAGCCTCAAGCTGTTGGAAAAAGATCCCGGCAAAGTGCTCTGTTATCGCTACGACATCGTGCTGAACGGTTTCGAAATCGGCGGCGGCTCGATTCGCCTTCACAACCGCGACGTACAGAAGCGGGTCTTCCAGACTCTCGGTATCGGCGAAGAAGAGGCCCAAGAGAAGTTCGGCTTCCTGTTAAGCGGTTTGGAGCACGGTGCGCCCCCCCATGGCGGCATCGCCCTCGGCATGGATCGCATCGCCATGCTGCTGGCCGGCTCTGACAGCATCCGCGACGTCATCGCCTTCCCAAAAACCCAAAAGGGTACTGATCTGATGACCAACGCTCCCGGAACCGTAAGTCCGGAGCAATTGGCTGAACTGAATATCAGAAGTATCCAGGAATCCTAGGCTCACCTCACCTGGAGCGGCCCAGCCGCCGAGCAGCCAATATCGGTCGGCCGCGGAAAATTCTCCTGTTTCGGTTCGAGCTGCTGTCATGCGTCATCTTTTGGGGCGGCTCCGCAGTACCCAGCGTCCCGAGGTCTCGCTATGTTCCCGGCAAGCATGCGCGAGCACATCCTCGTTGTGGACGACAGTCCGACCATCCGCCGTGTGGTGTGCTCCATCCTCGAAGACGCCGAGTTCGAATGCTCCCAGGCTGCCGACGGCGAACAAGCGCTCGCTAAACTGCGTAACGGCACGCGAGCCGATCTCGTGTTGGTCGATTTCGTAATGCCCGTCATGAACGGTTTCCAATTCTGCCGAGAGCTGCGCGAAGACGAAAGCCTCGCCGAGCTCCCCGTGGTGTTGATGAGCGCCATGGGCGAGAAGATGCGCGGCCAATTTGCGGACAACACGGGCGCGGTGGACGCCATCACCAAACCCTTCGACCCTCTCGCTCTGGTAGCGGTGATCGAGGGCGCGTTTGCCAAATACAAGAGGGCCAGGGAATCCTCCCATGACGAACTCGCACCGGACGAGACAACCGGTACCGGAGACGATGAAACGCTCAGCCTCGGCGATCTAGTGCTCAGCGATGATCCGGGATTGCGCCGGAGTCAAATCACCCACGCCTACTGTCACGCCCTAAGCAAAATGATAGCCCCCGCCATCGCGGAGCTATCCGGCGCGCCGTCGTCCGACACCGGCGAAGAGGCTCGCAAGATCATCGAAGCCTCATTGACCACTCAAAAGCTTGGCGCTCTCGCTGGGCTGGTTGGCATGTTGGAGCACGGCTCGGAAGCGAACCCCGCCGCTCTGTCCGGCGAACTCGCGTTCATTTCCCTCGCCGAAGCGCTCCAGATGCTGAACCTGCAGCGTCAATCGGGAGTGCTGGAAATTCTGACCCCCGAGGTGATGGTCAGTCTGTATCTTCAGCAAGGCCGCATCGATCTGGCCCTGGGCCGCGGATTGCCCGTTAGCTATCGATTGGGTCGATACCTCGTGCAAGAGGGGGCTTTGAGCCGAGAAGATCTCGACCAGTACCTGACCAACAAAGGAAAGTCGAAACGACTGATTGGCGATGCGCTCGTCTTGCAAGGCTACATCACACCCGATCAAGTCCAAACCGCCCTTCGCCTTCAGACCAGTGAATTCTTGTACGAAGCCGTCCGTTTCAAGACCGGCAAGTTTCGTTTCATGGGCGGCGGCTCATGCCCCGAAGCCGCCATGGCCGAGCTGGCCCTCGACCCCACCTCCCTCATCATGGAGGGTTTCCGGCGCGTCGACGAATGGCACATGATCGAAGATTCCTTCGACTTTGACGACGTACTCGCGCGGGACCCCGCAGCGGCCGAGCCCACCGCCATTACCGGGGCCGAGCTCACTGTGCTCGAACTCATCGACGGCGAGCGCACCGTGCGAAAAATCATTGATTTGCTGGATATGAACACCTTCGATGCCTGCAAGGCGCTGTACCAGTTCATCAACTCGCGCTTGGTGCGCAAACCCTAGCTCCACGGCATTGCCAGCCATCGGGGCGTCACGACCCGGCTCCCCCTTATCATGCCGACGCCACTCCCAGCTCCAGCGCTCCTCCGCCGGCTCGACAACGGCCCGGTCTCCGCCGATTTGTCGGCTGGGCTGCGAGCCCTCGCCAAGGACTGTGGGCTCAAGCTGGATCCAGACGCCGAGCTGGCCAAGTCTTGGTGCCTTTTTTGGGTCGCTGAACTCGCCCCCTCACTCCCGCTAGCCGGCTTTTGTCTGGCCTGGGCTGTGGCGGACGAAATTGAACTGATCAGTATCGGAACACCACCCCAAGCCCGACGGCAGGGAATCGCCCGGAGGCTGATGGAAACGCTGATCGCCGAGGGCAAACGGAGCGGGGCCCGGGCGATATTCCTCGAGGTCAGAAGCAGGAACACAGCGGCCCTCAAGCTGTATCGCGCTTTCGGCTTCACTGCGCTAGAAGAGCGGCGCGCCTACTATCCGGATGGCGAGGATGCGACGCTGATGTCGCTGAATCTGCCACCTGCCACCGCGTCGCCCCTCCAACCATGAAAAAACTCATCACCGCGCCCCTGCTCGACCGCGAAGAAATCGGCGCCGGCTACCACGTACTCACATTCGACGCTCCAGACTCCCCGGCAGCGGCGCCCGGTCAATTCTTGATGATGCGCGCCACCAGCTGGGGCGATGCGCCGTTGCTCCCACGCCCCATGAGTTACCTCAGCGGCGGAGACAAACCCCAGGTGCTGATCAAGGTCATCGGCGAAGGCACCGCACGTATGGCCACCGCCCAACCGGGAGAAGAGTACAGCTTGCTGGGACCCCTCGGAAAAACCTGGCCCGAAAGCACACTGGGGAAGACCCCCATCTTGGTCGCTGGCGGGGTGGGAGTCGCTCCCCTGGTATTTCTAGCCCGACGTTTTCAAGCCCAGGGCGTCCAGCCCGTGGTGCTCTACGGCGGACGCACCGACCAAGATCTGCCGCTGAGCGATCTGCTCGACAGCATCGCCGATCTACACGTGACCACCGAAGACGGATCCCGCGGCGACAAGGGACGAGTGACGGGGCCATTGATGAGCATGCTGAACGACAGCGTCGAAATCTTTACCTGTGGGCCCGACCGCATGATGGCCGCCGTCGCCACCATCGCTCAAGAGCGCCAGGTCCCGTGTCAGGCATCCCTGGAAGCGCCGATGGCGTGCGGCTTCGGCGTCTGCCTGGGTTGCCCGGTGATGAAAACCTCAGGCGAGTACCTCTACACATGCGTGGACGGCCCCTGTGTAAACGCGGCAGACATCGACTGGAACGCCGACCAATGAAACAGAGCATCACGATCGGCTCAGCCGAGCTGTCCAACCCCGTTCTCACAGCATCAGGTACCTTCGGTTACGGCCTGGAATTTCAGGAGTTTTTTGACGTCGGCCGTCTTGGCGCCATTTGCACCAAGGGCCTCAGTCTCGAACCTCGCTTGGGCAACCGGCCCACGCGAATCGCGGAAACTCCCGCGGGCATGTTGAACGCCATTGGGCTCGCCAACGTAGGCGTAGAAGCATTCTGCACCGAGAAACTACCGAAGCTCCAGGATCAGGGCGTCACTGTCGTTGCGAACATTTTCGCCAGCACCACCAAAGACTTTGTGGCGATCGCCGAGCGTCTCGCTCGTGAATCCGGCGTGCTCGCCCTTGAGCTCAACGTTTCCTGCCCCAACGTGTCCGAGGGCGGCATTGAGTTTGGCAAAAACCCTAACATGTGCGCCGAGCTAACCGCAGCCACCAAGGCTGCTACGGACACACCCATCTGGGTCAAAATGAGCCCCGAGGCCCCCAGTATCATCGCGGTAGCCCAGGCCTGCGAGGATGCGGGAGCCGAAGCCATCACTGCGATCAACACCATCCGCGGCATGCGCATCGACATCGCCAAGCGCCAACCGGTATTGGCAAGAGGCATGGGCGGATTCAGCGGCCCCAGCCTCAAGCCCGTGGCCCTCCGCATCGTGTACGAATTGGCCGCTAGCATCGGCATCCCGATCATCGCGATAGGAGGCATCTCGACCACCGAAGACGCCCTCGAGTTCCTGTTCGCTGGCGCCAGCGCCATTCAGGTCGGCACCGCCAGCTTTATCGACCCCTTGGCGGCACACCACGTCAGGGTGGGGATCGAAAACTATTGCGAAGCCCACCAGCTGAACGCATCCGATCTGATTGGCCTCGCGCAAGCTGCCAAGAAGTGAGAGCATCGGCAGTCGTGGTGACACGATTGCATAGAATCCGTTCCCTCGCGCTGAGCTGCGCGATCGGCGGCGCGTTCTCTCTGGGCTGCGACGACCAGGCACCAGTCGCCAAGACCGCCCACAGCGGCATCGCGAGTCCGAACGCCAGCGGCGTGCCCGCCCCCCTCGAACCTGCGGACAAGCTCCTCGAACTACCGGCGACCCGCGCCGCTACCTCCGTCGAACCAGGCGTGCCTGCCCACTCCGCCGCTCGCATGCTACGGCCCGTGCCAGAGCTTCCCCCCCCCGAGGCTTTCCGGTCCCGAACCGCCTTGCCCCCGGACACGCTAACCCCTACCGAGGCCATCGGCGCCCGGCTACGCGCAGAATTTATCTGGCAGTCCCTACCCGATGGGGGCGCTCAGGCAGCGACCAACCAAGAGGCGGCGAAAGCCGCCCGAGCGTCCCTCGCCCTGGACGTCGAGATCGATATCGTCGCAGACAAGCGTCTGCGCCTGGCACTCAAGTCTCCCGCGTTCCCTCTGCCTATGAACACCGAATTCCGCGCACGGGCGAACCGATATGGGCACGTTTTAGTGTGGCCGAAGGGCAACAAGTATCGAGTGCTGTTGCCCGGCGCCGCTCGCACGCTCTTCCTCGAACAACGCCCGGACGTCACCCCGCTCGCTCCGACAACGGCACTCTCACTGCCGGAGGGCGATCATTCCGGTCGCCCCCTGCACCGCGTCCGACTGGAGAGCCACAATGGGACGATGGAGATGGGCAGCGCGATGCTGGAGGGCGCTAGCGGTCAACTGTTGTGTCGCTTCCTACTGGAACTGCTCACCTTGTCCCCGACGTCGGATCACTGCCAACACGCCGCCGTGCCGTTGAACGCGAGATACAGTTGGAATGACGGAGGCCGCCTCGAATTTCGAGTGACCCACGTCTCAGTCCAACAGGAAATCGGCTTGGCGGCAGCGCTGGTGCCGCCCGAGCTAGCCACTTTTAGAGGGGACGGCTTGCCGCTCGCCGCCAACGGGGTGCTGCTCCCCCGCGGAATGCTCGCCGGCCTCCGCGACGAAGCGCAGCCCCGCAAAACACCGCTGCCCGCCGGCAGTCCGAAACGAGGTTTGATCGCTCAGAACGACACAGACCGGCTGATGTATCTGTTCCTCGACGGGGTTCCAGTGAGTTGGGTGCGCCCACACTCCAAACAAACCATCCTGGGACCCAAAGCGGGGATCTACAACGTCGCCTGGCGCGACTTCACGGGGAACGTAATCACCACGCCTCGCTCCGAACAGCTCCCGGCACTTGTGCCCACCGAAGCCATTCCGGACCCGGAAGATGCCGGCGCGCCCTAGGACTACCAGGTGACCGAGCACTCACCCTCAAGCACTCACACTCAGTTGCTGGGTTCGATGTAATCGTCGGCCTCGAAGGTGACCTCACCGTCTGCGCCATCCCGGTCTCGCAAGGCACCAATGGCGATTTCGATGACTTCGAAGCGGACGCTGAGGCGGTGATAGTCCGCCTCATTCACGTCCGGCAAGGCTTCGAGTCGAGCGTTGACGAACTGTTCGTCGGGCTTGTCGAGATGGAGGGCCGATGGCGGACCATCGTGCTCTTTTCCGTCATAGAGCGCGTCGTAGGCCGCGCCCAAGGGATTTACCGAGAGAAATGCCCGAGACGAGCAGACCCGCCAAAGGTGAGCATCCTCGTTGGGCACAATCCAAAACCCCTCGATGTGGCGACGCACGACCTCACCAAAATACGCCCCGACCGACCGCAAAATCAGCGGAGCCGCCTCGTGTCGCTCGTCGAGATCCGCGCGCACAGTGGCCAAGTAGTGGTCCACCAACGGCAACGTGTCCGAGCTGAAATCCAAATCGATACCTACCGTATCCTTAACGAAGCGCACGCATGCGGCGACCAGCTCCAGAATGGCGTACGGGACCTCGTCTGTATCGAAGACGGGGTCCGGCGTTGGAGCCGACCCGTTGGCCTCAGGTTCTGAATCGCCGTCCGAGTCCTGCACAAACGCGATGTAGTCTGCCGGTCCCAGTACGTCAAAGCCGACGACCCAAAACCAAAAAAACCCCAAGATCCTTAGGCTCGCGATCTCGAAACCGAGCAACCACGGTCTGCAAACAGCGACTACCGGGCTAAATCGGACCAATCTCCCACGACCCGCGAGCCTCGGTAGCCACTGTGTTGCCAGCTGACATCGGTCGCCCCCACCGCCCAGAACGCCGGCAGCGTCGGCCTCAATATCAGAATCCTGCTCCCACGAGCCCCGACGTCAGTAACTCGTGTTACGCTGCAAAATCGACCATGAAATTCGGGATCCTCAGCGACATTCACGCGAACTACGAAGCCCTCAGCGCTACGTTGGAAGCCTACAAAAGCGAGAACATCGACCGCTTTTATTGCTTGGGCGACACGGTGGGCTACGGAGGCTCTCCTAACGAATGCACGGAGATCATCCGTGATCTGGTTGAGGCCACCATCCTCGGTAACCACGACGCCGCCGTCGCGGGCCGCATGGACTACTCGTACTACTACGAGGCCGCACGCAACGCCCTCGACACCCACGCCAACCTGCTCACCGAAGACAGCATGGAGTGGTTGAAGAACCTGCCCTACTCGATCGAACTCAACGAGTTCGGCTTGCACCTCTGCCACGGCTCGCCCGTGCGTCTTGAGGAATTCGAGTACATCTTCGCCCCCGAACAAGCCCGGGAGTGCCTGCCCATCTACGACCGGCTCGGCCACATCACGCTGATCGGCCACTCGCATTTGTGCAAAGTCTTCGCTCTGACTCCCACCACGGTGGAAGAGCTACCCCCGGTCGACTTCGTCTTGGAACCGGATCGGAAATACATCGTGAGCGTAGGCTCTGTGGGTCAACCTCGGGACTACGACAACCGCGCCAGTTTCACAGTGTTTGACACCGACAAGAAGCGCTTCGAATTCAAGCGCGTCGAATACGATATCGAAACCGCCGCGGACAAAGTGCTCAAAGCCAAGCTCGAAAGAAATTTCGCGCACCGACTCTTCATCGGCGTCTAATAGCCGCGATGGCTCCTCGCACGGTGGCTCGCCCGCAGCCGATAGCAACGTCGCGCGTAGTAGCCACGTCCCGCCTAATCGCGCTTCATACTTCGATCGACCAGACGGTACCTTCGGGAGCATCCTTGAGCGAAACGCCTAGGGCCGCTAGCTCATCGCGGATCTCATCGGACCGTGCGAAGTCCTTGTCGGCCCGCGCCTGATTACGAGCCGCCACCTTGGCATCCATATCGCTCGATTGGAGACCCCGCAAAGCAAGTCGCTTAGCCTGAGAACGCTGCTTGAATTCATCGTGGGGCGTCCACATCAAGCCAATATGCCCGCAAATTTCGCTGATCGCCGCCTGGGTTGTCGCCGCCTGCATAGAAGCCGCACCACAAAAAGCAGCATCCTTGCGGCGCTTCTTGGCGAGATCGCACAGGTCATTGCCGAGTTTGGCCAGCTCGCCCAGCTCCGCCAAACACACGGCGGTATTCAGATCATCGTTGAGCGCGGCGATGGCATTCTTGAGAGCCGTGGCCGAACCCTGGCGAGCCCGAACGATCTCCGGCGGCTCCTTCTTGGGCGCGTCGCCGCCTAAAGCGACCAGCTCTGCCAAGCGCGACTGTACCGAATACAGGTAGTCCACACGACCCTCCGCCTCATCCACACCGGGAAACACCACGCGACCATCATCCAATTTCTCAGAATCGAACTGCAGCGGTCCGCGGTAGTGCACCGTTAATAAGAACCAACGGAAGCCCTCCGGATCGTTGCGCGCCAGCACGTCGCGCACCGTCACAAAATTCCCAAGCGACTTGCTCATCTTCTCTTTGTCGATGTTCACGAAGCCGTTGTGCATCCAGTAGCGCGCCATGGGTCGGTCGCCATCCGTAGAGGCTTCGCTCTGCGCGATTTCGTTTTCGTGGTGCGGAAAAATCAAATCCATTCCGCCGGCATGCACGTCGAAATCGTGACCGAGGTAACAACAGCTCATGGCCGAACACTCAATGTGCCAGCCCGGGCGTCCGGGACCCCACGGGCTCTCCCAGCCCCAATCTTCCAAGGTTGTGCCTTTCCACAAGGCAAAGTCTAGCGGATCTCTTTTTGCCTGATCGGCTTCCACACGGGCACCGGATCGCAGGTCGTCGATCTTGCGTCGCGACAATCCGCCGTAGGTCTTGAACTTACGGACGGCGAAATAGACATCCCGCTTGCCGTCATCACGGTCCAAAACATAGGCGGCATCATTCGCGATCAGGCGCTCGATCATTTCGTAGATCTGCGGCAAGTGATCACTCACCTTCGGCTGTTGGTTAGGCGCCTCACAACCGATCGCCGCCATATCGTCCTGGTACACCACCGTCATGCGCTGAGATAAGGCCAGGGGCTCCTCGCAGCTTTCCTTGGCGCGATTGAGGATCTTGTCCTCCACATCCGTGATATTGCGCACATAGTTCACGTCGACTCCGGATTGCCGAACGTGTCGAACGAACACATCGAAGGCCACAGCAGAGCGCGCGTGTCCCGCATGCGGCACGTCATAGACGGTGGGACCGCAACAATAGACACCGAGTTTCCCGGGCTCCTTCGGCTCCAGAGTTTCGAGCTGTCGAGAGAGGGTGTTGTAGATCTTCAAGGCAAGGGGCATGGCGATGCCCGGAGTCTTAGCAGCATGCTCCAACCGGGCGCCAGCCTTGGCCCCGTGACCTCAGCCGACGGCGCTAAAGCCACGGATCGGGACGCCGTCCGACGGGTGAGTTTCGACGGTGCTGCGCCGAGAGCGCCCGCCGACGGGCAGGCTGGGGGCCGGTGCGCCACGAATCCCACTGCTGTCGGGGCCGACGTTTCGCCTCAGCCAGCACAGGCCGTATCAACCAGAGCCCCGCGACAAAGCCACCGAGATGAGCGAAAAACGCCGTGCCTCCGCCTTGGCCCGCAGACGCGCTCGCGACCATTGCAACCCCGCTCACCAAGTTCGCGACGAAGAACCAGCCCGCCACCATCCAAGCTGGTAGCGTGAGCAGGGGCCCTAGAAAAAACCAGAGCAAGAAAATTGGGTTCAGAACCTGGATGGGCGCCATCGGGTACAGCAGAAGGTACGCGCCGATCACCCCAGCGATCGCACCCGACGCTCCCACCATGGGGATCACGCTGGATGTGTTCACCATCACCTGAGCGATGGCCGCGCAGAGCCCCGCGACTAGGTAAAAACCAAGGTAGCGGCGATGTCCCAGAACGTCCTCTACGTTATCGCCAAACACGTAAAGGAACATCATATTGCCGCCCAAATGCGCCCAGCCTCCATGCATGAACATAGACGACACCACGGTAAATGCCTCATCCACCGGACTGTCCACGACGCGCGCAGGCACCAGCCCAAAGGCGAATACCAGCCGGTCATAGATCTCAGCCGGGGCACTGAGCTGCCAAAAGAACACCAAGATGTTCGCCACAATCAGTCCGTAGGTAACGAACGGGACTGTGCGAGTGGGGTTGATGTCTCGGATGGGAATCATCGACAACTTCAACCTAATGACGCCACCGAGCCATCGCTAGGGCGAAACGTCTAACTACTGATTATTACGCCGGTTATTGTTCGCCCCACATTCCTCCTCGCTCGCCTTGCGCTGGCGGACGATAGTCCGCCCCCGGACTACAATATGATCAAGGTCGTTCTCACTGGCGCCAGCCGAGGCATTGGCAAAGCCACAGCCCTTCGACTGGCCAAACTCGGAGCTCAGCTCGCCCTGGTTGGGCAGCATTCGGAGTCCCTAAAAGATACCCTCGATGCTCTAGAGAGTACGGCACCCAAGCCCCTCTGCATCGAGTGTGATCTTAGGGATCATCAATCCTGCATCGATGCGGCAACTGCAGCCCTCGACCAGATGGGAACACCCGACGCCATCATCCACAACGCCGGAGCGATCTTTCGCCAGAGTGTCGAGGACACCACCCTCGAACACTGGGAAGCTCAGATGGCTATCAACGCTCGGGCCCCCTTCCTGATCACACGCGAAATGCTACCGGCCCTCCGAGAAGCGGGAACCGGGCGCATCGTTCACGTAGCCAGCATCTCCGCCACCCTAGGCACGGCCGGCTCCGCCGCGTACAACGCCTCAAAATGGGCCGTCGTGGGCTGGATGAAAAGCCTCGCTGAAGAGCTGCGGGATTCCGGCCTCATGACATGTGCGATCCTGCCAGGTTCCGTCAGCACGCGAATGCTCGAAGGCAGCGGCTTTGAGGCTCGCATGACACCTGACGAAGTCGCCCAATCCATCCTACACTACGCCCTGGATGCCCCCATCGCCCATAACGGGGGAGTTATTGAGATGTTCGGCGTATGACAGCAAGCAACCTCCCAGAAAATAGCGTGCTCGATCAGGTGCCGCTGTTCCCGCTGCCGAAGATCGTCCACTTCCCCGGCACCCTGCTGCCGCTGCATGTTTTCGAGCCGCGTTACCAACAGATGACGAAGGACGCCCTCGCCGGAGACAAACACATTAGCGTGGTGCTGATCCCCAACGCTGCCGCGGAGAACAAACTAGGACAATCGAAGATCGCGAAAGTGGCCGGGCTCGGGGAAATTGTTCGCCACGAGGAGCTCGAAGACGGAAAGTTCAATCTTCTGCTCCTCTGTCGTGGCCGCGCAAAGATTGAAGAACATCCCTTCATTCTGCCCTATCGGCAGGGCCGGCTAACGTTACTTGGCGACACCGACGTCCCGGCGGACCGCACCAATTTGCGCGGGCTGATCGCGCTCGCTGGCGAGCGCGCCGCAAAAATCCGGGCGGAGTATCCCCAGTTTCAATTCGAAATTTCCGACGACGAGCCCCCTTCGAGGATTGTCGACCTGTGCGCTCACCACCTGATCTCACATGCCATTAACCGCCAGGAGCTGCTCGAAACCCAAAGTGTGACGAAACGCCTCGATCTGTGTCTGGAGCTGTTGATGCGCCAGGAGCCACCACCCAACGCCGATCAGAGGCTTAACTAAATGGCTTCGACGGCTGAGCCACCAACCCGACCTCGCGCCGAGCGTCCGGGCACCGCTCGGCCGGACTCCCAAACCCAGCCGAAAAGCCGGGAATATGCAACTGGAATCCGAAGGGAAGGGCCCGCCACACCCGCTTTCCTCTACCGTTGCTCCCTTCCGGGCCTGGCGGAGTTCAAGACGCGCTGTTGGCAGGCCCATAAGGACCTTCGACCAATACTCTGACAGAGCTGGGGCCGGCTGTAAACCCCAGCGGAAGGGGCTTTCGACACCCCTCAACGCGCGCTAGACTAACGCCCCTCTATGGCTGACGGCGACGACGCATTTCCCGATCTCAGCGCCGGTGACCCCCAGATCGCCGACTCCGACGACAGCGACGAGTTCTTCAGCGAGGAGGGATTCGAGGGCTACTCGGGCGAAGCACAAAGCCTGCCGCCCGACACCCCCGAGGTGCTCGGCGCCGGCGCCGCTGCTGCCGAGGCGGTCTTCGCCGGCGATATCGATTTTTCCAACTCGCCGGCGAGCAACGCGACGCCTTCGAGCGCGAAGCCTTCCAGCGACCAGGGTTCCTCCGGCAACGACGCGCCGCCCTCCAGCGGTAATGACGACAGCGACCACACAATGGATCCGAACGACATGTTCGGTGGCGGCACCTTCGGCACAGATGACTTCGGCGATGATCTGGACGACAGCGGGCCGGACCCCATCATTGAGACAGTCAACGACGGCGGCGGCAGAGGCGCCAAACCGAAGTGGCCAACCGGGAAATCCCCGGACCCTGACACGATCGTTATCGACAACGTGGAAATCAAACTCACCGGCGACTTCGGCGAGCTACCCAACAGCCCGTTTCTAGCACCCATCTACACCGGGCGCGTCCTCAGTCGAAAAAAATCACTCAAGGCTGAGCTGGACGAATCCCTCGAACTACTGGAACTGGCCGAACGAGATCGCGACGACAAACTAAAGTCACTCGTCGAAGAATATGGAAAATACGTCGAAGGGCACAAGACCCTCAAGCCCTTGTTCACCGCCATCGCCCAACTGGAGGGCACCATCGTTGAGCGCAGCTCGGCTCTCGAAGGCACGGCGGCGGAACACGATGCGGACAACACGGCGATGGATACGGCCCGCGAAGATCTGCTCGACGAACAACTAGGAAAAGAAAAATTCGTCGAAGAATTGGCAGCCGTATCCGAACAGCGTTGGGCCCAATTCAAACGCGTTGAGGTGCGTTACAAGCGAACTCAAATCGAGATGCGATCCGCCAAGCAGGTCGCGGATCGGGTAGCCGCCGAACACGGCGGAGTGGTGCCCAAGGGAAACCAAAGGCAAATGCAGGAGCTTCAGGCAGAGGCCACCAAACAAAAAGTCGAAACGGATAAACACAAGGCCCTGGCAGCTCAGGCGGAGGCACAAACCAACGCTGCTCGTAAAGAACTGAGTGCGCTCCAGTCGAAGCTACGCGAACTCAACAGCAAACAAAAGTCTCAGGACTCGAAGTTCGAGAAACAAGCCAGTGTCCGCAGCGACGGCATCACGGAAATCAAAGAGCAGAAACGCGCCGCGCTGAGCGACGCGGGCCGTGCCTTGCTCGCCACCAAAGGCGCTGTTGAAATTGACAGCGATACCCTCGACAGTTTGCGCGACTCTGACAAATCGGTCGCCACCACCATGCGCGATCATCAGAAGTTATTGCGAGCGATCGGTTGCTACGACGACGCCACCTTCAAGCAGGGAGCCAGCATGATCGCCGGGCTCGTGGCAGTGTTAGTAATCGTCATCGGGCTACTTGTGTCATCGGGCGGTGACCCCAGTTCGGCTCAGCCAGAACAAGACTCCAACGGCGAGCACACCGACGACGCAGAAAAAGACTGAGCCGGCGGAAGCTCTGATCGACACCGACGCGCAGTCCGAATCATCCGCGCAGCTCGGAACACAGAGCTCAAGACCGGGTCAGCCTCCGAGATCGATGGGCGGATCGACATAATCCACCTCAATGCCCCGAGGGCTACGAAAACGCGTCCGCCCGGGCGATCGCGACACCACATAGCTGGGGCCCGCGGGTACCTTGCCGAAGCCACCGGGGGTATCCACGATGAACTTCGGCAGCGCGATGCCACTGAGCTTGCCCTGCAATGCGTCAATCAACTCGACACCCACTGAAAGCGGAGTGCGCAGATGGGCGGTCCCGCCCACGGGATCGGCCTGCAGCAAATAGTAGGGGCGCACTCGCTCGCGCACCAAGCCTCGAAACAGCTGCTCTAGCACCGCCGGAACATCATTGATGCCAGCTAGCAGCACAGATTGATTCATCACCGGGAAGCCATAGTCCGCCAGAAGGTTCAAAGCCCTTCGGGACTCCACTGTGAGCTCTTTCGGATGGTTGAAATGAGTCATCACCCAGAGAGGGTGGAGCGGGCGCAACGCTTCCAGCAGCTCGGTGTCGATTCGTTGAGGCAAGGTGGCGGGCACGCGGGTCGCCAGTCGGATAGTCTCAACACTGGGAATGTCCCGTACAGCTTGGAGAATGCGCACCAATCGATCGGTGCTCATGACCAGCGGATCCCCGCCACTCACGATGACATCGCGTATCGCAGGATGCTCCCGTAGATACGCCAAGGCAGGCGCCAAACGATCCAGAGAACGGGGACCGCCTCCGTCGCCAACCATACGTGACCGCGTACAAAAGCGGCAATACACCGAGCAGCGGTCGCTCACGAGCAAGAGCGCCCGGTCCGGGTAGCGCTGGATCAAGTCCGGTGCCGGCTCGTGTGCCTCCTCCCCCAAGGGATCGACGAGATCTCCGTCGACCCGTTCGGCTTCGAGGGCCACCGGTACCACCTGACGGCGCACCGGACAGCGAGCATCGGTGGGATCACAGAGCTTCAAATAGTGTGGCGTGATGGAGAGCGGAAAGCCCTGAGCCTGGGCCCGACGCGCGCCCTCCCGTTCGGAATCGGTGAGGCTCAAATGTTTTTCGAGCCCGTCGAGCGTCGTCACGGCGTTCTGTAACTGCCATTTCCAGGAAGATTCCTGGCACTCATCCGACCTGGCGCCCCGTCCATTCAAGGTGAGCAGGTCGCTCAATGTCCGGCCTGGTTTTCCTCGGCGGGTGGCTCTTGCTCAAGCTTTTTCAGCGCGGCTTCGTTGATCGTCACTTTCACCGTACGGCGAAGTTCCGTCTCAAGCTTTTCCCGAGCCGTGCGCAGCTTCCTCTGGAGCACTCGGACTCGGATGCTCTGCATCGCATCCTGAAAGGAGCGCTGAGTTTTCACGTTGATAGCGACCAAGCGGACGATGTAGCTATCAGCGCCCACCTTGACGATGGCACCGGCGACTCCGCCGACCTGCTTTATCCCAAAGGCCGCGGCCCTCACTGCCTCAGGAATATCGGGATTGCTACCTCGACTCTCCGAGGGGGCAGTCACAAAGCCGAGGTCACCGGCCAGCTCAAGCGGGGGGCGCGCTTCGCCCGGCTTCGGTTTCTCCGGCGAACGCACCCGAGAATGTTTCGCAACGAGCTGCCCCCACTCATCAGCGCTAGCGGCCTGGGCCTCGCGAAGCACGTCAGCGCCCGTACTCGGATCGCTCAACAAGATCACAGACACTCGGCGCCGGGCTGGGTCAGCAAATTCGTTTTTGTTGGCGTCGTAGTACTCACGAACTTCGCCCAGAGGAATCTCTTCCAGAAGCGGCAGCTCTTCCCTCATCTGACGCAGCAACTCATCTCGCATCAGCAAGCGTTTCCGCTCTATTGCTTGCGTGGTCTTGTGCAAGCCGCGCCGCTCCGCCTCCCGCGCCAACAATTCGGCATCGATGATTTGATCGAGCAGCACCTTGTGGCGAGCTTCGGTCTGGTAACGCAGCCTCTCGAACTGATCCATGCGAGCGAGCGTCGCGACGTATTCGCCGAAAGTGATTTCGCGATCGCCAACTTTGGCGAGAACTCGGACACTCAGTTCCGGCGGCATCGGCTCGCCAGGAATTACGGAGCCGACCCCAGCTGTGCCGCCACCCTCCGGGCCATCACAAGCAACTAGCGCGAGCGCCCCGCACGCCACCGCCATCGCGGCCCATGCTCCCCGGTTGACGCGCGAGCGCAGCCTCCCTGAACCGGCCACGACGGCTGCACACCGTTCCGTCAGCCCCTGACTTTTCGCCGCTATTACGGACATACGCTGGGTCATCTCAGGCAAATACTACGAACTATCCGCCCTAGGAAGAAGGGCCTTCGACTCGGACATTTTCTGCCGCCGCTTCAGCCCTGCCCGCGGCCCCCTCCAGACCCACTGAAGACGCAATTAGTTGAGGTTTTTTCAGCCCCGCGAAGACCGTTTGCGGTCTAGCCCGCCCGGGTCTAAGAGCCCAAACGTGAGTTCTGAAAGCACCAAGACCGATCTGCGGTATCGTCGGGTCATCATTAAACTGAGCGGGGAAGCCCTCTGCGGAAAAGAAGGCGGCTTCGGAATCGATACCGCCACGCTAAAAGCCACCGCCCAGGATCTGCTCGCCCTGCACCGGATGGGGGTCCAAATCGGTGTGGTGGTCGGAGGCGGCAACATCTTCCGCGGCCTGCGCGGCGCCAGCGAAGGCATGGACCGCGCCCAAAGCGACTACATGGGCATGCTCGCCACGGTCATCAACGCCCTGGCGCTCCAGGACGCGCTGGAACGCGCCGGAGTCGTCACCCGAGTCATGACGGCGCTGGAGATCAAAGGCGTGGCCGAGCCATATATTCGGCGCCGCGCCGTACGGCACTTAAAACGCGGCCATATCGTCATATTCGCAGCGGGTACCGGCAACCCATACTTCTCCACAGATACTGCAGCGGCTCTCCGAGGCATGGAAATTCGCGCCGATGCCCTCCTAAAGGCCACCAAGGTCGACGGCATCTACGACAAGGATCCGGTCAAGAATGCCGACGCGAAGATGTACGACACTCTGAGCTACGAGCGCTTTATTGCCGAAGATCTCCGAGTCATGGACACCACCGCCGTTACTCTGTGTCGCGAAAACGGACTCCCCATCCGAGTCTTCAAGATGACCCCAGGGGCCATCAGCAAGGTGTGCGCCGGCGCCAAGGTCGGAACCACCGTCGGCAGCAGCTAAGACCCCCCCGTCTGTTCCCTCATCCAGGCGGGCCATCATCCCGGGCGGCTCCGTCATTCAAACGGGCCATCACGGACTGTTCCGTCATCAGAGTCACGCTCGCCATGAAGCTCTCCGACGGCGGTCAGCCCTCCACCAGATACACCTGCTTAGGTTTGCGAATGGGGTCCCCGGAGCCTAAGGTGTCGCCATTATCATGTGGCAATCCCTCCCGGAGTTCGGCACTGCGCTTCTGTATAGCATCTTGGTCTGCGCGGCCTACACCTTCGCGGTCGCACTCACCGCCGGAGGGGGCAAACCTCGATTGCTCCGGGCAGCTCGCCTAGGGACCTACGGCACCTGCGCCCTCGTCATGCTGGCGGTGCTCGTGCTCGCCTACGCATTCGTCACCCACGATTTCCGAATCCGTTATGTCGCCCGCTACAGCGAGCGCAGCATGACCAACACCTATTTGCTGACAGCCCTCTGGGGCGGTCAGGACGGCTCACTGCTCTGGTGGACCTTCTTGCTGAGCGGCTACACCACCGCCGTCACGATTTGGTTGAAGGGAAAATACCGCAGCCTGCAGCCCTACGTGATCGCCACCTTGATGGTGATCATGAGTTTCTTTGCAGTGTTGATGCTGTTTGCGGCCAATCCTTTTGAGACCAGTTTTGCTGGTGCCCGTCTGGACGGTGAGGGCCTCAACCCACTGCTGCGAAACTTCTACATGATCATTCATCCGCCCAGCCTCTACATGGGGTTCGTCGGATGTTCGGTACCCTTCGCCTTTGCCATCGCCGCCTTGGCGACGGGGCGACTCGACAACGAGTGGATCGCAGCCACTCGCAAATGGATGCTCTTTGCCTGGCTATTTCTGTCTATCGGAAACTGCTTGGGCATGCTGTGGGCCTACGAAGAGCTGGGCTGGGGCGGCTATTGGGCCTGGGATCCAGTAGAAAACGCCGCCTGTCTACCGTGGTTCACGGCCACCGCCTACGTGCATTCCACGATGATTCAGGAACGCCGAAACATGCTCAAGGTGTGGAACCTCGTGCTCATTTGCACGACGTTTTTCCTGACAATTTTTGGCACATTTCTGACTCGAGCCGGCCTCATCGCCAGTGTTCACGCCTTCGCCAAGAGCGATATTGGCATCTACTTCGTCTACTTCATGGCGCTGATAATCGCCGTTCCCGCAGGCCTCATCGTGTGGCGATTGCCCCTGCTGCGCAGTCGAGGGCGTATCGAATCAGTGGTCAGCCGCGAGGGCGCATTTGTCGTCAACAACTGGGTCCTGCTCGGTGCCTGCACCTTCATTGGAGTCGCCACCATCTTCCCACGCATTAGCGAATGGCTTTGGGACGAAACCGTTACGGTGGGTCCGCCATTCTTCAACCGCTGGATGGTCCCCATCGGACTTTCGCTACTCGCGCTGATGGGCGTCGCGCCCTTGCTTGCCTGGCGAAAAAGCAGCACGGCGAACCTCGCCGCCGCCGCTCGTTTCCCGTTGATCAGCGCCACCGTGGCAGCGGTGCTGCACCTCAGCTTGGGTTCCCGATTCGGCTTTCCGGGCGTCGTGCCCAACGACGCCTTCTACGACGGTGTGCTCGGCATCGTTCTTCAAAAGCTGGGTTCGGTAGCGCCGGTAGTGACAGTGGGTCTGGTCGCCTTCAACTTCGCTGTGGTCGGCCAAGAGTTTTACCGAGGCGCGGTCGCCCGACGCCGACAACACGCCGAGCCCTGGGGTTCCGCTCTGTTGCGCCTGGTGCAGAAGAGCCGTCGCCGTTACGGCGGCTACATCGTGCACATCGGTATTTCGTTGATGTTCCTCGGCTTCGCTGGCCGCGCTTGGACCCTAGAAACCGAAGCCAATATGAGCCCCGGCGACAAGATCGAAATCGGCGACTACAGCTTGACCTACGCCGGCCCGCGCATGGAGCTCGACGCAGAAAAACGCATGGTTTTCGCCGATGTGGACGTCTCCCAGGACGGGGTCGCTGTCGGTCGTATCTCGCCGGCACGATTCATCTACAAGTCTTCCCGCAGTAGCCCGACCACTGAAGTCGCCCTGCATCGCACGCTCAAGAACGATCTTTACGCTGTCGTGGCGATCGTCAATCCGACCACCAAACGGGCCACCTTCCGCTTCCACGTCAACCCGCTGGTATCGTGGCTATGGATAGGTGTTTCGATTCTGATCTGCGGTTGTCTGTTGTCCCTCTGGCCCGAAGTCAGCCTGCAAGAGATGGGAGTGTGGGCCACGGTCCGAATGACCGCCGGTGTCTTGAGTGGCGTCATGTTCGGCATTCTGCTGGCCTCGATGGCAGCTGGCAGCGGAGCCGCTCGCGGTGCGGACCCACCGCCGCGGGCACCCCTGGCGGCGGTGGTCGCCCAGTGACCTCGTTGCTCTTGTTTATGCCGTTCTTATTTCGCCCAGTACAAACGGCTACGCCCGCCTTCTCAGGACCGTCCACCGGGTTCCGGAACCCAGTGTGAATCAGCTACCCAAACAGCTTCAGCTAGCCACCATCGTGCTGGCACCGCTCAGTATCGTCCTCTGCTGGCTCAGCCTCGGCTTCGCCCAAGGGCTGCTCGCGTCGGCCGCTTGGGTGCTGGTGCTCATCATCAGTCTGTTTTGGACCAGTCTCCAAAGTCTCACGGGTGATACCGCGCTGAACCTGGAGGAAGCCATCGGACTCGGCGGACCCAGCCCGGAAGAGGAACAGAAGCGCGCGGTCCTGCGGGCCCTCAAGGATCTGGAATTCGAGCGCAGCGTGGGCAAGATCAACGAGACGGACTACCATCAGTTGTCAGCCAACTACCGCAGAGAGGCCAAGCGCCTGCTGAAGGCACTCGATCACTCCCTGGAAGATCTTCGCAGCAAAGCCGAGGAGCTACTCACCGAAGAATTGAGTCGGCAGGCGGATCGCTCCCCTCGCGACTCAGACGATGGGCGATCCGCTGGCAGCGATTCGGCGGGCGATCTTACGCATCCGCAGGAGCTCAGCGGTGATGCACCAGCGCCGGCAGACTCAGCCCCGGTCGCTACGGATGATTCCGCTGAGGGCCAAGAGTCCCCCAGCCCGGCTGAGGCCGTAACGGGCCCGTCTCGACAGTGCGACCACTGCGACGCCCGAAGCCCGCTAGCACTAGACGAATGCGAGTCCTGCGGCGCCCAGCTCGCTATTGACGGGCAGATCCTCTGCCGCTCTTGTCCGAGCCGCTACAACGACGACCACGCGGTGTGTCCGGTGTGCGGGGTCGGTCGATGAAGCCATTCGTACCGCGAGGCAGCGCTCACGGCGCGGTGTTGATGGCGATGTGCCTAAGCAGCGCCGCACTGGCGCAGACTCCAATGGTGGCTACTGCACCCCAAGTCAACAAGCTGCCGGGCCAAGCCGCACGCCCCGCTCCCGTAGCGGATGCCGTACCAACAAAACCAAAAACGTCCCCCGCGCCGCAAGCCAACAACAATCCGACGGCTCCGACGGAATCAACAGCGCCCGCAGGCTCTCCTCACGGCACGGTCACATCCCCCCACGGCGGCAGCAATGCAGCGGGCATGCGACGCCCCCAAGCGCCTATGGATCGGTCCAGCGTCGACCCCACAGTCCCGGCAGGAAGCGTTTTTGTCCAGCTGCGAGATGTAACTGGGGCACCCCTGGCCGCACGAACTGTCGTGCTCAACGTGACACGCCAAACCATCGCCGAGGGCACTTCGCGCTCTATCCAACAGCTGCGCACCGATCAGAGCGGCTTCGCGCGCTTCCAACGGCTCAGCAGCAATACCGATTTTAGCTACCGAATTCGCACCGAGCAGGGCGAGGCCACCTATGCTTCGCCGATTTTTCGTCTGAGTCCAGCAGCTGGCCAATCGCTACTGCTACATGTGTTGCCTGTCACCCGGCAGTTGTCGACTGCCATGGTGGGCATGACAGGCTTTGTGAGCGTGCAGCCTCGGGACGATGTCTTCTCGATGGAGGTCTCGTATACGGTGTTCAACGTAGGCGCCAACACCTGGGTTCCCAGTAGCGTCTCGATTCAATTGCCCGAAGGGGCCACAGCAGTGACCGCAGAAGAAGGCATGGCAGACACTCGCTTTGTACCCGTCGGGGAAGACCGCGTGAAGCTAGTGGGCACCTACGGCCCCGGCAAACATGCAGTGAGTTATCGCTACAACTTACCGAACGAACACAAGGAAACCCAGAGCTTCGATTTCGAGCTACTGCCTCGAGTGTTCGAAGTTCGCATCGCCAGCGAAGCCGGGCCCCACATGAAACTCGCGGTCGATGATTTTCCCCCAGCTCAGGAAGTTCGTTCTGAGACCGGACAGCGTGTTCTACTTGCCCGGCGCCAGCAAAACGCGGAACAAAGCCCACTGGAAACCGTTCGGATCTTCCTCAGCGGGATGCCAACTCCAGGCCCCGGTCGTTGGGTGGCGGTGGCTCTGGCGGCCCTGTTGGCGTTGCTGGGGCTAATCTCTCGCTGGCGAAGTGCACCCGCCTCTAGGATCCGAGTGCCAAAAAGTGATGTCACAGCGGCCAGAAATCTGCTCTTGGAGGAGCTGGTCTTCCTCGAAAAGGCCAATGACAGAAAAAAGATTGGCCCGAGAACTTATCGAAGTGCGCGCAAAGAATTGCTCGATGCCCTCGCCCGCCTTGAGGCAATCAGGGCCGTTTCAGCTGGATAGCGCGATAAATCAGCTTGATTTACGTTCAGCTCATGGCAGCAGCCCCCATTATCCCCAACTGGGGATAACATCGGGATAACGCTGAGGACTGGATCGGGGAAGTAGGGGGAGAAAGCCACCCCCCCAAGTTCATCACCAAGTCACCTACAACTCAGCACCCGGGTCTACCCACACCCAGAAGAACGATAAACCCTTTGGTTACCGTCGCTTGCGGAGTTTTCCCCAGTATCCACACCCCCTACTAAGACTACCCTTTTAATTAAAAATCTCTTCAAGATCGTTCTTAAGAAAGCGCGCCAACTCCCGTGCTTGGGTGACTAGCGGAGAGGGCAACTCAGGGTTAGAGAAACACCATGCACGTTGTTGTCAGCAAGAAGGAACTGCTGAAAATCCTAGCCCATTGTCAGGGAGTCGCAGACAAGAAGAGCACCATGCCGGTGCTGGGAAATGTCCTGCTCACGGCTGGAAAGGACAGTCTCAAGCTGTCCGCCACCGATCTCTATCTTGCCGTATTGGGGGATGTTCCCGCCAAGGTGGAGGAATCCGGATCTGTTGCGGTGGGCGCCAAGGATCTCTTCGATCGAGTCAAGATGATGCCGGACGCGATGCTGTCCATTTCGACTGATGGCGCCCAGACGACCATCAGAGCTCAGGGCTCGGCTCGTCGCTATACGCTCAACGGTTTGTTCGGCGAAGAGTTTCCTGCCCTTCCCAAAGCTGACGAAGGGGCGCCCAAGATGTCTCTCGAGATATCGGCGCTGCGCGACTTAATCAACTCGACCCACTTTTCGATATCGACAGACGAGACGCGCCTGCATCTCAATAGCGCTCTCTTCGAGTGGGAAGGTTCCCACGTTCGCATGGTCACGACCGATGGTCATCGCCTCAGCAAGCGCGAGACGTCGGTGTCGGGCGATGGCAACGCGAAGATGCTGATTCCGCTCAAAGGTGTTCTCGAACTGCGAAGGCTCTGTGACGAAGCCCGGGCTGACGGCGACGATGCTTTGGTTACGATTCAACAGAGCGGTCCCAACGCCTTCTTCGCGATGAGCGGCTTTCAGTTCAGCGTCAAACTCGTCGATGCTCAGTTTCCGCCTTACGACCAGGTGATCCCGAGCACCACGGCTCGATCCATTCGTGCTCCCAGGGCTGCTGTCGCCGATGCACTACGCGCTGTGTCCATCGCAGCCAGTGACCGAACCGGTGGCGTGAAACTCACGCTGAGCAACAACACCATGCGTTTTAGCAGCGAGAGCCCGGAGAGCGGGGACGGCTTCGACGAAGTTCCGGTCGAGTACGACGAGGAAGAGCTGACCATTGGCTTCAATGCTCGATACTTTCTGGACGTTCTCAGTGCCTTCACGGACGAACACTTGGTCCTCGGTGTAAGCGGTGAGCTAGATCCCGCGACCATCACTCCTGGCAACAACACCGACGCGGAAAACTACCTTGCGGTGATCATGCCCATGCGCATCTGAGACGCTGGTGACCACCAAGCTGAGCTTCGTGGATCTACAGATCCGCAGCTTCCGCAATATCAACGAACTGTCCCTGACAGAGCTCGGCCGCATCAACGTCATTTCCGGCAACAACGGACACGGCAAAACCAGTGCGCTCGAAGCGATCTATTTCGTTTCTACCAGCCGAAGTTTTCGAGCTGAAAAGCTCCGGGATTTGGTCGCCGAAGGATCCGAACACTGCCATGTCCGGGCGCACATCTCTGAGGGTGGCTATGTGCGGGAGCAACAGGCAGCCCTGGGTCCCCGTTCGCGCAAGCTTCAAATCGACGGAGCGAAGACCACAAAAATTGCGGAATTTGCGACCAAGACGCCAGTGGTCGTGTTTCACCCGGGAGATCTGCTGCTCGCTAGCGGTCCGGCGTCCTTACGCCGTACCCTGCTGGACCGCGTAGCGCTGTTTATTGAGCCCCCGAGCGCGGCTCATCGCCGGGCGTACCAAAAGGCGGTACGTGAGCGACAACGCGTACTTGAGGAGCGGGGAGTCCGGGCATCCGAGTTATTCGCCTACGAGGAGTTGATGGCCAAACACGGGTCGGCACTGTCCCGGGCCCGGGCCCGAGCGGCTGAGCGACTTTCAGAAGCGCTGTCTCGGGCCTTTTGCCGCATGGCAGCCCCCAATCTCAAGCTTAGGGTCGAATACGAGCCCGGTGGCACCGAGGATCCCGAACTATTTCTCAAGACGTTGGCTGAACGAAGGGTTTCCGATCAGCAACGCCGGGGTGCCGGCTTTGGGCCTCAGAAAGACGAGTTGGCTCTTTCCATCGACGGCCGCTCGGCCCGGCGTCATGCATCCCAGGGTCAACAACGAATCCTCGCATTGGCGATTAAGACCGCTGAGCTGCATTGTGTGCGGGAAGCACGGGGCACTCATCCCGTGTTGTTGCTGGATGATGTTTCCAGCGAGCTCGATCCCACCCGCATCGGCGCTGTGTACGACTTTTTGCGGGACACCCCTGGTCAGGTGTTTGTCACCACCACCCGGCCGAACCTGTTTCAGACACCAGGAATTGACTCGTCTTTACGCAGGGATTTCCGACTGGATTGCGGTGCCCTAGTCGACGCTGATTGAACGACCACTCCGGCGATGGCCCTCGCTATTCGGAGCCCCCGTTTACTTGGATTCAGAGCGGCTTCTGAGACAGAAGATCCGCCGTCACGGAGTGACCGAATGGGCGACCCCAAGCGGTCAGGCAGCAGGCGAAATCTAGTGGCGTAAAGCGTCGAAAGATCCCGGGAAACAAGCCTCAGATACTTGCTCGGCGGGTCGACCGAGGTTATAAAACTACACCAAGCTGAAGCTGATTTACGGCTGGCTTCTTCGCCGAAAATGCACACGCTGTTCACTTCAGGCGACTTCCCCATAGGCGACCCACAATCCGACTTGTCTCCCACTGAATAGCCGCGTCACGCCACCCCTGGTTGGCGCTAAATTCATCATCCCGTTGCTAGGAATCGCACCCGCGCGCTGTGCTGAAAACGAGCAGCGCTGATCCTGCGATACTGAACCGAGTTCCTTTGACCACACAAATAACTTCACTCGAAGATCAGAAGGCCGCTGCCGTCCAGGACGCAGAATACGGCGAACGGAACATCCAAGTTCTCGAAGGCCTGGAGGCGGTTCGCAAGCGACCCGGCATGTACATCGGCGACGTGCATGATGGCTCGGCTTTGCACCATCTTGTTTGGGAGTGTGTGGACAACGCGGTGGACGAACACCTAGCGGGACACTGCGATGTGATCACCGTGACCGTGTGCCGAGACGGCTCCGTTCGGGTCGAGGACGATGGCCGCGGAATTCCTGTGGGCATGCACGACCGCGGAGTGAGCGCTGCTGAAGTGGTGATGACGGTGCTTCACGCCGGGGGCAAGTTCGACCAGTCCAGCTACAAAGTGAGCGCCGGTCTTCACGGCGTGGGCGTCAGCGCGGTCAATGCTGTCGCCGAGCTGCTCAAGCTGAAGATCCATCGCGAAGGACAGATTTGGTATCAGGAGTACGTGCGCGGCGTCCCGTCGGGCCCGATGAGTGCCACCGGAAAGACCGACAAGACGGGCACCAGCATTCAGTTTCGCCCGGATAGCGAAATTTTTACCGACACTGATTACCACTTCGGCATCCTCTCGAATCGTATTCGAGAACTCGCGTTCTTGAACTCCGGGCTTTGCATCAAGCTTGTCGACGAGCGAGAAGAAGAGCCGGTCGAGGAGACGTATCAGTACAACGGCGGCATTCAAGAGTTCGTCTCGCTGCTGGGCCAAAGCAAGGAACCGGTTCACGAGAACGTGGTGGCATTCCAAGCGGGCGTGCCTCACGAGAGCGGGACCGACGTGATGCTGGACATTGCTCTGCAGTGGACCGGTAGTTTTAGCGAACAGATTTTCTGCTACACCAACAACGTTCACAACAAGGAGGGCGGCACCCATCTGACCGGATTGCGTTCGGCGCTCACTCGCTCACTGAACAGCTATGGCCAGTCCGCGAACCTGTTCAAGGACGTAAAAAATGGCCTCACTGGTGATGATTGCCGTGAGGGCGTGATCTGCGTCATTCACATAAAACATCCCGATCCCTCCTTTGATTCGCAGACCAAGAGCAAGCTGGTCTCGAGCGAAGTTAAAGGCATTGTCGAAACCGCGGTCGGTGAAAATCTGGGGCGCTTCTTCGAAGAGAACCCTGTACCCGCAAAGAAGATTCTCGAAAAAGCCATGGTCGCAGCCAAAGCGCGAGAGGCGGCTCGCAAGGCGCGAGAGGTAGTGCGCAAGGGCGTAATGGATCTGACTACCTTGAGCGGCAAGCTAGCGGACTGCCAGAGCAAGGACCCGGCGATCAGCGAAATCTACATCGTGGAAGGCGAGAGCGCCGGCGGTAGTGCCAAACAAGGCCGCGATCGCCACTTTCAGGCAATCCTGCCGCTCAAGGGTAAAATCCTCAATGTGGAGCGAGCCCGACTCGATCGCATGCTGGCCTCCACCGAAGTGGCGACGCTCATCTCCGCGCTCGGTTGCGGCATCGGGGATACCGGTGGCTTCGATCTCTCCAAACTGCGGTATCATCGCATCATCCTGATGACGGATGCCGACGTCGACGGCTCGCATATTCGTACGCTACTGCTCACTTTCTTTTATCGGCAGATGCGTGAGCTGATCGAAAGCGGCTATCTGTACATCGCCCAGCCGCCGCTCTTCCGCGCTCGCAAGGGCAAGAGGGACCTGTACCTGAAAGATCAAGCGGCTCTCGATATACACCTCGCCCAAAACGGCATCGAAGGCATGAGCCTCCAGTCCCAGCGTGGACCTCGGGTAGAGGGCAAGGTGCTGTTGGAGCTAGCGACCCGTCTTCGCGGCTTTCGCACGCTATTGCGTCAGCTTCAGCGTCGCTGCGACGCCCGCGTCGTGCGGTCGCTCTTCGAAATCGGCGTACTGAGCCGTGAGGACTACCAGGACAAGGCCAAGGTCACAGCCACAGCCGATGCGCTTCGGAAGTATCTTGAAGCGCGTCATGTGGAGCTTTGCCCCCTTACGGTTGAGGTACATTGGGACGAGGAAAGCTCTGACTGCAGCATTTCAGTAGGATTCCGGCCGGGCGCGGCGTCTCGCCCCTCAGTGTTGAACGGAGCCTTGGCCGAGAGCGGCGAGTACGGCGAACTGATGGAATTGGATCAAGACATCCGGTCGATTGGACCGGCTCCTTACGAGGCCCAGGTCAAAGAGGGTGAGGTAATCGCTCTCCGCGATCCCCAGGCGGTCGACCAATTTATCGAAGAGCGCGGACGCAAAGGGATCCTGATCTCTCGCTACAAGGGTCTTGGCGAAATGAACGCCAACGAGCTGTGGGACACGACCATGAACCCGGATGCCCGAACCTTGCTTCAGGTAAGGATCGAAGATCCAGTTCGCGCCGATGAGCTATTTAGTATTTTGATGGGCGATCAGGTGGAGCCTCGACGAAAATTCATCGAGACCAACGCGCTGAACGTGAAGAACCTCGACATCTAGAGGGATCGCCGCATATCTAGCGCTAGCAGGAGCGTAGCAGCTGGATTCGTAGCCAGGCGTCCTGAGAGAGGCTGCGAACAGAGAGTCCGCCCATGGCGGCATGAGTGGGTGGTCACTGGTGGCTAGCCGCCTCGTCGGGGGTATCAGCCGGTCAAGGGTTGTCCGCTCGGCGGGCCTTGCAGTGGGAATAATCTTTGCTCTCCGGGCTGCCGTCATGTTTTGCTCTAGCTGCAGATCAGCGAAGCGCTTGCAACCGGGGGGTTTAGGCCCGGTTCCGACTTATCGACACGGACTTATCCACTCAGAGGTTAACTAGATATGGCTTTGAAAACTTTCTCCTTAGGATTCGGAAGCTTGGCGCTGGTGGCGCTAATCATTAGCGGTTGTAGCGATGACACCAAGCCCGGCGGCGGCACAGACGCAGGCACTGATAGCTCGGCCACCAATGATTCTGCTGGTGGCACAGATGCGGTGGCTGCAATCGTGGAGCCCGATCCAGCTCCCTGCGGAGATCTGAGTTGCCCGGCGGTGGATATCGGCTTTGGCATGCCATGGCTGCCCGGCTGTTGTCCCGAGAACGCGAGCGCCTCGTCTTGCGGGGTAGACACCACCTCCATCAACTCCATGATGCCGCTGGGTGCGGGCTGTCAGCCTACGGAGCAGCCCGGCATTGTGGAGGGCAGTGGCTGTCCTGACGTGATTTTGGATCCCCAGACGGTGCCGCTACCGGATATGCTCGGTTGCTGTCGCCCAGACAACACCTGTGGCGCCGTGCTGGGCACTATCGATCTCGGCGGCACCCTCAGCGTGACTATCGGCCTAGGCTGCATAGACAAGGGCCCCGTAACCGCACTTGGCACCCCCATCGAGAGCTGCGTGTACGTGCCCCCGGTAGTGGACTCGGGAGCTCCCGAGACGGGAAGCGATAGCGGAGCCGCTGATACCGGCGCGAGCGACAGCGCCCCCAGCGACAGCGCCCCCAGTGACAGTGGTGGCGACAGTGGCGATTCAGGAGCCGACGCCGCGGACGCTGGCTGAACACGTTTTACCAGTAGAGAAACAAGACAGCGCCTTGGTTGGCGCTGCGGCACTCAGTCTCCGCTACATTTCCGACCGCTTTCTGCCGGACAAGGCCTTGGACTTGGTGGACGAAGTCGCGGCGAAGATCAAGATGGAGATCGACAGCGTGCCGTTCGAGATCAATCAGCTCCAGCGGAATATCCAAGAGCTGAAGATCGAAGAACAAGCGCTCAAGCGAGAGCGGGATCCGGCGTCCAAGAAGCGCCTCGGAACCCTGCGCGAAGAAGTAGACGAACTGGCCGAGCTGTTAGCGGTGGGCCGTTCCCGTTGGCTAAAGGAGAAAGATGTCATCTTTCAGATCCGCGCCAAGCAAAAGACCATCGAGGAGCTGCGGGCCGATGAGGAGCAGGCGCGGCGCGACGGAAATCTCGGTCGCGCCGCTGAGGTGCAGTACGGCACCATTCCAGCGGCGGAACTCGCCATCGAGGAGCTTCGTGCGGCTCTCGCTAAGGTCCAAGGCGATCAGGCCTACCTAAAAGAGGAGGTCTGGGCAATGTACGAACTACGCGCTCCAGGTCCGGGGATCGAAATCTTCCCGTGGGTGCCCGCTGATCAAGATTTGACGCAATAGGTTGAGCGCATTGTACGCGGCCAGGCGTCGATTCTGAGTGCGGGTGCCGGGGAAGCGCATCTTCGCGACTGTCACGCCGTCATCGGTGGCGACAGCATAGTGAATTGTACCGACGGGTTTTTCCTCGGTGCCGCCGCTCGGTCCGGCAATACCGGAAATGCTCACCCCAACGCTTACCCCCAGTTGGCTCATCGCGCCGAGGGCCATCGCCTTGACCACGGGTGCACTCACCGCACCGTGTTGCTCGAGAGTCTCGGCGGGCACACCCAGTAGCTCGGTCTTGAGCTGATTGGTGTAGGCGATCACGCCGCCGCTGAAGAACTGGGTGGCGGAGCGCTCTGTGCACAGCTCCCCCAGCAGACCTCCGGTGCAAGACTCGGCGACACCCAGCGTGAGTTTTCGGGAGCTGAGCAATACACCGACAGCTTCGGCCAGCTCGATGTCGCCCTCGCCAAAGATGATGTTCTTTAGCCTGTGGCGGGTTTCAGTAGCAGCAGTCTCGGCGGCTTTGAGCGCCTCGCCCTGGTTGCTGCGGCGGGCGAGCAACTTGACTTCAATTTCCGGAAAATGAGCCCGATAGCCCACTGTGACATCGTACTCTTCCTCCAGACCTCGGAGTTTTTCGTTCACTCGGGACTCCGGTAAGCCAAAGCTACGCAGACGCACTTGGGCGATGCCGGCGTCGCTGTTCTTGATCTTCGGGGCGACGTGTTCGTGAAACATCGGGCGCATTTCCATCGGCACCCCAGGCATGAAATAGGCGCGGGCTGTTCCGATGCTCACGCTAAATCCGGGAGCTGTGCCGTGGTCGTTGCTCATCACGCTTGCCCCCTCGGGAAAGTCAGCTTGTTTCGAGTTGGACTCGTTGAGTTCCCTGCCTCGGATCACGAAGCGTTGGTTCATCGCCTCGATGCTGGCGTCGTCTCGGACAGTCTTCACACCCAATAGCTTGGCCACGGTGTTGCTGGTGATGTCGTCCGTGGTGGGTCCGAGCCCGCCGGTGCAGACGATCACGTCGCTGTGGTTGGCCAGGCGTTTCAGTGCCGCGATGATTCTGCCTTCGTTGTCATCCACGGTGTCGGCGGCGAGCACTTCGAGGCCCAGCTGCGTCAGCTGTTCTCCCAACCACGAGGCATTGGTGTTGACGATCTCGCCGCGGGTGAGTTCGGTTCCGATACTGAGCACTGCTGCGATCATGCCTTCACCATAACCGTTGTCGTGCCGGAGGCGAGAGAGCCAATGCACTCTCTGCAATTTGGATCTTTCCGGCGTCACCACGGATCTATTCGACACCACGTGAGAGGCGCTCACCAATCGCGGCGAGGGAGGCGCCTAATAGACACCGCGCGGGAGCGCTCAGTAAACACAGCGAAACCCAATATCGTCGGCCTTTTCGCGCGCGCTGTGTCCCGACCAAGACTTCAGCTGAGAGGCGACTCGAGATCGGAAGGAACCCCCGCGTGCCGAATATCCTCCCTCAGCCCGCGTTGTCCACTCCGCGACATTGCCGGATAAATCGAACACACCTTCGGGAGTATTGCCGCTGGCATGGGTGCCGGCCAGATCGGGAGCGTCTTGGTGGTGACGACATGGCCCTTGCTCGAGACCGAATGCGCTGCGGCGGCAGACCAGCCCGCTGGGTCCCCACGGGAATTTTCGCCCTTCGGATCCCGCAGCAGCGAAGATCCATTCGTCGTCGCTGGGCAGACGGCCGCCAGCAAATCGGCAGAACTGGGCAGCCGCTTCCGGGGAGACGCCGCGCACGCTTTGCCCGGGGGGCACATGCCCGAGGGCAGGAGCAGTCAGAGGCTGGCACTGGCCATCGGTTACGCAACGACCCCAACGAAGCGAAGTGACTTCCGCCGAATCAATCCGAAAGTCTTTTAGCTGCAGCTTCCGCGGCAACACCTGCTGTCCGTCCCAGTCCTGGGAGCTCAACTCTAAGCTCCCTCCGCTAATGCTGACGGGACGATTGCTGAGCACGCAGGCGGGCACGGGTTTGCTCACCAGCTGAAGGGGAACGGGACAGCTTGTAGGTTGCCCGACGCAACCACCGCCGGCCCAGCGTTGCCCGGGGGGACAGCAAGCGTGCGAGCTGGGAACCAGGCCGGTGGGGCAGATCTGCGCCAGTGCAAGTCTGCGGTTCATGCTCGCATACATCAACGCCAGTACCGCCAGCACGCCCAACGCACCCAGTGCAATACTGTACCGGCGATCCTGACTCATTTGAGGGGCTGCCTCATGACGACGGGCTGACTCATGAGGACGACGGTGAGTCGGATTCGAGGGATTGCTCCAACAGCTGCACCATTTCTTCGTGCACCAAGCCATTGCTGGCCAGAATGTGACCCTGGCTTATGTCTAGCGGTCCTCCGCTGCGGTGACTCACCTTGCCGCCCGCGGCTTCCACCAGAGCGATTCCGCCCGCCACGTCCCAGGCTGCCAGTTTTCGCTCCCAATAGGCATCGTAGGTCCCGTCGGAAACCAAGCACAGATCGAGGGCGGCGGAACCACACCGCCGGACCCCATGACAGCGTTTGAGCATATATTCGAAGGTCGCCAAGTTGTTGGAGGGGGCGACACTGCGATCGGCAGGAAATCCAGTGGCGAGCAGCGACTCCTTCACGCTGGATATTTGGCTCACTGAGCAGGCTTCGCCGTTTCGTGTCGTCGGCGATCCGGCGCCGCCGGCGTATTCTAACGCCAAGGCGGGAGCGACGACGATGCCAAGCTCCGGCACTCCCGCGTTCAACAGCCCGACGCTGACGCAAAAAAACGGATGACCGTGTACGAAGTTCATCGTGCCGTCCAAGGGGTCGCAGCACCAACTCAACTCGGGCCCGAGTTCTCCGCCCTCTTCCTCGGCCAGGATGGGAATGTCAGGGGTGAGTTGCCCGAGGCGTTCCCTGAGCAGGGTCTCGCTTGCCAAATCGAATTCGGTCACCAAGTCGTTGCGGCCCTTTTCGGAGGATTCGGGGCGGGTACGAAAGCCGTGCAGCAAGCTGGCGGCGGCCTCCCGAGCGATTTGCAGGGCGGGAACGAGTAGGGGATGGGCAGTCATGGTCACATGGGTCGCTGGGACGGGGTCGTGTCGTTTGGAGACGATAGGGATACCGGAGTGGCGTCAGGACGGCCGCCCCGGGCGCCGCCCCCTATTCCGTAGCCTCGGATCGCGTATTTGTTGCGGAGCGGACGTGATACTGGCCTGCTTTTAGAAGTTGGGATAGGTCAGATGCGCGTTCCCCATGTCCGAATCCGTAGCGACCGATCCGCCCCCCAGTTCCGGTTCTCGGGCATTGGTGACGAGCTCACCGCCGCCACCAACAGGATCTGGCCCCAGGTGGCGACTCGGCGGCTTGTTGCGGACAGCTCGTCCCCATCAATGGGTAAAAAACGTATTTGTTCTCGCCCCGGTGGTGTTCGCTAAATCAGTCTTCGATCCTGCTGTGTGGGTGGGCGCGACCCTCGCTTTCGTCAGCTTTTGCCTACTGGCCGCGGCGGTTTACACCATCAACGATCTGGCAGACGTAGAGGACGACCGTCGGCACCCCGTGAAGCGATATCGTCCGATCGCGGCGGGCCGAGTCTCCGAGAGCGCTGCGAAGGCATTGCTGGTGGGGCTGGTGGTGACGGGTCTCGGTCTGGCCTGTCTGGGCCCGCTGTCCTTCGTTTTGACGGTGGCGGGGTATTTCGTGATGAACCTCGCCTACAGCTTCAAGCTGAAGGACATCGCTTACCTGGACGTCAGCATCATCTCGGCCGGCTTTGTGTTGCGTGTATTGGCCGGAGGTTTCGCGACGGGCATTGTCGTTTCCAATTACTTGTTCGTGTGTACGGCGCTGTTGGCATTATTTCTCGGATTTGGCAAACGCCGTCACGAGCTCGCCGTCGCTAGCGCCAGCGGAAAAACGCGAGCGTCGCTCAAGAAGTACTCCGAGCGGGGTCTCGATGTTTCTCTGCGCGTCACGGCGTTTCTGACCATCGCGGTGTATTTGGCTTACACGTTGGATTCGAACACGATCGCGTTCTTTCAGTCCGACCGCTTGTGGTTGACCACAGCCTTCGTCGGCCTGGGCGTTTGGCGCTTTCTGTATCTGGTGCAGAGCCGCCCGAAGGCGGAAAGCCCCACCCAGGAGATGGTGGGTGACGGCGCCTTCGTCGCGATCATGCTCGGCTGGATCGTGGTCGTGATGTGGATCGTCTACAACCTGGCGCCTAGGACGTGAAAACGGCTGTCGTCGCGGAAGAGCCCGAGACCGGGCAATTCGAGAAAATCGCCAAGCGCGGTCAGAGCGGACCCTGGACGGATCTCGGTCTGACCTTCCCTGTGTTTGTTGGCTACCACCTAGGCGTCGTAGGCCTTCCCGTACGCAACGCGGCCGACGTTGTCACCCGCGAGTTAGTCGCCCTCGCCGATCGCAATCTGCTCAACTACAGCGCGCTGACTATCGCTATCGGCCTCGGCTACGTTGGTTTCTTCGTTCTCGCTGGTAAGGGGCATGCCTTCCGTGCGTCGCGGTTTGTGGCGTGTGCTGCCGAGGGCGTCTTGTACGCCGTGGCCATGCGACTGCTCGCTGGCTACGTGGTGGGTCGCGTCTTCCTCGGCGCCATCGATATGGATGCCTACACCGGCTTCGTGATGAGTCTGGGTGCGGGTTTCTATGAAGAGATCGCCTTCCGCGTGATCCTGTACGGCCTGGGAGCGAAACTGCTGGCACCGTTCTTCTCTTCGGCGGGAACGGTGCGTCGTGGTTTGTTCAAGTTCGCTTGGGCGGTGGTGGCAGCCAGTGTGTTTAGCGGCTGGCACTACATCGGGGCGATGGGGGATCCCTTCGACGCTCGCTCATTCCTATTTCGCGCCGTGTGCGGCTTGGTCTTTACGGCGATCTACACCTTCCGCGGATTTGCGCCCGCCGTCTGGACGCACACGCTCTACGATATTTGGGTGCTGGTTCTCTAGGCTGTCCCGGGCTGTCCTAGGGCGCGGGGCCGGAACCGTCGGGGGGCACAACCGGCCGCCTGCTCATAAGCCTCCGATATTACTTGAATAAACGGCAGACCGCCGGCGGCTTTTGCACGAATCAAAAGACGTCCTATATTTCTCTTCCGCGGTGGCTGCCAGGGGTGGCCTTGCCGGGCCCCAAAAATGGGGCACCCGAAGCCCAGCCGTGAGATTGAGGACTTTATGAACAATCCGTATCAGCAAGGGGCTTTTGCCCGACCCGCGGCAACTCTCGCCGTCGACGCGCGCGCGCGCTTCATCATGCGCACCTACACGCATCTGATCGGTGCGATTTTTGCGTTCGCTGCCCTTGAGGTCGCCATCTTCCAGAGCGGTCTGGCTCTGCCGATCGCCCAGGCCCTATCCGGCAACTGGATGCTGGTGTTTGGCGCGATGATGCTGACTGGATGGGGGGCAACTCATTTCGCCCAGAGCGCCAAGAGCGTCGTGGCCCAGTACTTCGGACTTGGCATGTACGTCCTGATGCAAGTCATCATCTTTGTGCCGCTGCTCTACATAGCCAACGCCTCTGCGCCGGGAGCTATCGAGAGCGCCGCCATGGTCACGACCCTAGGCTTTGCGGGCCTAACGGCGGTGGCCTTTGTAACGCGCAAGGACTTTTCCTTCCTCAAGGGCATCATGTTCTGGGGGTTCATCATGGCCATGGTCGCCATTGTCGCTTCGATGATCTTCGGCTTTCACCTAGGAACGTTCTTTTCCGTAGCCATGGTGGGTTTGGCAGGCGCTGCGATCCTCTACGACACGTCCAACGTCCTGCGCCATTACCCAGAGAACGCTCATGTGGCGGCGGCTCTCGCTCTCTTCGCGAGTGTGGCGATGATGTTCTACTACGTGTTGCGCATCTTCATCAGTAGCCGCGATTAAGCGGCGTTAGACGGACTCCCTTCATGCCGCTCATTGAGGGAGATCCCGCACCCAGCAAACCGCTCAGCCCGAGCGAACGCCGCGTTACCTACTGGTTCGCAGCGTTCTTCGGGCTGTGTTGTTTGGGGGAGCTACTGAGCGGCTACGAGCCGGCGAAGCTCACGGTGTTGTTCATTCTGCTCTGGTGGGTACCGCTGCTCTTTGTGCATGAGCTCGGTCACGCCGGCATGGCCAAGCTGTTGGGCTGGAGCGTGAGCGATATCGTCATTGGATTCGGTCGTGATCTCTGGCGCTTCCGCATCGGCAATACTCAAGTGCGCATCAAGTGGGTCTTGATGGAAGGCTACGTACGACCCGTGCCCACGGAATTGGCCTGGGGTCGCCTCAAGATGGCACTGATATTCGGTGCCGGCCCGGCTGCGGAAGCGGGAGTCCTGGCGGTCCTGTTCGGGATCTACGGCTCGTCTGTACTACTCAGCTCTTCGGCTGATATCGCGGTTCTCGCGGCGCAGAGTTTGGCGGTGGCCATCGCCATCAGCCTGATCTCGAATCTGTTCCCCCGCGGCGCCCCCGGTGGCGGAGTGAGCGACGGCCTCGGTATGTTGCTGAGCTGGCGTATCTCCACCGAGGCCCTCGAGCAAATGCGTCTGCGCCCGCGTCTCGTCGAAATCGCGCGACTGATGGACGAAGACCACGGCGACCAAGCCCTCCAGCTCGCCGAAGAGACACGCCTCGCCTTCCCCGACCAATTCGCGGTGGAGCTGGAGTACGGCATCGCTCTGGGCGCAGCGGGCCAGCTGACGGAGGGTATGGTTCAGCTTGAAGCGATCGGTCCGCCGGAGGCTCATCCGCCGGCAACCCAGGCGGTGTTGTTAGAGGCCGCAGCCTTGCTAGTACTGGCGGCGGATGCCGATGAGTTGTTGCCCGATGCCTGCGATGCTGCCAGCCAGGCGGTTGCTCTCATGCCCGAGGATCGCTTCCTGGCGTTGACCTACGGTCGTGTGCTCTTCGAGAGCGAACGTTATCCTCAGGCTCTGCGCGCTCTGCAGGGGGCTCTGGGGCACCTGGGCGACACGGAAGTGGAGGGTCGCTGCCTGGCCTTCTTGGCGATGACCTGCCAGCACCTCGGCCAAAAGGACGAAGCGGAGGCGTATCGGCAAACACTACCTGGTCGCCTGCAGAGCCCGAGTTTGCAGCGTCGGGTCGATGACTTGATGGCTGCGGACGTGCCTGCCGAGCCACCGACTGAGCAGGCTGGCTAACAGAACCCGGTGCGGGTTTTTAGCATCGATTCTAGGGGCCGCGGGTAGCCGCTCGCATCCGGCGGGCCGATCTCCGAATCGTTATTCGCTCTCGTCAATACCCATTGTTCCACTCTTCGCGTAACCCGGGGATCGGGGGAAATTGCGTCTATCCCCAGATAGTGAACAAGCTGGGGACAGTTTTTCACGAAATAGCGAATAAGCAGGCGATTGCTAACGTCGGCAGTGCATGAAACGTTCGACGTTGCCCTTGGGGCCGGCAATCTTTGAGTCCGCCTCGGCGATGATCTCGAAACCGGCTTTGCTGAACAATTCACGCGTGTTCGCCAGGATTTCGTCCCGTACGGGACCTACGGGAATCACCCCTTTGTATCGGCTCGCGATCTCGCGGCCGGCTTCGAACTGGGGTTTCACCATGGCGAGCAGCTGCCCATCGGGCTCGATGAAACTCGCGATGGGCCCCAGCAATTTGTCGAGACTGATGAATGACGCGTCCACCACCACCCAGTCGATGGGGTAGTCGAAATGATCGGCCTCCAACAACCGGGCGTTCGTTCCGTCCATCACCACGACGCGCTCATCTTGGGAAATCTTCGGGTTCAACTGACCGCGCCCGACATCGACGGCGTAAACTTTGCTGGCGCCGTGTTGCAGCAAACAGTCCGTAAAGCCCCCAGTAGAAGCCCCTACGTCCACGCAGATCTTGCCGCTGGGGTCGAGCCCCATGGTTTCGATAGCGCTCAGCAACTTGTCGCCGCCGCGGGAGACAAAGCGCTGCACGCCTATCAGCCGCAGTTTCATATCGCTGGGCAAAGACTGTCCGGCTTTCTCCAAGCGTTGATCCCCGGCGTAGGCCTGCCCCGCCATAATCATTGCTTGGGCTTTGGCGCGCGAGGGAGCCAGGCCTTGATCGACGAGCAGTTGGTCAGCGCGAATCTTCACGACCGCATCGCAGCATGTTCAGAGGCGGGGCGCTAATGGCGTCACCGCGCTTAGCGAACAACCGACAATTCCCGCAAACTTCGCGCTTGCTGCGCCGCGTTGTCCAGATACTTGCGGATCTCGTATTAGGTGCGGCAGCATTGGTTTCGAGATTGCCGGCGCGTGTGGTTTCCACCGGAATGCGCCTTTCAGGAGAATAGAATAATGAAGTTAAATTTCCCCCGCGTATCAGCAGCTCTGGCGAGTGCCATTTCCCTATTTGTTTTTGTCGGCGTTGCTAACGCTCAGGACGAAGACGGCATGGAGGCCGAAGGCTCAGCCTCCGCAGAATTCGGTGGTGATACCGAAGCTGAAGCCGACGTGGAAGAAGAAGTAGCCGAGCCCCCGGCAGCGGCGGTCGGCATGTCCCTACCCAGCGGCGGCGGCGGCGGCGGCGGAGGCGGCGATGCCCCCTCCGGCGATTCGGACCACTCCCAGGTAGTCGGAAGTTTTGGTGTCGGTTACCTCGGCCGCCGTACGGTCGGCACCGGCACTGGCTTGCTCACTCCGGCTGGAGACGTCCCGGTTGAGGCCCTGCAAGCGCCTGTCATCGGTGTCAGGTACTGGATGGATGACGGGATGGGAATCGATGTTGGTATCGGTATCTTGATGAGTGGTGGCACTACTGAGCAAACGACTGCTGGCGTCTCGATCCCTGATGCGGAGCAGCCCGCAAGGTCGGGATTCCTCCTCCACGGTGGCGTTCCCCTCAACCTGTCGGAGTACGAGCACTTTAACTTTCAGCTCGTGCCCGAGCTCAACGTAGGTTTTGCGAGCTATGACGCTGACGGCGCCGGTGATGGCAGCGGAATGCATTTCGACGTGGGTGCCCGGGTCGGTGCAGAAGTCCACTTCGGATTCATCGAAGGCCTTGAGCGCCTGTCTCTCCAAGCCGGTGTGGGTATGGCCATGAACTACGACACGACCACGTGGGAGGCCGACGGCGGTGACGAGATCACCAGCAGTGCATGGAACTTGGGTACCAATTCCGGGACTAACCCCTGGAATATATTCACGAGCAACGTCGCTGCCCTTTATTACTTCTAGGCACCTTGTCAAAACGGAATAGCGGATTCAGACTGGGAACCATGCTTATGCGACAAAATGTACTCGGGCTTGGGTCCGCTAAACTGTTGGGCGGTCTTGCGCTGCTGGGTAGCTGCGCGCTGCTCACGGGCTGCGAAGGCGGTTCGGGGGCGGGCACTGCTGGCACCTCGGCGAACGAACAGGCCGTCATCGGCGGCGACCAGCAGGCAGAGACCAATTCGGAAACCCCGCCCCTTCCGGGCGCGACATCCCAGAGCGCTGATCAGTCTGGCGATGGGCCCGGCAACAACGGAAACGGGAACGGGAACGGCAACAACGGTAGCGACGATGGCTACGTCGGGGATCTCGGTCAGACCGGCGCCGATGGCACCGTAGAGGAAGCCAGAATCGATCTTGAAGAGCAGCCATTGCCGGATAGCGAATCTCTGGCTGCCAGCTCGGACTGCGCTCTGTTCTGTGAGTTGGATTGCTTCGAGATGGAAGGCTTCAGCTGCATGGAAATCTGTGGTCCTTGCGGCGAATTCTTGGCGCCAGCACGACACTGCGTAGCTGGTGGCTGTCAGACAGGTGAAGACTGCGTAAGTGCTGACGAGGATGTGACCCGCTCCTTCAATCAGGCAATGGAATGCATGGGAAGCCGCATGATGATGGCGATGGGGATTCCGGACGCTGAAATATACGATGAGTACAGCGACTAGAGCAACGGCGGGCCCCAGTAGCCCAAAGCGGACATAGAAGCTCGGCACCCACGGTTCCGAGCGGCGAGATGGCCGCCGGTTGGCGGCCATCGCCCGTTTGTTCGTCGTATAGCCGGCGCAATCTGAGCTGCGCGGGGTGGCGTGGCGGTTGCACTAGCAGCTGGCATGGGCACTTCGCGTCTGTGGGTCGATCCCTTGCTGCTGGTGGCCATCGCCGGTGCTCTCGGCTCCCTCACGGTTACGGCCCCGCTAGCCGCCACAATCACGGCGGGGCTCGCGGCCTGCTGGTTGGGTCGGCGCACGTCCACGGTCGTGCTGGTCTTGGGTTTGCTTTGTTTTGTCGTCACAGCCTGGCGCGCCCAGTCTCGTGTTGACGACTTTCAAGACAGCTGGATGGCGGTGCGAGAAATTCTCGGCGAACCCCGGCGTTGTGCGGCCCGGGCCACGATTCTGCGCTCCCCGGTATTGCGCGGTGGCAGCATGGTGTTGCAGGCGAGTCTGACGGATATCGACTGCGAGGGTCGTGTGCTTCCCGACGGACTGCGGGCGCGGCTCTACGGTGGCTCGCCGGATCTGCATCGAGGAGACGTGCTCGACATCGTCGCCCAGCTCGGCCCGCTGCGCCTATTTCGTAATGTAGATTTGCTCAGTCCGATGCCCGGGGCCGCTCGTCGCGCCGCGGCTCTCAGTGGCGGCATGTTGAGTGCCACGGTGTTGTCCCGGGGCACGTCCTTTCGCTCGAGCATCGATCGGGCACGCCATCATGTTCGGCGCCGCATCCAAAAGACGTTTTCTCCCCCGGCCATACCGCTGGCTCGGGCATTGGTTCTCGGTGAGGAGGATCTAGATCCGTCGGACGCAGAGGCATTTCGAAAAAGCGGCTTGGCACATCTATTGGCGGTAAGCGGCACCCACCTGGTCTTCGCGGTCGTCGCTCTGGTGACGGCGCTCAATGCGTTGCTTGTGCGGATCGAGTTCTTAGCGTCGCGCGTTCTGGTCTTGCAGCTCACAGCGCCGTTCGGAGCGGCCCTCGCGTTGCTGTACGCGGACTTCGCGGGGGGCAGCGGCTCAGCATGGCGCGCCGCCTGGATGCTCGCCTTCGGGTATGGCTTGCGGGCCTTGGGTCGTGAGGCGCGTCCGGGGCATTGTCTCGGTGCCTCGATCGCTCTGGGACTGATCGTCGATCCGCTGTTGGGGTTCGATATTTCTTTCGCCCTGTCTATGGCGGCAACCATCGGCTTGGTGGTGGTCGGCCGTCCCTTGGCGGCTCGTTGCGCCGGTATCGAAAATCCCAGCCTAAAGTTCTTGAGTACGGCGGCGATCGCGACGGTCAGTTCCATGCTGCTGTGCGCGCCGCTGCTGGCGGTGATGTCGACGGATCTGACACTGGTGGGCGTGGTCGCGAACGTGATCGCCGGGCCCTTCGGCGAGGTCGTAGCGCTCCCGCTGTGTCTCTTGCACATGGGCCTGCAGTGGTGCCCGAGCCTGGAGCGTGGGGTTGCGCTGGTCGCCTCCGGAGCCTTGGTTGTCGTAGGGCAATTGGCGGAGCAGTGCGCCAGTTACGACTTTGCGAACATTCCTGTCCCCGCTCCCTCTCGTTGGCACCTGAGTCTGCTGTTCTTGGGCGGTCTGTTGCAGCTACTGCCGTCCCTAGGCTGCGCGAGGGGCACTGGGCTGGTGAGGACCACTGGGCAAGTAGGGGGTCTTGGGCGAGTACGGGAAGCCGCACGCGTTTGTCCACCGCGCATGTTTCGGTCCGTGGCGGCGGCGGTGACGTGCTTGGCGCTGCTCGGGGTAGAGCAGACCCAGCGCTCGTACGGGCGGGGCGTACCGGGGCAATTGCGTATTAGTGTGTTGGACATCGGACAGGGCGACAGCACTCTCATCGACTTGCCCGACGGGCGCTTGATGCTGATTGACGGTGGGGGCTTCGTTGGCAGTCCGGTAGATCCCGGAAAATCGGTCCTGTTGCCGGTGCTGCGCGCCAGGCGTCGTCGTCGGGTGGATATCGTCGTGCTCTCCCATCCTCATCCGGATCACTTCACTGGGCTCGCGTCCGCTGTCCCCAAGATCGAGGTCGGCGAGTTTTGGGACACCGGGCAAGGGGCGGCCGAAGGCGCCGGCCCCATCTATGCGTCGCTTCTGGCAGGCCTCCGCGCGCGTGCCGTGCCCATCCGGGGCCCCGCCGAGCTGTGTGGAAACAGCCAACTCGGCGGGGGCATCACGGTTCTGGGGCCGTGCCCAGGCTTTGAGCCCCACATCAACGCCAACGACAATTCATTCGTGCTGCAACTGACGGACGGCACCCAACGAGCCTTGCTTACCGGTGATGCAGAAGCGGAACAGGAGGCTGAGCTGCTCAAGCGATACGGCAGCGGCCTTCGGTCTACGTTTCTCAAGGTCGGTCACCACGGCAGCCGTACGTCAACGTCGCCGGAGTTTCTGGCTGCGGTGGCCCCAACCCTGGCCACCGTGTCGTCAGGCGTGCGAAATCGTTACGGCCATCCGCACCCGAATACGCTGGCCACATTGGAGGCGGGGCGAGTGAGTGTGCTTCGTACCGACCAGCTCGGGGGTATTGCCTGGTCTTCGGCAGAAAGGACCACCCATGTGGCTAGCTGGGCAGGCCTCTAGACTTGCAGGGGGCATGGAATCTTCGGTCACAGCACGCGCCGTCAGCACATCAACGAGGCCCTGGGTGCGGGTCTGGGCGTCCGGGGAACAGCTGGGGCGATCCAAGGTCTAGACCGCGCTATGCTCCCCCCATGAACGAACGCCCGTCTGACCGCCCCGGGGTTTCTTCCGGCGATGTTTCCTCAGACGACGCTGCCGCTAGCGATGGGGCCGGGGTCGCTGGGGCCAGGGTGAGCCCCAGCGGCAGACCCAGCGATCCGGTGGCACCGTTGCCCTCCCTGGAGGTCCTGCTGGGGCGCGATCAAATCTCCGCGAAGGTGGCCGAGCTGGGTCGGCGGATCGCGGACGATTACGACGGCAAGCCGTTGGTGCTGCTCTGTGTGTTGAAGGGCAGCTTCATTTTCGCCGCCGACTTGGCGCGCTGCATCCCTCTGCCGCTGCGCGTCGAGTTCCTAGGCGTGAAGAGCTACGGCAATGATTCGGCGAGTAGTGGAGCCGTGCAAATAACCCAGGATCTGACCCGCCCCATTGAGAACGACCACGTGTTGTTAGTCGAGGACATCATCGACACGGGACTCACCGCTCACTTCTTGCTTGAGCTGGTAAGTGCGCGGCGACCCAAGAGCGTTCGATTGTGTTCCTTGCTGCACAAACCCAGCCGCCAGGAGAAGAGCGTGTTCATCGACTATCTGGGCTTCACCATCGACGACTATTTCGTTGTGGGTTACGGATTGGACTACGCGCAGACCTATCGCAATCTGCCGGACATCTGCATCCTGCCGCCGTCATTGATCAACGACGAGTAGTCGCCAGTAGCGTCGATCGCGCTCTCGTTTGACCTGTGCGGTCTTGTCCGGGGCCGTCTATTTCTGGACCGTCTAGTCGTGCCTCGCCGGTTCCACGCTTCCGGCGTCTTCCGCGTTGCCTAACTCGGTCGCGTTGCCTGACTCAACCGCGCCGTCTGCTCCTGAACTGGTCAGCTCTGTGGCAGAGTTAGCGGTCGGTATCTGTCCCGAGCGTACTGGAACATCCCCCCGTAGCCGTGCCAGACGCTCTCCAATAGCCGCCTCTAAGCCCTGCTTCGACGGAGTGTAAAATCGTGAACCCACCAAATCGTCCGGCAAGTAGGTTTCGCCTCGCACGTGATTGCCGGGCTGATCATGGGGGTACTGGTAACCCTGCCCGTAGCCTTCGTTTTTCATTAGCGCGGTAGGCGCATTGCGCAGTTTCTTCGGCACGGGCAGCGCCCCGTGCTCTGCGATGGCGGCTCGGGCGGCGGTGAAGGCCTTCCCCACCGCGCCGGATTTTGGGCAGGCCGCCAAGTAAAGGCAGGCATTGGCGATAGGATATAGGCCTTCTGGCATGCCCAATCGTCGGAAGGCGGCGTCGGCGTTGACGGCTACATCGAGGGCGCGGGGATCCGCACAGCCGACGTCTTCGCTGGCAAAAATAATCAAGCGTCGCAGCAGGAACATCGGATCGTCGCCGGCGTCGATCATGCGCATGAGCCAGTAGATGGCGGCGTCAGGATCGCTTCCGCGCATGGATTTGATCAGCGCGCTCACCACATTGTAGTGCTCGTCGCCGCTCTTGTCGTAGAGCAACGTTCGCTCCTCGGCCGCTCGTTCCAGCAGAGTCTTGCTGAGGGCGACCCCGTCTCGGCGGGCTAGATCGGCTGAGGCTTCGAACACACCGAGAGCTCGGCGGGCATCTCCGTTGGCGCTGAGAGCGATCTGTTCAAGCACCGAGTCGTCCAGCTTCACCCCCATGGCGTCCAGGCCGTGTGTCGGATCACTCGCGGCGCGCTGGAGCAACTGGACCAATGTATTCTCGCTCAACGGCTCCAGGCGAAACACCTTACATCGCGAGAGCACCGCCGCATTGACGGCGAAGGAGGGGTTCTCCGTGGTAGCGCCAATGAGCGTGACCGTGCCGCGCTCTACATGGGGCAAGAAGGCGTCCTGCTGGGCCTTGTTGAAGCGATGAATTTCGTCGACAAAAAGAATAGTGCCGACGCCTTGGTAGTTGCGCCGCTCTTCCGCTCGTTTCAGGATGGCCCGGAGATCAGCCACCCCTCCGAGCACAGCACTGAAGGCCTCGTACTCAGACTTGGTCGCCTCGCTGATCACGGCGGCGAGGGTTGTCTTACCGGAACCCGGCGGCCCCCACAGAATCATCGACGGCACGCGATCGTCTTCGATGGCTCGTTGGAGCAGGCGACCCGGACCGAGCAGTTGCGCTTGACCGAGCACGTCAATCAGTTGTTTTGGCCGCATGCGTTCGGCCAAAGGCGCGGGCGGTCCCCCCAGGCGGCCTGCGCGGTTGGCGGCCCCTAGCAGCGTGCCTTGTTGGCTCGGATCGGGATCTTTGTGACGGGCCATTCGCTCAGCGCTCCCCAAATATCGCGCTACCGATCCTGACCCAGGTGGCGCCAGCGGCGATAGCGACTTCGAGATCTCGACTCATGCCGATGCTCAGTTCCGGCAAAGTCTCCACGCCGCCGTGCTCGTCTCGCAAATCACGAAGCCGGTCGAACTGCGGTCGGGCCGCCTGTGGATCCTCAGCGCGTGGGGGTACCGTCATCAGCCCACACAGGGATAGCTGCGACGAATTCTCGGCCGCGCGCAAGATAGCTCCGAGTTCGTCGGGGCGGCAGCCGCTCTTGGAGTCTTCTCCGCTCACGTTGACTTCCACCATGGCGCGCAGCAGGCGGTCGCGCGGACTCGTCTCCAGGCGTTGCAACAGAGTTTCGGTCAGGCGCAGCGAATCGACCGTGTGCAGCGAATCGATCCAGCCGCTGATGTACTTGATCTTGTTTCGCTGCAGCTGGCCGATCATGTGCCACCGCAGATCCTTTAGATCCTCCAGTGCTTCCTGTTTTTCACGGAGCTCTTGAACGTAGTTCTCGCCGAAATCTCGCTGGCCCGCCTCATAGGCTGCGCGAATATCACCGGCCGGTTTTCGCTTGGAGACGGCGAGCAATTTCACGCAGCCTTCCGGGCGCCCGGCAGTCTCCGTGGCATCGCTGATTCGTTTCCGGACGCTGGAGAGTCGTTCGGAGAGGTTCATGGCGAGACCACGCGCTCCAGCAGCAAACGACTGCGACGAAGCTGTCCAGACTTCGAATGGCTCACTCGCAAGTCGCCGCTCAAGGCGGAGTCCTTCGCCGTCAACAGCAACCACCCGGCGAATCCGTCGTCGCCGGGTGCCGGGGACAGCCGGGCCCGTAGACTGGTGTCGTCCGCCTCGCCCTGCAACCGCAGTGCGCCAAGGGCTCCCGTGACGGCACCACTCAGCTCGCCTGAGGCGGAGACGCTCAGTTCGATCTCTCCCTTGCCGATGCCGTCGTCACTTTTACGCCACGCCCTTTGAGCGTGAGGTTTTGGCACCTCGGTCGTTTCTTGTTCGGACTCGAAGTGCCCGCGCCACTTGCCAGCGGTATCGACAGACGGAGGGTTCGGCGCGACGGCTGCGCTGGCGGAACCGGACGCAGCACTCGGCGTGACAGCATTCGCATTTTCTTTTTGTTTGGGGGCGTCGTTACAACCCGTGGGGACGACGAGCAAAGCAATTAGACAAAACAGAGAGATCGGCGTCGGGAACGGTCCGTAGGCGGCTAACACATTAGCTGTGCATGGCATGCGCCGTTCAGTCCGGCTCGCTGGAAAGTTCGGTGATGCGCACGCCGATTTCTCCGTCGACGTTCACTAGTTCTCCTCGCGCGACGCTGACGCCGGACACGCTCAAGTTGACGGCGGAGCCCACGGGCTGTCCGCTTTTCACGACGTCTCCGGGCGCCAATCGGGACCACTCGGCTGCCGTCATGCTGACCGCCCCGAGTTCCAGCCGAACCACCACAGGTGCGTTCTGTATTACCGTATCGAGTGATTCGCTTTTCATGGGGGAGCTGCCATCCAGGGCTAGGGCTACAGTCTGTGTTCCTAACACGAGGCCGGTGCTCGCAAAATCGAGCTGGAACCCGCGCTCTTCGTCGGGGCTCCCGAGGGCACAAATGCCGCTGATCGGAGCGAGTTGAGTGATTCGGCACGCAGCCTCGGGATCGAGAAAAAGGCAGTCGCCTGTCCGCAGCGTGGAGAGTTCCGCCAGACTGGTGGTGGCGAGCCCGGCGATCAACTGAAGTTGAATCGGGAGGCTGCTGCGGGACCAGGTAGAAGGTGCAACCGTGGGGAGAGGGCTGGCCGTGTTTTGTCTGTAGTCGATCAGCGGCAGCTGCAGTGCTGCCCAATAGCTTTGCTTCCCTGTGCGCACGTGGACTTCTAACCAGAGGGGAGACACCAGCCGGGGCACATCGAGGGCCAGTCGCAGGCCGCAGCTCCGGGCGAGGCAGATCAGGATGCCTGCCCACGCGCCGCTGAGATTCGGCTCCAAGGCGGCTCCAGGCAGGGGCGGTGGGAGCGGGCGTTTGAGCAGAAGGGAGCTAGCGGCTGCCACCAAATCGGGCTCGGCTAACAATCGAATTTGTGCGTCGCCCTGGCCGCCCGTGAAGCCGAGCTCAATGGCGCGACCGGCTTGGTGGGGGGCGGGTCCCATCACACGTTCAGTGCTCAGGCTGATGTGGCTGCCTAGGAGCTCTTTGGCGGCGCTCTCGATCCGCTCAAGGGTCGGCGACTGAAAGTGCCTGGCGAGATCTCCCCAGGCAGTAGCCGCGGCCCGGGATACGGGGGGTAGTCGGTCCCAGGGAAACTGCTCCGTCGCCATACCGCCGCAAACTAGCAGGCGGCGGGCTCCCGAAGAAGGGCTGGATTTCGCGGAAATCCGGGGGATCGTGGGCAATTCTCAGGGCCCGTGGTAGGTTCAGCGTCCCGGAGGATTCGATTCTTGTTGTCACTGAAGAACTTTCTGAGCTGTAACACTCTTGCTGTCACGTTAGTCGCGTCGACAGTGTGCACGTCCACCCTGGCATCGGCCGCCGATGGTGAAGCCAAAGCCAAAGCCGACGACGGTCCCCGCAAGGATCCCGATGGCGTACGCGGCATCAGCCCGTTTTGGGAAGCCATCAACAAGGGCGACAGCTCCTACATCGCTCGAGACTTCGACACTGCGATCCTGCGTTTCCGTGAGGCCATCTCCGTTTCGCCGCAGGATTCCATGGGTCACTATCGAATGGCTGAGGCCCACATCGCCAAGAATCAACTGAGCGACGCGAGCAATGCTCTCGACTCGGCCATGCGATTCGCCGTTGACGAGACACTCAAGGCAAAGCTGCTGTTCTTGCAGGCCGATCTGAAAGAGCGCGAGCGCAACTATGCTGGTGCCACAGAGAAGTGGACGGCCTACGAGACTTTCTCCAAAGCCAAACCAGATGCGACCACGTATCCTGCGACTGCGCCCGATCGTAAGAAGAAAATCGAAGAGTGGAAGGCGCTCCAGAAAGCCTACGGCGAAGTAAAACAGCGAGTTGAGAAACGCGCTGCAGAAGCCGCCAAGGCGCTCTCCTAGCGCTCTCGTAGCGCTTTAGGATTCATGGATGCGGGTCCGATTCATGGATGCGGGGCCACGGTTGTGGCTAGATTAGCGCCTAGTTTTGGGCCTGGGCTTTTGCCTTTGCTTGCCGGCGTTTGGCCATTTTCGCGACCATGCTGGTGATGGGTATGGCGAGGGACGGCACGCTATTGACGAGTTTGGCCATGAAGGCTTCGCCGGAAAACGGCACCGCGGCGATGACCTCTATAGGTCGGGTTTTCAGACTGGCGATGATGCTGTCCGCGACTTCTTCGGGCTCCAGCGCGCGGCGACCGGCAAAGGTGAGGGACGCCTCTTCCATGTGCAGTTGCATGTCCATCATCGGGGTGGCGACCAGGCCGGGACACACGACGGTGACGGCGACGCCGTGTTTGTGTAGCTCTTGGGCGACGGCTAGGGAGTAGCCTCGAACGGCGTACTTGGATGCGCTGTAGAGTGAGATCCCCGGCACGGGCATGACGCCCGCCAGGGATGCGACGTTGACGATGTGTCCGTGGCCCTGGGCTACCATGATCTTGGCTGCCGCATTGGTGCCGAACATGACGCCCTTGACGTTCACGTCGATGGTCCGATGAACCGCAGCGGGCTCAGCCTCGTGGGCGTAACAAGCTGTCAGGAAGGCGGCGACGTTCAGCAACACATCCAAGGGGCCTGAGCGAGCCACGGCTCCACTCAAGACTTCCGTGAAGGCGTCGGGATCCGTGATGTCGAGCTTCTCGATGTGGACTCGAGCACTGTTGGCGATGCCAAGGTCGGCGACTGCGGCTTTGAGTCCCGGCTCGTTGATATCTACCAGGGTGAGGTGATGGCCCTGGGCGTGCAATTTGCCGGCGAGACACTTGGCGATGCCGCTGGCGCATCCGGTGATGACGATGTTTTGGCTCATGGGAGTCAGAGAAGAGGCTCAGCTTCCCGAGGCGTCAAGCTCGATGGTGAATTCGTGGGCCAGGGCGTCGTCGGCGGATCGGGTAAACTCGAGAAACTTTTGATATTCATCGGGCTGGATGCGTCCGGCGGGTAGGTGAATTTCACGCTCCAATATCAGGCTTTTGCCCTCTACCCGGTCTCGGATGAGGACTCGTCTCGGGCCATTGTAGAATTCCCGGGGCGCTGGCACCTTGACCCGAGACTGACTGGGCAGTTTCAAAACCAAACGGAGCGTCTGGTGTGTCGATTGGCCAATCAGGATCGGCGTTTCCCGGTGAGGGAGTTTGGCGAGCCTGGCCAGATTCAGTCGAAAGGGTGGGCGCAGCAGTAACAGCGAGCCTCGTCGGTTGGCGAACTGGCCCACCTTGGATTCGGTGCGGACCTCGATGGGCACGTCGTGGTCGTCGAGCTTGGCTAGCTCGTGGCTCAGCAACTGCGCGCCTCGTAGGCTCGGCCCCAAGAGACGAGATTCGATCACATCGTGGTGTTGGGCTTCGCTTAGTTTGGTCAGTCCCGTGCGCAGCTGCATGCCGTGTTTGCCCGCAAATCGCTGTACCAAGGAGAGCTCGGCGCTGCCCTGGGTATTGATAGTGCCGCTTCCGTCGACAGCGATGCCGTCGGCTGTGCCCGCCGTCGGGAGGATCTGTTTGACGGGGCTGTTTCCCAGCAACATCATGGCGGGCATGCCGCGCACTTCTGCGGGCAAGTATCCGAAGGGTGCGTGTTTGCTCCCGATGGTGAGCCAGCGGGCCTTCTTGCCGCGTCCGACCTTCAGCACAGCATGCTGATAGCGGTGCATCTCAGAGATGGGGCCTTGGGGGGGAGCGGCCAGTCGGTTCTCCGCGATGCCGTAGTTGACGGGGATGCCAAGGGTTCGGCAAAGGTGCACATAGGCGAGCCAGCGGTTGCCGCTCTTGCCCACGATGACGCGTCGAGCATCGCTTTCGCCGCCCTCTTCGATGTTGGAAACCACCCAGCGATACAGAGTCCGGGCTCGCTGAATGACGGCGCTTTCGGGATGAGCCTTGGTGATTTGTTGAGCGATGCGTGCGATGCGCGGATCCAGCGGCAGATGCTGACGCACCTTGTCCGAGAACACTTGGGCTCGGAGATCGGCATCCAAGCCCCAGCCAATCTGCAAGTTGGGCAAAAACTCTTCGGCGGGGGGGCTCAGCTCCTCGGTAGGAGCTGCCGGGCTGAAATCCATCCGGTAGCGTTTCACAGTGAGCGGCCCCTCGGTGTGCACGACGGGCGCCGGCACATCCCCGTGGACCTCGACCACCAGCGCTTTGATGGTCGGGCTGATGATGACAAACTCGCTACGAGCGTAGGCGATATTCGCTTCACGGAAATACCAAAGGGGGCCGAGATAGTGATCGGGCCCTGTGCCGTTTTCCCGAACGATTTGTTCGGTCTCGACGTAATCGCCCACCTCCAGATGCGGCAAGGTGACCGTTCGTTTTTGGGAGATCGATTCCGGTTCGAGACTGCGCCCATCGGCCTTGATGACGCGCATCTTCAAGATTTGTCCGCGCAGGCGCGGATGTTCGGCAAAACGATCGATGCCCTCGGGGCTTTGAATGCGGATGATTTCGTGTTCGAGCATGGAACTCGAACCATCGGCGTGCACCCAAACAGCGGCGTAGTCCAACACCCGAGCCGCCGTACCGGACATGTGCCGTCCTGCCTTTTCGTAGGCAGCTATGATTTTTTTCCCGTCCAAACGGTAAGCGGCGAGCTCGGAGGTGGCTTCGATGAGATCGATGGCGCGACGTAGGGCGTCGGGCACAGCGCCAGCTTCGATGGCGGCGGCCAGAGCCTGGGCGAGCGCGTCCGGACGACCCGCGGCATATTGAGCGTCCGCTAGTCGCAGGCGTGCCCGACTGTCGGTGGGCTGTTCTCTCACTGCCGCCTCCAGCCGATTCCATAGCTGCTCGGTGTTGCCGGAGCGGCTCAAAACGTCGCTGATGCGGGCTTTGAGGCGATCGCGCTCCGGCCACAGCTTTTCGAGCGCCCGTAGCTGGACCAGCGCGCTGGCGTAATCCTTCCGCGCTAGGGCACGGCTCAGTTCGATTTCGGCCTCCGGGTTGCGTTCCCTGAGCCGTTTGGCCATCTCATCGCTGCGTGCGAGATCGCCGGTACGCTCAAACAGCGCCATCGCGTTGTGCAACGTGCTCTCGTCGGTTGGAAAGCGGCGGAGCATCCCCAGGGTGGCTGCGTCGCGCTCCGTGGGCCAACCCAGCACGTCGTAGGTGTCGCGCAGCTCGTGCCAGATCGGCGCCACATTGGGCAGATCAGCAGTCAAGATACGGAGCTGTTCGATCATCTCCAAGGGCCGGCGCTGGCGCAACTGGGTGGCGACCGCCAAGCGAGCGAGCCAGAGGCCTTCATCCTTGGCAGCGGCTCTCTTGTAGAGCTGATGCATCAAATCTTCGGTCTGGCTCTTGTCGAAGATCGGATCTCCCCGAGTGATGGCGGCCGCGAGCTGTAGGCTCAGCCCCGTCGCGTTGTCGAAATCGGCTATGAGCGGCTCCAGCACGACCTGGGCGACATCATCCTGAAGCTCTTGGTGCGCGAGGGCGGCAACCAAGAAACGAGTGACGGAGTCTTTCGGGTGGTGGACCGCACCCGGCACGCTGGCTTCTCCGGTGGCGATGAATGGGCTGAGCACGTTGGGGTCCGAGAGCCGCGTCGCGGGTCGGGAGCCGTAGCCGGGGGCCGGATCGCTGGAGTAGGCGAGATCGAGAGGGCTGCCATCGTTGTTCATCAACCGAAAAGCGGTGGAGCCGCTCGGCAGTCTCGCCAGGATGCGATGGCGCCCGGGGGTTAGCTCGAAGCGCACACCGAATTGTGGCCATACGCCCCACTTTCGCGCGTCTCGATCGAGCACCAGCTCGTCGTCCACCCAAACCGCCAAAGCGCCTTGGGCCGTGAACAACACTTCTCGGGTCTCCGCTGTCTCCACATAGGTTTCCGCGTAAAAGACGCCGGCACCTGCGGTTTCGTCCAGGCCGAAACCGCAGCCGTCCATTTGGCTCTTCAGGATTCGAGGACGTTCGTTTCGCCCTGCCGCCGCGATCCAGGTCGTCGGCCAGGGGCCGGGTTCTTCGGCGCCGAATTGTCTGTGCAGATCGACCGGCAAGTTACGGCCAAAGGGACCTGCGAAACGTAACTCAGTGGCGCAGCCTCCGCGGACCGCCATTTTCCGATCTTGGGCGGGGCTCGCCTTCTGTTCCGAGTTCCAGAACCGCAACAGAGCACCGCGTGCTCGCCAACCGATAGCTCCCGGCTGATCGAGAGTGGCTTCGACGAACCCCTGCCACTTTTTCCATAAGCCCGCATGGCTGTTGGCGAGCGCGAGGGCTTGGCTGGCGGAGTACCAGGCGATCAGCTGTGTGCGGGCATCCGTGGACTCTCGGCTTGCGGCGACAGCTTCCATGAAGTGGTCGGCGGCGCTGGCAAGATCCCCGTGCGCCTTGTCGTCGAGCGCTCTGGCGAAGCTGGGGAGCAAGCTAGTTGTCTTGTGGCTATCGAGGGCGAGTCGCACCTTCTTGGCCCGCACAGCGTCCCCACCGGCAGCGGCGAGTTCGTGCAGCAGCAGTAACGCCAGGCCGTCAGGATCCTGCGAGGTCTCTTGAAGGCGCAGGGTGGCGAGATCGGGGGGGCCTGCGGCGGGTCCGCTAGAGCAGGCGACGTTGGCGCCGGCTGTGGCGATCAGCAGCATCGGCACGGTCAACCAACGACGGGTTCCACGTCTCATTGTTGAATCCTCACGCGCTGGTCGACGGCGCTATCGAAGGTCGCGCAAAACTGGCGCCACGCGGCGTATTGCTCGGGGGCGATGCGGTCCACAGTGAGCTGCAAGCTTGTGCTCACCGTAACGCTCTTTTCGGACTGGCGGACCACCATTTCGTAGTTGCCGAACGGCGACGTCTTGGCGCTCGCCGCGGGAACGGACAGGAATTTCATGCCAGGGGGCAACTCCAACTCGCTTTCGGTCGCCTGGGTCCCGGGGGTGGGGAGAGCGACCGGGAGTTTTCGTTTCGAGAGCGAGGCAAAGCGCGGGGTCAGTCGCAGGGAAGGAGTGAGGCTGAGGCTGAGCACTCCGCTCCCTTCGGATCGTGCAAATCGATTGAGTCGCCCGCGTAGCTTCACGGATACGGAGCGGTCGATGTCGTTCAGACCCTGGGTGCGCGGCGTTCCTCTCACTTCGAAGCCAGGAAATTCCCCGGTGACATACTCGGCGAGGCGTTGCTTTTTACTCGACGAGGCGCTGTAGCGTCGTCGCCACCAGGAGGCGTGAGTCCCGGTCACGGCGTATTCGATGTCGAGGGCGGCGCTTCGGTCCGCTCGCAGTCGAAGCCTCAGCTTTCGGCGTACTTCGTCTGGGGTCGACGTGATCTTCGGCAAATGCGTGAGCTTTGAGTTTCCGCCGTTCACCAGGAGCGCCAGGGCGCCTCGGTCCATCGCAGGCAATTCGCTCATCCCGGTGTATTCAGCGGTTCCGTCCAAGTAGAGATCTAACTCGGGCACGTAGGCGATGGCATGATTGAAGGCTGCCAAGCTGCTCACTTTGGATCGGAAATCGCCGCCTTGGTTGGCTCGTAGGATCACGATGGTGGAGTCGATGCCGAGCGCACGCAGTAAGGAGACAATCACCGTCGCCTTGTCTTTGCAGTCTCCCCAGCCTCGCGCCACAGTTTGGACGCAACGGCGTGGTTTGAAGCCGTGAATGCCAAACTCAAGGGCGACATAACGCGTGTTCTGGACGACCCAATTGTAGACGGCACGTACTTTCTCGGTTGTCGTCGTTTTGCCGACGCCCAATGACGTCGCGAGCTTCCGGGTGTCCTCGTCGAGATCAAACTGATCCTTCGCCAACCCCCAGTACCAGTGTCCCATCTCTTGATAGTTGGCGAAGGTGGAGATGTGCACGAAGCCGAGCACTTCGGGCCATGGCGGCATGGCGGGCTCGGGCGCTTGGGCCGCGAGTCCCTTCACGACAAAGCGCTCAATGTTGAGCTTTCCGCGTTTGTCCGTGTCGCGCTTCATTTTCGGAAGGCCGACAACGTCCACGTAGAGCTTTCGCGCGGCGGGTGTGATCAATACGTGTTCGGCGTGGCCGACGGGTTCGCTGGATCCAAAGGGCACGACCTCCCCAAAGTAGTCACCGAATTCATTTCTCGCTGCGACATCGTCAATTCGGTACTTGAGTTCGACGACGTCGCCGGCTTCGAGGCGGGGGAAGCTGACGACGAAGGTTCGATCCGATGTGTACATTCGAAGGGCGGGGTTGTCGGCTGCGCCCTCGCCGCTTTCAATGGCTTGGTCAATGCTCCCGTCAGCACGAAACACACGGGCTCCGCGTAACTGAACGCGCTGCCGATCGGCTTGGTAACGAAAGGCATATTGACGGGCGACCGCGGCGGCGGATGCGCTGAGCGGCTGGAACACGACCTGCGTGAAGTTACTCGCCAGGCCATTGGGGAAGACCTGGGTGACGCTGAGCTTGAGCAGAGTACGTTGGGACTGCCCCTCGGCTGTGGCGTTTCGGTCTTTTAGAAAACGCGCGGGCTCGTGGGCGTAGCTTTCGTCCAGGCGTGCACTTTGGGGCTCGAGGTGATCGAGGTACTGGCGAACCTCTTTGGCCTGGGGTCGCAGTTCGAGAATACGGCGCAAGCGTCGCAGCTGTTCATCCGGGTGAGCCAGCGAGCCCTCCAGATCCCCGAGCTTGCGTAGCGTCCCCACGTCGTCCGGCGCGAGTCGGAGGGCTTGTTCGTAGCTAGCGACGGCGCGGTCCGAGGCGCCTTGGGCACGATAGGCTCGGGCGGCGACCCCGTGGGCCCATTGGCTGTTGGGACTGATCGACAACAGGCGAGAGACCCAGCGACTGACCTGTTCGTCGTTGCGTCGGGATAGCGCCAGATCGATGCGCGACGAGACAAAGGACAAGTCAGGCGTGTCGAAGGCACTCCGCCGATTGGCGATTTCGAGGGCTTCGGTGTCCCGGCCGAGGGCGCTGAGTGATGAAGAGTAAAGCTCTAACAAGCGCCCGCTCTCCGGCTGGCGATCGAGGGCGCGTTGCAGAATGGCCGTGGCACTTTGGCGGAGGCCGGCTTGTTTGAGCATTTTCGATCGTTGGGCGATCGCTACGATGTTCTCCGGATCGATCGCCAGCACCTGCTGATACAGTCCAAAGGCGGAGTCCGGGCTCAGCCCAGAGGCGTGCCACGCGGCTTGGGCCAGCAACCATTCGACACGCTCGCGGCGCCCTTGGAGTTTCGGTTCGGCGCGGCTCAACCAGACGGAAGCGACGTTCCGATCCTCGGAGTGCTTCGCTGCCAAGAGCAGCCGCGGGCCGGTCTCCTCGAGCGCGACGGCACGCTGTGCGAGGTTGCGGGCGAGGTGGGTCGTCTCGTCGTCGCCTCGGGTCAAGGTGAGATAACGCGAGAAGGCTTCCAGATCGGCAGCCCTCGGTTTCTTGCGCTGCACTCGTCTTTCAAACTCATCGAGAGGTGCGCCGCGGGCTGCGCTCGAGGGGCGACGCGTGGTAGCGCGGCTCGAGATGGCGCTTACTAGTTTGCCCGATTCGACGCTGGCTGGGAGCTCGGTACTGAATTTTAGATCTCCGAGAACGGCGCCGTTTCGGCTACCGATGCGCACGGAGATCTGTGGCTTCTTGTTGGCGACACAAATCTTTAGTGTCAGGTTGTTGTAGCCGCTATGCAGGCTGACTTGGCGCGCACGCCGACCGAAGTCATGACCACGCTCGACGGGGTCTTTGAGCACGGCTTCGCCGTTCCAATAGACTTTGACGGCGCCAGCGCTGCCTACCCAGAGGCTAACCGGAATTGTCGCCTTATTTGTACCGCGCACGAAACTAGTGGCGAAGGCGCAAGCGTGGCGATAGGGGCGCAGCAGCCGCGACAAGTTCAGTTTCCCCAACTCAAAGGAGTGCGGAGCCTCGCGCCAACGCACGACTCGTCCCTTGCCCGAGAAGCCGCGTCCGGGAGTCATCGCCTCGGCAAACTGTGTTTCGGGCTCGAAGTTCAGATCGAATCCCGCTTTGCCCTCGTTGTCGAAAGGACCGACCACAAGCCAACGATTGACGTAACCCAACTCAGCGAAGCGCCGCTGCGCGCCAGCGATATCGCCCCGCCGCCGGCGTGCGAGGTTGATAAATGTTTTGCTGTAGGCCACCAGCGCCGGAGATAGGCTTGGGTTCGACGAAGCGTTCAGTAGAGCTTCTTCCACATGGTCCGGTCGGGCGGTGTCCCACTGGGCCCAAATTCGACGCAACGCCGTGTAGCGCGCGGGGCCTCGCAAACGATCGAGTTCGGCTGCGGCGTCGACAAGATCACCAGATATCCAAGTGGCACGGCTATATACGGAGCTGGAGTCCGCGCCCGCCGCGAGCGGCGCCAGGCACGCTGCGACCCCAGTAATGACCGCGCTGGCCCCCCAAAAGCGTTTCATCATACGACCCGAGACTTAGCTTCTTGGGGCTAAGCGGGCAACGCTCGCCGCCTCACACCGAGTGGGGCTCGGGCCGGCACCGAGTTGGCTGGACACGCGTCGGAGTCCGCCCCGGAACGGTTGTGGTTCTCGGCTTTGCCTACCTCTCACCACACCGGCCCGGATGCGGCCCTGTGGCCGACCCCTCTGCTGCTTGCTGCTGGAGTTTCACTCAGTTAGAACGATGCCAGACGGTCCAGAGGCCAATTTTCTCTCGGGGTTAAGACCTTGAGTGAGAGGTGGAGGATGCGGGGCATAGGGCCCTTGATTCGATATCTTACGGCTGGCGGAACTGCGGAGGAATGAATGGGCGACCCTCAGATGGTGATGTACGAGGAGGAATTTCACCAAATCCAAGCGATTGTCGACAAGTTGGTCAAAGAGGCGAACGCAAGCGTCGTCTTCATCGTCGATAAGAACGGGCAACTCATCTCCGCTAGCGGAGACGTCGAGAATATCGACACGACGAGTCTGGCGTCGCTGACCGCAGGTAACATTGCGGCCACTGGTGGAATCGCGAAACTCCTTCGCGAGAACGAATTCGCCACGCAGTTTCACGAAGGTGAAAATGCGAACATCCACATTCAGTTGGTTGGCAACCGCGTCATCTTGGTTGTCATCTTCGACTCCAAGTCCAGTCTCGGATTGGTCCGGCTTCGCGTGCGCAAAGCGACGGACAATCTCGCGCGGGTGTTCGAGGTCCTTCAGGAGAAGGCTGCGGAGCCAGGCGACTCGCCGTTCGGCGAGATCACTGACGACGACATCGACAGCTTGTTCAACGATTAAGGCTTAAGAAGATGAGTTTCATCAACTACATGGCCCGTGAGATCAATTGCAAGATTGTCTATTACGGTCCGGGTCTTTGCGGGAAGACCACCAACCTCCAATACATTTACGAGCGCACGAATCCCGACGCCAAGGGCAAGATGATCTCGCTTGCGACTGAGACCGAGCGAACTCTGTTCTTCGACTTTTTGCCCCTCTCTCTCGGTGAGATCCGCGGCTTCAAAACACGTTTCCACCTCTACACCGTGCCTGGTCAGGTCTTCTACGACGCGAGTCGTAAGCTGATTCTGAAGGGGGTCGACGGAGTCATCTTCGTGGCGGACTCCCAGTTGGAACGCATGGAAGCCAACGAAGAGAGCGTAGAGAATCTGCGAACCAACCTGGCTGAGCAGGGCTACAACTTGGACCAAATCCCCTACGTGGTTCAGTACAACAAGCGCGATCTACCCAACGCGGTGGACGTTCCCGAGCTCCGCTCGATCCTCAACCCCGCTGGGGTGCCGGATTTCGAAGCCCAGGCGCGAAGTGGTGAAGGTGTCTTCGACACGCTCAAAGCTGTTAGCAAGCTTGTGCTGACCGAGCTCAAGCGCGGTAGCTGAATCGGATCCAACTGGCATCGGCAACTGGTGCGCTCCTGTGAGCGGGAGCTGTCACCTCATGCCTTTCGACCGCCGACAAGATCCCCGCGCGGCGGATTTGCGCGCGGCGCCGTTTCGAACCGGGCGCTTCGATTTCCGCTTTAAGTGTTCCGGTCACGGCGTCGCCTAGGCAGAACGCGAGGTTACCAGGCAAGCTCGCGGGGTCGGGTGGGCGCCTGGCCAGTTCGGCCGGGAACATTGTGTTCAGTCGGGGGCGGCGGGAAGCGATTGGACAACTTGGGTGCAGGACTCTAAAACAACGTCATGTTCCTGAACTCGAAGAAGCCCCGCAAGAATAACCGCAAGAAGAGCAACCGCCAAAAGGCGAAGCTGAAGGCGAAGAACCGTCGTCGTCGCAACTCGCTCAAGCGACCGCGCCCCTAATTGTTAGTCCCGGTCGGCTGGGCCGGGGCCTTGCTGGCACCAGCGCACTAGGACAGCGCTAGGACAGAGTCAGCTCTAGGGCTGGGTCAGCAGTTTGTTGATCAAGTTGCGGGAGTAGGAGTTGAGCTCCTTGAACACGACGCCCATGCCCGGAGGATCGCTCTCCACGCGAACCACTACGCCTTCGCCTTCGATGCTTTCGATGTCGTCCATGATGACGGTAAAGCGAAGGTTGACGGTGGTACCTATGGGTAAGGGCGCCCGCGTCTTGATGAACACGCCGCTGCGCGAGATGTTGGTGACGTACTCCGCGATGAACTGATCGAAGGAGTCGAACTCCTTGTTGATCGTCAGCCGTTCCTCTTCACGATCACTCATAGGCGCAATAGTCATATTCAAGGCGGGACAGGGCCACAAGGGGCCGTCGCGTTGTTTGCTCCCGCCCCGGCGACTCGCCCGAGTCCCTTATGGGGCAGGCTCCGGGGGGCCGAGGTGTTACTTGCCCGTCAGATCGTATTGCTCAAGATGATATTCTTTGTGAGCGGTGAGTTCGATTCGGCGCTGGTAGCGGCTCTCGGCCTCTTCCACCGCATCCTTGGCCTCCGTCTTGAGGAAGTCCACGATGGCGGGGTGGGCATTCACCTTCACGGAATAGCCCGGCAGCGTGTAGCGCTCTCTGCGAATCTGCCGCAGGATCTCGTATCCGACGGTTTCGCGGGATTGGATTTGCCCGGTGCCATCGCAATAAAAGCAGGACTCGTGCATGACGCGACCGAGGCTTTCTCGAGTGCGCTTGCGAGTCATTTCAATCAGTCCGAGATCGCTGATTCGGTTGAGGGTGGTCTTCGCCTTGTCCTTGGTTAGACATTGCTCCAGGGCCCGCCACACCTTGTCGCGGTTCGAGGCTCGATCCATGTCGATAAGATCGAGGATTACCAGGCCGCCGATATTCCGGAAGCGCAGTTGGTAAGCGATCTCGTCGACTGCTTCGAGGTTGGTCTTGAGCGCGGTCTCCTCTAGATCGCGGCTGCCCTTGCCGACATAGCGCCCGGTATTGACGTCGACGGCGGTCAGGGCTTCGGCCTGGTCGAGGATCAAGTGCCCGCCGCTGCGTAGCGGAACCTTCCGGCTCAGGGCGCGGGCGATTTCGTCTTCGATACCGTAAGCGTCAAAGATAGGATCCGTGCCCTGGTAGAGTTCAACGTCCTTCGAGCGTCCGGGTAGGAACATCTCGACGAATCGCACCAAGCGTTCGTACTGATTCTTATCGTCGATGACGATCTTCTGTATGTCGTCAGTGAACAGATCGCGAGCGATCTTCAAGATCAAATCGAGCTCCGTGTAGAGCACTGCGGGTGCCCGAGCTCCTTCTTTTTGGCGCGAGACCTCCGCCCAGACGTTGATCAAGTAGCCGACGTCGGCCTTGAGCAGCTTCTTGGTCAGCCCTTCGGCGACGGTACGAATGATGAGCCCACCCTTGGGCGGTTTGACGCCTTCGATGGCCTTGCGCAATCGAGATCGTTCGGAAGAGGAGCCGATGCGCTTGGAGATACCCACATGTTCAACCGTGGGGAGGTACACCACGTAGCGTCCGGGTAGAGAGACATGGCTCGTCACACGTGCGCCCTTGGTGCCAATGGGCTCCTTGGAGATTTGCACGATGACCTCGTCGCCCTCTTTGACCACCTCGGTGATCGGCACGGAACGAGAGACTCGAGAGCTGCGCTTGGCGGTACGGCCGCGGGTGGTCTTCTTGCGTCGGGCTTCTGTGGCAGGCGCCGGGGTGGCGGTATCAGCGGCCGTGGTGCCGCGCTTTTTGCGCTTGCGGCGACGTCGCCCGCGTCCGCTGCGTCGAGCGGTGTCGCCATCGGCGCCGTCGTCGTCGGAGCTCGCCTCGTCGGAGTTGGCGGCTTCTAAATCTGGATTGGTGTCAATCGCGTCATCATCGGAGCTAGCCTCACCGGAGCTAGCCTCGGCCTCGTCCGAACTTGCCTCGTCCGAATTTGCCTCGTCAGCGTTGTCGGAGCCCGCTTCGTCGGAAGTAGCTTCGGCCTTTTCGGAGCTGGCGTCGGTTTTTCGACTGGTCGATTCCCTCGCCTTAGCCGGAACGATCTTTTTGCTGCTCGCCTTCACGGCGGCGGCGTCGGTAGCTTCCTCCGCCTCGCCGGCGTCGTCGGCGACAGCTTCGGCGTTGTCGCCGTCATCAGCGGCAGCTTCCGCGTTGTCAACGGCGGCAGTTTCCGCTTCCGCTTCGGATTCGGCGTTCGAGCTTTCGGCGTCCGCGTCGCCTGATCCGGCTTCTTTTTTGCCGCCCGCTTCCACCGGATCGTCCGAGAGGTACGCTTCAAAGTCGTCAGGCCGGATCAGATCCTCAACGTGCAGAAACGCGGCGCGCTCCATTCCCACGTCGATGAACGCGGCCTGCATGCCGGGCAGCACCCGGGTCACTCTGCCGAGAACAATGTTTCCGACGGTGCCTTGATGAGCTGCGCGTTCGATTTGGAGTTCGGCGATAACGCCGTTTTCTATGAGTGAAACCCGCGTCTCGCGCAGATCCACGTTAATAACGAGAATATTTTGGGCCATACCGGTGCACGCGGTACCCCTTGGGTCGCCGCGTCCTACGATTAAGATGTGAGCCCCTTTTTTGGGTCGGAACGGCGTCCCGACAAAAGGAGAGAATACGTTTGGGGATTCAGCACTGAGCCGTGCCCCTAACCAGTATTGTTACGGGAACGGGGGCCGCCGATCAATAGCGACATGGGCTAGCCGATCAGTCGTCTCGCCGGCCGGAGCCTCTGCGCCCCGGCGTGATGAGGACTACCAGGAGAAACAGACCGTCTGGCCGTCCAGTAGGATCGTTTTAGATTTTATGGTGATGCGGTGCGTTGCGACTCGGGGACGTTGACCGCCGCCGAGACACTTCCGATGCTTGCTGGGTGCCACGCTCTTTTTTGGTCCTAGATATCGAAACCATCGTCGATCCGGAGTTGCCCATCGCCGAAGGGGCGGACGTCCAGCGTCTGCCCTCGCCTCCCCACCACCAAGTCGTGGCCATCGGGGTTCTGTGGTTTGACGAAGACTACCGCGTGAAAAAACTCGGCATCCTTGGTGAGGACAAAGCCGAAGCGGATGTGCTGCGGGACTTCGCGAAGTTCACGGAAGACAAACGGCCCGATTTGATCACCTTCAACGGGCGGGGTTTCGACATGCCGGTGATCGCAGCGCGTTGCCTCCGCCATGGAGTGCCGTTTCGTTATTACTATCGGAGTCGCGATGTTCGTTATCGCTTCAGTCCCGAGGGGCACTTGGATCTTATGGATTTTGTCGCGGACTTTGGGGCTAGCAAATCGAGTCGGCTCGACGTGTTAGCGAAACTGAGCGGCATGCCGGGCAAGGTTGGTGTCGACGGTAAGGATGTGGGCCCCATGGTGCATGCCGGGCGCATCGAGGAAGTTCGCAACTATTGCTTGTGCGATGTGGTGCAAACAGCAGGCGTGTTCTTGCGGGTCCAGTTGCTGCGCGGAGAACTCAGTGAAGCTGGCTACAAGATCGCGATGCAGGGCCTCATCGACACAATAATGAACGATGCCCGTGTTCAGCCGGTCGCTGACGCCATGAACGCTCCCCGTTTGATGCTAGCCGAAAACAGTGCTGCGACTGAGGCTGCAACTGAGGCCCAGGAAAAGGAGAAGCCTGGCACAGATTCGCCGCAGGATGCTCCAGGGGTGGACGCTGGGAATGGCGGCGATGTTGTCGATGCCGCAGCCGAACCTAGCCCGTAGACTCGATCCTAAAAGGATCTGCGACCATCGGGCCGCGACAACACCGAACAAAAACTTCCGGGAGGAGTAACGCCGGAGCTCACTGCTTGCATCGCGTGGGTGCGGCGGCGATGTAGGTTCGGGTTTTCGTTTAATTATCGCTGTCGTTCTTAGCTGGCTCACGAAGCCCGAGGGCGCGTGTCTTCTTGTAAAGGTGGCTTCTCTCGAGCCCGAGGGCGCGTGCGGTATCCGTCATTTTGCCGCCGTGGTGGCTGAGGCATTCGCCGAGGATGGTGCGTTCGGCGTCCTCGACGAGGATCCGAAAGGGCACGCCGGGGCGGTACAAACCTTGGAGCGCCGGCGAGCTACCAAGGCCGAGAGCCTGTTGTACGTCGTCGGCTGAGAGAGCGTCGTTGATCCCGAGGATGACCAAGCGCTCGATTAAGTTCTGCAGTTCGCGAACGTTGCCGGGAAAGGAATGCCGCTGCAGTGCTGCCATCGCCTCGCCGCTGAACTCGATATTGGGGCGCCCATTTTCAATGCGGGCTCGTTTGAGAAAATGTTCTGCCAGCTCGGCGATATCTTCGCGGCGCGCTCGCAGGGGCGGCAAGGCGATGGGCAAAACATTCAGGCGGTCGTAAAGATCCGGACGAAAGGAGCCCTGCTGGCACGCGGCGAGCAGATCTCGATTGGTGGCGGCCACTACACGCACGTCGACCTTTTGGGTTTCGTGACCGCCCACCCGTTCGATTTCCTTTTCTTGGAGTACCCGCAGCAATTTTGTCTGCATCTCCATGGGCATTTCTCCCACCTCGTCGAGAAACAGCGTGCCGCCGTGGGCGCGTTCGAATCGGCCCTTCCGCCGTTTTGTCGCGCCGGTGAAGGCACCTGCCTCGTGACCGAATAGCTCGCTTTCGATTAAGTCTTTGGGGACGGCCGCGCAATTTAGTTTCTCCATTGGCGCCTTGGCGCGCGGGCTGGCTCGGTGAATGGCGCGAGCGACCAGCTCTTTGCCGGTGCCCCGCTCGCCCCCGATGAGCACGCTAGCGGAGGCTCCTGATGCACGCAGAACCTGCTCGCGAAGCGCTACCATCGGGGGGCTGTCTCCCAACAATTCATCGAAATACCCCGCCGCACGGCGCAATTCGCGGGTTTCGTCCTCTGCTTGCTGCAGTCGCAGGGCATTGCTGATGACCAGCAACAAGCGGTCAGTATTTAGGGGCTTTTCGAGAAAGTCGAGCGCACCGAGTTGGGTGGCGCGAACCGCCGTATCGATGCTGCCGTGCCCGCTCATCATGATCACAGGGCACGAGTTGGGGGATTTCCGCAGCTCCTCAAGTAGTTCAATACCGTTCCCATCTGGTAACGATACGTCCAGCAGGGCGAGGTCGTACTGTCTGCTCTCCAGTCGCTTTTTGGCGAGCGAAACGCCTCCGGCCACGTCGACTTGGTAGCCTTCGAGGGAGAGGGTTTTTTTCAGTGTTGCCTGAATTGCGGCTTCGTCGTCCACGATGAGAATTTGCGCGGTGGTCACGGTACGAGAGGTTACTCGATGCACGCCGGGGTCTGCTACGCTCGATCCGCCGATGTCGTCTTCCACCCCCACCGCGACCGGAGTCCTGGCTAGTCGGCCCCTGCCGGAACTCTTGATCTTTGTGCTGGAGCGTCATCTGACCGGCACTCTCGTTCTGGAAGATCCTGACGGCAGAAAAACGGCCCTCTACATGGCTGACGGCTCGGTGAGCAAGATCAAGACTGGCGAAGCTATCGGGCGCTTGGGGGAGCTGCTGGTGAGCATGAACACCATTTCGGAATCGTCGCTGCCGCTCGGGCTGGCCGCGATGGCCGACTCCGACAAACGTATCGGCGAGGCGCTGATTGGCCTGGATATGCTCGACGAGGGGACGCTCGATACCTGTTTAGGAGAGCAGCTGGGTCGCAAGCTGGCGTGGTGCTGTCGGCTTCACCGTCAAACGGCTTACGGATTTTACGAAGGTTCCGATCTCCTGGAGGACTGGGGTGGTCCTGTGAATCTGCCGGATCCTCTGGCGCTCATCTGGCGATCGATTCGTGACAGTGAAGATTCCCCGCGTCTCAGTCAGGTTCTCCAGCGCTTGGCCGGGCACCCATTACGACTGCACACACAATCGCGCTCAGCCCGGTTCGGCTTTGAGGCGAAGTACAAGGCGGTCATCGACGTTCTGCGGGCCAAGCCGATGAATCTGGGGCAACTGGCGGACACTGGGCTGCTGGATCGCGCGGGCATCGCCCGGCTCGCTTATGTTTTAGCGATTACCAGACATTTGGATACGGGCTCCTCGGCAGGTCTGCCCATCGGAGTCGCCGAAGGCGCGTCGTCTCGCGGCGCCAGTCGTACCGGCTCGAAGACGCGAAAATCTGCGGTCGCCCGATCCATCGCGCCGCGCGGTCCCGCCAGTGTGCGTGCCCTCAACAAAGATGCCGACAAAAGCATGCCGCCTTCCTCGGGAGAGGCCAGTGCTCTGCGCAAACAGTTGTTGGCCTTCGGGGAAAAGCTGGAGTCCATGTCCTACTATGACGTCTTGGAGGTGCTGCCCAAGGCGGATGCCCGGAGTATCAAGAGGGCGTACTTTCGGCTGGCCAAAGTCTGGCATCCAGATCGGCTTCCCAAGTCCCTCGCCGATCTGAGCGCAATTGCATCGAAGGTATTCAGCCGCATCGGGGAAGCCAATCAGGTGCTGTCCGACAACGCCCGTCGAGCGGAATACGACCAGCTGATGGAAGAAGGCACGGCGACAGAATCCGACAAGGCAGCGGTACAACAACGCGTTCGAGCGACCGCCGCCTACCGGCTCGCAGGGGCCGCACTCAAGAAGAACGACCTGGCCCGCGCGCTGGAGCAGGCGAAAACCGCTCACGAAATCGATCCGAAGCCGGAGCACACAGCCCTGTTCGCTTATCTTGCGTGCCAGGATCTCCTGGGCCGTCAAGAGCTGGGAGTTGAGTCTCTGTTGGCCATGCTCAAGGCGGCAGCGAAGGAGCTTCCTGCGGACGTCGACGTCCATTTGTATCTGGCACGTATGCACAAGCAGCACGGGAAAGGATCGGATGCTCGGCGTGCCTTTGCCGCGGTAGCGAAGATCGATCCGAAGAACGTGGAAGCTGCCCGTGAGAAGCGGCTATTCAAGATGCGTGAAGACTCAGGCTCGGGCGCGAGCAGTCCGCGGCCCAGTTTCATGACGAAACTGTTCAAGAAAAAATAGCGCGTTAGGGCTGGATAGAGCGCGACACGCTCATGCTGATCAGCGTGCTGGGGGATTGGTCCGCGCTGACCCCCAGCTTGAGCAGAGTGCCGGCGCTCACATCGCACTGCCTTTGCATGGGTTCCAGGCAACCGCGGCCGCACGCTTCGAGTACGATTTGATTCTGTTGGCGCCAGGCTTTGAGAGATATCGGGGCCGAGCCTTGAATCGCAGGCCAACGACACTGGGTTGGGGTGTTGCCGTCGTGCACAAGCAATAGGGGCAGCTCGCTGGTAGTCGTGGTGGCGAGCCATTCGAACCCCCCATACCGAGTGTCGGTAATCCACACTTCGGCCGAGTCTGGATGCAGCACGAGGCCGTCGGCAATCGAGTAGTGGGTGCCGGGTGCCTCTGTGGATGAGTTCGGCGTTTGACTGATGCTGAGATGATTGGGCATCGGATCGAGCAAGGGCTCGATGTAGCGCGTCCACGGGCTGCGGTTTTCGAAGCGAGCGCCGCGAATTTGACCGCCCGAGCCGGTGGACTCTAGCCAGACCAGCAGACCGGGACTGGCCGAGCGCAGAGCGCTCACGGGTCCGACGCTTCGGCTCCGCCGGGCTCGCCACTGCAGGGTCCATGGATCGAACTGCCACCAGCCCTCGGAGTTGATGGCCCAAGCGCTGCCGTCGGTGCCGGCTACCAGCGAGCGGGCTCCCGAGGGGCTGGTCACGTCAGCATCGATCCGTCGGATCTCGCCGTTGGCCGCAACCCACAACACTTCGGCTGAAGGCTGGCAGCCGGCGCTGCAGCTTGGGTCGCAGCTGCCCTGTCCGTCGTCGGGGGTGCAGCCTCCCAGGGCCAAGAAGCCGCCGCCGCTGAGAGCGGCGAACTGACGCTCATACACGGAACTGCCCAGATCGCGGTCCGTGCGAGCCTTGCCGCCCACGGGATCGATAGGCGTACGAGCGAGGGCGTCAAACCATTCGGCTGTAGTGATGGGGGCGCCGTTAGCATCGACTCCACCAGCTACCAGGATTCGGTCATCACTGAGGCGAAGAACCTGGGGCAGACTTCGCCCCTCCGCAAGGGTCGCGAGGCCTGCGAGGGCGTAGCTGCGTTCGTTGGGATCGACGGTTTCGAGGGTACGCAGGGGCTGGCCGGTATCGTTCAGGCCACCGACGAGCAATGTGCGTCCGTCTCGAAGGACCACGGCGCCGTGTTGCGTGCGTCCGGAACTAAGATTGATGCTGACAGGGTCGAAGCCGTCAATTGCCGGGTTGTAGACATCCGCGCTTGCAGAGACAGTACCGTTGATCCCGTCGGTTCCGCCGGCGACGAGAATTCCGTCACCGAAGGCGGTTGCGCTAGCGAAACCTCGGCGTTGTCTCAACGCGCGTTCGGCGGGTATCGAACTGGCGATGCCAGTATCAAGAGCCACCGTGATAGCTCCGACGGTTTCTTCGTTGCTCGTTTCGCTGAACCCGCCGGCGACCAATAAGGTATTGGAATTCGGCAACACGGCGAGTGCCTTGCCGTCCAATTCCTGGAGGTAATCGGCGCTCCCCGCAGACAAGAGGCAGCTCCCCGACTCGGGCCAGAGGCTGATGTCGATGGTGTCGCCCCGGCGCTCACCGACGCCCAAAAAAGCTTCGTCAGCCGCGCGGGCGCGCAACTCGACGGCGGCAGTTTCGATCGGGATCAGCAGTCCCAGATCTCTCGCTTCTTCGGGAATGTCCGCCTCGAAGGTAGAGTTGCTGGCTGGAAAATCGCCGAGGGCAGCGAGATCTAGCTTCGCCAGCTCCTCGCTACGCGGGGAGCAGGAGCTGATCCAATGGGCGCGGACGTCCAGCCGATCGGCTTCTTTTGCGCCATCGGTGCAGCCACAAAGCAGCCAGATGGCGCCGACGAGGGTACGATGGGCTCGCCCCATGTTCCCCCAGATATTCGGAAAGTACATTCTGGAGCGTGAAATCGCTGCGGGAGGCATGGCTCGGGTCTACTTGGCGGTTCTGCGGGGAGTCGGCGGATTCGAGAAACGTCTCGTCCTCAAACAAATCCGACCAGAGCTTAGCAGTGACTCAGCGTTTCTTGATCGCTTCGTTGCGGAAGCCAAGACAGCGGTTTCGTTGAATCACCCCAATATCGTGCCGGTCTTCGAGTTGGGGGTGGAGCAGGGCACCTATTACCTGGCCATGGAGCTCTGTCCGGGGGTGAGCTTGGCGGAGCTGCTGCGGGTTGGCCCGCTGTCCCCCGAGGCGGGAGCCTATTTGGGCGTCGAACTGTGTCGGGGTCTCGACTACGCGCATCGAAAAGCGAACATCGTGCACCGTGACGTTACCCCTCGAAACGTGATGATCGACGAAGAGGGGGGCGTGCGATTGATCGACTTTGGGATCGCGAGTGCGACGGGAGTTGATTCCGATCGGGCGGTGTTTGGCTCTCCGGGGCACATGGCGCCGGAGCAGGTTGCCGGGGAAGATCTCAGTGCTGCCAGCGACGTGTTCGCGCTGGGGGTGTTGCTCATGGAGTGCTGGACCGGCCAGGCCCCTTTTCGAAGGAGCAGTTCGGCGGAAAGCCTGGCGGCGATGAAGCAGGAGCTGCAGCCATTGAGCGTTTGTGTACCGGAGTTAGCCGTTTTGGACGACGTCATGGCCTCCACGGTGGAGCCCTCAGCGGCGGAGCGACCCCAAAGCGCCGAAGAGCTGGCGCGCCCACTGCGGGAGTTCTTGCGCGATTCGGATTTGGGGGATGTGGCCAGACGCTTGGGCGATAGCGTGGCGGGTTTGCCCCACCTGACTCGCGACGACCTGCCGACCGCTGCTGTTGGGGAGTCCCAATCCGTTACTCCGAGCACGATCCGCGGCACCACGGAGACCTTCGCTCAAAACGAATCGATGACTGAATGGACGCGGCGAGTGCCGAGCGCCTCGCCCGAGGCGGCGGAGTCAGATCAGTCCGTAGACCTTCCGTCCTCGTCGCCGAGAGTCACTCGCTTGAGCTGGGCTGTGCTGGCAGTAGGGGTCTTGACTCTACTCTGGTGGGGCGTTCCATCGCGACCCCTGCTCGATCCGCCGATGCAGGTCACAGCCTCACCCCAAGCGGCGGTGACTGCAGCGACGGTGGCGAGTGCGAGTGCGAGCGCTGCCCCGTCAGCCACCTCTGCCCCTTCGCCGATATCGGCGGTCGTGGCGTCGGCCTCGCCACCGCCGACATCGCTAGCGCGCAGTCCAGCGACCCAGGTTTCGGCGCTCCCTCTCAAGACGGCCAGCTCCCAGCCGTCGGAATGGGCCCAGCTGAGCTTGACCTCGCGACCGCCATCACAGGTCAGCATTGGTGGCCGGCACTACGGGACGACTCCGCTGAGCGGCATTCGACTTCCGCCCGGGTCCCACACGGTAATATTCGAAAACGCGGATCTTGGAGAGCGAGTGCCCAGCGATGTTCGTTTGTCTGTGGGTCAGCAGCTTCGACTGCATGCTGACTTTACAGGGGCTCGCCCTCGGGTCATGAAACTGCGCTGATTGACGCGAGACCCAGGGCTAACGAAGGCTTGCGTCGTTCAAGGCACCGAGTTGCCGCAACGCTTCGAAGAGCACAATCGATACCGAGTTGGCGAGGTTAAGCGAGCGCACTTGACCTAGCGTTGGGATCCCCAGCACGCTTTCGGGGCGCCTCGACAGTTCGGCCGTGTCCAAACCGGTGCTCTCTTTGCCAAATATCAGCGCATCGCCCAGCTGAAACTCGATGTCCAAAAAGCTCCGGCTAGATTTGCCGCTTAGCAGCCAGGAGCGGGGGCTAGGCCGAACTTCGTCACAGCGCAGGGCAGCCTCACATTGTGCGAGATCCGCGTGCTGCCGGACCTCGACGAGATGCCAGTAATCCAGGCCAGCCCGCCGCACGGCATGTTCATCGATCTGGAATCCTAACTTGCCGACCAGGTGCAGCGGACATCCGGTGGCAGCGCATAACCTGCCGATATTACCTGTGTTTGGCGGAATCTCTGGCTCTACCAGCACGATGTGAAAGGGCGTCCTTACAGGGTCTGCGCGGAGCCGCGGGCCAGGTTCACGGGGGACTGTGGGCATCGGATCAGATCTCCCACGTCGGGAAGACAGCGGCCACTGTTGAGTCGCGAATGCGTCGTGCCCGGGAAGCGACCAGTTCGTTAACTGGGGCCGCCAACGGGCCGGTTGGATCCGCCCGCTGGGCCCAAAGCTGCGCTGTTCATGCACCGAGCTTGACGCCGATCCCGGCCCCCAAGTAGCCTCCACATTGCCGAGAAAACCGTGAAAATGCGATCCATAACAGCGGCTCTAGGAGTCGGAATCAGTGCCCTCTTAGGAGTTCTACCGGCCAGCGCGGACTCGCTCGACCCGGCCCTCTCCCGTCTAGTTCTCAATCCTGAATGCCATCGGCAACAGAACAACGGACAGTTCAGCAGCGTTGGCGTATTCCAACAGGACAGCCCGCAGTATTGTCAGGCTGACAACGCCGCGTTCACCAAGCTGGTGAACCAGTGGGGCTTTGTGTTGGCACCCAACACGATGCACTCCGCCCGCAGCACCGGTTATGGTGGCTTCCACTTTTCCTTTCAGGGAGCATTCACCACTATCAACGATGGTGCTGATTACTGGACGCAAGGCACGCAAGGCGTTCGCGATCCGACGAGCAACGCGGCTTCCATTGTTGGCGACCCCCCGGGTATGATCCAGGTCTACTCCGCGAAGATCCGAAAGAACTTCGGCTTCGGTATGGAGGGGACCACTGGCGTTGGCTTTCTGCCTAACACCAGCATCATCATGGGTGGTGCGGACGCCCGTATCAGTCTGCTGGAAGGTTTTCGAACCGGCATCGGTGGCATCCTTCCCGATATCATGGGCGGTGGATCCATTCGCACCATCACCGGGACGCCAGAGTTTCAGCTCACGACCGTCGGTCTGGACGCTTCTATCTCGAAGCCGCTGACCATTGCGGACTCCGCCATCATCACGCCCTTTATCGGCTATCAGTACTTGTGGATCTTCGGAGACTCGGGATTGATCGACGCGACTCCGGCGACCGACCCTGTGGGCTATTGTGGCTTCACGGGTACTGACGTTCCCGGCAATGCGTCTCCCGTCGAAGGCGATGCGAAGAACGGCAAGAACTGGTACTCCGGTCAGCCTGTGTGTGCCGGCGGCGAGCCCAGTGATTTCAACAACAACATCGTGTTTCGTCCCGCACGTCTGCAGCGGCAACGACTGCTGTTCGGCTTGAACTATCGTTACGAGATGGTGATGGTCGGCGGCGAGTTCATCATGGACATGGTGGATCCGGCTGACGCCCAGACCGACAAGAAAAACCAAGAGTTCCTCAAGGGCGAACCCCGACAGTGGACTATGGCGTTCTCCGTCGGCGTGATGTTCTAGCCGCGCTATCTGTTCTAGCCGCGCTATCTTCTTCGATAGGGCGGTGTACCATCGCTGGGGGTGCAATTGCCGTGTATCGCATTGTCGCGTCTCGCATCGTCGCGTCTCGCTCGGCACCGAGCGCGATGGGGGGAGCTGGCTGGCCAGCTCCCGGTCAATGCAATAGCTGGTCGCTGGCGGTGGTCTTATTGATGGATTGTTTGGGCGCGCCAAAAGTTTCGGACAAGTCATCGATGTTTCCGCCGAAGCGACTTCCGAAATAGATCCCTAGGGCGCTGACCAGTGCGCTCGCATAGAGTCCCCACCCCCACTGGTACTCCACGGGCAGATAGGGATGACTCTGGGACGACTTGGCGACCACGATGACGACCTCGATCAGCGTCATGGAAGCAAATACAACGCTGACGATACGTACGCCGCGCATACGCACGAGACTGCGCCGAGTGGCCACCAGCGGTATCATCACGAACCACGCGATGGCGCCGCCGCGCAACAGAGTCACATTGCGGCGGCTCAATTCGTAACCACTCAGCGCGACGTCATCGGGCATGGTCATCTGCACCCACGGCGCAAAGAACAAAGCAATGCCGAGCAGGCTCAGCACCAATAGGGCGCCGCGCCCGCGACCCCAGTAGAGCCAGGGTAAGATCCGGTCCTCGGGCGGTGTCGCCTCCCACACGGCGGCTTCGGCTTCGACCCGTTCGAACGACGGTGGCAGTTTTTCGAAGGGCAGCAGCAGCATCTCGCACTCCGGGCACAGCTCGTACTCACCCGCGGTGTAGATATCACGGCAGAAGGGGCAGGCCAGGAGTTGGGTCACGGCGTAAGCATAGCCGAGGTGGGTCATCTGAGCTTTGGACCCCTGAGCTGGGCAAAGCCTTGGCTTGTGGCGGGCGCTCGGCGGACGCTTGGGTTAGGATCGGCCACGAAGTCCCCGGGACGACAATTTCATGAGTGATATTCAGGATCTATTCGGTTTAGAGGAAGGCTCAGCCCATCTGGAAGAGGCCCTCACCCACCCGAGTTTCGCTAACGAGCGGCGTCAGGCCCTAAATAACCAGCGTTTGGAGTTTCTCGGCGACGCCGTTTTGGAACTCTGTATCAGCGAGCTGTTGTGCCGAGAATTTCCCGAGGCGGACGAGGGTCGGCTCACCCGATTGCGCGCCAGTGTGGTGAACACGGACGCCTTGGCGGCGTTCGCGCGTTCCCACGACATTTCGGCGGCGTTGCTGTTGGGTCGTGGGGCGGAGGCGAGTGATCTGCGCAATAGCACCAACGTTCTGGCGGATCTGGTCGAGGCGCTGATCGCGGCTTGTTATTTGGACTGTGGCATGCAGGCGGCGCGCGCCGCGTGTACAGCCATCATCGCCCCAGAGCTAGAACGTCTGCGGAACGACGAGGGCCTCGATCCCAAGACCGCGCTTCAACAAGAGGTTCAGGCTACGGGGGGCCCTCCGCCGGCCTACGAAGTGGTCGACTCGGGCGGTCCCGCTCACGAACGTTGGTTTCGAGTGCGGGCGACCGTGGGCGGTGTCGGAGTTGCCGAAGGCGAAGGAAAGTCGAAGCGCGGGGCTGAGCGGGAGGCGGCTCGGGCGGCCTTGGAGTCGGGGAGCTGGCGTGGTCAGTTAGATGCAGAGGAGCCGGGCGATGAGCCATCTGAATAACAGTCGAAAGTTGAGCCGCCGATGGATGGTCGCCGGCGTGGGTGCCGTATGGCTCAGCTCGGCGTCGCCGGCATGGGCAGGTAGCTATCTCAATCGCGCGGCCCTGTTGGTGGGTGAGGCAGGTCGGGAGGCGGCGTTGCTGCGTAAGCATCTTTACGACAAGGAGTTCGCCATGCTTGTGCACCGCGTGAGCATTGGCCGGCTGAAGGCGGCTCGAGAAATGTTGGTGCCGAAAGAGGTGATTGAAGCCCATCCGCACCTCATGCTGATGCTCGAAAAATTCGAACGTGCGGCGCAGGCCGCGGTGGATCGCCATCCTCAACTATTTCTCAAGCGGCTTCGACAAGCCCGAGACGAGCGTCAGGTTTTCGGCAGCATCCTTAAGCAACTAGGCTGGGAACTGCCGCCCCTCTGATCGCTGCCTAGCGCAAACCCTGGGAGCCTGGTTCCGGTGCATGCACGCCAGAACGCGTCGGGTCGGCCTTCGCCGACGGAGCCAGCCGACCGTTGCCGGCGGCTGCCGGCAGTGCGCTGTACTTAGACACCTCTTTCAGCAAGGTCAGATCGACTTGGCTGAGTTGCTGCTTGCGGAGACGAGTGAGCAGCGTGGCGCGCTCGTCGTTAACTCGCTGGGCCACCAGGACTTGTCGGATCTCCGCGGTAGCATCTTCCAGGGAACGGATTTGTTCCGGCAGGCTCCCCCGGCGCCATACGACGGCGAACCTGTTTCCGACGGCGACCGGTGTGGCAACGATCTCCCCGTCTTGTACTTGGCTCGCCGCGCCGTAGAGCGCCGGGTTCACTCGCACTTGGGGCATATGGCTTTGTCCCGTGGGGTCAATGAAGCCGAGGTTGCCCTTCCGCATATAGGTTGCCTTGTCTAGGGAGTGCTCGCGAGCTAGGGCCGACCAGCGCTGAGGCCCGCCGGTCCCTCGAACCTGTTTGAGGATGCTCTTGGCTCGTTCGACGTTTCCCGTGAGGATGCGCCAGATCTGAATCTGGGCGGGTCGCTGAAAGTGCGAGCGATGGGCTTCGTAGTACTTCTTCACTTGCTCGGGCCCGATCTGGCCTTGAAGCGCTTCCGTCTGGGCGTGGTCCAGAGTCTCCACCAGTGTGTAGTCCCATTGGTTCTTCAGCCGTGCCGACGTTTCCGTGGCCTTGGCTTTGGCGCCTTCGCTGAGCAACAGATCCGGGATCACGAGTTGTTGAATGAAGTGACCGTATTGCTCGGCTATCGACGGGCCGAAGTTATCGCGCTGAAACTTCGGGATTTGACGCCAACGCCTCCGCAGCTCGCTGGCCCGGAGGGTGGATTCACCGACAGTAATGACAATGGCGTCGTCCGCCGGGTGCGTGTCGCGCAAGTGCGCGTCGGCTGCGCTTGTGGTGGGCGCGGGCGCTGTGGGAGTGGCGGACGCTGTGGTTTCGGCAGCGTGAGCTACCCCTGCCAGTAGCGTCCATGCCGCCATACGAATCACTCGGGAGCGTCTCATTGCTTGATTGGTCTAAACGCACCGCCGCGATGCATCAAGAGCTGCCGTTTGGGACGATGCGGGAGCCGGCTAGACGGCTTTGGCAGTGGCGGTATTTGGGCCGCGGCGGGCGGCTCGGGGCTTACCGGCGGCCCGGGCCAGCACAATGCGTTCTTCTAGGGGCTGGACCCCCAATTCCCCGAGACGGGTCCGGATGATCTTGTGGGATTCCGGGCTGGCGTCGATACCGACCACCCGCCGGCCCAGTCGATGGGCGACGGCCAAGGTCGTACCGCTTCCGGCGTAGGGATCGAGAATGAGATCGTCGGCTGAGGTGCAGGCGGTGATGAGCCGTTCCAACAGGGCTTCGGGCTTTTGCGTGGGGTAGCCGGTTCGTTCCTTGGCCACTGGTGCAACGATACCAATTTCCCACACGTCCCCCATGGGGGTGCCGGGGGTATCCTCGTCGGTCTTGCTGGAGCGCGAGCGGCGCCCGTCGGCATCCACGACCGCGCGCTGCTTACGCTTGCCCCAGGTAGCGAGGGTCGACGGCGCCAAGGGTTCGTAGAGTTGATGAAACTGGGGCGTTACGCCGGGGTCCTTAACGTAGCGGAGCAGCACGTCGTGCACACGTTGGAAGTTTTTCGTCTTCGATGGCCATCGCCTGTAGCGCCAAACAATTTCGCTCGCGAAGCTGTCGCGTCCGAAAGTCTCGTCGCATAGGATTTTCGCGTAGTGACTTGTTTTGGGATCCACGTGCAGTACTAGACATCCGTCCGGTCGGAGCAAGTCGCGCGCGACTGCGATGCGTTGCTGAATCGCAGCCAAGTAAACCGGGAGGGACTCCCACCGATCGTCGAACGCGGTCGTGATGTTTCGTACGATGGCACCGGTCTGTTTATTGCGGGTGCGTTTGACGGCGCTGTGAGTTTTCCCAGTAAAAAACGGCGGGTCCATATAAACCAGAGAAAATTGACCCGCGGAGCGCTGAGCCAGAGCTCGCATGCCCGCTTCGTTATCTCCCCGAAGCAGCATGCACGACGCATCGCCCTTCTTGGATAGCTCTAATTTTACCGGTTTCTGCGGGGCTGCGGGAGCCCTGCCGGACCAACTGAGGGAAATACCTTCGGTGTCGCTCATAAGAAATGAAATCCTAACGAGCCTCGGGTCTTGGGGGCCAAGTTCGGCGCTCTCGGCCCCCGGGGCGATGCTGCTTGCCCAGGACCCGCACAAGGGTTACCCCGACGCTATGAAACGCAATCGAGTTTTATCGGGCATGCAGCCCACGGGTGACCTGCACTTGGGGAACTACCTGGGTGCGCTAAAACAATGGGTCGTGTTGTTGGGTAAAGAAGACATCGACCCGCTGTTCTGCATCGTAGACGCCCACGCCATCACGGTTGAGTACGATCAGAAGAGTCTGCCGTCCCGTGTGATCGATGCGGCGGCGACCTATATCGCGGGTGGACTCGATCCCGAGAAGGCGACCATCTTCGTTCAAAGCGAGGTGCCCGAGCATACGGAGCTCGCGTGGTATCTAGCGAGCGTCACCCCCATGGGCGATCTGCAACGCATGACGCAGTTCAAAGAGAAGAGCGACCAACACAAGCAGAACATCAACGCGGGTCTGTTCACCTATCCTGTGTTGATGGCAGCTGACATCTTGTTGTACCGAGCCACCATCGTTCCGGTGGGCAATGATCAGGTCCAGCACTTAGAGTTAGCTCGCGAGATCTGTCGAAAGTTCAACAGTCGTTTCGGTAAGGTGTTTCCGGAGCCTCAACCGCGTCTGTCCAAGACCCCGCGAATCATGGGTCTCGACGGCAAGTCAAAGATGAGCAAGTCGAAGAACAACACCATTGGGCTGCTGGATCCGCCGAAGCTCATCGAGAAGAAGCTCCGCAGTGCGTTTACGGATCCCGAAAAACTACGCTTGGGCGATCCGGGGCATCCGGAGATCTGCAACATCTACACGCTTCACGAGGCGTTCAGCCCCCCAGAGGAATTGCTGAAGATCGATGCGGCTTGCCGCAGCGGAGAGCTGGGCTGTGGCGACTGCAAAAAGTCTCTATGCGGAGCGGTGACCGCCGAGCTGGATCCCATTCGCGAGCGCACGCTCGAGCTGCGGGCCAAGCCCCAATACGTGTCGGATGTACTGGATGCCGGGCGCGATCGGGCGCGCGAAATTGCGGGCTCGACCATGAACGATGTGCGCCGCAAAATGGGCCTGGGGCGAGGCGGCTGAAGTTGCGCCTGGCTCAATGGTCGCCGCAAAAAAACAGCTGGGGTCTAGCGCACCCAGCGCTGGGTGCTCTTTGTTTTGTCTTTTTTTGTCTGTCCGGCTGCCAACCGGAAGCCGCCCACTCGACACCTGAGCTCGCTGTGGAAACGTTCATTGAACGTATGGGTCGCGTCCAAGGGGATCCGAAGCTGGCCCGGGAGGCTTACGACTTGCTTTGGTCGGGAGCCAAGGCGGAGCTGGTCGAACGAGCTCAGAGAGCCAGCAATGTAGTGGGCCACAAAGTGGAGCCCGAAGAAATGATCGTGCCGTCTCGATTCTCTCTACGCTTTCGACCGAAGGGTTTCAGCGCAAAGATTCAGGGCAAGTGGGCACGGGTTACGGTCACCGGAGAGACACCGCAATCGGAGCTCAAGGAAGTGTACTGCGTGCTGGAGGATGACCACTGGCGGGTGGCGCTTCAGTTGCCGGCACTAGAACGGATTCGCGCTCGCCCGAGCGAAGCCGAGTAGCGCTGTGCCCATGCGGCCTGCCACAAGTGGGGCCTCGACAATCGGCGGTGCTCCAATCGGCGCTGCAGAAATGGGGCCTAGACAATTGGCGCTGTCCCAATCGGCGCTACCACAAACGGCAAAAAGCGCGCTACCGAAGTAACGCGCTTTTGCGTGGCGTGAGCCGAAGTCGATTCAGTTCGAGAAGAAAATCGCTTCGATCTCGTCCTTGACGTCTTCTTCCGTCTTCTCGCGAGCGACGGATATTTCCTTCACAATCAAGGAACGGGCGGTGTCCAACATGCGGCGCTCGCCGAAGGAGAGCTGCTTGTTTGCCTTGAGGCGGTAGAGATCCCGAAGCACCTCGGCCACATCGTAGATGGAACCGGTCTTGATCTTGTCCATGAAGCCGCGGTAACGGCGGTTCCAGGTCTGGGTATCGATGGCGATGGTTCGCTCTTGGAGGATGTCGAAGATCTCGCGGATTTCGGCTTCGCTGATGACCTGACGGAGACCGACGGCAGTCGCGTTGACTACGGGAACCATGATCTTGCGATCCGTGTCCAAGATCCGGAGCACGTAAAACATCTGGCGTGAGCCAGCGATGTCTTTTTCATCGATGCTGATGACCTCGGCTACTCCTTGTGCGGGGTAAACGGCTTTGTCACCAACCTTGAATACGTTGTCTTGGCTTGCGTCCATGATGTCTCCTAGAGCTGCCTGTGCAGTTACGCGGTGAGGCGCGGTTTCGATATTTGGCGGACTGCTATGACCCAATCCGTCAAATCGTCACTTGTTTATGGGGTTTGAAACGCCTTAAACAACTCGTACCTTCCAATCCCTGTCTCTATTGTCGGGGCGTTGTGGGGTGCTCGTTGTGTAACCAGCGAAGAGTGAAATGATTCCGGGCCGGCAATTCGACTCGGGTTTGGGTCCTAGGAAGACGCTAGTTAGCGGCAGTCCGAGCACTGGTGGTGTATTTCGATAAGTAAATAATTGATCCGGGGATAAACTTCAGCGCGAGGGGTCTGTTCCAACTGCCCGTCCTGCCTATGCTTTCTGGGACTGGGATTCAGCGCTCTACATTCAGTGCATTGCGTCTATACTGTGCGTCTAGGTGATTAGACCTGTGCTAGGCACCGTCCTAGCGAATGGCGCTGCACCTTGGCTATCGCACGGTAAAGGCAGCTCCTAGCGTACAACCTCTGCAGGCGTGAAACTCTAGTCATATGCAGTCAGTCTGTCAACTTATTTGACTGAGTCAATAACTGTACTCAGATAAATGCTGTAATATTAAGTGGATACGAGCTCGATCTAAAAAGCCTTATTAGGCGGCTTCGGCCGGGTATTCCTTTACAGAGGAACGCAACCCACGCGGCTCGCTGATTTGGGCGACGGCCCGCCGGTTTGGTTGAACCTCGCCTCCCTCGGACCACCAGCTCTGCGCGGCGGACGAGTGGGGCTCCTAGAGACAGAGCCTCGGGCTACTTCGGGACCGAGCGCGTCTCTCGAAGGCGTGTTGCCCGACCCCTGCCTAAAAGTTCAGCGCTTTGGTGGGCTCATAAGGAGTGTCCGAGGAGAGCAGAGTAGTCCCCAGCGTACTCCTCGATCAGAGGCGATGAGCATCGCGGTCGAATCATTCGGGGTGAGCCAGTGAAGCACTTCGCTCACGAGCCAACTTCCGGCCGCGAGCACATCCGCACGTCGCGCTGGCACACCCGGTAACTGAGAGCGGGTTGCGGTTGTCATCGCGCTTAGTTTTTTCGACCACCGTTCGAGAGCAGTCCTTGAGACGCGGTGGCCATGCACTACTGCTGCGTCGTAGCTATCGAGTCCTGCATCGAGGGCCGCCAGCGTGGTGACGGTACCCGCGACACCGATGATCGTAACGACGCGGGCCGACACACTGTGCGACGCGAGCTCACGACGGATCTCCGTGCGAAGCTGGGATATCTCTTCGGCGCTCGGTGGGTCGCACTTCAGGAAGCGCTCGGTCAGTCGGACGCTTCCAATATCCAAACTGAAACTATCGATGATCTTCGGCGCGGCCTGGGAGGTGTCAGCGAAGATAATTTCCGTACTACCTCCCCCTACGTCGAACACACACACCGATCCGGATATAGGGAGGCCCACGAGGGCGCCCGCGAATGTGAGTTCGGCTTCTTGGTGGCCGGAAATGATAACGGGGCGCACGCCGAGGATGGCGGCGGCTGTGTCGAGAAAGTTTTCACCGCCTTCGGCGTCGCGGGCGGCGCTGGTCGCGACCGCTTGGAGATCACTGACGCCGAGCGACTCGAGCTCGGCGCGATACTTTCTGAGACAGTTCAAGGTGCGCTCGACGGCGGCATCCAAGAAACACTGGTTCTTGTCCACGCCTTCGCCCAGCCGCGTGATCGTGCAGCGCTCGGCGATGGCTGTCGGTGCCGATGACCCAACGTCCGCTACGAGCATCAGAACCGAATTGGTCCCGATGTCGATGGCGGCGCGTAGGGGCATCGCGATAGTCCTAGGGTGATAGAGTATTTAGCTCGGATGCCGGCACTACCGGAATCAATCCGAGAGGCTCTTGAGGTTTAGCATTTCCTCGACGTTTGGCACGATGACCAGCTCGACTCGTCGGTTGTTGGCGCGATTCTCTGCGGTATCGTTGGTGACGATGGGATCGGTTTCCGCGTAGCCGGCTGCACTCCAGTTGGTACGGTCGAGTCCACCGCCGCCTTCTTCGAGGGAGTCAGTCAAGAAAGTCAAGACGGAGCGAGCGCGCATCGCGGATAAGTCCCAGTTGTCTTTGAACGTGCCGCCGCGGAGGGGCTGGCTGTCAGTGTGCCCGGCAACCTGAAACTCGCGCTTCGAGAGATCAGCGTCATTTCGGATTACGGAGGCGATCTCGGCGAGAATGTCGAGCCCGCCCTTCTTCAGGCGGTCCCGACCTGAATCGAAGAGCACGTCGCCGGGCAAGTTGATCAACATGCGGTTGTCTCGGACATCCACCTTGAGGCCTAGCTCAGTGAGCTTCCGTAACTTGTCGCGTAGTGCGTTGAATCGAGTGCGAATCGCGTCAAGTTGTTCGGCGCGACGTCGGTACTCTTCGAGCGCGCGGCGCTGATCCTCGAGGCTCTGATTCAAGTTGTCCAAATCAACTCCACGATCACGGAGTTGTTTTCGAAGTCCCTCGATGTCTTGGAGAGCGGCGGTGTAGTCGTCGCTAGTTTTTTTCTTCGCTTGCGCTGCTTCGATGAGTTCGTGGCGCAAGGATTTGTTCTCGCGCAGCTTTTGATCCCACTCCTCTTGGGAGTAACCGCATCCCGCGAACAAAAAGATCGCGCAAATCGAAAACTTACTGAGAGTTTTTTTTCGTAGGGGTCGTGTCGTCTTCCGCATTGTTTTCATCCTCAGACGCTTCAAAATTCGCACGCTTAACGGGCGCGTTATCGCCCGCTGATTTCAAGCGTCAAGCTCCGAAAATCCCCATTTTTAAAGGAGTTGCGTCATTTGAGGATTTCTTACACCCACACTGTTTCCAAGTGAATCAGTCTTGCCAGTCCGACCAGTCGACAGGCTGGCTACGCAAGTAATGCGTGGTTTTGTCAGCGGGAAACAGGGGGGGCAGACGTTGAGCCGTGCAACTTTTTCGTTGACCGGCCGCAATAGATGGCAATATATGACGTGCAACATACCGCGGTGTGACTTAAATATATGGTCACCCTCGGACTTTTGAGGAGGCATCCAGATGGCTGCAAAGAAGACCAGGAAAAAGGCCACAAAAAAGGCCGCGAAGAAGAAGGTTTCGAAGAAAGTCGCCAAAAAGAAGGTGACGAAGAAGAAGGCGAAGAAGAAGGTCGCCAAGAAGAAGGCCAAGAAGAAGGTCGCCAAGAAGAAGGTCGCCAAGAAGAAGGCCAAGAAGAAGGCCAAGAAGA
>JABSRN010000100.1 GCA_013214025.1 Polyangiaceae bacterium
GCGTAGCCCTTGACGGCAGCTGCGACTGTGACACCGGATTCACTGGCGCCGACTGCGGCACCTGCGACGCCAATTACTTCAACTATCCCAACTGCGACTACTGCCTGGCGGCGACCACCTGCAACGACAACGGCACATGCGCTGGCGCCGGCGGATGCAACTGCACCGACGGCTGGAGCGGCGCCACCTGTACCGAATGTGCCACCGGAAGCTACTACCCAGACACGGACGGCGACGGCTACGGCGAGCTCGGTGGCTCGCCCGTGGTCAGCTGCGGAGCTGGGCCGAACTATGTGCCCGATTCCACAGACTGTGACGACAGCGACATCGATATCCATCCGGGCGCCGACGAAATCTGCGACGGAGTCGACAATGACTGCTCTGACAGCGTAGACGAATCATTCGCGGATCTGGATGGCGACAACACCGCAGATTGCGTCGACGACTGCATCGACATTGACGAAGACGGTTACGGCATCCCAGGAGCCGCTAGCACTTGCAGTATCGACAATTGCCCCTTCACCTATAACCCGGATCAGGAAGACGTCGACGTCAACGGTACTGGCGATGTCTGCGAAAGCGCCGAGGACGCGGGCTCGGACGCCGACGCCATGACGGATGCCGGGGACGACAGCTCCGCTGGAGAAGCTGGCGCGGCACTCGACGCCAGCGCCGACGCCAGCGCCGACGCCAGCGCCGACAGCAGTATCAACGAAGATGCGGGGTCAGCGAACGGCGACAGTGGCAGCATGGGGGAGGCCGACCCTCTACTCCTCGATGCCCAAGTCGATAGCGGCGCCCCCTCGGCAGTCGGTCTAAGTGTCGACACCCCGGACTGCGGCTGCCGCACAGTGGGGAGTCGCCGTAACGGGTTTTTGCCCGCGCTTCTGTTGGTCGGCGCAGCCCTAATACTGGGGCGCCGCCGAGCTTCCGCGCCAGGACCGAATCCGAGTGACGGCCGGCTCTGAACGCTGTTTTCCCACTATGGGACCTGGCAATCGATACGCATGAAGTGCAAAAAACCGTCCGCTGCAGCCGTCTAATCTCCGCACATGAGGGCGTACGGGTTCGGAAACGAAGTCGCCAAGGAAATGATTCGCGCCAGGAGCCCCCGCCACATCGACGGTCACGGGTAGAGCCGAGATCACCCCGTCAAATGCCGGACCGAATTAACAATCAGTGATCCCACTGCCACCCTGATCCCGGCGCGGGGCGCCACTCGCTCCCGGCCCGCCAGTTGCCGCTGCGCTCAGGCCAGGGCATTGTTTGCCCATGGGAACAAGCCCTGACATACCGATCGACGACTCCTGGGACCCGCCTCCCTACTTCTCGAAAGTGCCCGACACAGCGACGGTAAAGGGCATATTCTTCCGCGATCTCGTACGCGCCATCGACTTCGTTCTCACAATCAAGAGCCGAGTATCGAAGTCACCAAACACTCTCTGTATCTGTAGATCCCTCCCTCGTCAGCCTGCATTCAGTCGTCCACCGGCCGCCTATAGGCATCCTCAATCGAGAGTTCCAGCTTGTCCTGATCCAAGCCCGACCACCAAGCCACCTGCAAGCCGAGCCACAGCCCCGTAGTAGTGAAATTCTCATCCGGCCCCACTTCGAACGTCGCGACCGGCGATAGGATCCAACCGCCGCTGCGGGATTCGTCGGACAAGAAGATATTCGTGCCGATCCCCAGCAGGTAAACCTCACCGTAGCGACCGCGGCTGTAATCGGCATCGTAGGGATCCACGCCTCCGCCACCGCCAATACCGAAACTCGCGTTGATGAAACCCAGATCGCTAGGGTACCAACGCGAATCAAAGCTGAGCCTGCCATAGGTCCACGGATCGTCGCCGCCAACCGGAGCCAAGCCGATCTCCAATCCTAGATCCACCCATTCTGTGACCGCTTCGCCCCAACGGAAATTGTACGCCGCTCCGAGGGTCGGACCCCGAGTCGGACGGTCAGGATCAAATGCGGCGGACATTGCCAGACTGACGCCCGCCGACAGGTAGTAGCCCTGGTTCGGTGCAGGTTTGGGCAACCATTCTTTATCTTCCTCGTCGTCAGCACGAGACTGCTCGTGTTCATCCATAGAGCTATCGTCCGTCGGAACCACGCCCTTCATTGGCGTGCCGTCGGTTTTCGCAGGCGCCAGGCTCTGCGTGGGCTTCGGCGCCTCCGACTCCGGCTCGTGTATCGTGGCTCCTGATCGCTCAGATCCGGGATTGACCGTATCGCCCTCCGAAACAGGAGCAGCAGATGCCGACTCGCTTGGGGACTGTTCGGTGGCTTCGGGGGCCGGCGACGTCGGTTCTTCGACGGGTGCCACCGCCTCCGACTCGCTCGGCGGAACCGAAGAAGCGTCGACGGGAGCCTCAACGGTTGGAGCAGGCGGTGTAGACGGCGCCGGAGCGGCGGGTTGCGCGAGTACCGTCCCGGAAGCCGTAACGGCAAATAAGATGGCGAAAAGTCTCAACTGTCCCATCAGAACTCCCCCCGTAGACCGATGACAGGCAATATGGGCAATCCCACAGATACGTCCGTCTCGCTAAAGTCGAAGTTGTAGCTCATGCCCTCTGGGTTCTGTTGGTTGTACACATTCTGAATGTCCAGGTACGCGCCGAGGATCCACGTCTCATAAATCCAACGTTTGTCGATGCGCACGTCGAGCTGATGAAAGGCGTCGAGACGATCCGAGTTCGTGCCCGCCGGAATGCCGCGATAGCGGTCGTTGTCCACATCGTAAATGCTACCCGTGACCGGCGTATACAGATTGCCTGACACGTAGCGGAAGCGAGACCCTATCTCCCAGTTACGTGGCAGCCGATAGCTACCGATTAGCGTCAAGATATGCGTCTGGTCAAAGTCAAAGAGCCGGTACTCGTCGCTGCCGGAGTCTTGGCGTTCCGAACGGGACAGCGTGTATGCCAACCAACCGTAGAAGCCATGGGCGAGCTCGTGTTTCAACGACACTTCGGTCCCATAGACCCTGCCGCTGCCTTCGTTGTCATACAGCTTGGGCACGAGTTGTCCGTCTCGTTGAATGATCTCGTCGGTACCGCTGACCAGACTGTCGAGAGTCTTGTAAAAGCCCGTTACTTCGAAATCGAGGTAGTCTTCCGGTTGGTACTCAACGCCCAGTGAATAATGGACCGCCGTTTCCAGGGTTAGATCCGGGTTACCCATGCTCTCGTCGAGTTCCAAGAATTGGGGTTCTTGCACAAAAAAACCAACGCCCGCCTTGAGCGCCCACTCATCGTCCAACCCTTGACGGGCCGTGACACGGGGCGAGATACCTGTGTCGCCCGTTCGGGTGAAGTGATCCACGCGAACACCGGGGATCACCAGTGTTCGTTCAAAGGGAGTGACTTCCAATTCAGCAAAGGCCCCGGTCGAGTGAAAGGACTTTTTGTTGGCGGAAAATGTAAAGTCGTCGGCGTTAAGGCTGATGTTTGGTTCTCCCCCACCGGCTCCGCCATCGCCCTCTTCGGGCAGGTCAGGCAGGCGGATATCCCACTCACCATTCTGGTAGAGGTAGTCGAGCCCACCACGCACGGCGAAGGTCTTGTCCAGCACGTAGCGGGAGGTATTGCGCACCTGAGCTTGGGTCAGATCAGCGTTAACGTACAAGTCCGAACCAACGTTGAGCGCGGTAATGTTGTGGCCGTAGGACACCTTGAACTCATTCTGAAAGCGTTCGCTGGGGATGTACTTGTACTCGTTGATCAGCCGCCAGGAGTTCATGCCAAAGGAAACGTTATCTACAACAAACTCAGGGTTCTCCACCGGCGGCTGCTCGAAAATAATCTCAAAGATGTCGTCGGAAACAAAAAAGAACGATTCCAACTGATGTTCCGGAGTGGGCCGGTAGCTGGCTAGAGCCTGGTAGTCGTAGTAGCGCGGCGCGACGATCGATGTCCCATCGTCCGGCAGCACCGCCTCAAGGACGTAGTCAATGTAACTCCGCCGGGCGCCCACAGCGATCGCCAACTCGTCCGTGATGGGCGCCTCCAGATACAGACTCGTATCCAAGATGCTCACGTCCAAGTAGCCGCCGATTTTTTGCGGCGCCAAGGTCTTCAACTGCACGTCTACAATGCCACCCGTCGCCCTCCCGTATTCCGTGGAAAAGTTGCCGGGGATAAACTCGATGGCGTCGATCATGCCCACTGGCAAAATGCTACGGAGCCCCCCGAAGTGATAGAGCAGCGGTACTTGCACACCGTTCACCAGCGTCTTCGTATCTTCCGGCGCGGAACCCCGCACCACCAGCTGACCCGTCACCGTACGGGCTACCCCCGGGAAGTTCTGCACCACGCTCAACACATCACCGAAGGTGCCCGGAATACGCTCCGCCTGGCGTGCGTTGATCACGGTGCGGTTGACCTCTCGCCGCACGCGTTGAGTCTCAACCACAACGTCGTAAGGGTTGTAACTGCGTTTTTCAATGCTGTATTTGGCGTCGGTGCGCTCGCCTTTCGCTACGGCCTCGGTGATGCGCAGCGGGTAGTATCCTTGAGGATCAGCCAACACCCGCCAATCACCCACGCCTAGACCCTCCAAATGGAAGGCACCCTCTTTATCGGTCTCAGTCTCAAATCCGATAGCCTGGTCGCCTTCGCCACGAAACACAGTGACCTTCACACCGACCAAGGGCAGACGAGTGCCGCGCTCCCGCAGCTTTCCCCATAACTCTCCTTGAGGTGGGGCTGGGGGCGGCTTCTGGACAATCTGCTCGGACGGAGTCGGCGACTCTGTCTTCACGTCCGGCACGAAACGGAAACGATAGTTGATGCGCACCGGCACGGTGGTCTCCCCCATCCGGGCTGGCACGAAAATCAGACGCTTGGCAGCTTCTAAGGCCGCTTGTTCGAAACCTTGGTTGGGATCGTCAGCCCCCGTGGCAATCACGGCTGCCTCCACATGACCATTGGCGTCGATATCGATGTCCACCACCACCACAGCTCCGATGCCCTGGGCTTTGGCCTCCAGCGGGTAGAGGGGTTGCGCGTCCTTCTTCAGTGACGGGGGAATGAGCTTGTCGGTGATTATCGGCGTGGGGTCAGCTGTCGTTCCCTCATTCGCCGGAGGAGCTGCGGGCGCTTCCGGATCCGGCGCTGCCGGGTTCTCAGCCGCTGCTTGGGCGAAAGCCAACGGCACGCTGCCAAGGAGCAGAGCGAATATACACACGATCGGGGTCGCGGCATGGACAGCCGCCTTGATTTGGATCGAAGCTCGCATGGCTTAGCGTTCCACCGAGTAGCTGTAGCTCGTCCAACCGATGCCGCCCCGCTCGTCGCGGACGACGAGAAATAGCTGAGCTTGGTCATCTTCCGGTACGAAGGGCAAGGTCCAGATGTTCTCTAGCAACTTTCTCAGCTCGCCACCGTCAACGAAGGACGTCGTGTCTCCGCCCTTGTATTCCGATGAATGGCGATTACCCGCGTTGTCCCTCGTGCCTTCTCGACTGCCGCCTTCGTCCTCGGTGACGCCCATGGTCAAGAACCAAGTCATCGTGATGGTCTCCCGGCGAGGTGTCGGTTCATCTAGGCCTTCACGCTTCTCGGGAAGGAAGCTCTCAGCGATGCAATCATCCGCCACGGAAACTTCGCTGTCGCATTGCATACCGCGGTCGAACTCAGCCGTGATCTCATAGATGCTGTTGGGCTGGAGCTGTTCTCCGGCTGCGAGTTCACGACCCGCCAACGTAATTTTCATATTGCCCGTCGGATCTGGATTATTGTTCCGGGAATCCGCCATGGCACCCTCGTCCAGCATGGTCAACGTCTTGATGGCGGTGATCTCGTCACCACCGCTGCGCACCTTCAGGCTCACGCTGATTTCAAGACCCTGAAGGCAGGCAAAGAGAGCCAGATCGCTCGCCTCGCTGTCTCCAGCGAGCGCCGCGCATATTCCCAAGACCACTGCCATCGGAAACACGTGGGTAAACTCCGCCGTTGGCGAGGTTCCGAGATCGTAGCTCGGTGCCGGTATCCCTGTGCCCAATCCAGACCAGAGCGCCGCCAGCTCCGCCTCAGACAATGTGCAACCAAAACCGTCGCTTGAGGCCGCCCGAGCCGGACACCAAGACCACTCGTAACTGATCGCTGCATCGTTGGGCTCGAACACTAAAGCGCTGAGCGTAGTGGTCTCCCCCGGCACAAGATCCGGCGGCTCCGCCTGGATGGCCAGCACCCGCAGCTCTTCCAATTGGTTGTACTGCTGGGACTCGTTTTTAAGCTGGCAGCCGAAGGTGCAGCTCAGCCAGACCAACATCCACAACCATTTGGCACCATATTCTGTGGGCATCTCAGTTATCCTCGATTCGAAATCGATAGCTGTAGGAGAGTGTGAACGGCACAGCATGGCCGTCTCGCTTGGCAGGAACAAATTTTTCGGCGCGCGCGGCCCGACGAGCGGCGTCGTCAAAGGCGGCATGTCCCGAACTCTTGAGCACGCTGACTCGGCTGACGTTTCCAGCAGCGTCAATATGTACCCGGACTAGCACGCTTCCCTCGATGCCCTGGGCCTTGAGCTTCGCCGGATAGCTCGGCTTGCTGGGGCGCGCTCGTTTCGGATCGGTGAAGACGGCGTCTCGGGTCGGGATGCGGCTGGCGACACGCTGTTCACGCTTACCGCCCGACGACTTCAGCTGTCCGCCTCCGGACGTCGGCGCCAGAGCGGCGCGAGTGGGAGCGACCGCCTGGTTCTCTGTACGGCCCATGCGGGTAGTACCGGTCCCGAAGCTCGGGCCCTGCCCTCCAGAGACCGTCGACTCAAAGCTCAAGCCGACGACGCGATGCCTCACGGGCGCCGCCTCAGGCTCTGCAGGCTCAGGGGTTTCCTCGACAACAGCTATGAGCTTCTTCGGAACCACTCGCGGCTTGCTTTTCGGGGCCTCGGGCTCCTTGGGCGCAAAGTCCGGGGCGACCGGCCCACGCTCGGGCTCCACTTCCACCACCGGGGGCGGCTCAAGCTTGTCGATAATCCGCACCTGCACGCGCTCCGGCGGGCGAAACTCGCTGCGGTCGCCCGCCAGATGATTCACGATGGCGAACACGCTGACAATAAGTCCGTGAATGAGCACCCCGGTCACCACCAGGCGAGCCGAGCTGAGGCCCGTACGAATCGCCGATCCCGGGCGCAACAGGGGATCCCGGACCAGGCGCGGGGTCTCGATGGGGTGCAGAACCCGAACGTGAATCAGCTCCCGCGACAACTGGCGCCGGTCACTGCGACAGCGGGCGTATCCATCGGCTGTTTCCACGGCACTGCCGAGCCATGCCCGATTGGGGCTGCTGCCCGACCTTGGGCTATGGGTTGTAGCGTCCTGCACAGTATTAGAGCTCGCGTTGAATGTTCAGAGCGAAGGATTTGATGCCGTTACCCTTGACCACATCGATGATGCCGATGACCTGACCGTAACCGATGCTCTTGTCCGCGGAGATCACCGCCTGGAGATCTTCGTCTTTCCAGGAAGCCCGTGCCACATGAGCGCCAAGCGCCTCGTGAGTGACCGGATCGCCGTTGAGGAACAGCTCGCCGTTATCGTTGAGAACAATATTGAGCGTACTGGAGACAGCGCTGCCGGCGCTGGCAGCGCTAGGCAAGTCGACGGCAATGCTCGCCCGTACGATGGCCGAAGAGGTGAGCATGAAAATGATCAAAAGGACCAAAACGATATCCACGAAGGGTACGATGTTAATCTCGGCAATGACCGAGTCCTCCTCGTCGGGGAAGATATCAGCGGACATGGCTAGGCCGCTTCTTTGGTGGCCGTGACGTCCACAGATTTTAGCGACGCCAGCAGAGTGGCAGCCAGCAGATTACCGTCGTCCGAAATGTGCTTGACTCGAGACTTCAAGATGTTGAACGCCACGACAGCGGGGATGGCCACCAACAAGCCGACGGCAGTGGCGAGCAGGGCCTCCGCGATGCCCCCCATCACGGCTCCGCTGGCTTCCGCCATGTTGCTCGACAGATCCTTGAAGGCCCGAATGATACCGAGAACAGTACCGAAGAGTCCGATGAACGGCGCGTTACTCGCGACCGTCGCCAAGAATCCGAGGCGGCTCTCGTAGCGAGCGCGTTCTTTCCGAGCAGCTGCGACCAGTAGGTCCTGGACAGCGTCGGGGCCCCGCGCGTAATCCCGAAGCCCGAACAGCACCGTATTGGTCTCCAGGCTGTCGAAAGAGCTGAGGTAGTCAGCGGCCCCCTTCAGGTCGCCGTCCGCCAGCAGCTCCGAGAATCGAGCCCGGACATCGCCCGCATCGATGGCGTGTTTGCGGAAGAATAGAAAACGCTCCGCCATCACGGCCACAGACGAGATAGAGAGGGCGATGAGCAGCCAGAGCACCCACTCCGCCTGAAAAATCGGGAGCCCCATCAGGGCGGGAATCAAACCGTTGCCGTTATCCATGCTCAGATACTGAACTGCGCCGGAGCAGAAGTCTGTGGGCGTTTGGCAACGTTACGAACTGTTACAATCGAAATATCAAGGGGCTAGTGTGTATCTGAATCCCGCACTAGCGCCGTCGCGCCCCCTCGTGTCAGGCTGGCAGATGGCGGGTCCCTCGAGGCCCGGCTCAGGCTTCCCTTGGCGAAAACACCGACGAATACATCAACGAAAATACTCCTGGTGGAGGACGACGAGGAACTGGGTTCGCTGGTGGCCGAGTATCTGGCCGACAACGGCCTGCAGGTCGAAATCGTGGCTGATGGCGCCGACGCCGACGCCGCGGCCCGCAGTCTGTCGCCAGCATTGGTGATTCTCGATCTGATGTTGCCCAACAAGGACGGCCTGCAAATCTGTCGGGAGCTACGGGTTTGGTACAAGGGCCCCATCCTTTTTCTGACCGCACGCACGGGTTGGATTGACGAGATCGTAGGGCTCGAGCTCGGGGCCGACGACTACCTGGGCAAACCGGTCGAACCTCGCCTCTTGCTCGCCCGAGTTCGCAGCCTATTACGACGCACCGAGGGTTTCGCAGCCGCTGAGCCCAGCGGTGGCACCTCGCCATCCCTCAAGCTCGATCCATCCAAACGCACCGCGCATCTGGGGCGGCGCCTACTGGATCTAACTGACGCCGAGTTCGACATGCTCGCCTACCTGCAAGCCCACAAAGGGAAACAACTGACGCGAGAGCAACTGAGCCGCGATGTCTTGGAGATCGCCTACGACGGCATCGGTCGCACCATTGACGTGCGAATGGGCCGCCTACGCACTAAACTCGGGGACGACGGCAAGTCACCGCGCTGGATCAAATCCATCCGCGGCGTGGGCTACCTTTTCGTGGAGCCCGGAGATTGATCTCGCTCTTTCTCCGCGCGGTATCGATCATCGCGTTGGCAACCTTACTGGCCGTTGGCATCACTCGAGTGATGCTCGATGCCTCCCCGGACGACACCGCCCTGGAGATACTCCGCGGTCACGTCAAACTGCACGCAGACGATCTCGCCCACACGCCCCCAGCGGAGCGTCGTGCCCACAGCGCCAAGCTGGCCAAAACTCTCGGCTACCCGGTTCAGCTGGAGCCGTCCACCGGGTCGCCTGAACCGAGAACCGAGCGACGGCTCCAAGAACTGTTCGTGGTGGCTCACATCCCCGGCACCGAGGGACAGATCGCCATAGGCCCTGTGCCCTTTGGCGCGGTGGCAGGCTGGCATGTGGTGCTCGCGCTATGTTTGGTGCTGGCTCTAATCCTAGCCGTGGCGGCGACAGTCCCCTTGTTGGGCCGTATTCGCGCCCTCGAGAACGTGGCCGGCAAAATGCACGACGGGGACTTCAAAGCCAGGATGGATCGCCACGAAGGAGATGCCTTTGACGGCATCAGCGACTCACTGAACCAACTAGCCGACAGGATCGGCAATCTGCTACGGGACGAACGCGATCTACTTCGCACCGTCGCCCACGAAGCCCGCGCCCCCATCGCCCGCATGCGTTTTCGGGTCGAGAGCATCCAATCCAAGGCCGACGAAGCATCTCAAAAGAACAGCCGCGGCCTGATCTCGGATCTGAGCCAGATCGACACCCTGTTCGAAGAACTGCTCACCTACGTTGCCTTCGATGAGTTCGACCAGGAGCGCCCCGAGCTGCAGTTGACGACCCTCAACGTCAAGGATGCCGTTCAAAGGGTCGCCGACGAAGTGACGGATGCCGACGACTCGACACGCATCGAGCTGGTGGGCGACGAAGCCTGTGAGGTGACCGCGAACCTGAAGCTCTTCAAGCGCGCCGTCACAAACCTATTGCTCAACGCCATCAACTACGGCGGTCCGATCCTCCACATTGAGATCCGCACCTTCGAAAACAATTGCGTGGTGGACGTACAAGACTCAGGACCCGGCATTCCGGAAATGGACCGCCCCGAGGTCGTAAAACCCTTCGTGCGTCTCTCGAAAAAGAAGACCCGAGGCACAGGTCTGGGTCTCGCCATTGTGTCCCGTATCATGCGGCTACACGGCGGAGAGCTGCACATCGTTGACGCGCCCAAGGGCGGAGCCTCCGTACAACTCGTTTGGCAACGAGCCCGTACCGACAAGTAGCGCTGCCCGCCGTGTCGGGTGACGCTAGGAACAAGAACCATCCGTCGCTTGCCGTCACTTGAGGATGATTCAGTGTTGAACCGCGCCGGACCGGGCTGGCTCCGACGTACGAGTCGCCAGATCTACGCCGCCAGGTACCAAGGCGATAGCCAAAACTTCATCGAGGGTGCTCACGGGCTCGAAGCTCAGCTCGTTCCGCACTTCCTCCGGAATGTCCTCCAGATCGGCCTCGTTCTCTGCGGGGATAATGACCGTTCGGATCCCGGCACGATGGGCGCCGAGCACTTTTTCCTTGAGTCCACCGATGGGCAGCACGCGACCCAATAAGGTCACCTCCCCAGTCATCGCCACATCTCGCCGCACCGCCCGACCCGACATCGCCGACGCCAAGGCCGTAGCGATAGCCACGCCAGCAGAAGGGCCGTCTTTGCGTATGGCGCCAGCTGGCACATGAATATGAGCCTCCATCGCGCTCGGCGGAACTCCCGCGAACTCGAGGCTAGTGCCGCGACTCCCCACGTAGGTCAGCGCCGCACGCGCTGACTCCTTCATCACGTCTCCGAGCTGACCTGTCAGAATCAGCGACATCGAGCCAACACTTTCACGAGTGGCGTCATCGTCGGTGGCCGGCCTCGGTGAAACCTCGCGCACGGATGCCTCCACGAACATGATGTCACCACCCACGGGTGTGTAGTACATGCCCGCAGCCAAACCCGGCGTGTCCTCCGCCACGATGCCTTCCGGGCGTACCCGAGGGCGACCGAGAAGTTCTCGCACAGCGGCCGCTGACACACTGGTCGCGATGGTTTCGCCGGACGCAATTTTGCGAGCCAGTTTCCGTGAGATGGCGCCAAATGTCCTCTCCAGTTGGCGGACGCCACTCTCCCGAGTGTACTCGGTCACCACCCGAGATATAGCCGATGGCTCGAACACGATTCCGTGATCGCGCAAGCCCGACTCTTCGAGCTGCCGGGGAATCAAGTAACGCTCGGCGATCTTCGCTTTCTCGCGCTCGGTGTAGCCACCAAATTCGATCACTTCCATGCGGTCGAGCAACGGCCCCGGAATATTGCCGACGAAATTGGCTGTGGCAATGAACAACACCTCGCTCAAATCGAAGGGCACATTGAGGTAGTGGTCCGTAAAGCTGTCGTTCTGCGCCGGATCGAGCACCTCCAGCAAGGCACTCGCGGGGTCGCCGCCCATCGACGCGCCGAGCTTGTCCACTTCGTCCAACAGAATCACGGGGTTTCGAGTGCCCGCGCGCTTGAGCCCATCGATAATTCGGCCGGTCATCGCGCCGACGTAGGTCCGCCGATGGCCTCGAATGTCCGCCTCATCCCGGACCCCGCCAAGGGCGATACGCACGTACTCTCTACCCAGGGAACGCGCGATGGACTTTCCGATACTGGTCTTGCCCACACCGGGCGGGCCAGCAAACAGGAGTATGGGCCCCTTGGCGACTGCCTTGGATTGGGCTCCAGTTGTCGCCGTCTCTTCGTCCGCTTCGGGATCATGCTCGGTTTCCTCCAGCGCATCCCGTGCGGAATCCCGCGGCGGCTTGAAACCCTTGCTGTCGTCAGCCTGAGTGTCAGCCGTAGCATCCTCCTCCGCCACCGCTTGTTTCGCCTGTAGCTGCCGCACTGCTAGGAACTCTTGGATCCGATCTTTTACGTCGTTGAGGCCGAAGTGGTCTTCGTCCAGTGCATTGGCGGCAGACAGCAGATCAAGATTGTCTACGGATCGCTCGTTCCACGGCAGCTCGACGATGACCTCCAAGTAGCTTCGTGTCACTTGGGCGTCCATCGAGCCCTCACCGGCGCGCTCCAAACGGTCCAAATCCCGCAGCACTTCTTTTTGCACCGCCGCAGGCAACTTGAGCGCCATCAAGCGCTCCCGCAACTCTCCGTTCTCGTCGCTCTCATCCCCAGCAAGCTCATTTTGAATGGCCTTAAGCTGCTCTCGCAGCACCACCTCGCGTTGTCGTTTGCCAAGCTCCGCGTCTACCTGAGCTTTGATGTCAGCCTGAGCCTGAAGGGTCGCAACCAACCGCTGCACGTGCACAAACACGCCACGCATGCGCTCCTCGACGGGCAGCGTCTCCAAGATGCTTTGTTTATCCGCCGAGCTGATATCGAGATGCCCCGCCAACAGATCCACAAAGGGCCCCGCTTCGCCCGTATGAGCGAGCATGCGGTGAATCAACTGAGGGGGGACTCCGCGAAGCTGCGCATACTCTTGGGCGCGCGCGCGGGTCTCGTTGTGCAGCGCTGCAAAGTTGGGATCGCTCGCATCAACCGGCGGCAAATCCGCCACAGCTGTTGTGGTGGCGCTGAGATAGCCATTCAACGCACGGTAGCGTAGGGAAGTCGCGCGACTCTCGACTTCCAATTGCACCTCAATGATTCGCCGGTCGCGCTTGACCACACTCACCTTAGCGATGACGCCCATGGCGTGCAGGCCCTCGGGTTTCACGGCTGCGCTGTCGTGCCGTTGAGTGACAGCGAACACTCGACCCTCGTTCGCGAGCGCCGCTTCCACTGCGGCAATGCTCGATGCCCTGCCGACACCGATCTGCACCGTGTGGCCGGGAAAAAGAACCAGAGAACGCATAGGAAGGACGGGAAGAGTCGGTGTTGTCATCCCTAGAAGCTGTGGCCGGAACTTTTGTTGTCAACGAGTTGACAGATCCTCGAACATGCTTAGCTCCGCAAAATTAGCTCCAGACCATCTACGTGTTTTGGGTCTTTTTCCCTTCCGCACGCTCCTACCGACTATTTTTTGTTCGATTTGAATACATGCCGACTCGGGCTACCAAGAAGAATTGCCAGACATCGATCCCCGACGTCGGTCGAGAACCCACACGTTTCTTGGTACGCGCACGATTCGGGTCGCCAGCGCCCCCCTCCGCATGCAGCTAGGAAACGACAGCAGCGCCGACTCAACCGAGACAGCGAGCTGTCTGGGGTGTCGCTACTGACACCCCAACCCTGCATGCACCATCCGACGGTAACGTCACTGTCTATGACGATCTCGCGTCCGGCAGTCAATTCGGTAGTTTCACGTCGAGTGTGGCGGACATCGTTGAGATCATCGAAATTCCACTCGGCCCCGGAGCCATTGCTGACTTGAACGACGTCAAGTTCCAGGCGGCTTCGTCACCGAGCCATCAGTCCACTTTCCCAAAACAAATTTCCACGCAGCCGCGAGCTTTTCACGGGGTCGGTCCACCACGAGATCCGCGTGAGCCACCGACAGTTGTTGGATCGGGCGAGCTAGGATGTCGTCGATAGCGCGAGCTGTTTCGTCTCGACGCCGCGTCATCAACCAGACCTCTGGAGGGATACCGAGCTTATCGTATCGACCCGACAACTTAGCCACGTATCGCCAGGTCCAGTGATCGCGAACACAGGCGCAGATCAGCATGTCACAGCCGATCAAGGTAGCGGTGGGACGATGAAAGAACGTCGTCTCATCGAGGAATGGCACACCGGCGATGGGCAGCGCCTCCAGTTCCTCGGGATGTGTCACTCCCGCTTCTCCGAGAAACTTATCGATCTTTAACTTCGGATTGCGCGCCAGCGCTGATTTTGGCCCAACAACGGTGGCTTCAGGATAGGCCGTACGAAAGGCTGGCATCTCTAAGTGATGAAAGCGATTGGGCACCACCAGCCATTTCACCGTACCCAGTGCCGCCAGTTGCTCTTGAAACGCCGGGGTGGGCGATGGCGGGCTGTGTACCCAGAGCTGGCCTCCCTCCAGCCTCACCACCGTCGTCCGCGCACGCAAGCGTGCTCCGAAAAAACTAATGGGCCGTTCACTGAGCCAAATCTGCTCGCCGACTAACGGCTTCAATTCAGTATCCATTGCGGTTGCAGGGTATCACTCATCCTGGGCTCGACGCACCGGGAAACCTTCGGACTCCCAGTTGTTCATGTCGTCTTCCGTCACGCGCTTGATGCTCAGCGGGGCTGGACCAGCGGCGGTAGTACGCGCGAAGGCGGCATCGTCGAACAGTAGGGTAGCGCCCACCGGGGGCGCATCCCAGTTTAGGTATGCTTCGTAGTACTTGCTGATGCTGTTGCCTACGTCGTCGCCGCTACCGGCCGACTAGCGCGGGCGGGGCGCATCAACAAACGAAGACGATGCTGATCTGCTCTACGCCAGGAGTTTGTCGATGGCGCCGATGATCTCGTCGGACTCCGGCTCCGTCTGCGGCCCGAAGCGGTGGACAACATTGCCCTCTTTATCGACGAGGAACTTCGCGAAGTTCCAGCCGATGTCACCCGGGCCATCGGGCTCGGTGCTCTCACTGGTCAGAAACTCGTACACGGGGTGCTTCCCGTCGCCGTTCACATCGATCTTGGAGAACATCGGAAATTTTACCGCGTACTTCGTCTCGCAGAATGTCTGGATTTCGGATTCCGTACCTGGCTCCTGGGCGCCAAACTGGTTGCACGGGAAGCCGAGAACAGAGAGTCCCTTGTCGCCGTAACGCTCATGTAGCTTTTGCAATCCTCCATAGTGAGGCGTCAGTCCACAAGCCGATGCTACGTTGACGACGAGACACACTCGGCCTTTGTACTCGCTCAACGCGACCGCGCTACCCGTGATGTCTTTAACCGAAAAATCATGAAAGCTTGCCATGCGGGGAAGATCACTCTCCTCGCCTGATAATGCAATGCCCCTCCTCTCCACTCGTAAATTCTCGGCTCAATGGCGGCCTGCCGAGGGAATCACCCCCCTGATGGGCCGAAATCGCAGCGGCACCTACCCAGCTAAGGGCCCTGCCGCCGGCTTCCGGTCGCAACCCAGGCGGTAGCAATGGAGCGGAATCGAGAGCCCGCAGCCCCCCACCCCTAAGCCCGACTCCCAACGGCCAGTTCCAAACTACCGGGCCGAGCTCCCCTGGACAGCTGGCTAGCCGGGCGCAACTACCGAGTCAACGTAGGCCATCAACCACTGGGTCGTATCGACTCGTTCTTCAAGCATCCGCGCGTGCTTCTTCGCAAACTGCTCAGAGAAGCTCGCTTCGCTCAATATTCGGCTCACTTCGGTCAGCGCGGCGGGGGCGTCCATCAAGCCGAAATTCCACACCAGCCCGTAGCGCTCCTGTAACTCGTCCGTGTAACCGCGACCGGTGTCAGCAATGTAGAATGCCGGGACCCCCATCACAGCGGCTTCACTCGCCATAGTCGCGCTCTCCCCAATGAGCATCTTCGCCCTTCCAAGAAAATGATGCATCTCAGCCGGCGGACGGGAGAAGCGCAATTCTTCCAAGTCAGCCGGTAGCTCTTGCTCGCTGGATATTAATACGCGGCCATGTTCTTGCAGTAGCGCTACTAGCTCGCGCTTCAGACCGAGCGTAAAACCCCGTTCGCCGACATCGTGGGACGCCTGCCACGACACGAAGCGAAGAACGAAATACTCTTCGCTGGCATCGATACCAGCACGCCCCACCACTCCCGCATCCGGCTCAAAGCGATCTGGGTGCAAATACGCCAACTCGTGATATCCGGGATACGTTATGTGATTGCCTTGGACCGGCGCTGAATAACATTCCGGCGTGCATACGGAGTGCGCCAAGGGGTACACGAAGCGATTCGTCACCTTCGCGTTCTCTGTGTCGTAAAACACGATCGCCGGTTTGCCGATGATCTTGCCGACCTGGACGATCGTCACGCCCATGATGCCCACCAACACATCGGGCTTAAAGCGGAGAGCCGCCCACAGCATTCGAGCATCCCGCTGAACCATTTCCGTTATTAGACTGAGCTTACTGCTGCCAAGCCTACTGATGGACCGATAGGGAATCGAGTACGCTTCCAGCAGGTCGTTCGCTACGTCCTTCTCACGACTCAACACCAATACTTCGTCGCCCCGGGCCCGCCATTCGGCAATCGCGTTGCGAAAGAAATGAACGTGCGCCGGGTGCAAAATTTCAACCAAAATACGCATGGGCAGCCGTTGCTAACATACTTGACCGCCAGGGCCCAAGGTCAGCTCCGAGTGACGCCTACGGCCCGATGCCCGACGCGTTGAGGGCGCGGCCAAGGCCGCTCAACTAGGGCCGCCAGGCCGCTCGCTGCACTCTATGAGATTAGCTCTAACGAGTTAATTCGCACCACCACGTCCGGACGTGTCACAGCATCGGCGGGTCCGTAAAGCAGACACCCCAGGCGCCACGCCCCCCCCTAAGGCCGTCCCGACAACGCCCAAGAACTTTTCGCAGCGGCTCCAACACGTTGGGGAGAGAAGCGACAGGAAACGGAAAATCAAAGCTCGATAAGGTTAGCCGAGGTCATCCACCGCCGTTGGTCTGGGTGCCCACCCACCAGGTGGCGCAAGCCCAAATGGACCGAAGCATTCAACACATCGAGAGGCCGATATTTGCGAAAACGAACGGATTTCCACCGCCAAGTTCACGGCCGCGACGTAGATCCGTTCGACGGCAACCCCCGTGGATGAAAGGATGCGCCCCAGATGACGGAAACGCCCTCTCCCCAGCCCCAGGCCGATTCCTCTGCCGCGGACTCTTCATCAGGCGCGCGTTCCGTGCCAACGAATCAGGGCAACAGGACGTTTCGCTGGTTGGCTATCACGGTCTTGCGATTCCGTTGGCTGGCTTTGGTCGTCACGTTCTTGCTCTCGGTCTTCTTCGGCTATCAGGCCCGCGAGAACCTGCGCTCCGACACGACGGACGAAAACTTCTTGTCCACCGCGGATGTTTCCCTAGAAACATTGCACGAGGTACGGCGCGAGTTCGGCCATGATATCTATTTCCAGCTACTCATCACCGGCGACGTCTTCACGCCGGAGTACGTGGATCGGCTCCGGGAACTGCACGCCACCGTGCAAGATCTCCACGTAGAACTAACAGGAGAAGCGGCTCGCGATAACAACGCCCCCCCCAAAGTCACGCCGCCGCCCAGCAACGCGGACGATTTCGAAGAATTCGAGGACGTCGAGGATGATCAGGATGCATGGGCCGGGGAAAACGCCGGTAGCGTAGTCGATCAAATCACCTCCCTCATCAACGTGCGGCAGACCCTCCCCGACGACGACGGTATCCTCGTACAAGGCTTATTCGAGACTATGCCGGCCGCATCAGAGTGGGCCGAGTTCAAAACTCGGGCCCTCGCAGATCGAAGTCTCGTCGGCAACGTCGTCGACTCGGATGGCACGAACAGCGCGATTCTGTTTCGTACGCACAAGATGAGCGAGAATGATGAAGCGGCCGTGCTCTATCGCCTTCGCGAAATCGCCACCGAACACGATGAGTCAGATTTTAAGATCCAAGTGTCAGGCTCTCCTGTCGTGCGAGTCTCTTTCCGAGACATGATGGTGCGGGATATCAGCGTCACCATGAGCTGGATCACCCTAGTGATCTTGGTCACGTGTTATTGGCTCTTCCGTCACCCGATCGGGATCTTCGCCCCCGCTTTGGTCATCTGGGCCGCGGAGATATGGACCTTGGGCGCCATGGCGGTTGCCGACACTCCGTTCACATTGGTGAGCACGATTCTGCCCTCCTTCATCGGCTGTGTAGGCCTCGGCGACAGCGTGCACATCATTTCGGTGTATCGAACCGCGCGAGCGGAGGGGCAGAACAACCACGACGCTATTGTCTATGCGATGAGCACGACCGGGCTTCCGGTTCTGCTCACCACAGTGACCACGGCCTTCGGCCTGCTCAGTTTCCGCCTGGCCTCCCTCTCTGCAATTCAGGAGATGGGAACCTGTGGTGCTTTTGGCGTCACCATGGCCTTCATTAATTCCGTCATTTTACTCCCCGTGCTTTTGAGCTTCAACAGCACGAGCCTTCTTGGTTACAAGCCCGATCCGGACAGCAATAACTGGCTGAATCGAGTGCTTCGCGCCTTTGAACAAACCACGGCCCCCGTTCAAGGTCCTACCGGGGTCAGCTTCCGTCGACGAAACACCACCTTGGTGGTGGGCCTTGCCATCTTCGGATTCTCCACGGTCGGCCTCAGTCAGTTGGAGCTCCGACACAACCAGCTGGACTACTTCGCAAAAGACCACCCCACCCGAGTCGCCATCGAAGATTTCGAGAACAGCGTAGGCGGCACGGTCAACGTATTGATCCTAGTGGAGGCCAACCCAGGCGAAACGCTGACGAAGCGCGAAACCTTGCTCGCCCTGGAGCAACTAGAGACACATATCCGAAACTATGACGACCCGACATCCGATCGGGAAATGGTCAAGAGCACTCTCAGCTTCATGGACCCCATTCGCGAGAGCTGGCGAGCCATCCAAGGCGGGGACGATAAACATTATCGCATCCCGGACACTCAGCGGGGGGTGACCGACATGGTGACCTTATTCGAAGGAGCCAGCCCAGACCGACTCAAGCGACTGGTGAGCATCGACATGCAGCGCGCCTTGCTTCATGTCCGAGTGCGCCGCCGAGATGCTCTGGGCTACGAACCCCTAATTTCGCATATCGAAGACGGCATCGAGAAATACATAGGGGACCGCGCCCGGGTGCGTTTTACGGGCAGCGCACACCTCGCCGTCACGGTGGTCTCTCGACTGATTGAAGACCTGGTAAACAGCTTCAGTGCCGCCGCCATCGTCATCTCTCTGATGATGATCCTACTGCTGCGAGATCTACGGATGGGGCTCTTGGCCATGGTGCCCAACCTGCTGCCCGTGTTCTGCGTGATGGGCTGCATGGGCTATATGGGCATCGCCCTCAACGTCAACACCTTGCTATTGGGTTCAGTCGCGATCGGCGTTGTGGTCGATGACACCATCCACTTTCTCTATCAATTCAAAGCCCACTATGACAGCACGGGGGACGTGGACGGTGCTGTTCGCCACTCATTCGCGCATTCGGGACGCGCGATGGTCGCCACAAGCCTGATTCTCACCCTCGGCATGCTCTGCACAAATGCAGCCGAGCTGGTGAGCTACCACCGCTTCGGCAACCTGTTGTTGCTAACTATTGTGCTGGCTCTGGTCATGGATTTTACCATCGCGCCAGCACTTCTCCGCTTCGCCTATCGCGATCGCGCAGCGAAGCAGAGTTGAATCGCGCTTAGCGCGCATCCTCAGCTCTGCCCTGCGCCTCCCCCAAGGGGCTGAGCGGCGTCCGCCGGTGAACCTGCTCAAGCCGTTCCCCGAGCCCCCACACCAACTCGCCCGCCCCGCGCCCGGAAATCCCTCGGCGGGCTCCCCCTTGACGTGCCCGCCAATCCGCCCGACACCTAGGGCATGAATGACACTGTAAAAACTCTCGGTCCCTTGGGTGCACTTCTCGGAACCTGGGAGGGTAAAAAGGGAGCCGATATCGCGCCGTCCGATACACGCGGCGTCGCCAACAGCGCGTATCGCGAAACCATGGTGTTCGAAGACATCGGTCGCGTCGACAATCACGAGCAGATCCTCTACGGCATGCGTTACCGCACGACCGCCTGGCGCGTCGACGCCGACAACGCGTTCCACGAAGAAGTCGGCTACTGGCTGTGGGACGCCGCCAACAAGCAGGTCATGCGCTGTTTCATGCCGCCTAGGGGGATGACCATCATGGCCGGCGGAACATGCGAGGCCGACGCCACCACTTTCGAGATGGCCGCCCATGCAGGCTCCGAGAGCTACGGAATCTGCTCGAACCTCTTCCTGCTCGAACAGTTCAAGACAGTGCGCTACGAGCTCAAGATCACCGTGCACGGGGCGGATAGCTTCAGCTACGAGTCGGACACGCAGCTCAAGCTAAAAGGACAAGACGACATCTTCCACCATACCGATGCGAACACCCTGACCCGAGTTCAGTAGCCAAGCGCCACAGACATGCTGCTGACCGCCCAATCGCGCCTCAGCCCACCGTACACTTTGGTCACGGCCACCGAATCGAAACCGAAGCATGGCGAACGCGGATCCGCCGTCGATCCCCTCAGCCGCAAATCAGTTCACTTCGTCCACGCTGGCGCAACCAAGAGCAATGCCAAGCTCGGCTGTCGTGGACGATGTCACAGCACTGCAAGTAGCCGGACACAAGATGACCCGGTCTCGAACGGCGTCCGCGGATGCGTCGACTTCTTCCTCGTAGAACCAGCCGCCAGTTACCGCATCGCATTCGGTGAGCGACTCACGAAAGTACACAGTATGAGTCTCCTCTTCGGCTGTGTTCGGGCGGTACTGCACGTTGACCAGACCGGTTTCCAACGGCTCGCCGTTGTCGGGCACCGGGAGCTTGAGTTCGCATGGGATGACCGCCTCGTTGCGAATCTCGTGCAGGGCGGCCACGACTTCGGCGGCGACATCGCCATCGCCAGTTACGAGATAAGCGTCGTCAGTTCCGCCTGCGCTGGCGATGCTGTTGAGATCGTCTAGGGCGGGACCCACGCCAAGCACGTAGGTACGCACGGCGACATCTCCTCTCAAACAGGCACTCGCTTGTTCTACGGCGCCGATGATGCTCGGGCAGCACGTCGCGTCCTGGTCGCAAGTTACGGGAGCGCCGGGAATGCCGTCGGTCACGACCAACATCACCACGCCGCGCCCGGGATTCTCGCCGCTCCAAGTGTTGACGTACATACAGCCGCCTTCGATAGCTGGACCCGTCGGGGTTTCACCCGTGGGCTCGACGGTCGCTAGACTAGCGGTAAGCACATTCGCGTGCGCCGGCGTAACCGGGGCGACATCGACAGCGGCGACCGAAAAATCTGTCGGATCGCAACTGGCGGAGCCGAGCGCGTTGGCACCGAAGTAACTGATACCAACCCCAACGCCCGAGATTTCCGGCGATGTGATGAAGTCATTCACGGCGTCGCGCACAAGATCGATACGCCGAGCCCCATCGGGACCGAGCCCCATTGTTCCCGATTGATCGAACACGATCAAAAAGTCGGAGGTGTAACCTTCGCCCCGGAAGATCTCTGCCGGGCAGTCATCGTCACCGAAGTACCCTGACCCAGACTGGGCTGATGGGTGCCTGTCAGCCCCCCATCAGCGAATATCATGCCGGTACCGCCGCTGCCGCCGGAGTCCGAGGCGTTGCCCGTGCCGACTCCTGAGGAATCGTCATCAGAACAAGCGCCGATCGCGACCAGAATGAAGGAGGCACTCGCGGCCAGTTGAAGACGACTCATGGACAGATACCTCTTTCTACACAAATCGGATTGCCGTTGGGCCCCTCACAGCACCCAGCGTCGTTCACCAGCTCATCACAGACCGCCGTGCAAGGACAAGCGATACAGGGCGCCGCAGGTTTGTACTTGCGGCACTCGCCCTCGACACACACTCGCTCTTCGGAACACTCACGATCGCAGCGGCCACAGTGGGCGTTGCTCGTCGCCACATTTACGCAGTGAGTCTTGCCACCCCCGGCACCACATGCCGTTAGGCCCTCGCTGCATTCGGCACCCGCATCGCCGGACAAACATTGCCCGCCGTCACAGCGTCCCCCGTCGCCACAGACGGTTGTGCAGTCGCCGCAATGATCGGCGTCGGACTGAAAATCGAAACAGTCGGCGTCGCACAGATCGAGTCCGGGGCGGCACACACAGTCGCCCGCGGTACAGATTTCCATCTTGCCGCATTTCTCATCGCAGACTCCGCAGTTTTTCGGATCGTTCTGAGTATCCGAGCACTGGTCACGGCATAACTCGGTGCCGCCACGGCATTCGCAGCTTGCATCCGTACAGGTCTCGAAGGCGACATCACATTGGGCGCCGCCGCAGTCGCTACAGTTTTCACAGATGCACTGACCCGAGTCGCAAACCAGGCCGTCTCCGCAGTCCGGGTTCGTCAAACATTCCACACAAGTTTGCGACGTAGTCTCACAGGCTGGGGTGGCTCCCTCGCAATCCGACGTCGCTAAACACTGCACACATTGTTGGGACGCGTTACACACCGATCGCGTGCCATCGCAGTCGGTATCGCCCGTACACTCAACGCAGATGCCGGAGCTGGTATCGCACGCCGACGCGGCGCCGCTGCAATCAGTGCTCGACGTGCAGCTTTGCACGCAAGTCTGAGGCCCCAGCTGACACACACGCCCGTCGCCGCAGTTCGCGCTTGCCAGACACTCAACGCAAGTTGCGCTACCGCTGTGGCAATAGCCCCGCGGTGGGGTGCAGTCGCCGGAGGTCGTGCAGGTGTTGCCGCCCGTAGGTACGCCGCCAACGGTGACGCCAGTGCCTCCGGTTACCGACGTGCCGCCAGTGGCTGACGTGCCTCCGGTTGCCGACGTGCCGCCGCCTGCGGTGCTCGCTCCCCCGGTCGCGACGCTACCGCCCGGGCCACCACCATCTACCGATAGCGGCGTTGTGTTCGGGCTGGAGCCGCATGCACCAAGTCCAACCAGAGCCGGTAACGCGACCAGCCCCAGCAAGAGACATTTAGCGTAAGAATTCATCGCCATAATTAGGGACACACCTCACCGGAAATCGGAACGCAGTATCGCCCCTCGGTGTCGAGATCGAGCTGGTAGCCGGTCGGACAGGCGGCGCGATCCGTGTAGCCGGCGAATGGAATCGGAACACACTCCCCTTCACACCCCTCGGAGTTCGTGTACTGGGTGAAGTTCTGCGGACATTCGTAGTCCTCTTCCGGCGGGGTGTCACAGACAGCCTCGGGGCAATAGGGCTCGTCCCAGCCCGGCGGGCACTCGCCCGGCGTTGTCTCTTGGGTGTCTTCGGCGAACTTGGACGGCGAGGCGTGCACCGAGGTCACGTAGGCCTGCCCAAAACAACCATCGAAGGCCGCTGAGTCCACCCAAATATCGTAGGTCATACGAAAGTCCCAATCCGGCGCGTCCGGGTTCGGAGTGTAGTCCTCGTCGGTGAGTGGCGAGTCCACCACCGTCTCGCTATAGCCGCAGCCATTCAAATTGCGATCGAGCGAAGTGCCCACGGCCAGAATGTGATCAGGATCGCCGATGATCATACTGCCGTCGCGGTCCCCACCCGAAACACCCAGGGACGAAAAACCCGAAGGCGAATCGGGATCCTCAGACACGAAGTCGACAACAAAGTGCATGACGGTATCCGTGTTGCAGTCCGTCAAGCGTAACTCCACGTGACCGCTGCCGACCAGTTTATCGAACTCGTGCTTGCCGTGGCCCCAACCGATTTGGTTTTCGCCAAAGGTATTATCGACGAAGTCGGGATTGAAGGTCACGCCAGGTGAACGTACTCTTGCTCATCGAGGGATTCGATGACCTGCTCGATGGTGGCCACCGGAACGTCGGGATCTTCGGGACCGTAGAAACACAATGTCGCGCTGTCTCGAACCTGTTGAGTGGGCGAAGTACCGATGCCGTCAACGGGAGGACAATCGTCCGCCGTGCCGGGACCAAAGCCGGGCGCTAGGGGAAAACCGGCACCGCCACTGGCACCGGGGAATCGGGGACCACCGACTGTCGGGCTACTTCCCGGAGCCACGCCATCGCAAGTGTTCGTGACTTGGTTACAGGTGCTCCAGCCACAGTTTGTGTCCGTGATGCACTGAACGCAGCTGCCTTCGGCACAGTACGGAAAGTCCGGGCCGCATTGGGCTTCCGTATCGCACGCGATGCCGGACACAGCGGATGCGTCGCCCGCGGCCGAATTGTGTCCGCCAGCGCCGCCAGCGTCCGACGACGTGCTGGTGCCGCCAGAACCAGAAGTGCCAGAGCCAGAAGTGCCAGAGCCAGAAGTGAGAGCGTCAGTCGAGCTATTGCAGGCGCCAGCTCCCATAACGGAAGCGACCAGCACGCCTGAAAGGAGGCGAAGGTGCGTCATATTTTAGTCGCAAGCAGTGGGTGAAGAACCGCCGGACTCAGCAGAACCCGTCGCGGCCCATCAATAATACCAGCATTAGCGCAGTCACGCGAGGTTCACTCGGCTTAGGTCCGCCGCCCGAGCGCGAGGGTATTCGCTGCTGCCTATTGAATGAATTGCACCTACACTGTTTCATCTCACAACGCTGGTTCGCTGACAATCTAGGGCCCACTTCACCCCCTCCTGTCGGCCGTCGGTAGCGCGCTGATCGGTCTGAGCGCTGGTTTGATGCTCCTACTCAAGGGGGCGAGTTGCCGGCATCAGCGGCATCACCGGTGGCTTGCTAGGAAGCGAAAAACATGACGTTCCCTGGCGGACTGCGTTCTTGAGCGGGCTGATTACTGCCGGCGGATTGTGCGCTTGGGAGGCACCCCAGGCACTCGGTGTCACCCCGGCGAGCTCGGAACTCGCCATCATTATCGCGGGGCTGTGCGTCGGTTATGGGGCACGACTGGGCAACGGCTGCACGAGCGGCCACGGCGTGTGCGGCATCAGCCGATGGTCCGTGCGATCCTTCGCCGCCACCGGGGCCTTCATGGCGACGGCCGGCGTCACTGTCTACCTCGTCCGCCATTGCTTAGGAGGCAGCTAATGCGCCGAATCATGGCAGCGGTGCTGTTGGGAGCGTTGTTCTCAGTGGGTCTGGCCGTGAGCGGCATGACCCAACCCGAAAAGGTTGTGGGCTTTCTTGACGTAGCCGGTGACTGGGATCCCAGTTTGGCGTTTGTCACGGGGGGAGCCATCATGGTCAAACAGCCCTTCGTACTGTGACGCAAGCGCCTCAGCGCGCCGTTGTTCGGAGGCGACTTCCGAATTCCGCCACCCGGGTCGATTGACGCTCGCCTACTGATCGGAGCCTCGCTGTTTGGCATCGGATGGGGATTGACGGGTTTCTGCCCTGGCCCTGCCCTCACAGCTCTCGGCGCCGGCGACTCGGGCACATTTCTGTTTGTTGCGGCGATGCTCGCGGGCATGGCCTTTCATTACGCCGCGCACACCCACCGGGCGGGCACGCAATAGGTTCAGAATACCTCTCCCTCGCAACTGCCATCGTCCGCAGAGCTCGCGGGCTGTCGCCGAAGCGAGTCCACTAGCTGATTGACCAGGCAGGCGGCAGTGTCATCCGGCAGGCTCACGTTGATGAGCGCTTGTTTGACACAGTCTTTCATTTGCACCGCGCAGAAGCGACCGTCCGTACACTCGTCGGCGATCCGATCGGCCATGGCATCGCCAAAAGGGAGAATGAGTGCGGCAATGATCGAGGTGTCCTCGGACTCGGGATCGAAAAAGGTAGTTACGCAGCGGTCCTCGATTCGGGACAGACAATTTCCGCAGTACGCTTCCGCCAAACCTCGGTGGGAATCCGTAACGGTCACGTCCTGGAGCGCTTCCGAAAAACATCCACGCCCACCTCGAGTCTCGCGATCCACGCAGCGGGATTGGGCGTCCAAGAACTCGACGTTCAGCAAGTGAACGATGTCGTCACAGTCCTCGGCGAGAGCGGCAGCGCAGGCTTTCCGCTCCGCGTCCGCGGCATCATCGGGGTCAACGCAGGTGTCCGTCGCGCAGGTGTCCGCCGCTCCCAACCGTTGCGCGCAAAACACGTCGGCGCGCTCTTCGAGGCTGAGCTCGGCGCCCGCATCAACCTGCGTGGTCGGATCGGTGGCAACAACGCCGGACTCAAACGGGCTGGCCGCGTCCCCTTCCGGCTCGCCGCTTCCAGCAGCGCCAGCACCCGGCGCGGACTGCTCGGGGCTCGCGCACGACAGCATGAGCAGCGAAGCCAAAGAAACGAAAGTGATGCGTAAGGTCCGTAAGTGCAGCATGGTCATGAAGTCCTGGGGAAGTAGCGAGATAGCCACCGCCCACTGCCGGAGTTCGGCGGTGCCCGTCGCCCCGAGGGCAGGCGCAACACCTCTTATTGTCCAAGTAGCAAATTTAATGCCAGCTACTGGAAGTCCAAATTGGCCCGAATACCGCTGATTCAGGCAGGCGCATTGCGCAGCAACCGTACAATACCGGCAAAAAGTATCGGATCTTGCGTCCACCGGGGACGACACCCCCTACGCGATTCGGATCGTGTCTCCGCGAGTCACTGGGGCAAGCCCAACTGATAAATTCGACCGCCGCCGAAAGCATTGCCAACGGGGCGGAAGCGCCGCGGTTTCAGGTTGGCTACTCCCTGGCTCGGCTGACTGACTGACTGACTGACGACAATCGACTGCTGCGCGCTGGCTGCCCAAACAAATCACCCGCGCCCGCGCTAAATAACCGACGCTAAGTAGAAGAAATCACCTGCAAAGGCAGCTCCCGGGCCCGCACCCGCGGTCCCCAGTACGCACCCGAGACGGCGACAAGAATTTGACGAAGCGGCCAGAGGGCATGATGATGTGCTGTGGCTCTAGGGGAACTAACCGGCACCGACCTCGAAACCCTCACCACGGATCTTGGTGTGGTCCAGTGCTGGTGTGTCGCACAGAGCACCCTGGTGTGCCGTGTGACCGGCACGATGACCTTGCAGCACGCAGAAATGATGATGCGCTACAGCGAAATCATCAACGAACGCAACGGGGGCATCCCCGCCCCGGCCATCCATGACTGGCTCGGGCTGGAAAATTATCATTCTAACGCTCGCCTCGCGCTGACCCACTGGCTTCTGAGGAACCGTGGAGAGTTTACCGACGTGCACCTGGCGTCGACCTCCAAGATGGTCAGCATGGGCGTTGCCGTCGCGAATATCGCTGTAGGCGGTATCATCGAGCACCACACGGCTTTGCCGTCGCTGCAGCGGTCCTTCGATCTGCTTCACGCCCCGGTCGCCCAGCGTGCGCGCATGTCTTGGCCCCCCGTACGCGTCTAGGGCGGCACCGCTCAATCCAGAACGCCGCTCAATCCCGTACCGCCGGTGAAGTCCCGACCACCGATCAGTCGGTGACCGCCGCAGAGTCCCCGACCGCGGCCGTTGCCGCCAATTGCCGGGGGATGGCGCCGAAGCGCAGGTAGAGCGCCGGCAGTACAACCATGTTCAGCGCCGTGCTGGTGATGAGTCCGAACAGGATGACCACCGCCATGGGAGATTGGATTTCCGTGCCGGGCTCGCCAGCGCGCATGACCAGCGGCACCAGCGCTAGGCCCGACGCCAGCGCCGTCATCAGAATCGGGTTGAGTCGCTCTACGGCTCCCCTCACTACTGCCTCGCGGGCGTCCAGCACCTGCTCCTCCCGTACCAGATGGTGTACGTGCGAAACCATCAGCAATCCGTTACGGGTCGCGATACCGAACAAGGCAATGAAGCCGACGATGGACGCAATGGACAATACGCCTCCAGAGGCGTACACGCCGGCGACACCCCCAATCAAGGCGAGAGGAAGGTTCAGCAACACCAAGAGGGCGTCGCGGACGGAGCCGAATGCCCCGAGCAGCAATACGAAGATAGCTATCAATACGCCGACACCGACGGCCATCAACGTGCGAGACGCGCTCTCTGCGCTAGCGAACTGCCCGCCGTAGGCCACACGGTAGCCATCGGGGAACTTCACCTCAGAAGCAATGCGACTGCGAATATCGCCGATCACGCTACCGAGATCACGACCCGCTACATTGCACTGGACGACGATCTTGCGCTGACCGTTCTCGTGGGAGATCGCACTGGGGCCTCGCTCCTTACGAATATCGGCCAGCGCGTGCAGATGCACGGGGGCGCCCCCCGGCGTCATCACCAGAGCCGACTCGATGGCCTCAATATCTTCGAGCACCTCCGGTGGGTATCGGATAATCAAGTCAAAACTTCGCTGCCCTTCAAGCACACGCGATGCTGTGTGACCCAAAAACGCAATCTCGGTGGCCTCCGTGACGTCGTGAACGCTGAGCCCATGTCGCGCGATAGCCGCCCGATCGGCTTTCACTGTGAGCAGCGGGATGTCGCTCTGCTGTTCGATGGAGAGATCCACCACTCCAGGAATCGTATCCATCACCGCCTTCACCGCCTCCGCAGTTTGACGAAGTACTCGCAGATCATCCCCAAAGACCTTGACCGCGATGTTCGCCCGCGTGCCGCTGAGCATGTGATCGATTCGATGACTGATCGGCTGACCGATGAGAATGTTCGTCCCCGGCACCGCGCTCAGTTTCTTGCGGATCTCCGCTGTGACGGTCTCGATGCTGCGGCTACCCATGGCAAGCGCTACGTCTACCTCCGTTACATTGGAGTCCTGAGTATGTTCGCCGGAATCTGGGCGTCCTGTACGGCGAGCCACACTTTTGACCTCCGGAACTTCCATCAACAAGGTCTCCACTGTTCGCCCAATGGCATCGGACTGTTCCAAGGAGGTACCCGGCAACGTCACCGCGCCAATCGTCAGCGCCCCTTCGTTAAAAGTCGGAAGGAAAGAGCGACCGAGCGAGAAGGTACAGGCGGCCGCCACAACAAACGCCAACACAGCAACCGCCGCCACGTCTCCCCAGCGATCCAGCGTGGAACGCAACAACGGTTCGTAGACCCGCTTCAACCACGCCGGCAGACCCTTCTCTTCGTGGCTTTGCACAGCAGAGGACGACGGCAGTAGCAACGAACACAACACCGGCGTTACGGTCAGCGCCACCGCTAGAGAGGCCAGCACACTCACGACATAAGCAAAACCCAGCGGACGCAGAAGTCGGCCCTCGACTCCCGCGAGGAAACCCACGGGAACGAACACCAGCACGATGATGAGGGTCGCAAACACGATGGCGCCGCGAATTTCACGACTGGCCTGGAACACCACGTCCAGTTGAGAGCGCTGCTGATCGCCGGGCAGGGCCATGTTTTCCCGCAGGCGCCTCACCACGTTTTCCACATCGACGATGGCGTCGTCCACCAACGCACCAACGGCGATGGCCATGCCCCCCAATGACATCGTGTTGAGGGTCACGCCGAGGGCGCTCATGGCAATGATCGACGCCAACAAGGAGAGCGGTATGGCGAGCATGGTGATCAGCGTCGCCCGCCCACTCATCAGGAAGATCAACACGATGAACAACACCAAGAAGGCGCCATCGCGCAGGGCGCCGACGACATTGCCAACGGCAGTTTCGATAAAATCCGCTTGCCGAAACACATCCCGACGCAAAATCATGCCCTCGGGCAACTCCCGCTGAATGTCATCCAGTGCGCGATCGAGGCTTGCCGTCAATTCCAAGGAGTTCACGCCGGGCTGCTTCTGCACCCCGAGTATCAGCGCCGGCTTGCCGCCATAGGAGCCTGCCCCCCGGGGGATGGCGGCGCCAATGCGCACGTCGGCCACATGACGCACCAGCAACGGCTGTCCGTCGCGCACCTCGATGACAGTGTTTTCCAGATCTTCGAGGCTACGCACCCGCCCGATGCCCTGGATCAGATACTCCTGACCACCGGTGACATAGAAACCTGCCGGCACGTTCTCGTTGGTATTCTCCAGTGCCTCGACGACGCGATCCAGGCCCAGCTCATAGGCGGCGAGGCGCTCCGGCTTGACGATGATCTGGTACTGCTTTTCGGAGCCACCCGTCATCACGACCTGGGACACCCCGGGGACCGACAGCAAGCGGCGGCGCACAGTCCAGTCGGCCCAGGTTCGGAGATCTGTCGCCAAACCACTCTCCGATTGCAAAGCGACAAACATCACCTCGCCCATGATGGACGCCACCGGACCCAGCACAGGCTCGTCGACACCATGGGGCAGACGACCTCGCGTGCTCGCGATTCGCTCGGTCACCATTTGTCGCGCTTGGTAGATATCGCGGCCCCAATCGAATTCCACCCAGACAATGGACAACCCCACAGCTGTCGACGACCGGATGCGTCGGACCCCCGGGGCCCCACTGAGGGCGGCTTCGATGGGAACAGTGATTTGTGTCTCGACCTCCTCCGGCGCCATGCCGTGGGCCTCGCTGATCACGGTGACAGTAGGAGCCGTCAGATCAGGAAAGACGTCGAGCGCCATACGTTCTGTTTCGAATACGCCCCAAACGACGGTCAGTAGCGTCAACAAGACGACTACCAGCCGGTTATCGAGGGATGCTTTGATGACTTTATCCAGCATGGCGGCTCAGTGCGCGTGGCCGTGGGCTGGCACAGACGTGGACGATCCCGCCAAGTGCACGTAATACGCCCCCACCGTGGCGACTCGCGCCCCCGGGCGCAGTCCGGAAGTCACGGCCACCCAACCCCGGTCGCTCGGACCGAGCTCGACGATCCGGCGCTCGTAGGATTCGCCACTCGTTTGCACGTACACCACGTCCTTGCCGGCATCATCGATGATGGCTCCGGTTGGCACCGCCAAGGATTGTTGGCTCGTGCCCGTCAGAATGTGCATTTTGGCGAACAAGTTCACGGCAAAGGCCCGATCGTTATTCTCGAACTCGAAAACCAGGGGCGCGGTGCGAGTTCGGGGATTAATGACTCCTCCGAAGGCTACCAGCTTGCCGCCGTTTTCCAGATCGATCTCAAATGGCTTCGGGTAACCCTCCACCTCGAACCAGACGCCAGAGGCTCCTCGCAAACGACCCACGTCGGCGGCGGGAATGTCCGCCTCTAACCACAAGCGGTCCAAATCCACCACGTGGATGAGCGATTTTCCCTCTTCGACGAATGCACCGGAGGTAATAAAGGTTTCGACCACCGTGCCATCGATGGGCGAACGCACCTGTAGCCGTGAGCCACCACCGCTCAGACTCTGATTACCTCGGTACTGAGCGACCCGGCGCTTCGCAGCGGAGACCTCCGCGAGAGACGTCGCTAGGCGTTTTCTCGCCACCTCGACCCGGCGCTCCGCCACCGCTCCTTCAGCGAGCAAGGCTTCGAGGCGTTCGAGATCCTTCTTGTCCAAGTCATGCTGTGCACGTCCGCGACTGACGTCCAGATCGAGGGTCGCGATATCCGCCGAATCTCCGAGCCGCGGGCTCAGTGCCAGCAGTACCTCCCCGCGCTTCACGTCCCGACCGATCGTGGGCAGTTTGTCTGCGGCGGTCGTCACCCTGCCCGACACGGGGGCGCTGACTTTCGCCTCCCCTCCCGCTCTCGCTCGTATGTGGCCAGTAGTCCGCACCGAGGCTCGGAGTTTGCGCTCGCTCACCGTGGCGGTAGCAAACTGCACCTTCCACTGCTGTTCCTTCAGGAACGAAATCGCGCCGGGTGAGTCCGGCACCTCCGCAGTGCCGGCCCGTGCCTTATCCGAGCTGGCGAATACGTCTCGTACACCCAGCTCATGTTTGGCCGACAGCTTGCCCTCAAGCTGAACCGTGAGGGTTCGTTTGCCCCCGTGTTTCGGCAGCGCCACCGGGCGGAAGATCCCTGGAGTCTTCGATGGCTGGGCCTCGAAACGTTCCTCAGGCGATCCGGCGCCCGACAAAATTACCACCACTTTGCCTTCTCGAACGGGTTTGAAATCGCTCAGCCGTGTGAGATGCACGGCGAACGCCGATTTACGCCCCACGGTGAGCGCCGGGTACTCCACGAATAGTTCGGTCTGCTCAGTAAAGTGCGTCACCACGACAGCCGGGTAGTCGTGTCCGCCATGCCCGTGGTCGTCGTGACCATGGTCGCCGTGGTCACGACGACCACGATCGTCATGCCCGTCACCACGGTTGCAAGCCAAAAGGAGAAGTCCGGCAGCTAGGAAATATCGGTGTTTCATGACTGCGTCCTCCCCAAGAGTCCGTCTAGCTTCAGGGCGGCTTGTCTCGCTCGCCACTGCAAATCCACCACGGACAATCGACTGTTGACCTCAGCGCGGTAAGCATCGATCAGCTCAACGATGCCGACCTCACCACCCCGGTAGGCAGCATTGACGGAAGTCACCAGTTCATTCAAGCGCGGCAGGGATCCCTTACGCTGGGTTTCAGAGACTTCTCGCAGTTGATTGACCTGGACAGCGAGACCGCGGGAGTCGGCAAAGGCCTGCTGAGTACGGCGCTTGGCGGTAGCGGTCGCCTCGGATGCTCGCGCGGACGCCTCCGCGGACTTGCCTTGAGCGCGGTTGAACACGGGTAGCGCCAGCGACGCCCCAGCGATATAACCGTTGTTTCGAATCCCCGCGGTTTCGACGCCCCGGTAACCCACCGACAGCGAAAGCTTCGGGATCCAGGCACGGCGCGATGCCTGTTGCTCGAGCTTCGCGGCATCCGCCAGGTGACGTTGGGCAAGCAAGTCCCCGCGGGAACTTAAAGCGCCGCGCATGGCAGCTTCGGTCAGCGGCGCGCGTTGTGGCAGCAATTCGCCTGCGAGCTTGGTCTCGAGTGAGATATCCCCCGTTAGCAACGCCACCAAGCGAGATCGTGCCCCCTGCAACATGGCAAACTCAGCCCCCCAGCTAGCCTCTGCCCGGCGGCTCTGTTGGGCCAGCCGCAACGACTCATAGCGCGGGGCATCGCCACTTTTGACTCGGAGCTCGACGGTTTGCAGCGCCGCCGCTAGTCGGGCACGCCACGTCTGCAGAATATCGGAGCGTTCTTGCCGGTAAAGGGCCTCGAAGAACACACTCCGAGCGGCCGTCGTCTGCAGCCAACGCGATCCGGTCCCGCGCGCCCGGGCGGCATCCGCACGTCGAGAAGCGGCATCCGACCACAGCCCCCGACGCCCAGAAAAATCGAAGGACTGACTGAGCTGCAGCTGGTCCTCCGTCTCTCCGCCTTCCAGCTGGCTGCGCTGATAGGCGATTCGCGGATTGTCCCAAAGACTAGCCGATTGCCCTCGGGCGTCAGCCACGGCAGCACGGCTCTGCGCCTGTTGTTGAATGCTCTCGGACTGGAGCAGGCGACGAATCACATCCTGCTCGTCGAGCGTCGATGCCCCCGACGAGTCTGCGACAGGACTAGCCACGACGGGGCCAGTCACCTCTGACGGGGCCGTCGTCGCTGACTGAGCCGACGCCACAGTCGTCGTCACTGAAAACAATAAACTAGCTAAACCAACCGAAAATCTTGCCTGGCGAATAGTCATGCCAGAACCTCCCTATCAACACGCACGGATAGACCGCACGACATAGCGCGCCCCCGCCAGCGCGATGCCAGCGAGCCGAGCGCTCCTGCGATTACGAGATCCGCCGCCGACTAGGCGACGGTGGTTGTTACGGGAGGACGAAACAAGTGGTTGCCATGACCGTTCGGTCCGGCTCGCTCCACCCCGGGGCGACCTTCAACGGAAACAAGCACTGCCTGCACAAGCTTTGGCATCAACTCCGGCGCGAGAAAACTAACCGAGCTGTGGCACGGGCAGGTATGCACGATGCCCCCGCAGCCGTGCTCCAACTCACTGTTATGAGCGTGCGTGTCTTGGGCGCCGGATTCGTGATCGCTCGCCGCTCCGTGCCCATGCTCCGAAGACTCTCCCTGGGAGCTCGCGTGTTCATGGGAACCGTGCTCGTGATCCCCATGGTGACCGGATGAGCTGTGGCCCGCAGAGTGGGCAGCGTGACCCTGCGCAATGTAGTGCGCGACGTTCTCGAACACCTCGCTGCCCCCGGGCATGGCCAGCAGGAAAAGCGTGAGTGAAAAGAACAGCGACAGAAAGCGCATGGGCGAGTGCCCAGCGTAGATCCACTCTTGCCTCATCGCAACGCCGGCCCCCGCTCCAAAGCGGTAGTTCTTAGGGATTTTCATGCATAAGCGTGTCCCGGGGCCCCAAAAGTCTTCCCGCTAGGGTTCCCTACCGGGCCGATCCCGCGCGCACCCGACAGATCCGTGCCGCCCAGAAACACGGCCCTCCGCACTGCCCTTGACGGCACTTATTAGGTGGTTAAATCAGCGTGCGTGACCGTCCCTTTCCAAAGCCGCTTCGTAAGCGAACTGCCCGGCGACAAACTCTCCGCCAATCGCCCGCGACAAGTCGAAGGGGCTTGTTACTCCTTGGTGGAACCCACGCCCGTCGCCGCCCCCAAGGTCATCGCTCATTCTCAAGAAGTAGCGGATCAACTGGGCTACAGCAGCGACGATCTAGAATCCGCAAGAATGAGCGCCGTGCTCGGCGGTTGCGCACTTCAGGAGGGCATGACCTCCTTCGCGGCGGCATACGGGGGCCACCAGTTCGGAAATTGGGCAGGACAACTCGGAGACGGCCGGGCCATTAGTCTTGGGGAACGGCAAGGACCCGACGGCAATTGGCTAGAGATGCAGCTCAAGGGCGCCGGCCCCACCCCCTATTCGCGAACAGCCGACGGTCGGGCCGTGATGCGCTCTTCCGTACGAGAGTTCTTATGCAGCGAGGCCATGTTTCATCTGGGCGTGCCCACCACCCGCGCCCTCAGCTTAGTGTCCACTGGCGATGCCGTGGTGCGCGATGTGCTTTACGACGGCAACGCAAAACCCGAGCCCGGCGCCATCGTGTGTCGCGTAGCGCCGTCCTTTTTACGCTTTGGCAACTTCGAGTTGTTCGCTTCCCGGGGCGACGAAACCACGCTGCGCCAGCTCACCAACTACACCCTGCGACACTTTTTCCCGCAGTTGCTCACGCCTGAGATGATCGCAGGCACCATCGAGCCCGGCAAAGACGAAATCGCCGCTATGTTCTCGGAAGTCTGCCTCAGCACAGCCATCATGGTGAACCATTGGATGCGTGTGGGCTTTGTGCACGGCGTTATGAACACCGACAATATGTCAATCCTAGGACTGACCATCGACTATGGCCCCTATGGTTGGCTTGAGGATTTTGATCCCACCTGGACACCCAATACGACC
>JABSRN010000101.1 GCA_013214025.1 Polyangiaceae bacterium
CGCCTGCGGCTGATAAAGACGAACAGATCACTCTCGAAAAGATCGTGGTCCGCTCCGATCATCGCGCCCAGACCATCGACCCCTCGGCGCATGTCTACCGGACCAGAGAACAGAAAGATGCGTACACTCGGTGGCAGCGTCAGCATCGGCTTAGTGCTGCCGCCACCCGTGCCACATACTCCGGTGCCGCCTCACCCGAAAAGCGCAGCGTGAACTCTCTCACCGACAATGTGAGGTCAGAACGCGCCTCATGCCGTCCCGCTGACTCGACCAGTCGCACCGGAACCAACTTCGCCGGCGCCGTCGCCAATGCTCCAACCCGCTCCTGTCGGAACTTGTAAATCCAGTAACTCAGCGCCGCTTGCCCGACGCCCAGCTTACGGGCCACGTCTGCTCGTCTCTCGGACGAGGCCTCCGCCTTCGCTGCCGCCTTCTCCCAAAAATCCCGTGAACGGACCTGCCTCGCGCTTCGCTTCATGCCCGTCAGCATGCATTTCGGCACCGGTCAGCGCTACCCATCCTCCGTCGGACGGTTACGGAGAACCCGAGCAAGACCACGCTCAAAGCAATGAGCAATGAGCAATGAGCAATCGAACGAAACAAGACGGCGGATACGGCATGGCGATACCCCGACCATAGCGAAGACCGTGCCAATGCGAGCCCGTGAAAACTTCGCGCCGGGTCGCCACCGCCGGAGACGCCGCGAGACCTAGGGAGGCGGCTCCCCATCACGATCTTCATGGGCTCCGCCTCACTGGCATGCACGCCGTGCGTCTCAGGCGCCCGGCACATGCACGGCGTTCTCATCATCGCTAATCGTTCTATTCTCTACAGCTGTTCCTGCACGCGAGCACCTATTCAGGCAACTGTGCCGGGACGACCGTGCCGCTGTGGCTCTCGAGGGTCCGAGGATTCACTTTTCCGACCGTCCGCTGTCAACCCATGCGATGGGAAAAACCCACCGATGATTGATTTACGCGAAATTGAGTTAGTTGATGAGGACTTCGATCGTCAATTCATGGACGAATGGATTCACGACTTCGGAGCCTGTGCCCTCAGTGCCGCAGACCAACTCGGGCTCTTCGATGCATTCGAAGGAGACACTCTCAGCCCCACGCAGTTGAGCCAGCAGCTGAAGCTCGACGAAATCGCTCTGCGCGCGACCTGCCGCGCTCTGGTGGCGATGGGCGCAATGCGTTGCCGGGGGGATTCGTTTGCATTGAGCGATTTCGGTGAGAAACTTTGGGTATCGACGAGCCCTGCCTATCGCGGGCGCGAGTTCGATCGGCATCGGGGCTGGGAACAACACGAGCGCATTGTGGAAACGCTTCGGAAAGGGTGGGCGCCACTGCTCGACACCACGGAGGCATTCAGCGAGGGCTGGCGGCGCGGCGATGTCTCGGCCGATTCTGCCGAAACTTTCACAAGGGTGATGCACTCGCTCATCCTCTCGCCCTCGGTGGCCGCGGTGAGATCTGGCGCCTTCGCCAGGCTGCGACATCTCGTGGACGTTGGCGGTGGATCGGGGGCGCTGGCCGCCGCTGTCCTCGCGCATCACCCGGAGAGTCGCGCCACGGTCATGGATCTCGCTCCAGTTTGCGCGGCGTCACGAGCCATACTGCAAGATGTGCGCAGCGGAGCTCGCGTGCAGTACTGCCCAGCGAACTTCTTTGAAGATCCGTGGCCGGAAGACGCCGACGGATTTAGTTTCTCCAACATCCTTCACGACTGGCCACTACCGACATGCCGGCAGCTGCTCCAATTCGCCTTTGACGCTCTGCCCCCGGGCGGCTCGGTGTTTGTGCATGAGGCGCTGCTTGATAGCGATGCTTGTTCGCCCCGCATGGCGGTCTTGTTCAACCTGCTGATGCTGATGAATCATCGAGGCCAACAGTTCACCCAGCTCGATTTATTCGAGCTATTGGGCGAAGCCGGATTTAGCGAGCCGCGCATCGTCATTCAGTATTCTCATTGGTCCTTGCTGCGAGCGGACAAGCCGAGGCCTTGATGGAGCGAATGCCGACAACCGTGCAAAACCCCCGGCCCAGCGGTATCGGCAGCCCGTTAACGACGCGTCCCGCTTGACAGCTTCTTAGCTGCCCACATAACACTAAAAAGCTGTCCAGCGGGACTGCTGCGGTTAGCAGCACACATCATGAGAGCTATCGTATATTCCAACTACGGCTCGCCGGACGTGCTGCAGCTCCAAGAGCTTGAGCGCCCGGCGCCCAAACCAGACCAAGTGTTGATTCGGGTGCGGGCCGCCGAGATCACCAAGGGAGACTGCGAACTGCGCAGCTTTCAGTTTCCAGTCCAGTGGTTCGTCCTTCCGTTGCGCCTCGCTTGGGGCGTGCGCAAGCCAAAACGGCAGATCCTTGGTGGCTACTTCTCCGGCGTGGTGGAGCCCATAGGGGACCAAACATCGCGATTCCAACCCGGAATGAGATCTTCGGTTGCACTGCCCTGCACATGGGTGCCCACGGGCAATACATCCCCTTCCGGAAGCCCTCACCCTCGCCCGCAAGCCCAGCAACATGACGTTTGAAGAGGCGGCGGCGGTGCCCCTCGGCGGCTTGAACGCGCTGCACTTCCTCCGCTTGGGCAAAGTCGGGCCGGGCGAGCGGGTGTTGAGCAACGGGGCCCGCGGAAGCATCGGGAGTTTCGGCGTGCAGATCGCCAAAGCCATGAGGGCCCACGTCACCGCTATCGATGCGCCACACAAAGCCGGCCTGCTGCAGGAGCTCGGTGCGGACCGAACGGTCGACTACACAGCGGAGGATATCACCACCGGCAAAGAACGCTTTGACGTGATCTTCGACATGGTGGTGAACAGCTCGTGAGTTTGCTCAAGCCCGGCGGCCGCTACCTGTGCGGCAACCCAACGGTCGCCAAGATGCTGCGGTCAGTCTCGATCTCGACCTTCACGGACAAACGGGCCCAGTTCGCCTTTGCCGGTGAAACGACGGAAGAGCTCGATACCCTGCGAGACATGATCGAAGCCGGCACACTGCGAGCCGTCGTCGACGAGGTATTCCCCCTCGAACAAGCCGCGGAGGGCCACCGCCGCGTCGAGTCCGAAGAGCGACGCGGCATGGTCGTACGGTCTCTCGCCTAGCCGGATGCCAAGCGGATTCAGCAGTTGGAACCTTGCTGAAGGTTGTTGGAGCGAGCCCTGAGTGGAACGACTTGACGTCTACAAATCTGGCGGATGGGCCCAAGACCGGCGCTGAGCTCAAGAAGGCTCTTGAGCTGCACCCACGCACTACCTTTGACTTTCTGGATACTCTCGTCGCTCTCAAGTTTCTCGACCGCGCCGGTGACAGCGCTGGGAGCAAGTACCAGAAGACGCCGGAAACGGACCTCTTCCTCCAAAGACCCCAAGGCGCTCGAAGGTTTCATAAACGCCATGTCCGGCATCTACGCCACATGAGGAAGCCAGCCAAGCGTGCAGCCCGAATTGTGGGCTCCGCCTTTTTCCCGGGCTAGCCATGTTAGCCGGAAACGGATTGCTCACTGGCTGCTCGAAGCCTGAAGAGGCAGGAGAAACTCCGCGAGCGTTCAACCGGTCCCCTCGGACGCGCCAAAAGAGGCCAAGCCGCGATTTCTGAAAGTGGTTGAAGCGCGACGGGAATGGCCGTTGACGCAACCCAGCCCGAAGCCTGCAGGAGCAGACAAGCGCAGAAAGGCCCGCGGCGATCAGCTTCAAACTGGGGAGCGCTAAGCAGCAATGACGGACAGGACTTGCTCGATGGCGTGGCACCGAAAAAACTGGAGCGGCACGCTTTCCAGGGGCGCATGCTGGGGAGATTCCACGATGTCGATGCGCGCCGAGCCAGCTCAGCGCCGGGCATGTTGTTTGTCAGTGTACCCACCCACACGCCAACTTTGAGATCGATTGCTCCAGTCAGAAAGTATCTGGCCCGGCAGGAGAACTGCGGGTCCATTTCGTCAAGTGCGAAAACGGTTTGATTCAAGTCGACGCCGTCGGCGCGCCACGAGGGAGCCAATTACTGCTGTTCAACAAGGCCGGGCAACGCCTCAGCGCGGGGCGCTCCTGGCGCACTCGCTGCACTCTTCAACTAATTGTTGGTAGCAGGGTTCATCCTTCAAGTAAGTCAGGGAATAAGCCACACCCGCGAGCCTGATCCACGAACGCTGCGCTGTAGGCCACGATGGGTTCGCAGCTGCCCTTGTTGACGTAGAGCGGCACCCAACCTCCGTCGACTCCCCCGTTGACTGCCCACTGATACCACGCGCGCGGCAACCTCGAAGGTGTTCACTCCGGGCAGCTGCGCAAGTCGAACACACGGGGACCCAGCTGCCAGGCATCCGCGCCATCTGACTGCACGCCATCTGACTGCACGCCATCATGCATCCGGAAGTAGAGGTCGTCATGAATCCGTAGGGCTCGTCCGGTAGGCCCAAATCTTGGACGCATAATCATAATCCCAGCAACGAAGCGTGCCAGTGGTTCCCAGCTGACAGCTAGGCGCGCCACCCTGCACGCTGGGGAGGATCGTAGTCATCGCGCCGCAGGAGGCGTCCGGGTTGCAGCGAAAGCCCGATTTAACGTCGCAGTGCGCGAGTTCGGTGCACCTGAAGCGACAGACGCCAGCGTCAACGTTGTAGCCGAGACCGCTACTGCAACTGGCTGCGCTCTAGCAGAGCGTAACTCCAGGAGCGTCAGCAACGACGCATTGACCTTCAAAGCAGAGCGACAGGCTAACACAATCGGTGTCGACGTACTCCGTATGGCAAATTCCCCGCTGGCATTCGTAGCCACCACACGCGGGGTCCTCAAGACCGCTACACTCGGGATCGATACAGGCTCCCTCGTTGCAGATCGCGCTCCCGGTACAATCAGCGGATCCGAAGCAGCTCGTCCGACATCGATTGGCGTCCAAATCGCACACGTATTTTTCGCATTTCGGATCGGCGGTTACGACGCCGTAGGTATCCACGCAGGCCCCACCGATACACTCCGCGGTGCCCGTGCACTGGTCCGTAGAGGGACAGCTCTCGAGACACATCAGCGTTTCCGCAGCGCAGATGAAGCCGTTACAGTCCGGATCGTCACTGGAGCTACAGTGGGCGTCTTGGCACAGCCCGCCGAAGCCGGCTTGGTTGTCGACGCCATCGTCGTGGCCCTCAGGGAAGGAGGCTTCGAAGCTGTCAGCACCGAGGATCTCATGTTTGGCAAGGAGCAGGTCCGAAGAAGCGCGTTTCGTTCTCGTAGGGACGGTCAAAGAACTCGAGTGCGCAGGCAACTGGCGTACCGGAAATTGCCGTATCGGCATCGAATGGCAGGCCCTAGCCACTCAGTACGTCCCCGGCGGCGGCTCGTGTCACCAGGAACCTCCCTGATTTGGCGCTGCCATCGTCAGGGCGGCGTCTCTGGTCGACGTTCGGCATTGCGCTTGGGGGGACGATAGGCAATGGGAGGGCATGGGCAATGGGATCGATTACAGCGCCGTGCAGCGCTACTTCGAGCTCGCGGGGGCCGGGTCATCGTCCGCCGCCAGCTATATGGCGCATGACCAAAACCTGCCAGCCGCAGCGATTCGGTATCGCTTCGCTGTTGAACTGAAAACGATTGGCGATTGGCTCGATGCGGTGCCGGCTGACGGCGCGGTTCTTGATGTCGGTTGTGGAGCGGGGGCCTGGACCGCCCTGTTCGCCCAGCGCTTTGGCCGCGTCATCGGCATCGAGGGCAGCGAGTCGATGGTGACGGCTGCCAAGGACCGGACCCAAGATCTCGAGAATGTGGAGATCTTGCAAGGCGATGTTCGTCAGGACCTTCCCGACGGACCGTTTGCATTGGTTTTCCTCGGGGGGCTCTGCATGTATCTCAACGACGATGACGTGGTGACGCTGCTCACCAGCCTCAAAGAGCGGTGCCGCCCTGATGCCGCAATCGTCTTACGGGAATCCACCGTGCCCGAGCGGTCCCGCCAAGCCGAAGGCGAATACCAAGCCGTCTACAGGACCGTCGCGGAGTATCAGCAACTATTCCGCCGGGTTGGGTTCTCCGACGTGCAGCTTCGCCGGAACCTCGGCTACACGAGCATGGAGATAGCCATTGAGCTAGTCGAGATGCGCAGGCGCTGGCTGCCGTTTCTCCCAGCGTCTTCTCAGTGGCTCGGCGCGCTCACCTGGTGGCCGCTGCGTTTGACCGCTCCGCTGAGTTTTCGGCGCTTGCCGCGCGCACTCGATCGGCTGAACGTCCCTTGGCCCGGGTTGCAGAACCACTTTTTTAGACTGAGTGTATAAACCCTGCCGGCAGAGCGAGTGTTGCTAGCTCAACGCAGCGGGCGCATCCTCATACCGCGAGTGCGTAAAAACCCGTCATGCCGATTACGTAGGCGGTGATCGCGTAGTACCAACCGCCGACGAGCTTGGGCGTTTTGAAGGGACCCAAACCTAAAGCTGCAAGAAGCACCACCACTCCATAAAGCACCCACGGAAAAACGCTTTCCCCAATACTTCCTCGGAACGCGAAGACAGCCGTAACGACGATAATGTTCGTATCGATGGGGAGTCCGCAGTAGTCGCCTCCATCACGCAAGCCAAAGATGTTGAAATGAGCGAGCCGCAGCGCTCCGGAGATGAGAAGCAGAAATGCACCTGGAAGAAACCAGGCATTGAGATCTGCGACGCAAAGCAGAATCGTCGCCGGGGCAGCGGCGCTACACACGATATCAACCAGCGAGTCGAGTTGCCCACCGAAAGCACGATCGTCTTCGGTGCGATTAGCCGTGCGGCGAGCGATGGGGCCATCGAACCAATCGCAGAATAGCGCCCACAGCAACGCGATCATGGCCGCGTGGTACTCCCCGCGAATCGCCAAGAATATCGCGGTCACCCCGCAGGCTAGTCCTGTAAGTGTGAGGAGGTTCGCCCAGTCGCGGACGAATGACACAGCGCTCGGGAGCTGAGAAGCGGCTACATCACCGCTTGGATCACCCACCGCAGGCTTGCCTGGATTATTTGCAACTCCCGGAGATGTCACGTTTCGAGGCACTGCTGTAGCGCGGTGACCAGCTCGATATTTTCCGGGGTGGTACGACTGGCGATTCGCAGATAGCGATCGGCATCCGGCATGCTCTTGCCGGCACAATGCTTGACGTAGCTATTGTGACGCACGAATAGCCGCTTCGTGACCTCTGGCGCGGAAGGCGCGGAATCAGGGAGCCGACACATGACGAAGTTCGCTTCTGCCCTGAAAACGGTCATGCCTTCAATGGCGGCCAGCCCATCGTGAAGCTTGTCGCGATCGTTGGCGACACGAGCACAACTTTCCTTGAACTGGCGGCGGTAACGCGGTGCCAGACGCAAGAACGACTCAGCAAAGCTGTTGACGTTCCAAATGTGGAGTTCCTTGCGTACTGACTCGCCAAAGGCCTCGTTGGCGGTGAGCAAATAGCCAAGGCGGAGTCCCCCGATACCGAAAGCCTTGCTGAGGCTCTTGATGATTGCCAGGTTCTGGAACTCGCCTAGGTGACCGGCCAAGCTGGCTTGCTCGGGATCCGCAACAAAGTCTATGAACGACTCGTCGACGACCAGCATGCAGTCAAACTTCTGAAGTTGTTCGGCGAGACGTAGCAGGTCAGCCCGAGGCACTGCCATGGATGTTGGATTGTTCGGCGTCACAACAACCGCGACCCGAGCGCCGCTGCTTTTCGCTTTCTCGGCCAGCGCGTCCACATCCAATTCGAAGGACGGTGCCGGCAATTGAAACGCCACGAACTCGCCAGCGCGAGCGGCGTTCTCGTACTCGTTAAACGTAGGCACGGGGCAGATCAGACTACCGGCGACGTGTCCGGCGATAATCTTAATGAGCTCCGAGGCCCCGTTCCCCACAACCAAGCGGGACGGTGGCTGGTCGATTAACGTTCCGATCAAACGCGCCATGACGTCCTGACCGGACGGATATTCAAGCACAAGCTCACGCAAGTGCTGCTCAAAATGGGTAAAGACCGGAGCCGGCGGATAGTACGGATTGTAGAGATACGCGTGGTCGACGAAACCGAATCGCCAATAACCTCCGTGCTGGTGGCAAATGTGTTCGTAGCGTTCTTCTTGAGACGCGAAGAGATACTCGGCCGCTAAGCGGTCACTCTCGTCATCTATTTCATACCACTTGAGATCGTCACAAACGACGGCTCGCAGGTTGTTCTTTCCGCGATGGCCCAAGGCTTGAAGAATGGATTCGTAGTACTCGTTGACGTCCCCCGACACGATGTACGCTTCGAGCTGGGGAAGGAAGTACCGACGCAGAAACTCTCCGCGAAACAGATACAGGTTGGCGGTCTTGAACACCTTTGCGTAGTCGAAGTCTCGACCCTGATGCGCAGCATCGAACAGCCCCTGGATGCGGTCGTTGGTGTCAATGCTGACGACCATCCCGGACATCCAGCTCTGGTGCTGGGAGACGACAGCTAGGTTGCCAGAGCCATAGGTTACGAGACGGTCGAGTACGGCCCGCTCGAAAAACACGTCGGCTTCGAGCAGCAGCATGTCCTCGGTGAGATGGGCACGAGCCAGCCAGAGAGAGTAAATGTTGTTCGTCGTCGTGAAATCTTCGGAGACGACATAGGTCATGTTCATCCCGAGGTGGGTCGCGCCGAATTTCTCGATCTCGGCCCGATGGTGCCCGACAACGATGACGACTTCTTTGATGCCGATGGCCGCTAAGTGCCGGAGAGTATTGTTAAGTATGCGTACGCCGCCCACTGGCACGAGACATTTCGGGTGGTCGTCGGTGAACGGGCGGAGTCGATCTCCGAAGCCGGCAGCGAGGATGACGGCTTTTTCTACTGGACGAGGCGGCGAGTCGGATGTGGGGTCTTGCAAAGGTACCTTCTGGCGTCGCGAGATGAATCGCGCGCGTGGGACTCGGTCCGAAACGCGACGCAGCGGTCGGCGGGCCGATACCTGCGGGACACTAGCAGGAAAGTCCACGAGTGGTGGCGGCATAGCGAGCCGCAGCTTCCTGGAGAGGAAGCAACGGGGTTCGCAGCGGGCCGGCTTAGGGCACGGGCCGGTACCGCTCTAGTCGAGAGTTTCGACGAGACACATCGATGGGTTTCGCCGCTGCACCTCGTTTTTGGTTGCATGGCTAGTTGCTGACGGACGGAGCCCCCTCAACAGGTTCCCATCCTGTGAGCGGTGCGGTAGCGGTTCCCCACGCGTAAGTACGACTGCCCAACGTCGCATTTGGATCTAGTTGTCCGATGAGGAGGAACCGTCCGGGTGCAACCTCCGCTGAAATGTAACCACTGCCGTCTCGGGCTGGGGCCTTAACCACCACCGGGTGGCCGACGTAGTAGCTGGCCCCCCGCTGTTTCAGGTACGGCATGCTGACCTGACGCCGATGCCCTGCCGGGCCGGACGTGATAGCGCTCTTCATCGTCGCGATCTCTCGGTCATTGAGACCGAGGGTGTCGATGCAGTGTAGGCGCGTAAGATACGCGATAGCGCCTGCCGGGCGGATAGCTATCACCTCGTCGGGAGGAATGTTTGTGGCCAGCCACCGCGCGGCAAGCACGAACAGTCGAGTGTACTGAGTCTCGCGCTCCGGCGATGTTATCTGGCCGTCCCCAACGTATGGGAATGTTACGCTGAAGACGTTCGCAGTCAAAGCTACGCCACTGAGCACCACTGCGCTCGCCCTACGACCTCGCGCCAAGCGACTGCCGACGGCACCAATGCCGAGAGCCACCGCGATGGACCAAAACGGCAGAAGCGGTTCAAGAAAACGAAACTCGAAGTAATCGCCGCCAATGACCAGCCAATAGATCAGCGAAAAACCAAGGACCAGGCCGCTCCAAACTCGAAAGCTGCGCGCCTCAGCCTGTCCGAAGGCGAGGCCAAGTGGCACTAACCACCCATATAAGACGAACCCGTTTGCGTCAGCCATAGTGGCGACGTACCTGGCGCCAGCTTCGAGATGAATCCCTGTAACTTTGGCGGCAAAGGTATTCGGCACCCAGGCGTCGTAGACGACGAGCCGAAATACCAGATGGGCCCACACGATAACGAGGAAAGTGGCGGCATTGAGCCCCAGGTCCTTCATTGCGCGATGGCGGCGGGCGGGGCCCAGCCCTGCCAACGCCAAGAACAATACATAGGCGAAACCCTCGGGCCGCGTCAGTGCCAAGAAGGCGGCGGCGAGTCCCACAACCGGAATGCGCCGCCAGCGACCACCGGGGCCAGTGAGCAGCCAAAGCGCAGCTGTGCAAAGAAGCGCGAAGCCGAAGAGTTTCGTTTCGAGGGGTTCGATCGCCCAGACAGCTGCACTACGATTGCTGGCGACCAGCGCTACGACGAACAATGCGAGCCATTCGTTTTTCAGCAAGCGGCGGGAGACAATCCAGGTCAATGCCAGCGACGCGACGCCGAGCACGACTCCCAGTGCCTGGCACACGGCGATGATCGGCAACTTCAGCGCCGTCAGGACTCCAACCAGCAGTGTCCATGTGAAGCTGGTGTAGCCTTCAACTGCCTCTCCGCGGTTGTAGACAAGCCCGTCTCCGGCAGCGAAGTTGTCGGCGTAGCGAAAGATGATAAACGCATCGTCAATCACCCACGAGCCAATCCTCCGCCAATACACGAAGCACAAACCGACATAGCCAAGGCAGAGCAGCGCAAACACCGCTTTGGACCAGCGCGGAGCGGAAGCCCGCTGACTCTGCTCTTCCATCACGTTCCGACAATAGCTGGTATCTGCCAGCCACCTCTCAGAATTTCTCAGGAATGGGTGTGGATCTCACCGAACTGACTTCCGCAAGCGGCCGCAGCCTCCAAGACCCCAGCACAGCTCGACCCCAACTGGACCACGCTCCGCCGGCCCAATTCGCGAGCCAGCATGAATCAGCGGCGCACCACGAAGGATGCGTTCGTTTCGCACCGCGCCCCCGGCGGTGAGTTCCAAGTGATCCCCAGCATCTAGCTCAGAAAACGGGCCGAGCCCATACAGGCGACGCTACAAATCCCAATACTGTCGGTGCTGACTAAGCGCAGCCAACACACTCTGCTCCCCCAAGACGGTGGTGTTTCGATGGGTAGCAGGCTCAGAGCCCGTCGGTGCCCCCAGCACTTCTAAGCAGGAGACCACACTTCCCCCTAAGGCCAGGAGATCGTAGCCGCCTTCAAGTAGTAGCACGAGCTGGCCGCCAGCGTATTGGTCTGCGATCCGTTTCACCTGCCCACAGAGCGCCGCAAAGCCCTCCCCCGTCAGCCTCATGCCACCCAGTGGGTCGCGTTGATGCGCGTCAAAGCCTGCCGAAACCAGAACCAATTCGGGCTGAAACGCCGCAGCCAGCGGAGCCAGCAAGTCCCGAAAACCCAGCTCGTAATCCCCGTCGCTCGCCCCAGCCGCGAAGGGCAGGTTGACAGTGTAGCCGATCCCCTCCCCGGCGCCCAACTCCCCCAGCCCGCCGCTCCCTGGATAGAACGGGAATTGATGTGCACTAAAATACAGCACCGATGCATCGTTGTAGAAGATCTCTTGGGTGCCGTTGCCGTGATGCACATCCCAATCAACGATCAACACCCTCTCGATGCCCAGACTGGAGCGGGCGTGCGCCGCTGCCAGCGCTACATTGTTGAGGAAACAGAAGCCCATCGCCCGATCTCGCTCCGCGTGGTGCCCGGGCGGTCGAAGCAACGCGAACGCGTTCGCCTGGTCCCCGCGACACACCGCCTCGACCGCCGCGACGGCGGAACCCGCGGCCAACATCGCTGCCCGAGCCGTTTCCGGTGATGCGATAGTATCGGGATCTAGGCGACCACGCACACCGCGCAACGAGCAAATACGCTGCACGTGGTCGACGCTGTGAACTTGATGCAACAACGCTGGGAGCGCTTCCTCAGCTTGGCGGGTCACTACCCCAGTCATCGCCGCCGCATCAAGAGCCTGCTTGATAGCCTGCAACCTAGCGGGAGATTCCGAGTGGCCAGCACCGGGATCGTGCTCCACCATAGCCGAATCGAACAAAACGAGGGTCTCAGAACTCGACACGCCCAGCAGTATGCCGTCTTAACACCCCATCGCTCAAGCCCGCCGATGACTGCCCGCGGCCGACCGGACAGAACCGTCTAACTGACAGCGCGAGGCGCCGAGCCCCTTGCCCAGAAAGCGTCACTAGTTTGCGGCTCTGAGCGGCAACTTCCGAAGGATGTATTCGCAGCTCCGCTGCGTCGGGTCGTAGGGGAAGTGCGCGTGGGTAGGCGGGGCGAAGGAGTCGTCTTCGATGCGCAGGGTGTTGTCTCCACCCTCAAGCACATGCTCGAAGTCCTGCACGTCCGCCGTCGCGATGCCGGTGACAGCATCGAAGGTGAAATACTGGGCGATGTCCTCGCCATTGAGCAGGAATCTCGTGCTCGCAGTCGGGTCCGTGTGCAGGGTCGCCGCTGACGGTCCAAACGTCTGCCTGGTTGGCAACTTCAAAGTCATGAAGGAACAGATAAGCGCTGGGGGCGTCTGCTGCAGCTTGGCTCAGAGCCAATAGCGCAGACGCGCCGAGGAGCGCGCTAAGGAAGGGTTTACGGAACTTCATTTAATGTATTTCCAATTCGGTAGTGAGCTTCTTCGTGGAAACTCGGTTGCATTGCCGCTGAGATTGTTAATGGGGATTCAGGGCAAGCTGAGGCCGGGTGCACGCGCCATCCCGGCTTCGATCCCCGCGCTAGGCGATGACGTTGACGTGATCGGGCGCGCGCTATCCCGGCGAACACGGGGAACTACGCCGACGGCTCAAAACTGGGTCGCCAAAAATCCGTCCTTGCTAAAACTTTATTCACAGTCAAGAGCGATGCCATGCACCGCGTTTCTACAGGGTCGCGTCGCGAGTAAACTTGAACACCAACTTGGTTGTAGCGTTGGCGGTGCCCTCCTTGTCGAGGACGATCCCGCTCTGACCGACCTGATAGGCCTCGGCCAGCTCGTGACCATCGGTCAACACTGTTGGCTCATGGACAACGGGAACCTCTTCAACCTCGACAGCCTCACAACGATCGGGGACTCCCTCGAGATCGAATTCAACGACCACCTGACAAGCCTGCTGGGCCTGGAAAGCCTCACCACGATCAACGGCGATCTGGAAGTCGAGAACAACCCCGCTCTGACGACCCTCGACGGCCTCGACGGCCTCGACGGCCTCGACAACCTGGCCTCCGTCAACGCAATCTCCATCGCTCAGAACTCCAACCTCGCCCAGTGCCTAGTCGAAGCGGCGATGCCCCCCCTGGAACAGAACCGGAACGGAGAGCACCAGCGCCAACGACCGAGCTTGGCCCTAGCTTGCCTCCCATACGCCGATGATGACCGGACATTGCCAGGCATCATTCCGCTGGTCGAGGAGGTTGGCGCGCCAGGTCGCAGGCATTCGCAGCTCCGCTGCGTCGGGCCGCAGGAGCGTCCCCCACATGGTAAACGCGCGAATTTGCGCCCCGCTCCGCATGGCCGGGCCACAACGTAGACCCACTGAGAATCCGTTCGATGACGCCAGGATCGGAACGAGACGCAAGTCGCGTCGGGCCGCAAAAGACAAACACAACGCCATGCGGCATGCCCGCGCTAACGCTCAACGAGGACGTGGCATTATCTTAGTTTTTTGGACTCGTTGACGGCGGCCGACCGCAACATCAGGCCTACGCGAAGGGGCCCGGCACATCCGAGGAGCACCTGTCCCACAAACGTGCTCTGCTATATGGAGTCGGGCTGTTGATCCTCCCGTTCGCTCTTACCCGCAACAGGCCGGAGTGTGAATGACTGCACAATCACGATTCGAGGAATTTCTTGGTTCCGGGGGGCCACGCGCCGGCGGATTTCCCATCCCGAAACTTACCATTCCAATCGCGAGACGACTCGTCAGTCGGATCGACCAGATGCAATGGTATCTCAATTGCTATAGCTTGGAGCTCAACTTTCAGCACGCGGCGTTGGGGGTATCGGAGTTTCTTGAGCTGGGTCGTGAGTGGGGCTTCGACGGCGTTCAGGTTCATAACGCTCGCGGGGGCCCTCGAGTGGGGCTTCCTGGAGAATCCGATTCATATCTAGCGAAGCTCGCGCATCAGCGGGATGCTCGTAAGCTCGACATTCAGCTCGATATTAGCAGCGTCGAAAAGGCCGACGTCGAGGACGCTGTCCGGGTCGCCCGCGCAATGGGGATCCGTGTCATTCGTTGCTACGCGCGAACCGAGGGTACGGTTGCTGAGATCATCGGAGCCACAGTTGAGCAGTTGAAGTACGCCGCAGAGTTAGCTCAGCAATGGGGCCTGACCTTTCTACTGGAACAACACGAGTTGCTCACCGGCGACGAGGTGGTCGAAATAGCCGGCGCAGTACAGAGCGATCGCCTAGGTTTATTGTTCGATTTCGGCAATCCGATTTCCTCTGGTGGAGAACCACTAGAGGACCTATACGTGATGCGCGAATTTATCCGAGTCGCGCATTGTAAGGATGTGGTTGCAGTTTCCAGGCGCGGAATGCCCACGCAATTGGGCGTCAAGTTCGGTCAGGGGGATCTCAACCTACCGAAGCTCTTTTTTGACTTGCTTATGCTGGGAAATTCGGAGCGCCAGCTAAGCGCGTTGTCGATACAAGAGGTGGTTGGATACGTCGGCGTGTCTTCGCGCGCAGCATCCGATCCAAGGGACAGAGTCTACACCAAGCGCCCGATGAGCGCGACTCAGATCCATGAGGGCATGATTTCTGAAGAAGTTCCCGAACGGGTTTCCAGGGAACGACGGGATGTCGCAGACGCGCTAAGCCTGTCTCGGCGCATAGCAAGCCAACTGAAAGAGTTAGCATTGGATTTCGTACACGAAGAGCTACAAGGCCCAGAACTCGGGCCGGAGGCGAGTCGCGCGCGCGAGATCGAGTTCATTGGAGAAAGACTGTTCGGACCAGATGTCTTCAAGCAAATCTGGGACTGTGAGTCGATATCTGATGTCGACTGGGAAACAATGACTTGTCCAGGACTGGAGCGCGCTGCTGCCAACGAACTCATGTCCAGAGCGACCCGACTCAAGGACGAGCTGTTCGGGCGAACTGCTGTCAATGGTGCAGGCAAGAATCCCAAAGATCCATTGCCTACCAGTGACAGCGGCAGCGGCGCTCTCCCGTAGGCCCCCGCCCCTCACAATCCTGTGGTTAGCGCAGATTCGAATCGCTGATCGTTTCCCAAGCGCAGCTCCGGAGGATAGAAATTCTCCTAGAAATGGTAACCCTCCGGAGCATCTTAGCGTGCAGCTACGGCTCACAAAAAAGTCAGGTGCTGGGAAATCGTAATCCTCCCCTAATGCTCCGACTGCCCCTTAGTGATGACCGCGCGATCTCTACCCCCAGACGCTTCAGTGTCTCGGCTATCGACTCGTTCTCCGTCACCACCTTTGTGAAACGGAGGCGACCGCCACAAGGGCACGCCTGGGCTTCAAAATCATACTCACACCTCAGTAACATCGCCCAGTCGAGCCTGAGGACAGGAAGTCCAAAGCCCCTCCGAGCGCGGCGGTGGCAGCGGCGGCTGCGCCCTGTCGCGGTCCTAACAAAACCGCGGTCACCGCAGATTCGAATCCGCTGGCGGCTGATAGCGGCGCCCTCTATTTGGCGTGCGAACACCACCAAGCGCATTAGCCCAGATTGGGCTAATGCGCTTGGTGGTGTTCGACACTCAACACAGCGAACGGAGTCCACCGGTATTCTCGGCACGTTCGGGTTGCACGCGCTATGGGTGGACAGCACCGCCCCTGTTTCGACCAGCCCAGTCATTTGGACTACAACCCGCCCTACTGTACGGGTACACTGCTCACTGGTAGTCAGACGAGGAACGGTGACAGAATGAGTAATGCGATGGTGTTGTGGGCTGTAGACTCGAATGCCGTGCTGCGGGTGAACAGCGAGTTCGGGGAACAAATCGGCTTCAGTAGCAACGAACTTGTGGCGCAACCCTTTCTCGACTGGATTCACATTGAGGACCGGGGCGGGATAGAGCACCACCTGGCGACTGGCCACGGCCTCGTCGAGGCGCGCCACCGCAGCAAGGACGGCACATGGGTATCCTTCGAATGGCTATTCAAGACCCACGCCGGCGAGCTGATGGCCCTGGGACACTCCGTGAATAAAATTCATCGAACATCGCCGCCCAACCTCGGCGTACCGACTCACGCCACCACCTTTACACGAACGCTGGAGGTAATGGTGCATGTGGTTGAAGCCAAAGTGACAGGGCTACGATGTTCCATTCTGCTCATCGACGATAGCGGTAAACATGTCACCGTGGGGGCCGGTCCGAGCCTACCACTAGAGTACAATGAGGCCGTCCAGGGGCTGAGTATCGGACCGGCCGTTGGCTCATGCGGTACTGCCGCGTTCTGGAACAGACCGGTGGTAGTCGAGAACATCGCTGCAGACCCACTCTGGAAGGACCTACGGGACGCCGCCGCCATCGCGGGCGTTGCAGCCTGCTGGTCGGTCCCCATCACCGGCACAACCAACGGCGAGGTACTGGGCGCCATGGCCCTCTACAGCGATGAGCCACGTCGGCCGCACGGACACGAGATGGACATTCTCGCGATCGCCGCTCGTATGGTCGGCCTAGCCATCGAACGGGACCGACTGGAGGAGGAGCTTCATCAGGCGGCGAAGATGGAGGCGATCGGGGTGCTGGCGGGCGGCCTCGCCCATGATTTTAACAATTTACTCGCCGCCGTGATGGGAAATACCGAGCTCGCCATGAAGGCGCTTTCACCGGATGCAGCGGCGATGGTGAACCTAGATAGAGTGCTGAACGCGAGCGTTACCGCCAACGGCCTATGCAATCAGCTTTTAGCCTACGCCGGTCGAGGGTCGATCTCCACCGAGACGCTCGACTTCAATGTTCTGGTGTCAGAGATCGGGGAACTACTGCAGGTGACGCTTTCGAAGAAGGTCGAGCTCGTTTACGAGCTGCACTCCGTTCCCCTAGGAGTGGTGGTCGACCGCAACCAGCTGCGCCAGGTCGTCATGAACCTGATAACGAACGCGTCGGACAGCCTAGCCGAAAATGAAGGTCAAGTCGTAATCAGCACGGGTACCACTATCTACGACCGCGCGAAGCTCGAATTGTGCCAACTGGACAGAAGACTCAAACCAGGCAAATACATCCATCTCCGTGTCACGGATACGGGTACCGGCATGACTAGCCAAATACGCGCGAAGATATTTGATCCATTCTTCACGACCAAACTGTCTGGCCGTGGACTGGGACTGGCTGCACTATTGGGAATCGTGCGGGTCCACGGGGGCGGAGTAATAGTTGATAGCGAGTTCGGCGTGGGCACAACCTTCACTGTCTTGCTGCCACAGGTTTCGCTGTCAGACGATGTTGACCTCTCGGTCGCACAGACGGAGCCGACGGTGACGCCTGCACGAATTCTCGTCGTGGATGATGACCCCCGGGTGCTACAGGTCGTCGAAGAGATACTCGCCAGCATCGGCCACACCGTCGTCACTGCTTGCGACGGGCAGGAAGCCGTCGATATCTTTCGTCGGGAGCACACGTCCATCGACTGCGTGCTTCTGGACCTCAGTATGCCGAGGCTGAACGGAGAGGAGGCGTTCGCCAAAATTCGCGCGATACAAAGCGACGCATCCGTAATTCTGAGCAGCGGCTTTGCGGCGCGCGAGACGCTCAAACGATTCGAAGGTACCGGCCTCGCTGGGGTGATCCACAAGCCCGTTCGAATGGAGACCCTGATCCAGAAGGTGTCGGATGCCCTGGCTAAACGCCGCAGCGCCCACCGGAGCCAGCAGGAAAAAGAACTACCTAAGAACGTAGTCTGAACCGGCGCCTCCACTCCGCTCGCCATCATGTGGTAAGGCCTCTCCTACACGGTAAACCTCTTCTGGGCCCCGTGCTATCCGTAAAACGGACCCATGCCTACGCGGCCACCCTGTACTCGTACTTCAGCACTCCACTGAACCGTTGACGCACTCGATACGCCAAGTTCGCCGACAGGATGCCAAGCAACTCTGCACCCTGCAATCCGAGACAGACACCAGCCTCCCGCATTGGACATCCAAGGTACCCAGTCGATTTCGTCATCTATAGTTTCTTTGTAGGCCAGGTCGGATGCATTCGCAGCTGAATGAAGTGGACCCCACTCTTTAGACCATTATCGGGTGTGGCTAAGGTGGAACCTGCTCGCTAGCACTGTTTCCACCTTCGCGGTTGCTCGAGCTGCACTACATAGGAGAATCTACGGTACCACGCGCCTGATTCGGCAGATCGTTCAGGCGCTCGGGTTGGGTGCATGCGTGGTTGGGGATCCGTTGGCAACGGATTGACCGGACGGCTAGGACCGATCGTGAGATCGAGAGACCACACGACAGCCGCGGAGCCAGACGCTCACGACTCGACCTGGAAACAATGAGCTCAGTCAGGAACACCTGGGCAGAGTTTGTACCGAACAAACTCCCACGCGCAGTCCTGATACTGCATCAAGCGCGGTGGGTGTTCGACGCTACATCGAACGCCAGCGCGCCCCCCCGTTTGATAGGCGTCCTGCCGTCGCGAAACACAGCGTCGTTCTGCGGTCTGATACGCTCATCTCAAGCGCGGAATGGGAGCGTCTCGTCCGTCGAGACTCCCCGATAGTTCGTTGACTATCTCCCTGTAGGTAGCTGGCCAGGCGTTTTTCATGGCAATGGCGCGCCAACGAGTCTTGCCATGATCAGAACAATCGCTCGAATCGGCATCGTCGTAGCCATTGGCGCGGCAACGATAATCGGTACCGCTGATGCCAAGGGCCCCACCCCAGGCGGTTGTTCAAGAGTGGCGCAAGCACAGGGATCAAGTGCGCGGCTCGCTTGTCGGTGTTGGGGGGATCTGTCATGATCCAATCAATGTCTTACCCTCGAGTCTCTACCCTTAGCTCTATTTTTACTGTGGTTGCGGTCGGTTCGCTGTTTGCTGGCGGTTGCGGCTCCCCGGGTGATCGCACTGTTTTGGGCGACGCGGACTCGGGCACTGCGGGAACAAGCAACGCCGATTCGGGAGCGGGCGATTCCGGATCCGGTAGCGGTGGCTCCGCTACCGATAGCGGGGGCACGGTCACCGATAGCGGGTCGGCGGATACCTCTATTCCGAGCTGCACTAGCGATGAAGAATGCGACGACAGCAACGAGTGCAACGGCGTAGAAAGTTGCGTCGATAGTACTTGCTCTAGCGGCAGCGATCGGGACGACGGCGAAGTGTGCGTGCCGGTGATTCCGGAGGGGGACAGCGGCGCGACCGACGCGGGCAGTTTTGACGGGAGCTTTCTCGACGGGGGCAATCCCGAGGCGGGAGACGCCGGGGCGGGAAGCTTCGTTTGTTTTTCGGGAGATTGTGTTTCGAGTTGTACCAACGACGCTGAATGCGACGACTTCAACGTTTGCACCGGCACGGAGATCTGTCTACCCAGCATCAACGTTTGTTTTTCTGGTACGCCGATGAGCTGTGACGATTCGGACGACTGCACGGGCAACGAATGCGATCCCATCCGCGGATGTAACTATCCGCTGATTGATGAGGATAAGGACGGTCACGCGAGCACCGATCTCGGCACCTGCGGCGACGACTGCAATGATGCCGACAAGACGATCTTTGAAGGCGCCGAGGAACTTTGCGACGGCAAAGACAACAACTGCGACGACTTGGTCGATGAGACAGCTCCCACCTGGTACGAGGATTGCGATCAAGACGGCTTCGCTCCAGCCGGCGCGGTCGAGGTGACCCAGTGCGACGCCCCTACGAACACGCCGGTAGCGTGTCCGGGTATGTGGACGTCGACGCGGCCCGGACCCGGGACGACGGACTGCTGGGACGAGGACGCGGATGCCCGGCCTCGTACGGTTTCGGAAAACTCATCCGCTTGGTCGTCCACCGCGATCGCTGGAGCGACCAGCGGCGTCGATTTCGACTGGAACTGTGATGCGGTTGAGGAGCCGCGGTTCACCACGGGCTATATTTCAGCTGGCGCTTCCTGCGGCTCGAATTGCCCTGTCGGGCAGTTCTGTCTGCCCTGCTCCGGAAGTGCTGGCTACACGGGAGCGCCGCCAGCGTGCGGCAGCAGCGGTACCTATACCAACTGTACGGGGGGATTGCTCTTTGATAGCCCATGCGAGCGCGTGAGCGCTAGCCGTGCGCAAGAGTGCCGCTAGTCTACGGGGTTAATCCGTTCCGCTAGTGTGAGCTAGCCCGGCGAAACATCGGGGTGCTTTGGCGCAGTCGCGAAGGAGCACCTGCTGGACTTTTGCTTGTTCAACTGAACCGCATGATATCGTTTAGAGTTTTGAGAGCTGCATTGTCAGCGCCGCGTGCCACCGCTACCCACACATCACGATGAACGGCCCGTGCTCCGCGAAATCTCCGTGACATCGAAGATTATTCGGCTTTTCGCATCGACTAGAATGGCCTCCCATGCGCACCCTCCTCGCGTTCATCGCCGCACTCGGCCGCTGCACGTATATCTCCAAGCGCGATCTCACCATCGAAAACGCAGCCCTTCGCCAACAGCTCGCCGCGTATCAACGAGGCAAGAAATGTCCGCGACTGAAGCCAAGCGAGCGGGCTCTTTGGCCCCTCCTGGGCGTTGGTGCATGAATCGAGCTGAGCCCAGATCTGCTTGAGCGTTCCCCCGGTCATCTCGGCATCGCAACCGACCGAGGCGCGCCAAGCTCCAACATTCGGTTTAAGATCACACATCCCATTATCGCTTCCGCCCGCTGTCCGTCAGGACGGCGAGCCCGAAGCGACGGGCCGAGTATCTTCTTGAATCGCCCCATGGCGTTCTCCACTTTCGCCTGCTTGTGCTGGCCTGAGTCTCGTCGCCATTGAGCGCGCCCTACTTTACGGATTCTCCGAAGATGGCGATTCCGAGCTTTCGCGGCTTCTTCCTCCCTGAGGATCGCTCCTCGACGAGGCGGAATAACGGCGTGTGCCCCGAGGTCACCGATTGCTTTCCAAACCAGGCGGCGATCGTAGCTTCCGTCCGTGGTCACCTTCTTGATCCGACTCTTGACCTTGCGAACAAGGCTGGGAAAGGCAGTGGCATCCGCAACATCACTGTCTGTTAGCTCGGCGGTGACTATGAATCCCTGACCATCGATTCCGAGATGGAGCTTCCTCCAGCCGGCGTGGGGCCCCTGAGCGCCATGTCTCGCACGTGCCCACTCACCCTGGCCGAAGGTCTTCAGACCGGTCGCATCGACGACGAGATGGATAGGTCTCTCCGTCTTGGCGCAGGGCTTGATACGCAGAGAGCGACTGCGCCGTGACAGGGTGGTGTGATCCGGGGCGTCCAGGTCCAGATCGAGCAGGGTAAACAGCGAGCCGAGCAGACCCTCGGTTTGACGCCAGGGCAGACTGAAAATCAGACGAAGCTGGAGGGCTAGGCCAATGGCGGCGCCAGAGTAACGCTGCTGCCCTCCCCGACGGCCGTTCTTGCGAGGCTCCCAAGCGTTGAGCACATCAGGCGCAAACCATACGGTAAGGCTAGCGCGGTCCACGAGGCCCTTCTCGTACTCCGGCCAGTTGGTGACACGGTAGCGAGTCTTGTGACTGGGGTGTACCTTGGAGCGCGTTGCCATCCTCGTTTCATGGATCAAACGGCCGTCCGTGGCAAATGGTAGGCGCTCAGGAGCATTCATGCACCAACGCCGGATTTCGCCCATCATGATCACTGATTCCGGGTCGTGCTCACTGATTCCGTCATCATGATCGCCGAGCAATCTGGGGAGTGAGTTGAGGTTTACTTCTGCTTGCGCGTCTTTCGTTTCGAGTCGCCTGTCAGTTCACACTTGTACGCGGAGTGGACCAGTCTATCCAAGATCGCGTCAG
>JABSRN010000102.1 GCA_013214025.1 Polyangiaceae bacterium
ACAGTCACGAATAAGAAGTAAGGCGCGCAATCGTAGTTCTGCACGCACTCCGGCCTCATCGCAAGGCCGCTAGGTCGGGGACGGGAGGGTTCCTGAACCCCGGGTCAAGCAAATATACCGTGACTGGCAATTTGCGGCGTTGCTGTAGACGGATCCCAGGAACATCGGGGGCAGTCGCCTCTACTGGGGGCAGCACCCTGCGGACATTCTTGAGCAAACGAGCAATAATGCGAGCTAGTCGATCGCTGGGAAATTCGGCGGCGCGACCTTCGAGATGTGCTGTAGCAGCCGCACGACCTGGGCGCTGTAGCCGTACTCGTTGTCGTACCAGACGTAGAGCACACAGCGTTTGCCGTGAGTGATGGTGGCGTAGCTGTCGACGATGCCGGCGTGACTGTTGCCGACGAAATCGCTGGAGACCACTTCCGTTGACTGGGTGTAATCCACCTGCGCTTGCAGGGCTGAGTCCAGCGCTGTGGCGCGCAAAAATGCGTTTACGGTTTCTTTGTCGGTTTCGTTTTCGAGGTTGAGGTTGAGCACGGCCAAGCTCACGTTAGGCGTCGGCACACGAATGGCGTTGCCGGTGAGTTTACCTGCCAACTCCGGGATGGCTTTGGAGACCGCCTTGGCCGCTCCCGTTTCGGTGAGCACCATATTGAGCGGCGCACCCCGACCTCGGCGTTCTTTCGGGTGATAGTTGTCGATCAGGTTCTGATCGTTCGTGTACGAGTGGCACGTTTCCATGTGGCCGTTCTCGATGCCGAACTTGTCGCTGATGACCTTCAGTACCGGAACGATTGCGTTGGTGGTGCAGCTGGCAGCAGACAGCAAACGCTCGTCGGAATCTACGGTGTTGTGGTTAACGCCGAAGACGATGTTGGGGATGTCGCCCTTGCCAGGTGCCGTCAGAATCACGTGGGAGACGCCACCACTCTTCAGATGCCGTCCCATGCCTTCGCGATCGCGCCAAATGCCAGTGTTGTCCAGCACGACCGCGTCTTTGATGCCGTACTTGGCATAATCAGTTTCCTCGGGAGCGGCTGAATAGATCACTCGAACCAGATTGCCGTTGATGACGAGGGCGTTTTCTTCTTCGTCGATCTCGATGGTGCCTTTGAAGCTGCCGTGCACCGAGTCGTAACGCAAGAGGCTGGCGCGTTTCTTGAGATCCCCGGGAGCGCCCTTGCGAACCACGATAGCGCGCAGTCGGAACTTGTCGCCGCCACCGGTCTTCTCGATCAAGATACGGGCGAGCAATCGACCGATGCGACCGAAGCCGTACAGCACGATGTCTTTAGGTTCCTCACGCAGGGGTTTGCCGCCGGGTCCGATCTTAGCGAACTGACCGTCGAGGAATTTTTCGAGATCGGCGTCCTTGCCGAGCTGAGAGAACTCGTGACTGAAGTGGCCCACGTCGATGCGGGTGGGGGCCAAACCTCGTCGGGCGATGGACTGCACAATCTTTAGGCTGTCGCTGACGCCGATGTCCTTCTCGAGTCGACGAGCTTTGCGATGGGTTTTGATGACCTGAATTGGGGTTTGACCAACCAGCGAGATGCCATAAACGATGATGACAATGCCGTGATCGCGGTACAGCCCACCAATGATGGGCCCCATGGTTTCGGCGGCCTCCTCAGCGGCTTTCCAGGCGGCGAGGTAGGCTTCGGTCTTGGCATCGCTCATAGGAGCGGGGTGTAGTGCTGGCTTTCCGGAATGGCAACGACGGCTTGTCCCGGCGAAGAGGACACGGAGAATCCGGCGGCGTCCCGGGTCAGTAGCGGCTGTAAGCGGAGCCCAGAGCTGCTCTCATGGCCCCGGCGGGTATCGGCCGGAGGGCTTCTTTTTCCGTGATGTTTGGTCTGGGACGGCGTCCGGCCCTCACTCTGCGCGGTCGATCGGGGGCGTATTGCCCGGGATCCACAGACCCGGTAGCGTCGATTTCAATGAGCTTTCAACTCCCGACCCTCCTGTCCGCCCTCGAAATTATCGCTCCGCTCCGACTGGCGGAAGACTGGGACAACGTGGGGTTGCTTCTGGAGCCGGATCCCGAGGCGGAGATCTCGCGGGTCCTGCTCACCATCGATTTGACCGACACCGTCGTCGATGAAGCGATCGAGTTCGGCGCGGAGTTGATCGTCAGCTACCACCCGCCCATTTTCGGCGGGCTCAAACGTCTGACCCAAGCTCGCCCGGATGAGCGCGCGCTGCTGCGATTGGTGAACGATGGCATTGCGGTGTACTCGCCCCACACTGCGCTGGATGCCGCTGCGGGTGGCGTTAACGACTGGCTAGCGAAGGGCATCGGCAAGGGCGAGACCCAACCGGTGGCGCCGCACAGCACTGACGCAGCTCTTGGGGCCGGGCGGCAAATCTCCCTGGCTACACCGACGCGGCTGGACAGCATCATCAAGCGCGTAAAACGTCACCTCAAGTTGGATCACGTTCGCGTCGCCACGGCTCCCGAACACGCGGCGAACATTCCGATTCAATCGGCCATGGTCTGCGCCGGAGCCGGGGGCAGCTTGTTGAGCGGCAAGCGCACGGATCTGTTGCTCACCGGGGAGATGCGTCATCACGACGTGTTGTGGGCGACGCGAACAGGAACCTCGGTGATTTTGACGGACCACACGAACTGCGAGCGCGGCTACCTGCCGACGCTGTCGCGCGCTATGCGAGCGTCCTTGGGCACAAAACTAAAGGTCCGCATCGCACTGAGCGACGCGGACCCTCTCGTTATTTGCTGAAACAGGCTAGCTTCTGAGTCAAGCTAGACGCTGAGCGCATTGATGGCTTTTGATACGGCCATCTGGCGTGGCTCTCAGCTCGGCGTACAAGTGCCGGAGCTGCCGAACGGAAGGCAGTTGCCGCCCATCAGGCTTCCGCACTCCCCGCTGCTCAGACAGCATCCAGTGCCCATTTGAGACACACAAGCGACGTCTTCGACACCCGGCTCGATGCCGAAGCCGCCGGCGTCGAAGTCCATTCCGCCGCCGTCGAGGCCCGCTCCGCCGCCAGTCAAGTCTGTGCAGTTGCCGTCATCGGTGAAGGTAACCCCGCAGGTTCCATCGGGGGAACAGCATGCGGTGCCGACCTGGGTCTCGCCGCAATCGGTGGCGGTGGTGCACTCCGAGCCCATGCCGTTGCCTCCGGTGCCCAAGCTGACGGTACCGCCGGTGCCTGAGCCGGTCGTCCCTCCAGTGCTAGAGCCGGTCGTGCCAGCGGTGCTAGCGCCGGTCGTTCCGCCAGTTGAAGCAGCATCACTGGTGCCGCTGCCGCCTCCGTCAACGGTCCCTGCGGTGGTGCTATCGCCATCGCCGCACGCAACTGCCGTCGCGAGCAATAGTCCCGCCGTGGCTGTGATGGATGAGATTGAAATTTTACGAATTGCGGCCATTGTCTAGGCTCCTTAAGGATTGGAATACGGAATGCGCCTGGTGGGATATGGTGGGATAGTATCACGCGGACCGAGGCGACAGAGGCGAGGAGAAGAGAATTCTCGCGGTTTCGGACGGGTCGAAGCGCGTCTTGTTTCAGACGGCTGGAAGCTTGTAGTGGCAGCGCTCGGGGCCTTGTGTTGCTGCGGGCTTTGACGTAGTCGGGCGCGATGCCGTCGCAACGACTCGGGAAAATTCTGTTCGCTACGTCCAACCCCCACAAGATCCGGGAGGTCGGAGAAGTGCTCGGAGCGAGCGGTTGCTCGATTGCTGGACTGGACAGCTTGAACGAAAGCTTCCCTGAACCCTTAGAAGACGGCGATAGCTTCGAGGACAACGCGCGGATCAAGGCGCTGGGTTATGCCCAATCTACGGGCATGAGTTGCCTTGCGGAGGACTCGGGTCTCGAGGTGGACGCTCTTGGGGGCGCGCCGGGAGTGCACTCGGCCCGCTACTCCGGAATCAGTGGCGACAGGGCTTCGGTTGATCGCGCCAACAACGAAAAGCTCATCGACGCTGTCGCGGGTATGAGCCCTTCGGAACTGAGCGCGCGCTTCGTCTGTGCCATGTGCTGGGTGTCGGCCACAGGAGAGGTGCTGGGGGAGACTCGCGGTGTCTACGAGGGGCTCATCACCACCGAGCCCCGAGGGGAAAACGGTTTCGGTTACGATCCGCTCTTGTGGTTGCCGGACGTCGGCAAGACCAGTGCCGAGCTCGCGCCTGAAGAGAAGAATGCGCGGTCCCATCGGGGGGCGGCTACTCGAGCTATGTTGCAACTCATGCTCGCCCAAAACGGCTGAGGCATCGGACAGATTTGGACAGAGCTGTGAGCGACCCAAATAATTCGATGGCGAGCCGGTGCGGGCCTCGCGTGCGACGCCCAAAGACCCCGCCGGGGAGCGGCGGGCGCCAGGTTGCGGGTGGCTCGTATCAATGTCTGCTTATGCACGACTTATGCCCCTCGTTCCTCCTCGGAGGAGGCCATGCGATGGGCCGGGGCGGAGGCCGGCAATTTCCTACGCACAGCTCTCGCGCATATGGGACTACACTCGCGATTCGAGGTAGTGGACTGTGAACATCGTCATTGCTGGCGCTGATGTTGTCGCCTACCGATTGGCAGAGCAGCTGATGGGCAACCATCAGGTGATCTGTGCGGTCCCGACCGAAGCCGCGGTCGAGTCGTTTCATCGGCTGGACGTGCAGATCGTGCGGGGGCCTGTGACTTCCCGCAGTGTGCTTGAGGAGGCTCGAACCGCTGAGGCCGGCGCTTTCGTCGCGAGCACCGACAATGACGAGCAGAACATCGTCGCCTGTTTAGCGGCCCAGAGCATGGGTGCAGCGCGGACGATATGTGTTCTCCAGCGCCCGGGATTCTTCAGTACCGAGGACGCGGACGCGCTGGACATGTCTCTCGGCATTGATCAAGTGGTGCGCCCTGCCGAGCATCTCGCGGACGAGATCATTCGAATCGTTACGGTGCCAGGTGCCCTGGACGTCGAGCTGTTTTTGGATGGCCGAGTGGAGCTACTGCGTTACGCGGTGGAAGAGGGCGCTGAAATTACCCAGGCCCCACTGAAGAGCTTGAAGCTGCCCCGGCAAGTGGTGCTCATTTCTATTCGTCGGGGGGACGCTCTCATCGTCCCTACCGGAGAAACTCACATTCGCCCGGGCGATAAGATCACCGCCATGGGCAGGCGCCGATCGATTCAACGCCTGAGTCGCACGCTGCGACGCGAAAGCAGCGAGGCCAGCGCGCGTACCGCTGCGATTGTAGGGGCAGGTACCGTGGGCGTCGCTGTGGCGAAAGGTCTGCGGGAGGCTGGCTGGCAGGTGAAATTGCTCGAGTCGGACCGCGACCGATGTGAGCGAGTCGCAGCCGAAGTCGACGCTCTTGTGTTGCACGGAGATGGTGCTGATCTCGAGCTGCTTCAGCAAGAACGCTTCGGGGAGAGCGCCGTCGCGATCGCTGTTACCAACAACGACGAGAAAAATCTGCTGGTATCCTTACTGGCGAAACATCTCGGCGTGCGGCGCATCGTGACCCGCGCGGACCGCTTGAGCAATGAACGAATGTTCGAAAAGGTGGGGGTGGACGTTGTGCGTTCCGCTCACGGCGCTGCCATCCGCACGATCGTTCGCAGCATCGACGAGTCTAACTCGGAGATACGCGCGGAATTGGAGCACGGCGAAGCCTGTGTGATTGAGCTCACCCTACCGAAGGGCTTCCCCGCTATTCAGCTGCGGGATTTGCGACCCCCCAGTCTGGCTGTGGTGGGCGCCATCGTTCGGGCACGGCGACTGATGGTGCCCGCAGGTACCGACGTGATTCGGGCGGGGGACCACGTTTTGATATTTTGCGACCGCGCCAATGAAGAAAAAACCCGAGACTTTTTCATGGACGCCGACGCTGTGTGGCGGCAGCTGGAAGGCAAGTAGACCGTCGTGCGCATCCGGTTGGTGCTTGGGGTCGTTGGGCAGTTGCTCCGCAGTTTCTGTTTCGCCTTCGTTCCGCCGCTGCTGCTCGCGTTGTACGACCGGCACTGGGAGACGGCTGCCTACTTTATGGGCGTTGGCCTTCTGAGTTACTTGCTCGGTGTACTGTACGGTCAAGGGTTGTCCAAGAGCCAAAACTTTCATCGCTCTGAGGCTCTGGCGGTGGTCGCTATGACCTGGTTGAGCGTCGGTGTCCTGGGGGCATTCCCTTATTTTTGCGAAGGTCTGTCACCGGTGGACTCGCTGTTCGAGTCTATCTCGGGATTTACCACCACCGGCGCCACCGTATTTCAGGACTTCTCGCACTACGACCGACCGATTTTCCTTTGGCGGGCGATGTCCCAATGGTTCGGTGGGCTCGGGGTCATCGCGTTGTTCGTGGTTGTCCTGCCGAGGCTCGGCATTGCAGGTCGGCAGTTGTTTTTCGCTGAGGCGTCAGGCGCTCCGGCAGAGGCGGTGAGCCCGCAAGTCCGCAACAGCGCCGAGAAGCTTTGGATGCTGTACGTCGCTTTAACCACCGTGCTCGGTGGTCTGTTGTTCGCGGCGGGCATGAGCGGATACGACGCGATACTACACGCGCTCACCACGATGTCGGCAGGCGGATTCTCCACCAACGCCGAGAGCATCGCCGGCTTTCACAACCCGGCGGTCGAGTGGGTCCTCGTTGTCTTCATGCTGATTGCCGGAACCAGCTTTCCGTTGCTGTACCGTTTTGTGAGTGGCCGTGACTTTCACATCTATCGCGACGGCGAGTTCGCGTTTTATCTACTGGCGGCCGGCACGTCCGCCCTCGCGATCGCGGGGTTGTTGGGGAAGGGCTGGCCAGGGGAGCCCGAAATCCGTGCGGCCCTGTTTCAGGCGGCGAGTTTGATCTCGAGCACGGGTTACGCCAGTGAGGATTACAACGCCTGGGGCGACGGGGCCCGAGCGATGCTGATTGTGTTGATGGTGGTGGGGGGATGTGCGGGATCTGCGGCGGGCGGACCGAAAGCGGTGCGCCTGTTGCTGGCACTCAAACACCTGGTGCGCGAAATCAAGCGGGTGCTGCACCCGCGCGCCGTGATGGTGATCCGTCATCGGGGTCGCTTGGTGTCCGATGAAATCATGCGCGGCGTGTTCACGCTGGTGTTGCTCTATCTGGGGGGGTACTTCGCCGTAGGGATCGTATTGGCCTTACTTGGCTCGGATCTCGTCGAGGCATTTTCAGCCTCTATCGCCTGCCTGGGCAACGTAGGCCCGGCCTTTGGCAACGCGGGTCCCATGGGAAACTTTTCCCACTTCTCGACGGCGGGCAAACTGGTGCTGACCTGCGCCATGTGGGTCGGGCGTCTAGAAATCGTAACGGTGTTGGCGCTGCTACACCCTGATGTGTTGCGTCACTTGAGCTGGGGCGGGAAGCGTCGCTGAGCGTTTAGAAGCTACGCGTCGGGGGAGCAGTTCGCCTCGGGACGGCGCGCATGGGGGGGCCGGGCCTGCTGGTGTTGAACTGGGCGATACGAATGGCGGCGTGATTGCCGTGAGCCGTGCCTGGGGCGTTGCTGACGATCCGGCGGTACAGCGGGACGGCCCCGGCGTGATCCCCGGCGTTCCAGCGAGCGTCGGCTTGTTGTCCCAGCTCGGACCAATACTCTGGGTACTTGCCGAGGGCGTTGTCGTAGAAACTGCCGCGCGATTGTGGGGCGTGCTCGGTGGGAAGCTGGGAGAGGGCGGTGGTGGCTTGCCGGTTGCCTGGGTCCCCCGCCAGTATTTGTCGGTACAGGGTAGCGGCGCGCTTGACCGCGCCTGCACGGAGCGCGATCTGTGCGCGCTCCAGCAGCAGCGCGGTATCGCCTGCAGGAGCGCGTTGCTTCGACGCTCGAGCTGCGCGGGGGCGTGCGGAGCCGCTCGGGGATGTCTTCTTCGTTGCTGTTTCGTCCGGCGTCGGGCTGTCCTCTGAGAGTGAGTCCTCGGAGGCTGCCGGATCGTCGGCGGTTGGCGCTTCAGGATCCGGATCGGAGCGAAGCGGAGAGCGGCGCACCACGGCTGTCGCGCTGGACTCGGGGGCTGTAGTCGCTTGCGACACGGAGGCCGTAGGCTCCGTAGTCGTGCCCAGTCCGAAGACTTGGCTTCCCACGGCGATGGCGATGCCTGCGGCGCCGAGTCCTAGCCAGAGCCCCTGGCGTGAGTTTCCCCTAGCTAGGGGGAGCGCCAGCGAGTCGTCTTCCTGCTCGTCGTCGCTGTCGTCGAGCTTGGGACCTTCGGTGGCGGAGTTGGACTCGGAGTCTGGCCGGACGCTTGGGGGAGCCGGGCTGGGGTCCTCGTAGCCGGCGTCGGTCCAGACAGACTTAATTTCGTCCGCGAAGCAGTCGAGCTGAGCGGGCGTGGCCTCCATTTGCTCACGAGGCACGTCATCGAGCTGCGATGTGGGAGTTTTTTCGGCTGCCAGTGCAGACACGGGTGTGACCGCCATGCTGTCAGCGGGGGGCGTAGCGCCCCCGCTGGAATCACGGGATTGGGCCTTGTTCGCCTGTATCCGACGAGTATTAGCCTGTTTTCGTGCGCGCTTGCGCTTACCCTTCGCCATTGAATTCGCGAAGGTCTCGCACATCAGCGGCCTCGAGACCAGCTCGAAGCCGCTGCTCCAGATCCGTAATGGCAGCGTGCGAAGTAGGGGATGCGCCTACCTGGAAGCCCGGAACTGATCCAAGTGACCGAATCCGGAGGAACTATCCCACGGGAACTATTCTTCGAGTTCCTTCTCCACGTCGTCCATAGACTGTTCCAGATTCTCCGGCGTGATGGTGTCCAGCGCTTCCTCCTCGAAATCTTCCGGGGTGGGCACGTCCGGTGGCTCTTCCTCGGCAGCTGGTTCGACTTGGGCCGGGGCTGCCGCAGCCGGTACGACCGCAGGCACCTTGGCGGTGTTCGTGCTCTCTTCTTTGGCCTGGCAGCCGCCGAGGGCGAGGCAGGACACAAGAGTCAGGGCCAGGGTGTTTCGATAAATCATCACTGTGTTCGAGATCATCAGTGCGCTCCCTTGGCGGGCTTCGCCGCGTTCTTGTGGCCGCCAGCGGCACTTACGCCCTTGAATGCCCCGGTGATTTTGGTCATGCGCCGGTGGTGTCGAGCGCTTTCTTTGCCGATGGCTGCTTTGGCGCGTTCGACCAGCTTTTGATTGTTGATATCTCCGGCGAGCTCGTAAATGCGATTGAGCTTGGCCATACGTGCGCCGTGAATACGAAGTTCGGCTACCGCCGGGGCGTCCTTGATAGACCGACCCCAACGTTTGTGAAGCCGCGCCAGCCGTGCGCGTTTACGCGCCTTCCGACTTTCTCGGCGGCGCTCCCGCAGCAACTTGCGGCGCTCTTTGAAACCTAGCTTTTCGTCTTTGGCTTCTTCCTTCGCCTCTTTGCGATCAGCTTTCGCTTCCGCCCGCTCGGCCTTTCGCTCGGCCTTGGCTTCTTTGCGCTCGGCCTTGGCTTCCTTGCGGTCGCTCTTCTTCTGACCCTTGGCGTCCTTACGAGCCTGTTTCAGCTTCTTGTGAGCATCCTTTAGATTTTTTTTCGCGCTTTTGACGGCGGCTCTTCGTTCGGACTTTTTCGTTTGGTCAGGGACGTTGTCGTGCAGACCCGCAGACTTGGCTTTTTTCGCGGGAGCGCTGATGGGTCCGGGAGTCTTCTTATTGCCTGCCGAAGCGTCGACGGCGACGGAGCCGACCAGTACGGCTGCGCAGACTATGGCTGTGATTCGTTTTTGCATTGGGATGCCCTCCAGCGCTGAAGCTAACCGAAGCGCTAAGGTGTGGCCACTGCCGATCCGGGCGGATCGCGTCGAAGGGGGTCGTTGCGGATTGATCTTTCTCAGCGCGTCGGATTCTTCCAATCGCGTCATCGCGCGAGCCCGCAGCGCGGGCTCGATTCACGGCTGCAGAGATTCGACCCAGGCGGTGACGGCGGCGAGGCCCGCAGTGTCCACTACTTCGGTCCCCAGTTGCGGCATCTGTAGATCCGGGTCCCGCGTTGCCATTCTGTACACCACGCTGCTGTCGTCGGCGTTGCCTGCCGCGATTCGCCAGGGGGGCAAACCGGCAGTTGCCGTTTGAGTCCGGAAGCCGACCGACTGAAATGTCGAGGTCTCCGTCACGGTGCTGATTGATGCCGTCTCCAACCAAAAAGAAAGTTGGTCTGTTACGGTGTCCCAAGAAAAAGGTGACAAGGGGTTGTGACAATGGCCGCAGTTGGCATGGAGATAACCGAGGGCTAGTTGCGCCGTCGGGTCGCCGGGTAATGAGAACCCTTGCGTCGGTGGAGGGCTGAGCCTGCCTTCGTCGATCAGTTGCTGAAGATCGACGCCGCCGTAGTCGTGGGAGAGCTGGATGGCGGTGAAGCCCAAAACATTGTCTGGTATCGCGCGATGGCAGCTTCGGCAATCGGTCTCGCTCGGCACCTCATGTTGTGTCCCACGGGCATCGGAGAGCCCGTTGGGAGCGGCGTCCGCGTCGCTCAAGTCATCTCGCCACACGTAAGCGATCATTTGCCAATCGCCGTCGGCTACTTTTCGCATCATGCGCGTTTCGAGCCTCACCGAAATTCCCTCGCTGTTTTCACGACTGAATTCCTTCCAGAGAGTCATGCCGATGGGGTAGCGCCAATAATCCATATCCGAGCTGTCGATGCTTTCTCCGGGGGGCAGTCGGACGAAGCGACGCTTGGTCGCCGAATCCGTCCAGAGGAAGTAGGCCGGCCGAAATTCTTGGACGCCGGCCGCCAATTTGCCGATGCTTATGTCGGCGTATAGATCGGTCTCGCTCAGCAAGAGTTCGAGTGCACGGGGGGAACCTCCGCTCTCGGGCTGAGCATCGGCGGGTACAGCGAGCTGACCGCCGTCGCCCGAAAGTGTTGCCGGATCTGCGTCGGTGGAGCAGGACGTGATGCAGAGTGCTGCCAGAATCAGGTTCCAACGGCGCGCTCGATTCGACATCATGTCCCCATGTTAGTGGAATGCGGGGCGTACCGGTAGTGCCGGCCAATATCGAGGTGACCGATCGCGGTCGAGGAGCGAGGATGATTCGACTGTCGGTAATCGCTGTCATTGCGGTGGGTTGCGGCGGGTCGGTTGCCGTCTCCGCGCCGGAAAATCCAAGACCATCGCCAGGGCAGCCCGTTCATTCAGGCGATGAAGCGTTGTCGGGTTCCGAGCAGGGGGAAGCCGGCTCTGACAACACAGCAGCTCCCGGACAGGACGCCCGCGTCGAGGCGCGCAAGGAGCGGACTCGTTTGTACAGGAACACGGACTCGGGTCTCGAAGTCACCGTCGACGGCGTCACCTTTCGACCGAGGGTGACCGCCATTCGGATCCGCCAGGGCTGGGGCCTTCGTTTAGAAGTCAGTGCTGTGGCGAGCGATGGCGACGTACATTACCTCAAGGCGGCGAAAGCAGGCTCCCTAACGTTCGGTGGCAGCGTGGCTCGAGCAGAAAGCGACGAAGCCGAGCATTTCCAGGATGAGCGCGGAGAGCTGGAAGATGTGATCTTGTTGCCGGACACCCCGCAGCAACTGGCTCGGCTCTGGCCAGGCCGCTCGGACACTCCGCCGTTGGTCGAGGGGGAGTCCTTGGAATTGCACGTCGGGCTCTGGGGCTTGGGTCCAAGCGGCGAAGAGACTCGTCTTGTGGGGCGGTTTCTTCGCGTCACTCTGAGCGTCCCTGAAGGTGGCAAGCCGCGCGCCCTAGTCACGTCCCCGGAGTAGCGCTCGCGTTTGGCGTCGGCGGCTCTACTTCCACTCGACGTCTACGTAAAACGCGACATCTTTGCCGTCCTCTTTGCCGATCAGTACGCCCTCGACGTTGGCAGGGTGCGACTGGGGCGTTTCGAAATTCACTTGGTAGGTGCCGCCTCGGGGGCCCTGATCCAGGATTTTCGGCCCGTCGTGGTTGGCGTAGAAGAACTCGGACCAGAAGACTCCCTGGAGCGCGAAGTTCAGTTTGGAGCGGGTCCACTTGGCGTAGGCCCCTTTGCGGTCGGCGAAAGATTTCGGGAGGCGGTCCAACCATTCGGCGAGGTCAGGATCCGTCTCTTGGAGGACAGAAGCGTTCGCAGTGAGCTCGAAGTACGCTTGGGCATCTTCACTCACGCACTCCTTCTTGCACGCGAGCCAATGAGCTTTCACGTCGAAGCGAAAGGTGTCTTGGTTCGACAGACGTCCGGGTGGCATGACGCGAGCAAAGATAACGACTTCCTTTTCGTAGCCGTAGGCCTCGTACTTCCCGCCGACCTGAAACTTAGTCGGCACCGGGAACAGCGCCTCGCTGATTTCGAAGCCTTCGGGCCCCCTAAATTTCACTTTGGTCTTGCCCCCGACCTCCCCGGGATTCGTCCAAGACAGCCGGTAGCCGTCGGCAAGCTGAAACTGCATCGCCAGGTAGAAAGGCTTGCCGGGATGAATCACGGGCGACAGCGGCAGGAAGCTGGCTCGTGCCACCACGTCCGGCGTATTCTCCGGGGCTTCTGCCATGGGATCCGGCGCGATGAGCGTGCTGAGATCTTGTTGCACGACCCTGTCCGGTGAGTTCGCTTCCGAGGATTCAGAGCTGCTCGAACCGCACGCTGAGCTGAAGACAGCGGTGGCGCAGAGGCTGAGCGCGAAGGCGGTGCGGCGCTGTCTGATTCTAACAGACTGCGGATTTCGAAGAGACGAATCAGACGGGTGGGGCATAGGGGCGGGAAGATATCGACTTGCACAACTCTTGGAAAGCGACTTTGGTGGGTTGCCCTGTCCCGTAGCGGTTGTTCCCAGCTTCAGGGGGGAGCGGACGCGGGATTGCGGAGCCCCAAGGGCAATTTGTGGGATCCGCTCGCAATGTTCTGGCGACGCTTGCCGGGGCGGGGCATGGTCCCCCCATGTTTGATGCCTTGGGCATGTCCCCGATGGGCGCGTTACCTTTCGGAATGCTGTTCCTTTTGGGGGCCTTCCTGAACTTTCGTCGCCGGCGAATGGGGCTAAACCGATCGCGCCGTGACATGCCACGTTTCGCCAACGAACTCGGCCTTCAGCACCGTTCTACCGGTTCTGATTTGGTGGGGCAGGTGAGCGGACAGCTGGCTGGCTTCGACGTGTTTGTCGATCCTGACGTGGGGCCGCGGATCAAGTTGCTCTTCCGTCGTCCAGTAGGCATCGAGCTACGCACCTTTTCCCGAACAGGACGGGTGCCTGATGGCATGACGCTGGCCTATTTTGACAAGTCACTGAACCGATTTTTTAAAGACCGCCACGTCTCCCACGCATTGGCGGCGGATCTTGACGAGGTAGCGGGCAGTGCCCATTGGACTCACCGTTTGAACGAATTTCGCGAGGGCCATGAACGGCGCTTGCAGAGTTTTCGAATTGATACGGACGGCATGGAGGCGGTGTTTGACTTCGGCAAACCGGCGTACCTCCCTGGAACAAAAATGACCGAGATCCTCAAGCTGTGGGTAAAAATTGCCGAAAGCCTTGAAGCTGCGGATTTCGAGGACGATCTCGCCGATTGATAGTTTTTGGCTGATATCGGCGTCCGCACGACGAAATCGCGCAACTGTCGGGGCGGGCTGGGCCGAATGAGGATCGGAGGTCCCCATGACGACGTCAGCTACAGCGTATTTTTATTCCTTTTCGGGCACTGAGCCCAGCCGCGAGCCGGATACGGCGGCGATCGTTCCCCTTGCGAAACGACTCGATATTGCAAATAGTGCGCTCCCCATGAGCGAATTGCCAGACGCCGGAACTAGCGATCTCAGCGCTCACCTTGAGCGAGGGCTGGGGGCGTTCGGTTTTGAGAGTTTTCGTCCCGCTCAGCGAGAGGCGATTGAGGCCCTGGTCGAGCACCGGCGCTTGTTGTTGGTGGCCCCTACCGGCGGCGGCAAGAGCCTGACCTACCAACTACCGGCTTCCTTGCTGGAGGGCACGAGCCTGGTGATATCGCCACTGATTGCGCTGATGCAGGATCAAGTGAACGCGTTGGAGAAGGTGGGCGTGCCGGCCACCTACTTGGCGTCCACGATGGATCGCGCCGAGGTGAATCGCCGTAGCGATGAAATCGAACGCGGCCTTTACAAGATTGTGTACGTCGCTCCCGAGCGTCTTGTGACCCACAGCTTTCGGGCCTTGCTCTCGCGAATAAAGTGCCCGCTCATCGCGGTGGACGAAGCCCATTGCATCAGCGAATGGGGGCATGACTTTCGTCCCGAGTACCTTCAAATCGCGGACGTGTTGCGATCGATGCCGGAGGCTCGCATCCTGGCATGCACCGCGACGGCCACCCCCATCGTTCGAGACGAAATTGTCAGCCGCTTGGGTTTCTCTCCGGAGACGCCGCAGATCGTCAACGGCTTCGCTCGGGCGAACCTTCGCTTGCGCGCGCTTGAGATCCAGACTGCTAAGGAGCGTCGCGGAGCGGTCGACGCGCTGTTGGCGGAGGCCTTGGGGAGCCCCGGTGACGGGATCGGGACGGCGATCATCTACTCTCCCACTCGGAAGAAGGCCGAAGCAGAAGGGGAGCGCCTCAAGGGCCGGGGCTGGCGCGTCGGCGTTTATCACGCGGGGTTGGATCCATCGGTACGGGAGACCTCCCACTACGGATTTCAGCGCGGCGACCTCGATGTAGTCGTGGCGACCAATGCCTTTGGCATGGGCATCGACCGGGGTGACGTGCGAGCGGTGGTGCACCTGGCGCCTCCCAGCTCAGTGGAAGCCTACTATCAAGAGGTGGGGCGCGCCGGCCGCGATGGCGAGCCCGCCTACGGTCTGTTACTCAGCTCGCCTCAGGACCTTCCTCTCCGAAGGCGATTGATCGAATCGGACATCGACGGGCGGGCGCCGGACCGGGCGGTGGTTGAGCACAAATGGAACTTGTTCCTGGAGCTCATGCGCTGGGTGGAGGGCGGGAGTTGTCGTCACGATGCGATACTCCGGTACTTTGGTGACGAAGCGGAGGAGCTCGGGGGCTGTGGTCATTGCGATATGTGTCTGCGCATTGACACCGACGATGAAACTAGCGTCGAAGAGGTCAGCATGATCGCCCGCAAGGCGCTAAGCGGCATCGCGCGTGTGCATGGTCGCTACGGTCTGACTCTGGCGGTCAAGCTGCTCCGTGGAGCCGCAGATGAACGACTCGATCGTGACGGGCTATCCGGCTTGGCAACCTTCGGTGTGTTGAAGGAGCACAGCGAGGAGTGGTTGGTACGACTGTTGAGGCGCTGCGTGACGGCAGGCTGGGTGAATTTTAGCCCCACAGAACGCCCGGTGGTGTTGATCACCGCGGCGGGGGTTGACGTCATGAAGGGGCTCTCTCCCGCTCGGCTGATCCTGCCTCCCCTTCGATCGGCAGCGGTTCCGCGTTCGCCATCCACGGGCAAGCGACGCCCGGTGGTAGCGGATCTTGCCGATGACGCCCGTGAGTTATTCGAAGCATTGCGAACCTATCGCCTCGAGCAGTCCCATGAACTGGGTGTGCCCCCCTACGTGGTCGCCAGCGATCGCACGCTTCGGGATCTCGCCGAACAGCGTCCGAGCAATGAGTCGGAACTTCTGCTGGTGCACGGCATCGGTCCGAACAAGGCCGAGCGATTTGGCGAGGGACTGCTCGACGTGGTCCGCGCCTACAATTGAACGCACAGTCGAGGAAGAACGGCTGCCCCCCGGAGTGCCGAGCGTAGGGCGTGGGGGCTCGCCATCACCCTTTCTGGTACGGTGGGTTGGCGTAAGTGTCGGAATTGTATCGTTATATTATCTTTGATCGCGCGCTGGGGACTGCTCCGGACGCTGAAAAGGCGCGATGCACGCTTTTTCCCTTGCCCTGACGCCAACTAGCGAGCGAATATCCGCCGCCGCCATGAAGCAGGAAATTCACCCCACGCTCAATCCCGTAATCTTTGTCGATGGTCAGCACGAGATCGTCACGCGTTCGACCATGAAGTCCGGAGAGACTCGCGCAGTCAACGGCGTCGATCACTTCGTGGTCCACATCGACATCAGCTCGTACACGCACCCGTTCTACACGGGCAAGCAGCGGCTGGTGGATACCGCCGGCCGTATCGAGCGCTTCAAAGCGCGTTACGCCAAAAAGTAGCGAATGCGAGCAAAACGGCCCCCGCTCGGTGGCCGTTTTGCGTTTGTGCAGCGTCGCCTGCGGGCTGGCCCGCGCGTCGGAGTGAGCCGGGCAGTACTCCTCGTGGTTAAGGGTTGGTGCGGAACGGCTTAGATCTTCTGTGCATCGCGCATTAGTTGCTTCAACAGCTCGACCTGGCTGGAGCCGTAGAAATACGGGTACCTCGGATGTCCGCTGTTCAGATCTCTGCGCAGCTTGCCTGCTGAATCGAAGAAGAAGACTTTCGGCACATAGCCTCGAAACTCTGCATTGTAGGGCTGGAGCCACGCGGGCTCGTCGTCGTGGTTTTGTCCGACCATTACCAGGCCTTTGGATGCCGCCGCGAACTCGGGATTGTCCAGCTTAGCGGCCAGAGACCGGCACTTAGAACACCAGTGGGCGTATACTAGCACCATCATCGGCACTCCTCGACGCTTGGCTTCGGCTAGTCCCGATTCCCAGCTTCGCCAGGCAACGCTCGCGGGCAGGTGAACCTCGTTTGTCGCTTTCCGAGCCGTTGGGACGCCTCCGGTTGGCGTTGGGGGGGCTGCAGGCGGGGGGCGGGCGACCGACGATTGGGGGGCGGGCTGCGCTGCCGGGAGCTTCTTCCGAGTCCCTCGGGGGTCGCCAGCCTGGCAGCTCGCGAGGACCAGGATGATCAGAACGAGCGCCGAACTCTGCACCCCTGGGGTTTATCAGGCGGCAGATCCTCCGGCAACCGGCTTGCGGGGCGTCGCCTCTTTTGACGGCGGAGCGCGGCGCTTGGCTAGCCGGCGGATCTCAAGGAGCCGGTTTGGCAGCCGGGGGGGGGGGCTTGGTAAGCGGGGAATGGTCTGTTAACAAGGCGTCCGAAGGAACCTTGATGAACGATCTATTTTGTACGCCTGGTAACAGCGACGGCTGTCTCTCTCTCTTGATGATCAGCCAAGTATTGGTTTGCGCATTCCTTTCCGTGCTTTTTCTGCAGTCCGGTATCGACAAGGTGGCCGATCGAAAAGGCAATCTCGAATGGCTGACAGGCCACTTCGCAAACTCGCCGTTCAAGAACGTGGTGGGCCTCCTCCTGACCCAAATCACCATTCAGGAAATCGCGGCGGGCATTCTGTGTGCCGTTGGCGCTGGCGTGCTGGCATTTACTGGGGCCAAGCTGGTGGCCATATTCGGCCTGATTCTCGCCTCCGCTTCGGTACTGTGTTTGTTCATTGGGCAGCGCCTCGCCAAGGACTACGAGGGCGCTGCGGTCTTGGTGAATTACTTCGTGCTGACCATCCTCGGCCTCTACTTGTTTGCGATCTAGTCTCGCCAATCGGTCGCCATCCGGGTTGTCGCGCGGCTGCTAAGAACCGAGAGGAGAGCCGTCGTGCACGAAGGGGGTAAAAAGGCCATCGTTGTTGCCCTACTGGCGAACTCGGGCATTTTCATAGCCAAGGTCGTTGGCTTCTTGATCACGGGCGCCGCATCGATGCTGGCCGAAGCCGTGCATTCGCTGGCGGACACCGGAAACCAGGCTCTGCTTCTGCTCGGCGGGCGGCGCGCGGAGCGTGCGGCGAGCGCTGAGCATCCCTTCGGCTACGGTGCTGAGCGCTATTTTTGGGCGTTCATCGTTGCGATGGTGATCTTCCTCCTCGGCTCTCTGTTTGCGCTCTACGAAGGGGTTCACAAGTTTTTGGATCCGCATCCCTTGGAGCAACCGGCCGTGGCTATCGGGATTCTCGGGGTGGCAATCCTCCTCGAATGTTGGTCGTTCAAGACCGCGATTACCGAAGCCAACCGCCTACGGGGCGATCTGGGCTGGAGTCAGTTTATCAAGGGAACGAAGGAGGCTGAGCTCCCGGTCGTCTTGCTTGAAGACTTGGGTGCGTTGGTGGGTTTGGCGGTGGCGCTGATAGCTGTTGTTTTGAGCGTGGTGCTGAACGATCCACGTTGGGATGCAATTGGGAGCATTGTAATCGGGCTGCTGCTAGCGGCGATCGCCGTCGTGCTAGCGGGTGAAATGAAGAGCCTGCTCATCGGCGAAGCTGCCAGCGAACAGAATATTTCAATTATCCAGGAGGCTATCGTCGACAGTCCTCAAGTGTCGGGCTTGATTCACATGCGCACGATGCATCTCGGTCCCGGTGAAATATTGCTCGCCGCCAAGATCGAATTCCGTGCGGGGCTGAGTGTGGAAATCGTCAGCGATGAAATCAACGCCGCCGAGGGCCGCATCCGGGGGGCCCTGAATCTCAAGGTCGTCAGCTATCTTGAGCCAGATCTGTTTCGCCGGAGCTAGCCGGTATCTGCCGCTTGGCTCGCACGCCGAGTTGCGCAGGGCTACCGGAAGTTGGGAAGCACACCCTCCGCAAAGGCTTGCAAGCTTTCGGGCGTGCCGAAGTCGTGGAACTGGATAATGAACATTTCCACTCCCCAGTCTGCCTCCCGCCTAAATTGCTCGCTCAGTTCATCAGCGTTGCCGATTAGCAAGCCCCCCCAGGCACCAAAGCGTTTCTCTGCCAAGGCCGTTACTTTTTCGCGGTCTTCTTCTCGCCTGATAAGAGCGACAGGGTGCTGCACGCTGATCTTTGCTGGGCGGGCCAGCGGAATCAGTTCCTCAAGATCTTTGACGCCATAGGATGGGCAGTTCCACCAACTGCCGAGCTGAGACGCCCAAGGCAGAGTGAACTTCTTACCGGCGCCTCCCACGTGGATCGGTAACGGTGACTGAATTGGAGGCGGTCGGGCGATCGCGCCCTTCAACTGGTAGTACTTTCCCTGATAGCTGACCTCTTCGCCGCCGAGCAGCCGGGTTATCACCTCGAGGGCCTCGCCGAGGCGTTCCGAGCGTTGCGTGGCGTTTTCGCCGCCGAAACCGAATTCAATCAGCTCGCGTTCTACAGAGCCCGAGCCGATGCCCAGTTCGAGGCGCCCGCCGCTGATCCGATCCAGACTGGCCACCATTTTCGCTAGCACCGCCGGGTGGCGAAAGGCGTTGCACAGCACAAGATGCCCCACTCGCAGAGTCTCTGTCCGCGCTAGCAATGCCGTGGCGACGGTCCAGGCTTCCAAGCAGTCGGCTGTTCGAAGGGCTGGGGCCGCGAGATGGTCCATCAGCCAAATGGAATCGTAGCCGAGGCGCTCCGCGAGCCGGGCGCGTTCGAGGAGCTGTTCAAAATCCTGGCGGACTTGGGGGGTGAAGAGACCGAAACGAGGCATGGGCGAACCGTAGCGGGTTCAGCCCTCGTGGCAACTGACGGGAGGCGATTCGGGCAGCTAGATTTCGCTCGCTGTAGAATTTCTCGCGCCCACCGGTGCCGCGCTTGGCCGCCGGCTAGATCGCCGCAGCGCAGTGGCCAGGATTTGTCGATCCAGTCGGCGACTGGCACCGGAATACCAGGCATCACGGACGCGATGGGCGGCGCGGGTTCTTGCATTGCCCGGGCCAAGGTCTGCACTGCCGAGTTCATGTCGTGCAGTGTTGCGTTTTGCTCACTGACCGCTCGCTCAAGGGTACCCGTGTCGTGACGGAGCGTACCCAACACGCCATTGACGGCCTGCAATAAGGCTCGCACTTCCCGGGGAGCTTGCAGAGTCGGTAGGGCGATATCTTGACGGAACTGCCCCCCATCGACCGCCTTCGCAGCCTCCGCGATGAATCGTAGCGGTCGCCCAAGCCAGTTGGCGACCGCGGCTGCCAGTAAGAGCCCGAAGAGCAGCGAAAATTACGCTGCGATACCGATTCGCCGGGTAGCAGCCGCGGCCCAGGCATTGACGACGGGTTGGGGATAGAACGCGACGGCGTTCCACGTGCGAGCGCCCAATTTGACCGGGACGGCCCCTCCCCGCATCCGATGCCCGTCTTCATCGTATTCTATCCGGGACAAGATATCGTGCGGTGGACGAAACAGTGGGGAGGAGGAATGGTCTTCGATGGTCGTGATGGCGTTCGGCACGGCGGTATCGGCGAGTACCCGACTGTTGGCATCCGTCAAGAGGATCCGGTGAGAGCGATGCACGTCTTGAATTCGGACCGCTAATACTGGCGTCGGGTCTCCAATCCGCGGGGGAGGAGGCGAGGGTGGCGCCATGTGTCGCGCGAGGCTGCGAGTTTTCGCGTCGACCGCACGCTCCTCATGGCCCGCCCATCTCTCTGCCTCCGCTAGGGCTAACCAGAACGTCGGGATCGCCGAGACCGCTGCTAGAACCAGCAGAAGAAGCGTAGGAGTCCAAACTGTTTCATTCGCGCGCACCGGGGCCTGTCGTGCCTCAGCCGCGACGCCCTCAGTCCCTTCACTATGACAGCGGAAAGCTGAGGACGACAGCGCTGGTAGCGACAACGTGCGCACTGATGCGGCCGTCTGAATAGAGTGAGGCGTAGGAGACGCTCTCACTCGACGGACAAGCGTCGGAACTTTGACGCCGAATAGAATTTGAACAACGGCCTGGAGCAGGGCCTAAAGATTCAACGTAAACCTACCGTTGGACCGAGTTGATGGCGGAGGAGTTTGAAATTGACCCGTTTTCGTGGACGGTTGGGTATCCTCACACAATTCGCGGGGGAGGGGGGGCATCAGTGCCGAGTCGCTCGCGGCCTCCTTGCGCGGAGTATTGGCGTCGCCGAAGTATGTGCCCCCGCCCTTTCCGTCCACAGCATTGGAGCTGGCGACTTTAGCAAGGAATCCAGGAACAACGACTCGCACTGTTTGCGAGCTATTGGAAACGGAACCGTTGCTCGCCAGCACGGTTTTGAACGCTGCCCAAAGCACTTACTACGGTCGAGGCGTTCAAGTTGAAACGATCGAGCAGGCGGTGGTTCGACTCGGCGCGACGAAGTTGAGCGACGTGTTCATGGAAGCCACAGTCAAGACGAAATTATTTCAGAGCAAAGGCTTCGAATCCGAAATGATGGCGCTCCGTCACCACAGCATCGCTACGGCGCACATCGCGCGACTGTTCTGCGAGTACTTGGGTATTCCGAGCCAGAGAGCCTTTCTGGCTGGTTTGCTTCACGATGTAGGAACGGCAGCTTGTTTCGTTGCCATCCAGGAACATTAAGATCCCAATGGGCAGTTGGCAGTTAAGATCTCCCACGCCGCGGTTCAACAATTTCACGAGGAGGTGACCGAGCTAGTCGGCCGTTTGTGGTCCCTGCGTCAGGGAATTCACTGGGTGATTTCCCGTCATCATTGGCCGAGGACCGATGAACACATCAATCTGCTCGCGGCTATGGTCTGTCTGGCGGAGCCGGTAGCGACGCAGATCGGTGTCGGCATGCTCGCTGAAGTAGACGAAACCTTGAAAGTGATGGCGACTGAGTAGTTTTTTTCGCTCGATCTGGCGTCGCTGGACTCGCTGCAGTTGCCATCCACTGAGCTCGTCGCGAGTCTGCGCGAGGCCGACATTCTGTCACGGAGACGTTCGATTGCGGAACAGAAGCCATAGGCATTTGGCTGAGCTGTGGTTACCTGTGCCTGGATCGGGACAGGGTTGTGTCAATTGGGAGCGAATGGAGGGCGGAACTCATCTTCGAGTTCAAGGGACGCGGGCTACTGCCGAGCCCCAGGGAATGGACGACTTCCCCGTCTCGGCCACACATGGGGTCCCGTGCGCGCGCATTCGGGCGAGGGCTCCCCGCGCCTTGCTAATTGCCGCGCCGGGCTGGCGTTTGGCGGGGCGGCTGCGAGAGTGCCTCTCTGGTCTCGACGTTCAGCGTTGCGGCGATCTGGACGTCGCTTGCGCCCAACTCCGCGAAGCGTCCTGGGATGTCGCTATCGTTGATTTCCCCGACCGGCCCGCCAAGTCGGTAATTGCATGCTTGCATGCTTGCATGACGCCATGCCGTCGCTGCCGGTTATCGCGCTATCGGACTCGGACGATGCGGAGGCAGCGCGGAAGCTGTTGCGCGCTGGGGCCGACGATTGTGTGTTGCCCGAAGAAACGACTCGGAACACTTTCGTTCGTATTGTGCGGGTGGCGATAGAGCGCAGCCGACGCTCTGCCCGGGTGGCCGCCGAGGCCCATTCCGATCCGCTGACAGGTTTAGCGAATCGAGGCTGTTTCGTCGCGCGATTGCATCGGGAAATCGGTGGCGCCCGAGCGGAGACCGACCTTGCGGTCCTGTACCTCGACCTGGACCGCTTCAAGTGGGTGAACGACGAACTGGGTCACGATATGGGGGATCAACTGCTGCAAGCATTGTCGATGAAGCTCCTTCGGGAAAGCCGGTCCGGTGACCTCGTCGCTCGGCTCGGTGGTGACAAGTTCGTGCTGCTCGCTGCGGCACGGGACCCAGCCCAACTTCGCCGCTTGGCGGCGAGACTGCCGGGAGCTGCGCGGGAAACGATGCGCCTCGGTGGCGTCAGCGTCAACGCGACAATCAGTGTGGGGGTGGCTTGCCATCCCCGGGATGGCAAATCGGTTGCCGAACTTTTGGCGAGTGCGGACCAAGCCATGGACCGGGCCAAAGTGGAGGGGCGCAACCAATACCGATTCGCCGGGCGTGAAGTGGGGGAGCTGTGGCTCCAATTCCTTCCAACGCCGTAGAGTGGGCCCGTGGTGCCGAGGGGCAAATCGTTGCCCAGCCGAGAATTCACGCTCTTACTGGGAGTGCTACCGCTGCTTGTCTGGGCTGGCGCGCTAATCAGGTGGTGATTTCGCCGCCGGATTTGGTAGCGATGTCGCCAGCGGGCGACGCGCGTGACCGGACGCTGTGTTGGGTGATGACGCAGGCTGTGGCGTTGCGACAGCAGGCGTCTTCCTGCACTCGCGTCAGTGTGGAACTCAACGCGGAGATGCTGGAGGCGGATAGCTTTGAAACCGCCGTGCAGTCGGCGATAGTGGAGCTCAGAGCCGGCGGGGTGGAGCTTGAACTCGAGAGTGCTCGGGGCCCAGGAGGGGGGGGGACGGCAAGTCTACGGCGGCTGGCAAAGCACGGCGCACGTCTTGTTTTTGCGTCCCTCGGCAGTACCGCGATCAGCGTTTCGCGGATACGCGAGTTGCCCCTATCGGCCATCGTGCTCGATTCCAGTGTGCATGCTGGGTTGGCTCAGAACCTGGATGTGCAAGCATCGGTGCGGGCCTGGGTCGCTGTGGGCCATCACTTGAGTCTGGAAGTAGTGGCGACTGAGATTACGCGGCGTGATCAACTCCGATGGCTGCTTCGTAACTTGGGCACTGAAGTCCAGGGAGACGCGGTGATCGAAGCGATGACTCTCGTCGATTACGACCGTTGGACGCAGAGTTCTCCCCGGCTGGTGCTTTCTGATCTAGCTGATGTGTTGGAAGGCAAGCCTCGCCTCTTGATGTAGACCCGTGCAGGCGGTGCTATTCGCACAATAAATCGGTCCGAAGAACATATTTGTACCGATCGCCGGTGACCATCGAGCCCTCGTGCAGCGGGCTCAACGGGTGAGAACCGTGCATGAAAAGGAGCGCGCTGCCCGAGGCAGGCTTTACCGATACGGCCCGTTGAGGCCGGTCACGACGTCCGCCGGGAGCCGGCAGGAAGAAGGTCGTGGCTCCGCCTTCAAAGTCGGAGGTCAGGTAGAGCAGGAACGTCATCTTTGACCAGTGCCCTTCTTCTCCCATCCAAGAGCCGTCGACGTGCGGTCGAAAAACGCATTGGTCTCCGTATCGGTAAAACCGGAGTCGCGTATTGAGACCTACGGGGCGTTGCCCTTCAATTTCGACGGGAAGCGCAGGCTGGGCTCTTCGGAAGATGGCGCTCGCAACTGAGGAATCGGCCAGCCAGGTCACTGTCTGATTTTGCCGGATCCCGCTCCCCAAGCTGATAGCGGCAGTACTTCCGTAGCCCATCGCTTCGGTGAGGGTCACGAACTGCTGGCATTCGGCTGGCGTCAGCAACTGAGGGATCACCAGCGCGCCAGGGACCCCGGCCACCTCGCTGGCCGCTTGGCAGCGGTTGGTCTCCTCGAATACAATTGGGTTCGGAGCGGTGCCGTAGATCGGGACGTTGTCACCTTCGTAAGCGCGGATTTGGATGGACGGAAGCATGAGTCAAGCCGGCGGGAACGCTCGCATCACGCCTACCACGTTGCCCGCGGGTCGCGCTAGGGAGAAGCCACGTCGAGCCATTCGCTGGTTTGCGTTGCCCTAGGCCGAAATTCATGTCCCAATTCGCGACGCGTAGCGGCGATGCAAAGCATATTCCAGCAGCCCCTCAATTGGTGGCAAGGGGCGGTTGCGATCGCTCGGGATCGATACCCTAGCCTTCAGGAGGCGGGCTTACGTTCGGAGTTGGAAGGGTTGTCTCGTTCCGGCTCCCACGAGCGTCTCGACGGCTATTCCGTTCGACAGCAAGTCGACATCATGGCGAGGTTGTTTGGAGACGAGCTCGGGTTTCGGGGCGACAGGGATAGCTACTACGATCCCCGAAACTCCTACATCAACGATGTCTTGTCGCGCCGAGTCGGAATTCCCATATCGCTCAGTTTGGTTTATTGCGAACTAGCGCGCTCCCTCGGGGTGCGTGCGCAGGGAGTTTCCTTTCCTGGACACTTTCTGGTGAGGGTCTCGGACGCTGGAGGCAGGGACGTTCGCATTGTCGATCCCTTCTACGGCGGGATGCTGTTGGACGACGCAGCTCTTGGTGTTCGAGTGGCGGAAGCTAGCGGTGGTGAGCCCGTGCCACTGGATGCATCGACTCTGGAGCCTGCGTCCATTCACTCCATCCTATTGCGCATGCTTGGAAACTTGACGGAGATCCACCGGTCCCGTGGAGATCATTCGGGCTTGTTGTTGGTGCTCGATCGGACGCTGGAATTGGACAGCGCGCGCCCCGCGATCCGGCGAGAGCGTGGCCTGGCGGCCATGCGGCTCGGTGCAAACGAAGTGGCGATCGCCGATCTTGCGTACTACGTTCAGTCGGTCCCGGAAGCGGGCGACGTTCTCCAAGTTCGGGCGGTGCTGGAGCAACTACGGGGTCGACGCCATCCCGGTCTGAACTAGCTGCTCGGCTGATCTGTTCAGAGAACGCTGATCTACTCAGGGACGCACGTGTAGTCGCCAAGCAAGATCGCAGCTCTTTCGCAAACGAAGGACTCTGTGGTGATCGGTTTCATGCTCGTTTGAAACTCAAATTTCTGAGAAAACGCCGAGCGCTCCTCCCGAATGAGTCGGACTGCGCAGCCGACTTTGCCACATGCCTGGGCCTCGACGCTGGCCTTGAGCTTCGAGTTGTCGGAGTAGACATTGGTCGCCCCCAGTACGGTGAGGCTGACCAATGTCAGGCTGATAGCCGGGCGGATAAAAGTTGAAGCTGCCATAATAATCCTTATCAATTCGAAGTGATGCCTAGCGCATTCCAGCGACGTCCAGTTCCCAGAACGGCAGGGGGATGCTTCGCGGCCAATGCAGGCCCGCTCCGACCGCGATGAAGTGTTTGTTGAAAGCCTTGCGATAGTACGAGCCGTTTCGGACAACGACGTTGGTGTCGCTCCGTGACAAGTCGCAGCGCTCTCGAAGATCTGAGCGGGTCATCGCCTCGATGTAGACTAGGCCGCTGGCCATTTGTGCCAAGTTGTCGAGAGCGGGCGCTAGATCGGCATCGGAGATATATTGGAGCACGCCCTGGCAAACGACCAGATCGTAGGTGTTACGGGAGCGCCAGCGGGAAATATCCCGCTGCTCGTAGCCATGCTCGCGGCACATGGTCGAGCTGACCTCCGTCCCTGTATATTTTACCTTGGGAGCGTTTTCCGTCAGCCAGCGCCGCCACAGTCCGATGCCGGCGCCGACGTCCAACACCGAGCGAATTCGAAGGTCGTTGTACTCCGCGAATGAGAATACGTAGCTGACCAGTCGGCTGTGTTCCTCGTAGCTGATGACCTGGGTCTTCGGGTCATCGTAGAAGCGCTGATAATACGCGCGATCAAACCGTTCTTCCGCATCCATCGGGGGGCAGTATCATGACTCTCTGCGCCCTTTACAATCCATCAGCAGTGGAGCGTCGGTCCTGCCCTGCGTCCAGGGCCGTCTGGTCGGGTGTCCCGACGCGGACCGGGGAGGGACGCGACTGCGTCGGCCGCGCGCCACGCAGAGCGAGAAACGCACGGCCGCACGGCCGACATGGGACAAGCGTGCGATTTCCTAGTAGACCTCCCGCACGCAAGCCACCGGCCGCCTACTGGCTATTGGTGGCTCACACTCGACAGATATCCCCTGGGACAGAACAGTCCTTCGACAACGGAATCCGACATGAAAACACAAATCCCGACCCAGCAAACCGACACGTATTGGATCCACGACATCGAGCTGGCCGACTGGGGCCGCAAGGAACTCGATATCGCCGAGCACGAGATGCCGGGCCTGATGGCTCTACGCACCGAGTACGGAAAATCTCAGCCGCTCAAGGGGGCTCGAATCGCTGGCTGTTTGCATATGACGGTTCAGACCGCGATCTTGATCGAGACGCTCACCGCGCTCGGTGCCGAGGTGACTTGGACCTCCTGCAACATTTTTTCGACTCAGGACCATGCGGCAGCGGCAATTGCCAAGACCGGCGTACCGGTGTTCGCCTGGAAGGGCGAGACAGACGAAGAGTATGAGGTCTGCATCGAGAAGCAGCTCGCCTCGTTCAAAGGCGGCAAGGCGCCCAACATGATTCTGGATGACGGTGGGGATCTGACGGCGATCATCCATGAGCGTTTCCCCCAGTACTTCGAAGGTGACGACCCCATCCGCGGTCTCAGCGAAGAGACGACGACCGGCGTCCACCGCCTGGTGGACATGTTTGCGAAAGGCACCCTGAAGTGCCCGGCGATGAACGTGAACGACTCGGTAACCAAGAGCAAGTTCGACAACCTATACGGTTGCCGCGAATCCCTCGGGGACGGCATCAAACGAGCCACCGATGTGATGTTCGCCGGCAAGGTCGCGGTCATCGCTGGTTACGGCGATGTGGGTAAGGGCTGCGCCCAAGCGATGCGTGGTCTTGGCAGTCGAGTATTGGTGACAGAAATCGATCCCATCTGTGCCCTGCAGGCCGCGATGGAGGGCTACGAAGTCACAACGATGGACGAGGCCGCTAAACAGGGTGACATTTTTGTTACCTGCACCGGCTGCTGCGACGTCATTCAGGGCAAGCACTTGTCTGTGATGAAGAACGAAGCGATTGTTTGCAACATTGGCCACTTCGATTCTGAAATCGAAGTCGCTTGGCTTGAGAACAACAAAGAGGTCAAGGAGCTCAACGTGAAGCCCCAGGTGGATCAGTTCATCTTCCCGGACGGCCGTCGCATAACGCTTCTCGCGCGGGGCCGGCTCGTAAATTTGGGTTGCGCTACAGGGCACCCGAGCTTCGTCATGAGCAATAGCTTCACGAATCAGGTTCTGGCGCAGCTCGCGCTGTTCGACCAAAAGCTTCCGATCGGTGTGCACCTGCTTCCCAAGAAGCTAGATGAGAAGGTAGCGCAGCTGCATTTGGGCAAGTTGGGTGTCAAGCTCGATACCCTGAGCACGAAGCAGTCGGAATACCTCGGCATTCCCGTGGAAGGTCCCTTCAAGCCGGAGCTGTACCGCTACTGAGTATTTGACTCGGCAAGACCCGCGCTCAGTCCCCGCGCCCCACGACCGGGGGCGATGACTGGTGCGCGGGTTTTTTTTGTCTTGGCACCGTCCCATTCCCTGGGGCATGTATCGGCTGGAGGCGATCAATATGGTTTCGGAAATATTCGACGAATCTCGGTGGTCCCTGGTTCCGGGGTTCGACTTCACTGATATCAGCTATCATCGTGCTCGCGAGCACGGCACGGTGCGGATAGCTCTTGATCGACCCGAGGTGCGAAATGCCTTCCGCCCTCATACGGTGGACGAGTTGTACAGAGCGCTGGACCACGCTCGGCAGAGCAGCGACGTGGGTTGCGTCCTGGTGACGGGCAATGGCCCCTCACCAAAAGACGGCGGTTGGGCGTTTTGTTCGGGAGGAGACCAGCGCATTCGAGGTAAGGACGGCTACAAGTACGAAGGGGATGGGGGAACGGATTTAGCCCGATTGGGGAGATTGCACATATTGGAGGTGCAGCGCTTGATTCGTTTTATGCCGAAGGTGGTCATCGCGGTCGTCCCCGGGTGGGCGGTAGGTGGCGGTCACAGCCTTCACGTGATTTGCGACATGACGCTGGCCAGTCGCGAGTACGCCGTTTTCAAGCAAACCGATCCGGACGTCGCGAGTTTCGATAGCGGCTACGGCTCAGCCCTTCTGGCTCGACAAGTTGGGCAGAAGCGGGCCCGGGAAATCTTCTTTCTTGGCAAGAATTACTCCGCTGAGGAGGCCGTGCAGATGGGCATGGTCAACGAGGCGGTTCCCCACGCGGAGCTGGAAAGCGTCGCTCTAGAGTGGGGGCGATTGGTGAACTCCAAGAGTCCGACCGCGATGCGCATGCTCAAGTTCGGTTTCAACATGATCGATGATGGCTTGGTTGGTCAGCAGCTATTCGCCGGCGAAGCGACGCGACTCGCTTACGGGACCGACGAAGCCGTCGAGGGCCGTGATTCGTTCCTCGAAAAACGTGAACAAGACTACTCCAAGTTTCCTTGGCACTTTTAGTCTCACTTCGATGACAGCGATCTGGTGATAGAGGTCCGGCTGCTTGAGTGACGCTCAGAAGCGGCGGCGGAGCTGAAGTCCCGCGCCGGTGGTGGTGAACTGCGCGCCCAGCGCCGTCTCCTCCGATTCGTCCGTTATTAGCAGGTAGGTGCCGAGGCCCACTCCCACGCCACCTAGAATCCAGCCGACGTTGCTCATGATGGAGAGCCGCGTAGCGGACTCCGCCGCGTCCTGGCCCGCGGTGGTACAGGTTCTCGTCTGATCGTTGCACTCGTCGTGGTGTTCAGTCTCCGCGCTGCGGGCGAAGACACCGGTGATGGCTCCGGCGACAACAAACACTGAGCCGAATGCCAATACCGGCCATCCGGCGCTGTTTCCCCCCTCGGACGCGGCGGGGCTTGCCTTGTCCGACGGTTTTTGTGTGGCAGCTGGCTTCTTGACGCGTGCGGGGGCGCTAGCCGCTGCGGGGGCACCTGCCTGTAGTTTTTCTCCGGGATTGACCTGTACCCGTTTGGTCTCGCCTTCGACAATAGTGACGGAGTATTTGAGTCCCTGGTAGCCAGGTGCCGTCACGATGATTTCCAGGGCGCCAGGATTGACGGGGATCGCTGCCCCGAACATGCCTTCGCCGATATCCAGCTCTCCCCGTTTGGCTTTCATCCCTGCAGGCGCATCGGCGTCTTTTTCGATCACTAGCTTGGGCACGCGTGTCTTCAGATCGCTGATGTATTTGATGACGGTGGCTCGTCGCCAATCATCTGACTTGAGTTGTTCCTTGGCCGTTTGGAAAGACTCGAGGGCACTGGCGAGCTCGCCCTTCTTGGTCTGACAGTTGCCCAGGTTCATGATGGTGCCGCCGGCGGGATCGAGTCGGTAGCTTTCCAGGAATCGGGCACAGGCCGTCTCGAAGTCACCCTTTCCCATGGCGTCTCGCCCCGCTTGGAACAATGCTTGGGCTGCGCCTCGCGCAGAGGCGTGACTGTCCGGCGCGAGGCCCCAGGTGACGAGAATTAGGAGAGCGGCAAGAGTGCGTGAGAAGGCACGGGTCATGTACACGGTTTTATCAGAGCTGGTCGGCCTTGGCATCGCTTCGATGCTCGCCGCTGCAAGGCCAGCATGAGCTGATCTGCCGGGACCGCTACTGCCTGGTGGCGAAGGGGTCTCGGGGGGCGGTTGCCGGTTTGGCCTGAGGGATCGGTGTGTTGGTTGCGGGGGGGCTCGGGGCCGGGGCGGTCGCCACAGCCCGGGGCTGGCGGCGTGTAGAGGTCGGTGCCTTGCGCTCGATAGGCCGAACTTTGGGTGGGGCCCGTCGGGCGGGCTTGGATTGAGCCCGAACGGCCGGGGGCACACCGGCTTTCGCGGCGGGTTGCGGCGCGGCACTAGCGGAGCTCATGGGAATTGTATCGGGCGTGAGGTGAATGGAGCGTTCGGTAACAGGGGGGGGCGGCGACTGTGTGGCGGGGACGGGCAGCGGAGGGGGGAACAACGCGTTTCGTAGGGATAGTGCTCCTAGGACTCCGACAATCGCCACCGCGGCTAGCAACAAGGCCTGTCTCGGCATGCTCCGCTTCGTCAGGCCGGGAATGTCATCCGCGCTGACGCCCGCATTCGTCGAGGTGGGAGCCGATAGTGTCGGGTTCAGCTGGTGTAACTCTGACTGTGTGTCGGGAATGGTGAGAAGGGGAGCCCGCGCTGGCGTTCCCTCGGAATCCACAAAGGCTTGCTTCGCGGCGTCGGCCATGGCCTTGGCGTCAGACCATCGTTCCTGGATCGGGTAGGCCAGAGATTTGTCGATGACATCCGCGATGCGGGAGTCGAGCTCCGGGAACAAATTGCGAATCGGCATCACAGGCTGAATCATCGCCTTGGATAGCACTTCGTTGGCCGTCTCTGCTTCGTGCACGAAGCGCCCGGTTAGCAGCGTGAACATCGTCGCGCCCACCGCCCATAAATCGGTGCGCTGGTCGACCTCTTTCCAACGTCCCTTCGCTTGCTCGGGTGCCATGAAGGCGGGAGTGCCCATCAAGGTACCCGTTTGAGTGGAGGAAGCGCCGGCGTCAGGGTCCGCGGGATCGCGCACTCGAGCGATTCCGAAGTCGAGGATTTTGACGATTCCTTCGTGGGTGAGAAACAGGTTCTCCGGCTTGAGATCTCTGTGCACGATGCCGTGGGAGTGCGCGACTGCCAAAATCTCGAGCAATTGCTCCGAGATGGCCATCACCTCTTCGAGCGGCAGGCGACGCTGCTTACGCTCCCACCGGGCGTCGATGGTTTCGCCCTCCAGAAGCTGCATGACCAGGTAGGTAGAACCGTCCTCGGCGACGTCGTCGTCATCCACGCCCACCACACCGGGGTGCCCGACGGAGTTGGCGGCGTAGCCCTCGCGAAGAAATCGCGCGCGAATATCTGGATCGACCGAGAGTTCCCGATGCAGGATCTTGATCGCGGCGCGCTTCTTATTCCGGTGGGTCGCAGCGTAGACGGCCGCCATGCCCCCAACACCTAGAAGCGACGTCAGTTGCCACTTGTCGTTGAGCCGGGACCCGATACGACTATTGGCCTTATTGATGATCTCGGGATGGGCCAATGGGTATCTGATGGCAGCTGGACGCTGGCCCGCACACCACCTGACAGCCTAGCAAAGATGAGACATCGGACAGGGATAATTACCCGCGCGCCGAACCGTGGCCTATTCGGGCTGTTTCCAGCTCAATTGGTGATTGATGCGATCCAGGGCCGTGCGAGCGCTGGCAGTTGCTCGCGGAGCTGGGCGCGCGTCGAGCTTGACCCAATTGGCGCCTGGAGCCGGAGCGGCAGTATCGATTCCTGAGTTATCCATCTGAGCTAGCTGACGGAGAGTTCCGCTCTACCAACACGCGTCGGCGCAGTTCGTCTGGAGGCAGCTAAAGATCGCCGTTGTTGGTTCTTCGATGCGCGCGCTGCCCGTTCCACATTCGCCACCACAGGTACTGACGAAGCTGTCGTCGTCTTCGGGTCCGGCACAATCGAGCATACAGTTGAGCTCGCCTCGACTGCCAGCCGGGCCACCGCTGATGCAGTTTCCGGTACATTCGTCATTCACGCGCGGTTGACAACACGCTTCGATCTCTGTCGCACACAGATTCAGACACTGCTCGCACTTGGTCTTGATGCTGAGTTGGATGGTGCCAGCGTTGTCGGGGCTTTCCGCCGTGACGCCGAAGTAGATGACGTCGTCCTGGACAAAATCTCCGTCGAATGAACTCGTGACCATCGTGCCGGTGTCGTCATTGCATGCCAGCTCGGCCGAGCAGTCTGCGTTCAGCGCGAACAGCACAGTGTCAAAGTCGGAGTCTGCGGTATCGATCACGAAGCTATCCGTCCGTGGTACGAGCCAGCGAAACAGAACCGTGGCACCTATGCCCCCACATGTGGGCGCATAGGTGATGGGGTCGGAGGTGGAAAGCTCGGCGGTGTGGACCTGACTCTCGCTAGGAATGACCCGGGCGTTGTCGCATTGCACGATGGGTGCGGGGGAGTCCGTCCCCGAGTCGTCGGGTCGGGTGACACCAGCGTCGCCCGGTGCGGCATCGGGCAATTCATCGCGAACGGTGTAGCCGTCGTTGATATCCACCGCGCAGCCTGCAGCAAGCAGAGCGAACATGCCGAGGAGCGGGAGCCTGCCGCGCGGAAGCACGGAGTTAACATAAGTGGGCCGAACGGAATGCGGGAGCCAATTGTTAGAAGTCATTATGCATGCCGGGCGCCAGGATTCGGTCGTCGCCCGGGGCAGCATGCCATAGGCAACGGGGAGGGGACTAGCCCTCCCGAGAGCTCGTAGTAGCGGGGCCTCAGATGCTTTCGGTGCCTTCGGTCTGACGGTCCCAGACAAGTCGCGCTATGATAATCGCGCTTTCATCCCCGCGAGGCTCCCGTGACACCAAACGAAATGAATCTGCTCAAATCCCTGGTGGTGGTCGCGTGGGCCGACGGCAAGCTCGAAGACGGCGAGTTTGGCGTGATCGACGGTCTGCTGTGCAGCTTCGGTGCGAACGACCAAGAAGAAGAAGAAATTCTTAGCTACGCAAAGACTCCAAGGCGGCTGGAGGACGATTTGGAGGTCTCCGGCCTGTCTCCGGGGGATCGGGAACTGTTAATGACCAATGCCACCCTGCTGACTTTGGCTGACGGTGACTTGAGCCAGTCCGAATTGTCGTTCTTGAATCGACTCGCTGGCATGTTGGAGGTTTCCAAAGACGAGTTCGAGGCGATTCTGAGCTCCGTTAGGGAAAGTGCCGAACGCATATCGGGCCTTCCGCCGCCCGCGGGTTTTGTCTGAATACCTAGCCTGGTTGCCCGCGCTCTGCTGTGTTACCCGCGCTCTACTTGGATAATTTTAGCAGCTTGGCGGCGTTGCCAAAGTAGAGCTTTTCCAGGATCTCCGGGGGCAAGTCGATGCCGCTGATGGCCCAATCGCCCTGGATGGGGGTCGGGTGTTCGAACGCTTTGTCTGCGGTTTCAAAATATCTGTAGGACGATCGAAAGAAACGTTCCCGCTCTGCATCCGTACTCGGCTCGGCGCCGCTAGAGCCCAAGAAGAGAGGCGTGTCGCCAGGTCCGACCCCGAGATCTGAGCCGTACAGAATCCGATCTTGAAACTCCGTAAAGAAGGCCAGCATCTCCGCGGGGGGGTGGCGTCCGAACTCAGGGATACGTGCGGCGGTATCGATGTAGAGGTTCGGGTAGCTTCGCAACATGCCCGCAACTCGTTTGGGTTCCTCCGCGCAGTTCCCGAAGTGAACGCTAATGAACGTAGTATTTGGGTGGCGTTGAATCCGTCGCTCTAATTGTCCTAGCAGCTCATCGAAGCTCGGGCTGTTACGACCGAATTGCGACCAGCGTGGATGCGCACTGAGCTCGGCGTATCGTTCGTTGGTGGCGTCTATTGGGTCCCAGAATGTTTTCGGATCTCCAGTGTGAATGGCGACGGGCATACCGAGCTTGCCGGCCATGCGAAATACAGGATCTAGACCCACGTCGTCTACGGCGATCAATTTCCCATCGCGACCGTTGAGTCCGAGACCGAGGTGCTTCGGGATCTTGATGCCGCGCGCTCCCATGTGGTGTGCCAAGCGGACCATTCGGGCCATGCGTTCGCCGTAGTTCAGGTGGGTGATTTGCTCGTAAGCGAGGCCTGCAAACACGGTGATGTTTCCGTGACGTTTGGCGATATCGAGCTGCAGCTCCAGCTCGGCGGTTGGGTGACCGCCGGAAAGGTTCACGATATGCCAGAAATCGTGTTCCTTCATTAGCGAATTCAAGCGACCCAATTCGCTAGTGCTCAGGTGCACGTGGGTGTCGATCCGCTGGTAGATCCGGCGCTCCGGCGAGGGAGCAGGCAAGGCCACCTCGTTGCACTTCAGCGCGCCCAACGCGCCTGCGAATAACAGGGCAAGAACAGGCCCAACCGGCGACCGAATGTTCATGGTGTCGCAGGGTAGCTCAAAAGCGTCGTGTGGTGGGAGATCTGCTCTCGACAGCTAAGCCGATGAGGGGTAAATCCGGCCCATGAATACAGCTCAGCACCTTGGTTACGGTTCGGTGATTCTACTGTTTGGAGCTGCCTGTCAGAACCGGATCCCGGAGCCGGAGTCGCGCACCGCCTCCACCCTGACCTCCAGTCAAGAGCCGGCGCCGTCCGCCAGCTCAGGCGCACCGGTGGTGGCCGGACTGAAGAGTGAGGACCTGAAAGAGGGTACCGGCCCCGCGGCGAAGACCGGTGACACCGTCAGCGTGCACTACACAGGCACACTGCTCAGTGGCGAACAATTCGACAGCAGCGTCGATCGCGGCCCCTTCGACTTTACATTGGGTAGCGGTATGGTGATCAAGGGCTGGGACCAGGGCGTGGTGGGCATGAAAAAAGGTGGGAAGCGGAAGCTGACCATTCCGTCCGAACTCGGGTATGGGGAGCGAGGCTCAGGCGCGAAGATCCCACCGAATTCGACGTTGGTGTTCGAGATCGAGTTGCTTAAGATCAAGTGAGCCCAGTGCCGACTGAGCCCGTGATCGGTTCTAACAGCAGAGCCTGAGAAGGAGTTGCGAGCATAAAAAAGGGCGAATTTCGATCAGAAAACGCCTGGAGGAACAGCGCCAGTGTGACCTCGCGAGCTTGAGTCGCTCTGGTACTGCGGGGCGTTAGGCTCGATCGTTCTAAGCCGGATCCGGAGCTCGTGGGTAGCTACCGAGTACGTGGACCATCGTGCAGATCTTGTTGAGGGAGTCTGTCGCCATCGATACCCGAGATTCGCTTGAATGCCCCTCTAGATCGGTGAAGAATACGTAACGCCACAATTCTGTCGGGTGGGGGCGGGATTCGATACGGGTGAGGTTGATACCTGCATCGTCCAACACCTCAAGGACCCGGCGGAGAGCGCCTTGTTCGTGTGGAGTCGAGAATATCAGCGTTGTCTTATCATCGCCCGTACGGGGGGGGCTGGTCATGCCGATCACCACGAAGCGAGTTCTGTTACGGGGTCGGTCCTGGACTCCGTGGACCAGGATTGGCACGCCCGCATGGCTGGACGCAAGCGGGCTGGCGATAGCGGCGGTGTGGTCGTCAACTTCTAACACAGCTCCGCTGGTCGAAGCCGTAGGGAGCAACTCAGCGCTAGGCAGATTCTTGGTGAGCCAATTCTTGCACTGCGCGAGGGCTTGGGGGTGGGATTTGACCACGCTGATTTCGCTCAGCTCAGACTGGGGGCCGATGAGGCACTGATCGCACTTCACCACGAGCTCACCGCTGATTTTGAGGGAGTGCTCCAGCAAGCAGTCCATGGTGAATGTGACCCCGCCTTCTGTGGAGTTTTCGATGGGGGCCACTCCTTGAACGGCGTCCCCGCCCGCGACGGCATCAAAGATGGCGGGAATGTTGGGGCAGGCTAGGACGTCGGCATCTTCACCAAAATATTGGCGTGCGCCCATATGTCCGTAGGTCCCGATAGGGCCCAGGTACGCGATGATACCGTCGTTCATGTTTGAATGGGGGCAGCCGGGCGGAGGGGCTGACTATTTTTTTGGTGCGGTGGGTGGTGTCGAGGATTTGCCCTGGGCCGCAGCAGCGGCCGCAGCAGCGGCGGCTTCTGCCGGTGTGCCTTTGGCAGCAGCGACAGCGGCCGCAGCAGCGGACGCTGGATCCGTTGGAGGTGCCCCGGGCGCCGCGGTGGGGGTGGGGGTGGCTGTGGCGTTGCCGGCGGGCGCGGCTGCGGGTTGGGCTTGCGGCTTGCGAGCCGTCTGTGGTCTCACCGGCCTGGGGGTTTTCTTCTTCGGCTTTGCTGTACCGGTCGCCTGGGGCTGGCCCGCAGGTTGAGCGGGCTGTGCCGCGGCAGCGGGGGCGGGTTGGGCGGCGGGAGCTGGAGCGGAATCGGCGGGACCCGTGCGAATAACGCAGCCGGAGGCCAACAGGAACGTGCCAACAGCGATCAGGGTGTGAGCTGAGGTCTGGGCGATGTTGAAGTGGCGTGTGGTCATGGTGGCTCTCCGTAAGCGATAAAAAGTCCGGAATCCGGAATGTCCCTGCAGCCTACCGCTGAATCCGGCCCTGGGCGACCCTAGAGTCTACTCAATTGCCGGACTGTAGCTTCCGAAGCTACGATCGTTAGCTATCGGGACGAGATCGTGAATGCTGGAGTCATCGCTGCCGTCCTACTGAGTTGGCGTGAGACGAAACGAATTCGCCCCCCCCACAAAACACAACCGCCGAGCTAGCAAACTAGCTCGGCGAGGAGTGTGGCTCTGCAGCGAGATTATCGTTCGCTGATCGGGACGTAGCGTCTCTCGTCCTCACCGGTGTAGATCTGCCGAGGACGAGCGATCTTTTGATCCTTGTCAATGAGCAGCTCTTCCCACTGGGCGAGCCAACCGGCGGTCCGCGGAATCGCGAACAACACGGGGAACATCTCCACCGGGATTTCGAGCGCCTGATAGATGAGACCGGAGTAGAAATCGACGTTGGGGTACAGTTTGCGCTCGACGAAGTACTCGTCTTCAAGGGCGATGCGTTCCAGCTCGAGGGCGACCTTGAGCAGTGGGTTTCGCACACCGACAATGTCGAAGACCTTGTCCGCCAAGCCCTTGATGACCTTGGCGCGGGGGTCGTAGTTCTTGTAGACGCGGTGGCCGAAGCCCATCAAGCGGCCGGAGGTACCGTCCTTGATGCTCTTCATAAACTCGGGCACGCGGTCTGGTGAACCGATTTCCTGCAGCATGCGCAACACGGCTTCGTTCGCTCCGCCGTGCAGTGGGCCATAGAGAGCGGCAGCGGCGCCGGCAACGGCTGAGTAGGGATCGGCGCGGGAGCTGCCAATGCAGCGCATGGTGTTCGCCGAGCAGTTCTGCTCGTGATCCGCATGAAGGATGAATAGTACATCCAGTGCCTTGACGATCTCCGGGTGAGCTTCGTACTTCGGCTCGGCGATGCGTTTCATCATCGACAGGAAGTTCGCGCTGTAGCTGAGTTCGTTGTCCGGATACACCAGGGGCATGCCCATGCTGTGCCGGTAACTCCAGGCGGCGAGAGTCGGCATCTTCGCGATCAGGCGAATCATTTGCAGCCGACGCGACTCGGCATCCAAAACTTGTTTGGCTTCCGGGTAGAAGGTGCTCAATGCGCTGACGGTGGAGACCAGCATACCCATCGGGTGGGCGTCGTAGCGGAAGCCGTCGATAACCGTGCGGACGTTCTCGTGCACGAAAGTATGAGTGGTGACCTGCCGAGCGAACTCCGCCAGCTCATCTTTGTTAGGTAGCTCTCCGTTGATCAACAAGGATGCCACCTCGAGGAACGAGGCATTTTCTGCCAAGTCGTCTACTGGGTAGCCTCGGTACCGAAGGATGCCCTTGTCGCCGTCGATGAACGTGATAGCGGAACGGCAAGCGGCGGTGTTGGTGAACGCCGGATCGTAGGTCATCATGCCGAAGTCGGCTTCGTTGACCTTGATCTGTCGCAGATCCATCGCGCGGATTGTCTCGTCCGTGATGGGAACTTCGTAGGACTTGCCAGTCCTGTTGTCGGTAATTGTCAGTGTTTCCTTGGACATCGATCTACGCGTTACCCTCGTGGTGAATGAGTCAGCATGATTTGCTACGTCGGCTACGTTTTCGCAAGCAAATCCCGGTCGTTCTGACACAGCGAAATCCACCCAGTGGCGCAGTGGTGTAATGTTTCCGTGCCGTTACTGACTTACGCCCGACATTAGCTGGCCCTTTAGGCATGCATTGACCGGATTGCGGGTTTCTTGCCCGAAATCCCAGAATTTAGCCATTCCCGGGATATGCATCTACGGGGATCCCTGGAGTTGCCGGCCAAGTGGTCGGGGATTGCGATTGGAACGCTGACACTTACCTTGGCGCTGGGCACGTCCGGCTGCGATTCCGCGAAGGCATGGGTCGACGAGGCGCCGTCCGCGGCAGTTATGAAGTCCGCTGAGGATATCGATGATTCAGCCGACTGGGAGGGAGCGATGGTGCCGCCTGAGGACGGACCGAAGCTCGCCCCCATCGCCATGAAGAGCGCTGTGTACTCGCAGCCGAACAGTGCATCTGACAAAGTTGGATATCTGCGACTCGGCGCAAAAGTCGCACGAACTGCGGAGCCCGTGTCGGGCGGGGCAGATTGTCGCGGGGGCTGGTACGGCTTGCGGCCGGTCGGCTACGCGTGCGCGGGGGACGACAACACGCTCAAGCTTGACCATCCGTTGGTCAAAGCCATCGCGGTGGAGCCCGACCGCTCAAAACCAATGCCTTACAAGTACGCCTTCATCCGGGCGGTAGCTCCCAACTACCTACGGGTACCCTCTACAGAGGAACAGTTTCGCTACGAGATGCGATTGGAGCGACATCTACGAAACTGGAAGAAGCTGAGCTATCGATGGGACGCCTTGGAGGTGGGGGCGAACGATGTTCCGCTCGGCGAAGGCGGACTCGCCAATGGTCCCATCCCAGCGAACGCCATCGCCATGACCATGGGCGAGCGATTTGGTGGCGAGAGTGAAGGCTCCCCCTGGTGGTTGAGGGGAGAACGTCGCATCCCCAACGTCTCTGGTTTCCGGGCGCCTCCTTACGCCGTCATTGCCAGTCGAATTAAACGCCACGCCGGTGTGGCTCTGATCGGTAACTTTACGACCGGGGAGGAAGCGCAAGGTAGGCGGTTTGCGATCTCGACTGACGCACGATTGATCCCCGCCGATAAGCTCAAGGCGGATTCGGGGTCGCCGTTCCATGGAGAGAGCATTCGCGAACACGGCTTACCCGTTGCTTTCGCGCGTAAAGCAGGTGCCACCTGGTGGAACATCAAGAAGGGCAAGCTCAAGAAGGGCGAGCGTCTGAAGTGGCGCGAGTTCATTTCCCTCACGGGCAACGTTCGAAAAATTCAAGGCGTTCGAATGGTTGAAGCCCGCAACGGACAGTGGGTTCGCTCCAAGGACCTAAAGACAGCGCCCAAGAACAGCAAATTGCCTTGGTTTGCTAAGGGCAGCACGCGATGGATCGATATCTCGATTCTGAGTCAAACCTTGGTGCTGTGGGAGGGAAATATACCCATCTACGCGACGTTGATATCGACCGGGCGGGACGGTGTTGGCGATCCGAAGCGGACTCTGAGCACCCCTCAGGGTACATTCAAGATCTATCAAAAACACGTGACGACCACGATGGATTCAGACGCGGCGGACAGCGAGTTCGAGCTCCGAGACGTTCCTTGGGTGATGTATTTCAAGGGTGGCTACGCGCTGCACGCCGCGTACTGGCACGACGATTTCGGCCGCGGCCGATCTCACGGCTGCGTAAACCTGTCTCCCATTGATGCGAGATATGCTTTCCAGTGGTCGAGCCCTGACGTGCCAGAGCACTGGCATGCCGCCTATACCGGCGATACCTTCGGCAAGGGCACGCTCGTTCACATCCACCCGTAGCGGCCCCCCCCGCTTATCGCGGTGAACCGACACAGCGTGGTCAACTGGCACAGCGCTGCGTGGGGTCTGGGCTGAACCCTAACGACCGCTCAGCCCAATGGCGATCAGCACGCCCAGGACCAGCAGCGCCGCGACGACGAGTGCGGCGAAGCCCATGGTTGAATTCGATCCGTGACCAGGCCCCGCGGGGCTACTGGATGCGGACTGTCTTCGAAACTTTCTTGGGGTTTCCGGAGAACTTAGGGATGCGGGCTCCGCGGAAGACGCGGGCGATGCAGCCGCCGGTGGAGGTGCCGGCGAAATCGCCCCCTACGATCGTCCGGGTCGCACGTCCGCTCGGCATGAAGGTAACCGATACGCGACCCTTGCCGCTCGGTCCGCCAGGTTTCTTGCAGCTGGCGCTCGCGTTCGCTGCAGCAGACGACAACGCGCGTTTCGCCGCCCCTGTATTGAAGGGGGGAGCTTCCTCGACGGGTTTTTCTTCCTCTTTCGCGGCTGCGGCCTTGTTGACGCCAGTTTTCGCGGCGGCGCCCAATCTGGGAGCTGTCCGCTTGGCTGCGCTTGGCGCGGGCGGGATGTCTTGAGAAGCGGCGGGCGCTGGCGTGTCGGTAGCTTCTGCAGAAGCTGAGGGAGTGGGCTCGGGGGTGGCCGCGGGAGTGGCGGCCACCTCCTGGGGCGCGGGTTGGACCGCTTCCACGGGAGCTGTGGGCTTGACATTGCCGCGAGTCAAGAAGTAGCCGCCGGCGCCGACTACTGCGAGCAATATGAGAGCGACCAGACCCACGATGGTCTTCTTTTCTTTGGTCTCATCGGGTGGGGCCTGAGAGGGAGCTTGGGACGGCGAGATCCCCTTCTCCGGCGCACTGAGATCCGGCGCGGAGAGGGCGGAGTCGATGGGCGCACCGGCAGGGGCCATCAGATCCGGAGCGGCGAGCAAATTCGAACCGCCTTCCTTGGACGGCGGAGCGTCGATCAAGAAATCCATTTCTTCTTCGGGCTCGGATGCGCCGGCCGTCGTCATGGGCCCTCCCTTGAGGGCATCCAGCGAGAACAGGACGGAACTTTCGTTCCGCACTCCGGTAGCGTCTGGTGCCGCCGAGGCGCGAACGCTGGTGGCCTGGGCTTCGTCCAGTAGGGAATCTTCACTGCCCGCAGAGGCGGCTCCACCGAACAGGTCTACTGGTGGCGCGGGAGCTTCCTCCGCGGGTTCGGGTGCCGCCGAGGTGACAAGGCCCGTGTCGGACGCGCCTCCGATATCGAAACTATCGGCCGCGGGCTCGTCTGCGCCTCCGGCGGCCTTGTGGAGCAATTCATCCGTGACCTCACCGGCGACCGTCGGTTCCTCGAAGTCATCTGACGGAGGAGGCGCTTTTCCGGGTTCCTGCCAAGCTGCGCCAGCAGTAGCAGCAGCGACCGGCGCCTCGGGCGCATCATCGGCGGTGTCGGCGCCTGTGGCGGCGCTCAATCCGCGCGCTGCCAGCGCCGCTGCGATATCTGGAATTTCGAAAGGCGTGAGCCAATCGTCCATGCCGTCTTTCCAGATGAAGGTTTCCTGGTCAACGACACCTTCGGCGTAGGCCGTGGCGATTTGTTCGGTGCTCATTTCGCGCTGATCTTCTTCGGTGACAGCGACGGTCCACTCGGGTGCTTCGGAAGCGGCAGGCTCGGGGCTTACGGCAGGCTCGGGGCTTACGGCAGGCTCGGGGCTTACGGCAGGCTCGG
>JABSRN010000103.1 GCA_013214025.1 Polyangiaceae bacterium
AGTTGCTGCGGGCGAGCCGGAACCCCTCGATAGCTTGGTTACAGCAAAACCCACCTCTGCCGCCGCTCAACAAGGCCGCACGGACGGGACTGTGAGCGTACGAGCTGATGGCCGCGTTAGAGAGACGGTGAAGACGGACCGCGACGAGGTGGTGTTGGAGTTTGGGGATCGTCGTTGGAGGATCCGAGGCTTGGGCAAGAACCGGAACCTGTCTGTCTTGAAGGTCAACGTGCTGGTGTCCCGGGGCGATGCTTTCCACGTAGACAGCCTGGAGCTGTACAGCGCGAGGCAGCGGACGGCGTTTGTTGCGCAATCGAGTCTGGAGCTGGCGCTCGAGGAGCGGACAATCAAGGCGGACTTAGGGCGTGTGTTGTTGCGCCTTGAGGAGCTGGGGGAAGAGCAGCTAAACGAAGCAAAGACCACGAAGTCGAAGGCGGTCGAGCTGACGCAGGCCGAGCAGGACGAGGCGATGGCGTTGCTTAAGGATCCAAAGCTGCTGGAGCGCATCAGTGCGGACTTTGAGCGCAGCGGTGTCATCGGTGAGCGAACGAACAAGCTGGTGGGGTATTTGGCGGCGACGAGCCGCAAACTGGATAGGCCTTTGGCGGTGGTGATCCAGAGTACGAGCGCAGCGGGCAAGTCGAGTCTGATGGATGCTGTCTTGTCGTTTATCCCAGAGGAGGAGCGCCACGAGTACTCTGCGATGACGGGGCGGAGTTTGTTTTACATGGGCGGGCAGGACTTGAAGCACAAGATACTGGCGATCGCCGAGGAGGAGGGCGCACGGGAGGCGAGCTACGCCTTGAAGCTGCTCCAGAGCGAGGGCCACGTGAAGGTAGCGTCGACCGGCAAGGACAGCACAACCGGCGAGTTTGAGACCCGGGAGTACGAGTTAGAGGGCCCTGTGATGGTGTTTTTGACGACGACGGCGATCGATGTGGACGAGGAGCTACTGAATCGTTGTTTGGTGCTGAGTGTGGACGAGGGTCGGGAGCAGACGCGGGCGATCCACGAGGCGCAGCGCGAAGCGCGGACGTTGGAGGGTTTAGTGGCAGGTCAGGAGCGCGACCATGTGAAGCAATTGCATCAGAACGCGCAGCGTTTGCTGCGGCGTCTAGCGGTCGTGAACCCCTATGCCTGTGAGCTGCGCTTCCCGGATCAACAGACGCGAGCGAGGCGGGATCATACGAAGTACCTCGGCTTGATCGAGGCTGTGGCGCTGCTGCACCAGTATCAGCGGCCAGTGAAAGAGGTGACGCACCGAGGCGAGCTTGTGAAGTACATCGAGGTAACCCGGGCGGACATCGCGATCGTCGACGACATCAGCCGGGAAGCGTTGCAGCGGACGATGGACGAGCTGCCGCCGGGCACCCGGACGCTGCTGACAGCCCTGGACGAGCTTGTAACGAAGCGCAGCGTCCAGCTGGGTCAAGACCGGAACGATTACCGGTTTAGCCGTCGTGAGGTGCGTGAATGGACGCAGTTGGGCATGACGCAGTTGCGTGTGCACTTGGAGCGCTTGGTGGAGATGGAATACGTGGTGGCGCACCGTGAGCGGGGCCGCGGGCAGCAGTGGCTGTACGAGCTCGCGTGGACTGAAGATACGGCTACGAAGCGTTTGTTGCGGGGTTTTGGCGGGGTTGTTGCGGGGGGTACCCCCGCCACAAAGAACAGCTCAGAACCTGAAGCCAATCAGGCAGTTGCGAGTCCGGCTGACGACTCTGGCGGGGTTAACGGGGAAGCACGGTACAGGCGGCGGGTAAATGGGACATCGTACGCAAAGGGTCCCGTGAAGACGGCGGTTGTCTCGTCGTCGACCGTGGAGGCGTGAGCGATGGCACGGAAGGGCTACCGCAAGCCGAAGGCGGTGATCGGCGATCCAACGGATCCGGATGGTTTTAGCGTCTGGCTGCATCGTTTCTTGGAGTCGCTACGAGTGCGGAATTACTCGGCGGCGACGGTGGTGACGCGAGAGCAGCAACTGCGGCTGTTTTTTGTGTGGTGCGACGCACGAGGTGTGGTGGGGCCGCGAGAGGTGACGAAGCCAATATTGGAGCGTTATCAGCGGCACGTTTATCATCTGCGGCAGTCGAGCGGACGCAACCGTGGCAAACCGTTGGGCTTCCAGGCGCAGATGAACCGGTTGGTGCCGCTGCGAGTATTTTTTAGATGGCTGACGCGAGAGAACGTGTTGCTTTGGAATCCAGCGAGTGAGTTGATGCTGCCGAAGGTGCGCCGACAGCTCCCGAAGTACGTGCTGACGGCGGAGGAAGCCGAGACCGTACTGGCGGTGCCGGATGTGAGCGAGCCCTTGGGCGTAAGGGATCGGGCTATGCTGGAGGTGTTGTACTCGACGGGGATCCGGCGAATGGAGCTGTTGAACCTGACGATCTACGACATGCGGGAGGATCGGGGCACGCTGATGGTGCGGCGAGGAAAGGGGGGGAAGGACCGAGTGGTGCCAATCAGCGAGCGAGCCATGCAGTGGGTGCGTCGTTACTTGAATGAAGTGCGTGACGGATTGTTGGTGCCGCCGGCGAGCGAGCAGCTGTTTTTGAGCCATCACGGGGAGAGCCCGGTGCCGAGATATTTGACGGCGTTGGTGCGTGGATACGTGAAGGAATCGGGTGTACCGAAGCGAGGGTCGTGTCACTTGTTTCGGCACACGGCGGCGACACTGATGTTGGAGAACGGTGCGGATATCCGGAGCATCCAAGAGCTGTTGGGGCATGCGAGCTTGGAGGCGACGCAGATTTACACGCACGTTTCGATCGCACGGTTGAAGGCGGTGCATGAGGCAACGCACCCGGCGTCGCGAGACTTGTTGCGGCCGGTGGCGAAAGCGCAGGTAACTGAGACTGCGGGAACAGAATCGGAGCTGCAGGAGGCGTTGGCGGACGAGCTGGCAGTAGAGCTAGGCGGCGCCTGACGACCGCAAGAGACGGTGCCGCCGCCTAACTGGGCATTAGACCCGTCGGGGCAGATAAACGGCAGCAGAGGGGTTGTGTAACGACCCGGCACGCCGCCCCGCGAGTCAACGCCACGTTAGGCGGACTGGGAAGACGTGAGAGGAGCGTTTCCCACCACCCTCAGCATGTGACGGGGCCAGGCGCGGGCGGGCCCCTGGCCCTCCCACCCGCGCCTTTTGGAGCGAAAGACCCCGGAGAGGCTCGGCGGTTTAAACGCTGTACGGACCTCTCAAGGTCGATTTAGGACCTCTTAATCGAAATACTGCCAAAAATGCGAGGCCTGTGGCGTAGCTGTCTTGTGCTGCAAGGGCGGGACAAATGCGGCGAAGCGGCCTATGAAGCCGGGAAGTGTTATGATGAATCAGATGGACGCGTTGAAAGCCCGAGTCGAGAACGGCCGATTTGTAATCGAAGGCAGGACAGATCTGCCCGAAGGGACGGAGCTGTATCTGGTGCCCGTGAGTGAAGAGGACGAAGATCGCGCAGACATCGAGGCTGCGAAGCAGGCGTTATCTGAGATGAAAGCGACCGGCGAAAAAGCGGTTTCCATCGATGAGCTAGCAGCCCGACACGGTCTGTAATGCCGAAGTACCGTGTAGACGTCGCGCCAGCGGCGACGCGAGCGATAGATGCTCTCGATGGCTCAATCCGTCCGCGTGTGATCCGGAAGATCATGGGGCTCAAAGAGGAGCCGCGGCCTGCAGGGTGCAAGAAGCTGGCTGGGTCAGACAACTTGTGGCGGATCCGAATGGGGAGCTACCGAATCGTGTACACGATCGAAGACGCCGAGGTGCTGGTGCTGGTGACGCGAGTCGCACATCGGCGAGAAGTGTACCGCTAACGTCTCGTCGACGTGGTCCGAAGTTGTAGGCGCCCAATCCCGCCATTTAGTCGCCCGTTGCGGCACAACTGGCTTTAGAATCGGGGGATGCATGCGGCGGCCACGACCACGCGCTCTCCCGGGCGAGCAGCGTCCCGTCGCCGTGAGTCGCGTCCATTAGCCAAGCGCACGTCGGGGCTTTTGGGTTTGTGGGCCCAGTCCGCACCGGGCGATCGGAGTGTGCAACGTCGCGGAACACGACGGCGAATCGGGCAGACAACTACGACTCGCACGTCTGAACATCCCATAGG
>JABSRN010000104.1 GCA_013214025.1 Polyangiaceae bacterium
CTACTCGCTGATATCCACGTGCCAGGCATGCGACGTTAACCCGCTAGAATATCTGCCAGACGTAATGCGCCGCGTGACCACGCACCCAGCCTCCCGCATCGACGAACTCCTGCCCGACCAGTGGAAACCGGGCAGCGGCCATTGATTCTAGCGAGGTATGACGGCAACTGGAACGCCAGGCGTCGCCGGTCGGACGGTTGCCGAGAGACCGCCAACCTGGAACGCGAGGTGCGGATAGTTCAGTTCCCCCTGGCGGCTTCGTCGAATGGAGCCAGCATTAAGGGCTGTAGATAACTTCTTCCTGCTCCTAAGTCTAGACTCAGAGCGCTCATTTGCCGACAATTCCTAACTAAGGATGTAGCCATACCCCGTCGCCTCATGAATTGGTGAACCACAGAACCACCTCAAACGGAGTGCCGAACGGATAGGTCAAAGCTATGTTTTCATCGCGATCTCGATTCAAGAATGTGCGTCTCACGCTGGGTGCTTTGTGTGTCGGTGCAACGGTGGTTGCAGCGTGCTCGGGAGTAGAGGGTGGCAGCAATCCGGCGTCTTCGGGGGATGGTGGGGGAGCGGGCGTTACCGCTCCGTTGCAGCCGAGCACTCCGGTCGAGACCGCTCGTGTGCTCGCGGCCGACGTGCGACTCATGCATCACCTCGACGGGGAAGCGCGCTCCGCGCTCCGCCATCACGGGCACCAGCTCCTTCGTCACACGCGAGTCGATGGGCCCGCCGCACGGCTCGATCTTCGCTTGTCCACCTTCGCGAGTTCATCCGTCAAGCTGAACCCGATCCTCCATCCCGAACACGGCGTCACCCTGACTCCACGATATACCACGAACGCGCTGGGTAAGGTGGACTCCGAGGGTCGCGTCACCTACGAGAACGCCTACCGGTCCGTCGACGTAGTTCGCACGCTTGACTCCTCCGCACTGCACGAAACCCTCGTAATCACGGAGCCGACGGCGCGCGAGACCTTCCGGTGGGACCTGGAGATTTCCGAGGGTCTAGAGGTGATCCCCGAAACGGATGGCAGCTACACTTTTTATGGCGCCGATGGGCTTTCGCAGATGCGGTTGTCGCCGGTCGAGATCGTCGACGCTACGGGTAAGGCGAGCACTGGGCGCCTGCTAGTCAATAGTGGTGCGGGTCAGGTCACCCTGCGGGTTGATCACTCGGAGCGTACGCTGCCGGTGGTCGTCAGTTTCTCGGCATCGATCCCCGAGACGCTGTACGCGCGGGCCGTGACCACCAGCATCGTGAAAGGTCGGGTAATGGTGATCCTCGACACTTCCGGGTCGATGATCTGGCGCTTCAGCGGCGACCAGACCATGGGCGGCGACGGGCTCCCTGGAGGCTCGGCCTTTTGCGATGGCAATCTCGATGAGGCTAACGTTTCGACAACGGGCACCTTCCTGTGCAGCGACAATGTTGACTGCACCTTGGCGAACGGTGCGGTCGCGGCCTTTCCCTACGGCTCCGAAGTCAGCCGCATGTTTGCTGCAAAAGAGGCGCTGACCAATGTCATCAACGCACACTCAGGCTTGCTCGATTTCGGGCTGACTCGATACATCGAGAACAACAACTGTCCGGACTCCACGTACTGCTGCACTCCCACAAACGACGACAATGTATCCGGACGCTGTGAGGAGAGCCGCCAATACACCGACTTCTTCAACGGCTCAAACGATGAAGAACTCACCTACCGTGGTGGTTGCGGGACGCCCCTTGGGGGCGGCCGAGTTCTCGTTCAGCCGCACGAGACCGATGCCAGCCTGGCCGTGCTACCTTGGGTGGATCACGTCGAAGATTTCTGCGAAGACACGGGCAACGCCGGGCACCCCCGTGATCCGGAAATTCGCGGGGCCGGCGGTACCCCGCTGGGTCGATCGGTAATTTCGGCCCGTACGGATTGGTACCAGCCCATTTACGACATCAGCCAGGACTCGGGCAATAGTGCCGACCCGGACTACGACGAATTGATCGACTGTCGGAGCTACGCCCTGGTCGTGATGACGGACGGCATCGAGAGCTGTGAAGCCGGCAACCCCACTTGCGGCAATGGCGGCGATTGTACTAGTGGCGTGTGCGTCGAATACAACGGCAGGGATCAATGCACCTGCGTGAACGGCTCTTGCCCGGGCGGCTACACGTGCATCGCCGGCGATTGCTACAACGGTAACGTTGACCGCTGCAACAATGATTCGGATTGCGTGAGCCTCGTCGGAGCCGGGAGCACCTGCAACGAGGGTCGTAACAACCCCGGCACCGACTACTGCTACTGCGCCAGCGACTCGGATTGCGATGCCGGCTTGGGTTGTGATGAGGGGCTTTGCGTTAATGCAGACGAGCGTCCCTTCGCGGTGAGCAACCTGGTCGCGGTGAACTCGACCAACCCCGTGAAAGTCTACCCCCTCGGGATGGGGAATACCTCAGGCCTCGACGTCGACGAACTGGACGCTATGGCTGTCGCCGGCGGCACAGGCCCCACGGCCGCCATCGCCACGAGCCAGTCCGAAATCGAAGCGGCCTTTGCCGACATCGTGGCGGACTCAGCGAAGTACGAGATCTGCAACGACCTCGACGACAACTGCAACACCTACATCGACGAGGGGCTGCAGGTTCTCGAGAGCTGTGACCCGGAAGGCGCCAACACCTGTAGCGGCGGACAGACCTGTGACGCCTCCGGCCGATGCCCCTGCACCGGTGGCGCCGGCCAATGCAACGTTGGCTACACGTGTGATGCGCTGGACGGCAACGGCGGCGTTTGCCGCAACTCCTGCACCGTTGACGTCTTCTCTTGCAGCGCAGCCGGTGTTCGCAAGTGTGGCTCAGACGGAGCGGCCACTTGTTGTGAAATCGACGGCAACTCGGTGTGCACCGAGCTGGCGGACCCCACGGGCGAGCCCGAGACCTGCGACAACCCCGGCGTCGACGACGACTGCAACGGTCTCATCGACGACGGCCCCGACTGTACGGGCTGTCTCGACATTGAGATCTGCAACGGCGTCGACGATGACTGCGATGTCACGGTCGACGAATCACCGCTGTTTCAGCTCAGCGACCTCTGTGACGTCGACGGCGACTGCAACGGCGGTACGTGCATTGACGGCGAGTGCGGCTGCAACGACGATGCCCAATGCGAGACCGGCTACAAGTGCTCTTCATCCAGCGTGTGCCGCCCCGAGTGCGGAACTGATGTGGGTGAATGCAACAAGGGTTACACCATCTGCGACACCGGCGGCACGGACGCTCCGGCCTGCGTGAACAGCTACGATGGGGACGTCGAAATCTGTGACGGCTTGGATAACGACTGTGACGGCTTCGTCGACGAGGGCCTTTCCGACCCGAACTCGACGATGTCTCAGAGCTGTTACTCCTACGGTAGCGGGACAGGCGACCCCACCGTCGGCGTGGGCCTTTGCCAGCTCGGTTCCCAGGTCTGCACAGCGGTCGTAGGCTCCGGTACGCTGAGCTGGGGCACCTGCGACGGCGAAGTGAATCCCGCTGCTTCCGACCCCTGCGACGGCCAAGATAACAACTGCAACGGCCAAATCGACGAAGGAAACGGCGTTTTCGAAGTCTGCACGGCTGACGGCGATTGCGGAGCGAACTGCAACACGGGCCGTTGCGACTGCAGCAGCGATGCCGATTGTGGCAATGGCTTTGAGTGTTCCTTCGGGCTCTGCCACACCGTTTGCAGCATCGGCACCGACGCCTGTCAGACGGACGGGGTCAACAAGTGCGACAACGGCAGCGCGACTTGCTGTCTCGCGAACTTCGACATCTGTTCGGTCGCCACGGCGGGTACGCCGACCACTGAAATTTGCGATGGCATCAACAACGATTGTGACGGCCAGATCGACGAGATTGACGGCACCTGCTGTCCCCTCGGCTGCACCGGCGACGGTTCCGGCGGAGATCCCTACGTCGGCGTGGGCGCCTGTTCCCCGGGCGGTTACATC
>JABSRN010000105.1 GCA_013214025.1 Polyangiaceae bacterium
CCCTCCAGGCACTCCGCGATCAACTGAACCCGCTCATCCACTGCTTGTGTTTCTTTCCAGGGCAACCGACACCTCCGCTTCAACACGAAAGTGTCACCCATGTTTCTGGGCTATCTGTTACCTATGTTACCGGTCTGTACCTGGACTGGGCGATCATGATGCGTGGAATACGCAGCAATTACTGGGGGGGGCCCGGGGCGGGCAGGGATTCGCCCAACGCGGCGGCGATGGGGCGAATCTTGTCTAGTGCCTGTTCTCGCGCGGCGACCTCCAGTTCCGCGCCGAGTTGCGTCAACTGGGGAAACCCGTAGCTGCTGCCGGAACCTTTCAGATTGTGTCCCATTTTTTGTACTGAGCTAAAATCTCCGCGCTCTGCTGTGTCGATGATGCATGCGATTTCTGCGCGTCGGCGTTCCACATATGCTGGAATCAGGTCCCTGATGTCCTCGTCGACCAGACTTGATTGAATGGAAGATGGTGGTGGCCGATCCGGTTCGACGGCGTTGTCGTCGGGCCCCAGCCCCTGGAGGAGGGTCGTCGGTCCCACCAGCGTTTTCTCGAGTAGGTTCAGTAGTGGCTCTCGTCGTACCGGCTTGACCAAGAATCCGTCGCAACCGACCTCCCTCGCAGTCTGCCGGCTGTGGGCATCGTCGCGACCTGTCATCATGATTATGGGGATGCCTGCCGTTTGCGGGTTGCTCTGCAGCCGTTCCGCCACGGTCCAGCCTGAAACGTCAGGTAGTTCGACGTCGAGCAAGATCAGCGAGACCCCTCCAGCCTGAGCGATGGCCACCGCAGCGTTACCGGAATCAGCGGTGCGAACGCGATATTCCCCGGATGTCCGTATCATTCGGTCGACGAGCAATCGCCCATCGGAGAAGTCATCAACGACTAGAATGAGCGGTAACTGACCGAGCCAAGAACGCACCGTGTCGAGTAGGAGCTGACGGCTGATCGGTTTAGTTAGATAGTCATCCATTCCGACTTGGAAGCAGCGGTCCTGGTAACCCTTCAGGGCGTGCGCAGTGAGAGCGACGATAGGGATGGGCTCGGCGCGCTCGTCCTGTTCGCGTTCTCGAACCAATTCGGCGAAGCGTAGCCCGTCCATTTTTGGCATCTCGACGTCCGTGAGAATCATGTTGATCTCCTCGTTCCTGAGAAGATTCAAAGCCATACCGGCGCTTGGTGCTGGCAACACTCGGTAACCGCCACGTTCTAGGACTCGCGACACGAAGAACCTGTTGTCTTCGTTGTCTTCGACGACGAGTATTTTTTGCCCGACGCCCAAGGCGCTCAGCTTGGGAGCTGGAGATAGGCTCTTCGCGAAGGTATTCTGCTCGGAGCGTGCGAGTAATGTGTTGCTCAGGATATTGCCCAGTGCTTCTAGTCGGATTGGTTTGGCGAGACACTCCGCGTGGGAGGCACTCAGGTCGATTCCGCTCCCGACGCTACCAAGGGGCACCAACCGAACCGTTCGGACGCCGAATTGAGATGCGAGTCGTCTGGCGACCGACTGTTGCTCAGGGGTATCATCGAAGATCGTGCAATCCACTAGCATCAATTTGATGCGTTCCGCATTCAGTCGATCGCGGGCGTCCATGAGGCAGGCAACCCGTTCGACCCTCAGCCCCCAAAGCTCAAGAGTTTGGTGTAGGTATTCCACGCTTCTGGTGGAGGGGCCGACCAACAACACGGCCGCGCCCGGGCAGGCCCAAGTCGGCACTGTCCGGGGGGGCTCGGCGATGGGCAGGTCAACGGTTACGGTGATCTCGGTTCCGCGTCCCGGGGTCGAGTCGATGGCGATGTCCCCCCCCATCATTTCCAACAGGGATCGGGTGATGTGGAGGCCGAGACCTGTCCCGCCGTATTCTCGTTGTACGGACTCGCTGGCTTGCACGAAACGTTCGAATATTCGCTCGAGCTGATCGGCCGGGATACCGATGCCCGAATCAGAGACGGAAATTTTTAGCCGCCAGAGGTTTTCGCGTGGTTCGCCCGATACGCGCACCGCCACATAGCCCGTGCTGGTGAATTTAATAGCGTTTGAAATAAGGTTGAGGACGATCTGCTTTATCCTGCAGGAATCGCCCAAGAGTCGGCGAGGAAGTGCGGGGTGCCGGAAAGAAGCTAAGTCGAGGGACTTGGCTTCGGCTTTGACACACATTGCTTCGGTGACGTCTTCGACGACGGTGCCGGGGTCGAACGCGATGGATTCCAGCGCGAGCTGGCCGGATTCGATTTTGGAAACGTCGAGGATGTCTCCGATGAGGCCTAATAGGAGTTCCGAGCTGCTTTGGATCGACCGGAGATAGCGAAGTTGTTCGGGGCAGAGGTTCGTCAGGGATAGGAGGTCCGACATTCCCAATACCGCATTGAGTGGCGTTCTAATCTCGTGGCTCATCACTGCGAGAAATTCGGATTTAGTTTGATTGGCGGTCTCGGCTTCATCCTTCGCCGCCTTGAGCTTCTGGGCGAGAGACTCGGCGTCGCGTAGCGAGGCCTGCGAAGTCTCCAAGAGCAGTAGGTATTCTGCGATAGGGTCGTGGATCGCGAAGTCCTGTAACGATAACGCCAGCTGTTCCAATTGCTCAACATCGCGTACCCAAGGCGAGCCGAAAAAGCCGTACTGTGTTCCCAGCCTGCGGAATTCCCCGCGTAAGACCAGCTTAGTGGACCGCGCGTCTATCACGCAGAGTTGTCGGAGCGGCGGTGCCCATGTGTCCATTTCAGCCGCCACCCCCCGTCGCACGTGGAAAAGGTCGTCGAAGTGTATGCCGATTCGTAGTGTGGGGACGGCGCGGAGCAGGCTCGGTCCTACGTTCGTGACAAATCCCGATTCGTCGAGCACGAGATAGAATGGGAATAGCGCACTCCACTCTTCGCGGCCCAAGGTTGGGCAAGACAGCCTACTCGGTGTAGGAGATGTGGAACACATCGTTCCCATTGTCTGCGGAACCTTTCAGTTCGACCCGGACGTTGATTTCGGTGCCGTACAACTCGGCGAGCCCTTCCAGGAGCCCAACTACAAATAGGGTCAGTCCGTCTCGATGCGAAATGTAGTGTAGCGCGACTTCGTTAGGACCCGTTTGTTTGCATTGGAATGAAGGAGGCTTCAGATCTGGAAATGTTAGAGCCACTCGACCGTGGAGGTCATTAAGGTTGTGGAGGCATTCGACGAAGCTCCGACCAGTTCGGGCGATGAGCTCTCCGTAGCCCTCCTTTGCGGTGTACTTGATCCAGTATTGCCCGAAGGCTCGGAGAATCTCGGATGGCGCTAGATTTAACTCCTTGCTCGCAGCAGAGACGAGATCGTACGTGATATGATCGGGATACTGGCTCATGCAGACGAAGTTATCGTTGTCCAACTCGGCACGCTGGCTCACCGCCGTCCACTTCGCCTCCCCGAATTGGGTGATGACGAGGTCTCTAACGGCTCTGTTGACTAGTCCGTACATCGATTGGTTCCTTCATGCACTGTGAACTGCAAAAAGGGGACCGTCGGGACGACATGCCGAAATTTGGGGGTTCTTGAGCTGTGTCGGGTGATGTTGCCTCAAATTGGTCTGGCGTCTCAGGGTGGCCGTTCTCAAGTTGCGACGAATGCGACATTACGCCGAAGCGGGCCTGGGTACTAAGCGTTTAGAGTCGGCACACCGCGTGCAAGGGGGTGGCGGGCAGCATGAACATTCTTTTTTGTGATGACGATCCCGAGCAACGCGAGTTGTTTCTACGTCGATTAGAGAATCTGGGGCACACCATCGTTGTCGCGGATGGGGGGAGGGAAGCATGGTGTCACCTGCGTTCCCGAGTGTTCGACGTGGTGATCACCGATTGGTGGATGCCTGGCATGGATGGTTTGGAGCTCAGTCGACGGATTCGGCGGCGTGGCGATGGATATACATATGTGATCATCCACACCGCTCGGACCTCGCAACTGGGAATCGGTGCTGCGATGCGGGCAGGTGCCGACGACTTCATCCCGAAGCCGATTAGTTCGGGAGATCTGGCGGATCGTCTAATCGCAGCGGAACGCGTCTGTACCGTTTACCGTGGTCTTCGAGAAAGGGAGCAGGAGTTGCTTCGGCTCAATCGAATGATCGAGAGACAGGCGAGAACCGACGTTCTGACGGGTATATCGAACCGCACGCAGCTCGCGGAGGACTTTGCGGTTCTCGGGTCTTCGGCTGACAGATACCAAACTCCATACGCCATCGTGATGTGCGACGTCGACGCGTTCAAGGCGTACAACGACCACTATGGGCATATTCTGGGCGATCGGGCCTTGCGACGGGTGGCCCAGACCATTGCGGGAGAAGTTCGAGCGAGCGACTCCCTGTATCGATACGGCGGAGAGGAGTTTTTGGCTGTTCTCGCGGAGCAAGATGAGCTTTCGGCTCGCCGTGTTGCCGAGCGCATCGTTGCCGCCGTGGCGGCTTTGGGCGAGGAACATCGGATCAGCCCTTACGGGGTCGTGACAGTGAGCGCCGGGGTCGCAGCGCATGTGATTGGAACTGACCCATGGGACACCGTCGCGTCGGCTGATAGCGCGTTGTTCGCAGCAAAAGATGGTGGTCGAAATCAGGTATGTGGTTTCTCTAGGGGGGGACTGGGAGAGAAACTTGCCTAGACCTTTCCGGTCTTCTCTGTCTTCTCCCATACTGGGCTAACTCTCTGCATCTCCTCGATGAATCCAGCGAGAGTCACGGCGCTCAGCAGGGCGTCGTAGCCCCCGAAGGTGAGCGACACGACGACCTTCACAATCCGCACGGGGCGTTTGTCAGCACGCGTCGAGGAGAGGGTGTTCGTGCAGTGGACGGACGGATTCTCGCGCTTGGGCATCGCCAAAGACTGTTTCGACGGATACGAAGCGCTGGCCCAGATACCTGACCATCGCCAGTTCCCGGTACGGGGTCAGTTTCTTGCGGTCGAAAGTGCCGAACAGCAGGTCTAGCGCGTGTTTGGGCATGTCGATTCCGGAGGCGACTGTGAGAGCCATGGAACCCGGAAAGCGGGGATTGATTTCAAACAGTCTCGCGGTGCCGAACTTGTCGCGGCGGAACTGGACGTTTGACACGTAAGGGAGGGTGAGTTCTGCCACGATGGTTCGGGCGTACAGTTCGAGCTGCTGGTCCTTTACTGTGCGGGATGTCACGCTGATACCAGAATCGATGCGTGACCTTTCCTTCGGGACCGTCGCGAGCGGTTGCCCACGGGTGCTGGCCAAAACGTCAACCGAGTATTCGGTGCCCGGCAGATATTCGCAGATTAGCATTGAGCCGTCAGTCGGCAAGTCGGCCAGTTCTCTCTGGGACTCAACGCGCCGAACGCCGCTTCCACGCCGCGGCTTTGCGATTACGGGGAACTCCCAATCGTCGAAGTCGATTGGGTTGTGGAATAGAGCGAACCGTGGAGTGGGCAAAATGTGTCGCGCGTATTGTAGGAGGAGAAACTTGTCCAAGCACGTTCGCAACCTATCCACGGGACTGTTGAGGATAAGAGTGCCGGCATCCGAGAATGTTCGGTGCTCGAGCGCAAGAGGAATGAGTTCCGCGTCAACAGTCGGAATGAGGACATCGATCCGATGTTTCTGGCATTCGCTCCAAACAATCCGGGCGAATTCTGGAGCGTCACCTTTGGGAAGCAGTAGCCGCCGATGGCTCGGCACTGAGTAGAGTCCCGAAGCCAGACGATCCGCATCGCCGGCGTAAATGGCATAGGACGATAGACTGTTCATCACAGCGATGGCGGATGGGCCGCCTGCGCCAGTTACGAGAATGCGAGGTGTCATGCTGTTGCTCCGAGAGCTGGCGATTCAAGATGTGTGCCGCGCTGTCGTGCGCCCGCGCACCCTTGGAGTATGCGCTCTCAGGGTGAGATGCCTCAAGTCGAGACAGAGCGGTCGGCGCTAAGGTCTCAATCCTGGACGGCCGGGGACCTGCCCCAGGGAAACGCGCCATCGGTGTTGGCGCGCGCATTGCACCGGTTGGGCCCAGGAGTCTGCATGTCACACTATGAAACGTTGAATTTCCCCGGTCGAGTGCTTGTCGTCGAGGATGACCCGATGATCATCGCCTTGTTCCAACGCTGGTTCAGTTGGCATCACGAACTCGAGCTGGTTGGGGCAAGCGGCGCTCAGGAAGCTCTGCGTCTCTGGCGAGAAAGCGACTTCGATCTGCTGCTGACGGACATCGAACTGGACGGAATGAACGGGGTAGAATTGGCGATCGAGGCGCGACGAGAGCGGCCGGATGCTGCGATCGCATTGATGACAGCACATGCCTCAGTCGATTACGCAACTCAAGCGGTCAGGGCTACCGTGAACGACTTCATCGAGAAGCCGCTCGACAAGGTTGATATCTGCGGTCGCGTACTGGCCCTGGTTGCCGAGGTCCAAAAACGTCGGGCGGGTGCAGGACGGACCGTACTTGCGGCAGGGGCGCACCCGGATGACGTTGAACCACGTTGGAACGAGAACAGCTGTGCCATCACCCACGTTTCCTGCTGCTCAAAGTGATACTGGAGGCCTACATCGTTCATGGTATCCGCCTGATCATCTGCAGCGACGCCGGATCTTGTACCCCCGACAAACTCCCAGTGACTGGTCAGTTTTCTAGCTAGTTGGAAGATGCCCCGATGTTCCTTCTCGGGGACCAGAGATAGGTGGTCGCAAGCTCCGAGCCAAGTTTCGCGGTCGATGTTCGACATTACCAGCAGCTGGTTCCGCTGATGGTGCGCTGCGGTGGGTGGCGCCTGAGCAGAGTCGGATGCGTTCATGTCATGGCGGATCAATACGCGGATGTCCGGCGTCCAGAAGCAACCGTCCGATAATGTGAGCGTTGTGCTCTCGGTCGGAGCGCCGCCTGTGACGCCCGCTCCGGTCGTTACGGTACACGGCGTGCCGCTGTTGACGAGCGGAGTCCATCCAGCGCTTCGGCGCGAGCGCTATCGAGTTCCAACACGTGCAAGAGAGCGGGCCTTGCACGTGATCTTCTGAGGCGTTGGTGGAGATGTGCCAGTTCAACCAACGTCTCGATGTCGCCCGGATCGTCTTGGACGAGCCGATTGAGGGCGTTCAATGCCGTGGAATAGCCTCCGTGCCCCCGTGCTGCCCTGGCCTGCCCCAGCCGGGCATCGCGGTCGTCCGGGGCCAACTGTAGCGCCGCACGGTAGTGTTGCGCGGCCTTGTCGAAATGACCCATGAGGCAGTAGGTTGCGCCCATCGCTAGCTAGCTAGCTGGCTGGGCAGCGAGTTCGGCTTCTGTTGCAGGGCCCGCTGTAGATGAAGGATTGCGGCGCCGAACAGCCGACGAGCGAGGAAACGCTGCGTTGCAGATGACTTGTCGGGCTGGCTGGGGTTTTGGAGCTGGGTTGTGACGCGGAGAGAGCCGTGGGGCGTTCTGGAGCGCCGATTTGGACCACATTCGGGGGGGAGGTGGTCACTCCAACCATAAGAAGTGATTCGAGCGTGGCGGCGGTCTCGCTGGGCCGTATACTCAAGAGTCGTGCCAGAGCGGGGAGGGCTCACGCGTACTGAACGTCGTGGTGCCGGAGCAATGGCGGTCTCAGTGGACTCACCGTGAGATGGCTCGGTTGCTGCATTAAAGTTGTCTCACTTCAAGCCGTTCTGACTCAGTATGAGCTACCCACAGTCCCTAGATGATAATTCTCGTTGCGCGGTCGGCGCCGTTGCGGTTTTAGACGATGATCCGATGACTCGGCGTTTGATCCGTCGATGGCTGGAGACGTCGGGCTATTCAGTGATCGAGTATGAGCGAGGGGCGGAAGCCCTGGAGTACACGGGGCCGCCCCTTGCTGCAGCCTGCATTGACCTGGGACTGGATGACATGTCTGGAATGGATGTCTTGGAACACCTGCGTGCACGAGATCCGGACCTGCCGCTGATAGTTGTGAGTGCGCAGTCGGGGTTGGAGACCGCCGTTGAGGCAATGAGAGCGGGCGCCTACGACTATTTGGTAAAGCCGTTGGAACGCGAGCGACTAGCGCTGGTGATCGGCCGCGCCGTTGAGAAGCGCTCCTTAACAGCTGATGTTCAGCGACTGCAAGGGCAATTGGACAGCAGGCGCGTCCTCGGCTCCGTCGTCGGCGAGAGCGGTCCAATGCGAGAGCTGGCAAGTCAGGTCGAGCGGATTCTGGAAAGCGACGTAAACGTGTGCGTGTTTGGTGAGAGCGGCACGGGCAAGGAGCTCGTCGCCCGCGCGATTCACGATGGTGGGCAGCGAAGTGCCCGGCCGTTTGTAGCGATTAACTGCGCTGCGATACCCGAGTCCCTCCAAGAGTCCGAGTTGTTTGGGCATGAGCGTGGGGCGTTCACTGGCGCGACCGGGATGCATCGGGGCCGTTTTGAACAGGCCGAAGGCGGCACGCTATTCTTAGACGAACTGGGCGAAATGAGCACTTCGACGCAGGCTAGCCTTCTACGCACACTTCAGGAGAAAACGATCCGAAGAGTCGGGGCTGCCGCCGAAGTCCCGGTTGACGTGCGTATCGTTTGCGCCACTCACCAGGATCTGAGAAATGAGGTGGAGGAGGGGAATTTTCGTGAAGATCTCTACTTCCGTTTAGTAGTGTATCCGCTACAGCTAGCCCCACTTCGTGAGCGACTCGAAGATATTCCACTACTCACAGGGCATTTCATGAGGAGTTTGGCAGATGATGTTGGCCGTCCGGTGTCGAGAATTACTTCGGAGGCTCTCGAAGCATTGTCCCGATATTCGTGGCCCGGAAACGTGCGGGAGCTTCAGAACGTCGTGCACCGCTCGATGTTGTCCAGCGATGGCGAGGTGATTGTAGCAGGCGATCTGCCGCCGGATATTCAGCGATTGGCATTGCCCTCGCTGCCGGCATCAGCCCAGTATGCCATGCCGACCACTCCTCCCGGTATGGAACCAGAAGTTGTCGTTCCACTTCGAGAACTGGAGCGTCGCGCGATTCATTCAGCGTTGAGTCAGACTGGCGGTAGCGTGAGTGAGGCGGCGAGGCTGTTAGGAATTGGACGGGCGACGCTGTATCGGCGACTGGCGAAGTTCGAAACTACGGGGGCTGCCTGAAGTTTTTCAGGCAGCCGGACCGATTGGCGTCGCTGTCTTTAGCTCAGTGGCCGGTGGCACCGATTCCTGTGGAATGTTCGGAAGTGGAGTGGAAGTCACGGAGCTGTGGGCGGGGGAGTCCTCAGCTCCGGTGACATCCACTCAGGCAGCGCTCAGTCAATTGACAGTCTCTACGGCGTTTGCGCGTAGGGAACCAACGAAGCTCGTTCTTCGGCGTGACCGACGGCAGTTCGCCGACGGTGGCGACTACGACGGGCCCATGGTGATGGCGGTTCTCCGAGTTGCGCTCGGAGAACACACTGACAATCGCAAGAACACCAAACTAATAATTCTATCACATACTCCTTCCGCTGATTTGACAGTGAGCAAGAATGGTGCCGCGAACCTGGAGTGGATGTTTGTGTCGAGCAGGCACGGTTCGGCGCTAACGCGGAAGCGAAACCTTACGGTAATCTCGAAGTGGGACGACTGTTGGGATGTTCGTCTCAGTTTCGGATGACGCTGCCCAGTCTGCTTGCTCGCGCATCAAGCGATAGTAGTCGGTGATACTGGAAGCTTCGACATCAGGGGTGTAGTTGCAAATTAGGCTGGAATACGAGTCGGCGTGCTCGGTCGAATAACCATGCATCCCAGCCAAAGGTTTTGTTCCCATATGGGAAGGGCAGAGTAACACGCCCGGATTGAGCAGATAGATGCCGTTACCAAATCGGCTATCGCCCCAGTAGGTTCCTTCCCGTCGATGATCAGCTTCGGTCACCCACGAGCCGTCGTTGCCGTCGGACAGAATCGTTCGGATCTGATGTTCCGCACGCGGCGTATGGAACCAAAATCGCAACATCGTTGAATCGAAGATTGCGGTGTAGTCGATGCCGACTTTCATCCCAGACTGTTCGATTCTTGGCATGAGATTTACGAGACGCGTCACGGTGCACATTCCGTGGTCTGAGAAGAGGGCGAACCGCACTTCGTCGTAGTGTCCTTCGGCTAGCCGAAGGATGTCCTGGACTTTGGTGTGGTAAGCGCCAAGTAGCTTATCGACTTGCGGAGATTCTTTGCCGAAATCATGCAAGACGGCATCCAGATGCGCGGTGTACATGAACGCAAACTGTGTTCGCCCGCTACAAATCGCACGTCGGAGAGAGTCGAAGTTATGGTCGTCAGGGCAACGCCAGTCAGAAACATGGTAGCGAATTGACCGCTCAGTGAGATAATCAAAAATTGATTCGCTGTCTGAGATACCGCCGGGTTGAAAGATGTCCCTCTTTTCCGTGTAGTCAAAGCGCTGCAGCGTATCGAATGGGATGTTGTAGATCTGAAAGTATCCTGTGTACCCATAAGCCTTGGCCAGCGCCTTGGACAGTGCACTTCGAATTCTCCCTCGGTCGACTATCGAACTGGGAAGAGCGCCCAACGCGCGGAGTGGCCGGAAGGGGCTGGTCGCTGGCGAATAGAAGAATGTAGACCAATGCCCATTCTCATTCGGAAGTTTTCCAGTGAGAATGGCGGGGACACATGCGGATGAGTACCCGAATACGGACTTGACCCGTCGTCTATAGGTCAGGTCGTTCAGAAACCAGGGGCGAGATCGGATCACTTCCCAACCGCAGGCATCTACGAACATCGATATCGAAAGCCGTTTTGTCATATTCACTCCTCGCCGCAGCGCGGCCGTTGGCGTGAATGGTGCAAGGGGTATTCCAGTTGCCGGCACGCCGTATGTCGGAGGACCGGAGCGCTGAGTGCATATTGTGTGGGTAAACGAGAAGGCCGACTTCGTCGGGGGGGCTGAGCGTTATGTCGCGTCGACGGCCAGCCACCTTCGGGAGCGCGGTCACCAATGCACGTTGTTGTATCGAGCGGGAACTTGGGTAGCACCCAAATTCGCTCGGAACTTCGACGGCATGTTTCCCATGGTGGACGTCGGTCGCCAACTTCGCGAGCTCGGCCCCGATGTGATTTATGTTCATCAGCTCCGCGGTGTCGATGCGTTACGCCCATTCGCAGAGTCATCATATCCAGTCGTTCGATTCATCCATGACCATCGGTTGATGTGCTTAAGGGAGCACAAGATCACGACGATTGGGAAACGGACATGTTCTCGTGTGGTCGGGGCGGGCTGCTACGCCTGTCTGGGTTTCGTGACTCGTGGTGAGAAATCGCCAATTCGTTTCCGTGGCTTGTCAGCATTGCGAAACGAACTCAGTATGAATCACGGCCTACGTCGGATCTTGGTGGGCTCGGAGTACATGCGGCAGCACGTGCTGCAGCACGGGTTTTTGCCGGCGAGAGTGAGAATGATTCCCTTGTATGTAGATCCGATGCCGGTGCCAGCGGTAGCGCGCGAGCCGAATCAGCTGTTGTTCGTAGGCAGTCTGCTTCGGGGCAAAGGGCTCGACGTGCTGCTGCGTGCACTGACGGCCTTGCCCGATGTGGTTCGCCTCGATGTGCTGGGAGAAGGCTCGCAAGGGGGAGTATTTAAGCGCACAGTAAGCTCTCTCGGCTTGAGCGCGCGGGTCAGATTTTTAGGTCGCCGCGAACCCTCGGAGGTGCGTGAACGGATGGCGCGATGCAGCTGCGTAGTGATCCCGTCGCGGGAGCCAGAGAGTTTTAGTTTCGTGGGCCCAGAAGCCCTGTTGGCGGAGGCTCCGGTCGTCGCGAGCCGTGTTGGCGGGACCGGGGAGTGGCTGCACGACAATGTGACGGCGTTCGCGGTCGAGCCCGGATGTTACCGAGCGTTGGCGCGCGCGATTCGGAAGGTGTTGGCGAACGAGGAGAACGCAGCGAGCAGTGCTCGAGCCGGCCGGGATCTTGTTGTTTCTCGGTTCAGCCGGCGAGCTCACCTGGATGGACTGATTCAGCAGCTTAGTTTCGCGGGTGCCGCGGCATGATGGCCGAACGGTGGGGCCGCCTGACAATCGACGGTGGTGAACATGTAGAGGGAGTCTTGAGAACGTACCTCTCACAGATTGCGGCAGTGGTTGAGTCTGTGGTGCCCCGTTCCCAGTGTCGAGCAGTGATTCTATTGGGCGGATATGGGCGTGGGGAAGGTGGTGTACATGTTGAAGCAGGGCGGGAACGGCCCCATAACAATCTTGATATTTTGGTCGTGACCCGGGGGCTGTTGGCGCTAGACCTCGCGGGAGTCAAGCGCCGCGTTGATGCCGCGATCGCGGTGGTTTCCCGTGACTGGATCGTAGCAGTCGATGTCGGCGTAATTTCGGCGTTGCGTCTACAGATGAGTGCCTGTTCCGTCATGTGGTACGATATGCGGTTCGGTCACAAGATACTGTTGGGCGAAGCGGATTATGTTCGCGGGTTGTCCCGTTTTACATTGGATGGGGTCAACCCTGTCGATTTTCGGAACTTGTTGGTGAACCGCGGGACGCTGCTATTGATCAACGAAATGCTCCTCGGCAGTGATGAGACGGAGGATATGCGCCGAACGGTTGTTCGCCACGGTGTGAAAGCGATCATCGGATACGGGGATGCGTTCCTTTTCTTCGCTGGGCAGTACCATTGGAGTTATCGTGTTCGGCGTGCCCGAATGGCGTCTCAGACGCAGCTGTCGCCGGAGTTTCGTGAACTCTACGAGGGCGCCATGCAGTTTCGGTTTCGGCCTGACTATTCGTTTTACGCTGATACCGACTTGAGAGCGTGGAATTGCTCATTGCTCGCGCGGCTTGAGCCCGTTCACCTGAAGGTCGAAGCCGCGCTTCTGAAGCGGCCCGGTCTAACGTGGGAGCAGTACTCCCGATTCCCTCGACGGAACGCGCTGGCCGGCGGCTGGCTGAGCTATCGGGCGAAGTTGATGCGGCTAGTGGGATTGCTGCGACGGCGCGGCTTTCACGCCGGCGTACTTCCGCGCAAAGCCAGATGGCATGAGTGGTGTACCAGGCGAGAGGTTCTGTCGTTCGTGTTTCCGCTTGTTGCGTACGGGCTTGCAAGCAACTACCGCCGCGTCATTGATGGGGCGGTTGACTGCGATTCCATTGACCGGCAGGGGGTTCGCGATGCTTACCTGGACGCCTGGGCTAGAGACGGTGACCACAACTACTGTCGAGCCAGGTTCGGGGACCAACTCCCGGCTGTCGTGGGGGACGCTTGATCTGTCTTACTGGAGATTTGCATCATTCGGCCCTCCGTACGGGCAACCAGCGGCACTGCGACGTCACTGAATTACGGACGGCTCAACTGTATATGAACCTGTTAACGGAGCGGGGTATCAAGGTGACCTTGTTCGCGTCCGGCCGTTGCTTCACCGAGGAATGGCGTGAACTCCGTCCTATCGCGAACCACCCTTTGGTCGAGCTCGGGGGGCATAACTTCAGCTGCCTGACCCCGGCTATCGTGCATCGCATAAGCGGTGCCTTGGTGGGTAGCTACAACGGTCCCGCGTGGTTGCAGCGCGTTGATGTAGAGTTGACCAAGGCGGCGTATCGTTGGCGCATGGGACAGGAGATGAGACTGTGGCGAAACCATATGTACAAGCACGGGCCATACACCGATCGTGTGTTGTCGGATGCGGGGGTTCATCTTTGTTCTGACGGGGTGAAACGGAGCTGTGTTGGCCCCACGCTCGCTCCCGGTGGGTTGCTTAACTGGCCGCTCAACATCATACCGGACCATGAGCACATTTATCACGCCGAACGGACCCCCGAGTGGGTGGAGAACTGGCAGCGGCGCTACCACTGGTGCGACGATTTCGGAGCTCAGTCGTATCCAATTGCCGACTGGACGGATCTAGTATTGAGCCAGCTGCGGGCGAACGAGGCGCGGGGCGTCGTGTCGAACATGATCATCCACCCTATCACGATGTATCTGAGTGACCGCTTCGCGTCTTTCGGGCGGATCGCAGACTATCTTGCAACTCGGCACACCGAGCACCTCGGCGCAGCGGCGAGGTCGGCAACGGTTGTCCCAAAAGTTTCTCCAACAGTTAAGGCATCCGCATGAAAGTCAGCGTTGTGATGCGGAGCAAGAATTGTGATTGGGTGATTGGTGAGGCATTGGCGGCTCTCCGTTCTCAGACCGTGAGTGATTTTGAGCTGTTGGTCGTAGATTCAGGCTCGACCGATAGGAGTCTGGAGTTGTCTGAAGCGTATTCCGCGCGAGTCTTGGAGATCCCTCCGGACGACTACCATCCAGGAAATGTATTGAACCGGGCCATGGCGGAAACGACAGGCGACGTTGTCGTCTTTCAGAATGCGGACGCCGTACCCCTGTCCCCGAATAGCCTCGCGAATTTGTTGGCGGCATTTGATGGTGGGAATGTTGCGGCGGCTTTCGGCCGGCAGTTGCCTCGCCCCGACGCGGAACTCTGGGTTTCTCGCGAGTATAAGGCTAGTTTTCCAGATTCAAACCGGCCGGCGCCGTGGATTGTCTTGTCGTTTCCATTCGCGGCAGTTCGACGTAGCGCATGGCTTGAGCACCCCTTCTATTCCGACTGCTGGGGATCTGAGGACACGGAGTGGGGCGCTTGGGCTCTACGTGCCGGTTGGCGGGTGAAGTACGTCCCGAACGCGATCGTCATGCACTCTCACAACTATTCGTTGCGGCAGATTTGGGGGCGCAGGTTCATTGAGGGGGAAGCGGATGCCTACGTTTGCGGGGGGCGGCCCAACATTCGAACTAGTGTTCGAAGCGGAGTTGCCGCGTGTTGGAAGGATGTGAAGTTGAGTCTCCAACTTGGTTCGGTCCGTGCCCTCTGTTTGTCGCCAGTTCGTCGCATCGTCGGAGAGTGGGGGGAGTATCGGGGTCGAAAACTCGGTACAGACCGGCTGTTGAAGGGTTGCAAAGACTCTCGAAACGGGCAGCGCGTGGTAATGGCAAATCATGAATCTGTTGTGACGCATAACGATAGCGATGCCGCGGCAAGGACTCAGTAAACATTTCTCAGCTGAGTCATCCGGAGTGTCCATTCAAGAGAGCTGTGCGCCGGAACAAGTGCGAAGACTGCGAGGCGTACTGTTCGCAGGGAATTGGATTCAGCGCGGTGTCGAAGAATGGGAAGGCCCTAGGGGCGTCGCCTGTAATGTCCGCGTCGGACCCGATATGTTGCGAATCGACCAACCAGCGCTGCAGTGAGCGCAAGCCGAGCGATTGCTGCCCACTTCATTCTTTATCTGCCACGGGTGGTCTAATGTAAGGTCGAGGCGGGCGGTCCTCCGTTTGAGGTCCGTCGGAGGTGGTTTCGGATCCAGCATAGGGATGCTGCGGCGTCTCATGTTGGGAATTATGAGCCGGCTCGGCGGGGGGGGCGTACGGTAGCGACGAGGACGCACGCGTTGGCTTCAGACTTGCTGGGTGGAGGAGATGCTCAATGTTGCACATGTGCTCAGAAAATTTGATTCAGACCAGTGGGGAGGCACCGAGACCCATGTGGTTGAGATAAGTCGTCGGCTGACAGCGCTGGGGTCGGGTCAGACCATTCACGCTCCCCTTGGCCCCACGGGCAACGGCCCGCCCGGGGTGCCTGTCATGAGATACCGCGCGTTCTGTCCGTTTCTCGGTTCGCCCGAAAGTATCCGAAAGCTGTACTCGCGTGGAGGGAATATAGCGTCTTTCGATGAGGCGGCCTGTCTCTTTCGCGATCGAAGTATTTCGTTGGCACACACGCATACTCTAGGGCGCATCGGCGGTGCGGTTCGGAGCGCAATGCGTTGGAGTGGTCGCCCTTACGTTGTCTCCGTTCACGGCCCATTGCTGGCGGCTCGAGAATACGTCCGATCGGATACGCACGAGCTACTGCGGGACGTCTGGGACCTGGGACGACCGGTCGGGGCTCTGTTTGGCGCCAGACGCGTCCTGAGTGACGCCAACCGAGTGATCTGTTTCAACGATGCTGAATTGAACGCGCTGCAGCAGCGCGTGGGCAGGCGCGCGGTTCGAATGGATCACGGCGTTGACCATAAGCGTTGGTCATCCGGGAGTTTGGAGCGCGCAAAGTTGCGATGGCCGCAGTTCGGTCCACATCCGGTGGTCACCTTGGTGGGCCGGTTTTCGAAGCAGAAGAATCAGTTGCTCGCGGTTCGGGCATTCGCGTTGGGAGCCCCGCCGGAGTACCGGCTCGTATTTGCGGGAGGAATCGGTGAACCACGGTATCGGGATCAAGTCATTCGTGAGGCCCGTTCCCTCGGCATCGCCGGGCGAGTTCATGTGCTGTCGAATGTTGAACCGGGGGATATGCCGGATCTATATGCCCGCACCCAGTTTTGCATTTTGCCGTCACGGCACGAGGCGTTTGGCCTAGTCGTGCTGGAAGCGTGGGCGGCGGGAACGCCGGTGGTGTTCTCCCGCGCCGGGGGGCTGAACGATTTGGGTGCTCTCTTGCGCGACGACACTGCAACCGTCAAAGCCGACGATCCGGAAACCTGGGGTGCTGTGATGGCTCTACTTTGTCAGGACGGGTTACGCCGTCGGCGGCTCGCAAAGGAGGGGGGAGAGTGGGTTAGTAAGCGCTTTGATTGGGAAGTAATATCGCGGCAATTGCAGCGCCTCTACGAAGATGTTGTCGAAGAAGTCTCGTCAGCGGCCTAGGTGGTCGCTTTGATGGCTCGGAACAGGCTGCTCGGTGGCATGGTGGCATGGTGGGCAGTCTTGGCGGTTGCGTGTTCATTACTGGGTTTGGCGTTGCCTGTGCGGGGCTGGCTGCTCTGCGTGATTCGTGGGACGCTGGGCAGGGCGGGCTAGTTCTTCATCACGCTCGACGTAACCGCTAAGCCCATCAGCGCCGTGGTCAAACTAGGTGTCAATTCGGCTGCGCTTGCGGTCCAGTGACGGGTCACGAATACGACGTCTCCCGGTGCGAGTTCGATGTCGGGGCCGTCTCCGTCCAAAAGTTGGGCCAGGCTTGCTGTGTAGATCTTGGGGGATGTGAGATTTCCGCGAATGATTCGGATATCGCCGTTGTCTGCCTTGCCCGAAGGTCCACCGGCTCGGGCGAGGGCCTCGGTCAGGCGCATTCCTCTCTGGAACACCAGGCTTTTTGGCAACTGAACCTCACCGATGACGCTGATACGCCGATTGTTCGTTCGGGGTACAAATAGAATGTCTCCCGGCCTAAGATAGATATTGTGTTTGAGGTCCCCGCGCATCGCGTCGGGGATGCTGACTGACAACGCTTTTCCCTCTCGGACGAGTCGGGCACCAAGCAGGTCGGCGTCGGGAACCGACTGGCCGTCTTCCATATACATGAGCGGCGCACCACCCCCGTGGACAAATAGTTCAACGAGTCGCGCACCCGGTCGAATTACGTAGGTTCCGGGTTGCTGGACGCGTCCCACAATAGTGGCCAGGTGTCCTTTGGCCTCCACCAGTTGGAGAGCGATTCGAGAGTGATGACTGTACTGGCGGTAGCCGGATTCGATTGCGGCTCGGGCCGACTCCAAATCGCAACCAGCTATGAGTAGCGGGCCAATGAGCGGTAGGTGGATGTGTCCGTCTTCGCGAACGGTGATTGTTCCCAATTCTTGGGATTCCGCCCCCAGCAGTTTCACTCTGAGTATGTCTCCTGCCAATAATTCGAACGGTTGTATCCGATCGTCTGAGAGGCCTTCAAGAGGGACGAGCGCCGCAACGAAATTTGGCGGTGGCGTCGATGGTGCTGGCGGGAGTCCGCTGCTGCACGCGACTTGCCATATCAAAAGAATAAAGGGGGCGAAGAGACAACGTAGTGACCGCATGTCTGACTGATTGGCATGGTCCATGCCAATCAGTCAGACATGCGACTACTCAAACAGTCTGAACCGCCCCAAGCCACCGACCGCGCCTCGGGTATTTTCGTTACGGGTGATGCGCCCGTCTCCGGCCGGCGTCCCGACGCCGAAAGGGGGAGACTTCGGGTATTTTGTGTCGATTCGTCACAGTTGGGTCCACGCCTCGGAAACGAAATACTGCGGTGGGCCGCTCTGGAGGTGGCGTATGTTCCGGCTGTTTTGGTCGTTGACTGTTCCAGCGTGTCTACGTTTGAGCCAGCTGGGTTGCGTTGTCTGTCGCGTCTTGAGACTTTCTGTACCCCTACGTGTCAGGTTGTTCTGACGGCTCTCTGCCCCGCGCTGGAGCGTGCTGTCCGGAACTTAGTACTTCACGACACGATACATGTTTTTGATTCCCGCGACATTGCGGAACTGTGCCTTGGTCGTGGTCCGTGATCGAGCCGGAGCATCAATTGCCGGGAGCGCCTGCCATCGCAGAGCGTCCAGGTACGCCTGTTGAGCTTCGCCGCATCGGACTCGCGCTCCTCGACTCGCAAGTCTGGATCGCTATCGCTACCGTGTTAGGTGGGGGGCTGAGTTTTTTCGGTTCGAAGTATCTGCTCAGTGTCCAATACCGGGCGGATTGCGTCGTTGAGTGGAAGCCGATTGGCGGCAACGTCGAGGAAACAGGGGGTCGTACTTTGGTGGAGAGTGTGAAGTTGCCGACGAATTTGGCAGCTGTGCGTACACGTTTGGACCTCCCGGTGACCTTGACTGCGCTTGGCGCGGCTGTGGAGGTTAGTTCGGCTAAAAAGAGTCGATTGATTTCAATTAGCGCAGTACAGCCCGATGCCGAATCGAGTCAGTCACTCGCGAATGCCGTGGCAGGGCAGTTTGTTACCAGTCGCGACATGTTGAGGAGGGTAGTCCTGGAGCGCCATGTCTCAATCGTACAAGATGATGCGAGGAGGGCTGGCGAGGTCGTCGGTCTCGCGCGCGCCGAATTGGATCGTTTCAGAAGAGTGCATCATCTATTGGACTTTCGTCTGGAGCGTGAAAAGACGATGAACAGGTCTGTGCGCGCCTCGAACGAGGCAGAAATGGCAATGGCCGTTGCTTCCGGGGAGACCGCGCGTCAGCGGGCATTGGCGAAGGTGGCGAAGGGGCTAACTCAGCGGGTGGTTCAGAACGAAATCGAGACAGATCTACTCGGCCGAAAGCTAGATGAAGCTCGAGCGAATTTGTTGGAGGCCCGCGCCAGCCACACGGATGCGCACCCAGTCGTGGAGGGTTTGAGCGCAAAAGTGCAGAAGTTGGAGGTTGGGTCGCTGGGAGCATCTCCTACCACCATGCAAAGAACCTGGGGCATCAACACTCAGTGGACCCACGTGCAAAGTGAAATAACCGGAAGCGAAGCCAGCCGGGATGCGGCGAATGCGCGGCGAAACGTCTTGGACGCGAGTGCGGGATCGGCCGCCGAGCGACTGCGATGGCTGAAAGAGATTGAGCCCGAGTACGAGGCGTTGAGCTTGCGCCTAAAGTCTTTGGAAGCTCACCACGAAGTTCTCATTCGTGACCTGGCTCAAGCTGTTGACGCGGCTGCGCACGCCAACAGTGGGTTAAGCGTCGTTTCTCCTGCTGAGCGCCCGACGAATCCGAGCCATTCGTCGAAACGGCTCGCGTTTACAGCAAGCGTGGTCGGCAGTTTTGTTTTGGGAATTTTGATTGTACTGGCTAGGTGCCTTCGTCGTGGCGCCTGCTACGTCGCCGCAGAATTCGCCTATTGGTCGAATATGCCCGTGTTGGGAGCGACGGGTTGGCCGGCGTTGGCTCTGCCATTGAAAACGGTGGTCGAGCCGCTACTGAGTCAGGCGGCTGGCATCCACCGGCTGCTGCTGGTTCCGGGATCCGCGGTAGATGTCGGTGCAACGCAGCGCCTGGCACGAGGGCTACGGTCTCATCTCGCCAGGCGCACGGTGGTTGGAAAGCCGGAGATCCGCGTGGGCGCGATCGCCGATGTTGTCCACACACTGCCGAAGCTCCGAAATCAAGTACGGGAGGCCAATATCATTGTGGTGGTCGCGACATCGGGCGCCCACAATGCTTTCTCGCTTCTAGGTTTGCGGGATCGCCTTGGGGCTCAGCAGGCTGTCGCGGTGTTGGTCGTCGGTGTTGGCGTGGAGCTTGCAATGTGTGTGGACCGGGTTGGCGAGGTCGATGAATTTTGGTCGGGCGTGTCTGGCACGGTGCCAGTCAAGGGAGCGGCGACATCGGAGGGGTAGCAGGATGAATGGACTAGCAACGGTCACAGAACACGAATTCACGGGGGAGCGGACGAGGAGCTTGTCGGTCGGTCTAACACCTCCGGACAGGAGCCTCTTGGCGCGCCTCTGGGTGCTGGACAGGCGTGCGGGCGTACGGCGTGCGGTAGACTTGTTCGCAGCGGCCGCCGGGTTGCTGGTGCTCGCCCCGCTGCTGGTGCTCGCGGCTGCGGCGGTCAAGCTCACGAGCAAGGGCCCCTTGTTTTACGGCCATGAGCGTTTAGGTCAGCATGGTCGAGCATTTCGGATGTTGAAGTTCCGAAGCATGTTTGTCGATTCCGACCAACAGAAGTCCCGTCTTGTCGCTGAATGTATGGACGCTGTGAGTGGTGTGCGCTTCAAGCTTAAGAAGGACCCGCGGATCACGACAGTGGGTCGCATACTCAGGAAGTTTAGCATCGACGAACTCCCACAGTTATTCAACGTTTTCGTCGGCGACATGACACTGATCGGGCCGCGGCCCCCCGTGCGCGAAGAAGTCTGTCTCTACGATGCTCGCGCCATGCGTAGACTCGAAGTCCCACAGGGGCTGACGTGCTGGTGGCAAGTGAAGGGCCGTAGTGATCTGAGCTTCGAGCAGCAGGTGGCTCTGGACCTCGACTACATCGACCGAGCGACTGCAGTGGATCAGCTGAAAATATTATTGGCGACAGTTCCCGCAGTTCTGTTTGGACGGGGCGCGTACTAACGATGAGGGCTGCGATTTATCAACTGGGGTCGGGGGAGCGCCCCGCGTTGCTCGGAGTTGCCGGGCGCCCCGTCATCGCGCGGCAGCTCCAGTGGCTTCGCGATTGCGGCGTCGTTGAAGTCGCCGTCGAAATTTGTGCCGATGCAGAGTGTCTCAGCTTGGCGCGCTGGTTGGAGTCGCGTGCGCTCGGTCTCGCCGTCAAGTTTGTGTTGACGAACGTTCCAATTGGTCCAGAGCAGCTGATGGATCGTGCCGGCTGGAGGGGGGAGAGAGTTTTGACCATCGGTGCCGATTGCGTGCTTGGAATTGTGCCGAAGGAGATCCTCACGCTAGCGAACGGGCCGGTACGTGTGTCCCCATGGGTAGAGCCTGTTGGCGGAGTGTTGACCGCGTCTGCGTATGTCTACGACGAGTCGAGCGGGGAGGCGGGTTCAGATGTGGTGACAAGCGGCTGGGGAGCGTCGATTCGTAATGCTCTCTCGGCGCACCAGCTCGGGCGGGTGGTGTTGTCCGGTGCGTTGATTGGTTGGCTACCCAATGCCTGGCGCATGCCGATTCACGCAGCGGAAACATCTCCTGGAGTGTGGGTGGCTGCCAGCGCAGTCGTCGCGGAGGGGGCAGAGCTCGTCAGCCCCGTCTTCGTGGGCCCCGACTGTTATGTCGCGGCGGATGCGACAGTCGGCCCGGGCGTGGTTTTGGAGGAACGAAGTGTCGTCCAAGCACGCTGCGATGTGCGGGATTGTGTATTGCTGGCCCGCACCATATTGGCACCAGCGCAGCGTGTGTGGGGATTTGTCCTTGGGGCCGATTCCCTGACACGGCTTCGTCCGGCGGCTGCGTGTCGTACACCCCCGGAATTGCTCGTCGGGATTCGCAGCGAATCCCGCTTGCGCTTCCGACTGGCAGGCCGCATCGCGGCGGTATGCATGGTTGCGTTGTTGGCGTGGCTGGCGATGCCGATTGCGCTCGCCGAGGCGCTCCGCGGACGGGCTGTGTGGAGGCGACGCTCGCCTGTATATCTGCCGTTGTTGGCATCAAAGGTCGGGTTGCTCGCGTTGAGCGGGCGCCTTTGTGGAGTGATTGCCGGTGACAGAAGTTTGGTCGGTCTGCGACATCGCTTCCGTGACAGTGCTGTGTCGGACGCGTTGCAATCTCAAGCGGCGCTGGCCCCGCTCGGCGCGCTTTGGATCGACCGAGGTCTAGTGGATTCGGCGGCTACGGCTGTGGAGCGTGCTCGGGACCTCGCTTGGTACGCGACCTTTAAGAGTGTGGCGGTGGACTTCGGATTGTTGCGACGGTCGATATTTTCGGCGGAGGAGCGGGGCAGGGACGCATGATAGAGGTCTTTCGGTCTCGGCGCGCCCGGCGTGTTCGCCGAGCGATATTGCGGCTGCGCGCCGACCTCCATGCTGTCGATGGGTCTGGGGGGGGCGGCGAGTGCATTAATTGGCCAGTCGTGCTTTTGGAGCAGAGCGCGTGGGTGCTTGTCTTGCTCCGCTCCGGAGATGCTTTGTTCGAACTGACTGGGCGAACCTTCGGAACTCGTCGATTGTTGCGCGGAATGTTTAGTATCGATATTTGGACTTATGGGATTGGTGGCGGGCTACGAATGCCGCACCCGTTCAATATTGTGATTGGTGAGGGAGTCGAGCTAGGTCGTCGCTGTCTTGTCTTGCACAACACTACGGTCCAACGAGGTGCGGGGACGATCGTGTCGAGCGATTGCGTGCTAGGCGCCGGAGCGACCGTTCTCGCAGGGTCCGTTATCCAACGGCGAAGCATTGTTGGGGCGGGGGCTGTCGTTCACGGTGCAGTGCCTGAGGGGAGCGTCGTGATGGCGCCGGGGCCCATCATCCAGAGGAAAAGAAATGAATATCAAAAAAATCGCGATCGGGCTTGGCGGAACTGACCTCGGTCGTTCGGGAATTGGTCGGTACGTGCGCTCTGTGCTGCCCGGGTTGCTCGACGAACTCCGGGGCAGAGGTATTGAACTCGTCGCCATCGGCACTCAGGCGGAGTTGGATGCGTACCGTAACGATTTGCGGGGGGTCACGCAGTTTCGGTTAGCGGACGTGTTTGAAAGCCCGGTGGCGAGCGCATTTTATTATCTCGCATTCGTCGGACGAACGGCGAAACGGCTCGGGGCGAATGTGCTGCTTCTGCCAGCGGCGAACCGCCGGGGTCCACTCTGGTCGGGGATTCCGACCGTGGGCGTGGTGCACGACTTTGCCCAGGGTCATATCGCCTACAAATACGATCCTGCCCGGATGTTCTATGCTCGCCACGTCTTGACCTCAATTTTGCGCAGCCAGACACGGCTCATAGCGGTTAGTCGGGCCACCAAGGCGGATGTCGAACACGGCATCGGAGTGGCGGCAGACGTCCGCGTCGTGCCGGCGGGCGTGGACATTGCGAGGTTCGCTCCTGTCAGCGGGGGCGTTGCCGAGCAACTGCGGACCGACTACGGGCTGGAACGCGAATACATTCTGTATTTGTCGCGACTGGAGCTCCCGGCGAAAAATCACCTCCGCCTTCTAAAGGCGTTTCAGAGGAGTCGCTTGGGCGAGACGCATGATCTGGTCATTGCCGGAGAAGACTGCGGCGGGGCTGCTGCGATCCGCCGGGAGATTGGAGCGTTGGGGTTAGAGAATGTGAAGTTGTTGGGGTATATACCCGACGAGCGTGTGCCCGCCCTTGTCGGAGCCGCTGATGTGGTGACGATGATGGGGCTGCGGGAGGGGTTCGGATTGCCAGTGTTAGAAGCTCTCGCATCTGGGCGCCCGGTGGTGGCGTCGAGGACGGGCGCCATTCCTGAGGTTGCGGGGAGCCTAGGAGTCCTTTGCGACCCGCTTAACGTCGGGGCGATTAGCGACGCGCTAACGAGAGCGGTGGAGGATGACGAATATCGTGGTCACGTCGAGCGAAATGCCCGTCTTTACGCCTCCCGTTGGCAGTGGCGGTCCACATCCCGGGCGCTCGCGGATCAGTGCGTGGCGGTGGGTGCCGTTGCGTGATGGCCCCTCATCTTGTGTCGCCCGAACGGATGGCAAGTGTGTTCGTTATTTCGGGCCGTGTCGATTGTAAGACGCGAGCGCAAGCGCTAGAGCGAATTGTCGAGCCGCCGGGCAGGTTCGGAAGAATGATACACTTTGCACACGCTCACTGCCTTAACGTCGCTCGTCGCAATGAATCGCTGCGCGGTCATCTTGCTGCCGCGGATGATGTGTTTCCCGACGGCGCGGGTCTTCGCCTTGCTGGACGATTGCTGGGGTTTTCTGTTCCCGCAAACCTTAACGGGACTGATCTGCTTCCGGATTTATGTTCGTCCGCTGCAGTGCGTGGAATCCCGCTATGCTTGGTTGGCGCGGCTCCAGGGGTCGCGGCCGCATGTGCTCAGCGCCTAAAGAAGGTGCATGCGGGTCTAGCAGTGCCTATTGTCGTCGATGGATTTCGGAGTCACGACGAGTATTTGAATATAGCGGAGCAGATTCGGGATCTGGGCCGGTGCATCGTGCTGGTCGGCATGGGAACGCCGCTCCAGGAGCGTTGGGCCTGGCGATACCTAGGTGGCGCTCCCGGGACGACGGTCGTTACCGTTGGCGGCCTGTTTGACTTTTTTTCGGGCCGTGTTCCACGCGCTCCCCAGTTTTTGAGATCCGCGGGTTTGGAATGGACTTATCGATTATGGCAAGAGCCTCGTAGGATGGCCCGTCGCTATCTCGCTGGGAATCCACTTTTCGTGTTGCGAGTATTGAAGCAACGCATAGAGTCCGGAGGCGCGGGCAGCGCGACTAACGAATTGGATAGGATCCCTCATCGGAACACTACACATTCGCCGACGCTAGTCCGCGGAGCGGCAGGGCCAGGAGGGTCACTGAATATCGATAGATCGGGGGCCTCAGCGTCTCCCGCCGATCGTAACGGCTCAGCCCATTGTGGGCTAGCACAGCGTCGGATATTCCGGACCGGCACGTCCGATTGCGAGGACGGTGACATGAGCTAGAATATTGTGGGGGGTCGGGGGCGAACGCGCAGCTCTCATAGCCCACAATGGAAAAGCATCGTCATGAGCACCGCAACGTTACGCCAATCGTACCCGCCGCCTAGCCAGTACGTTCCCGTGATTCGGGTGCACGAGCTGCTTTCAGAGAAAGGCGACAAGGCGTGTTCGATAGATCCGAGTGCGACGGTATACGACGCGGTCGAGTTGATGGCGGATGAGCGCGTCGGAGCGCTTCTGGTGATGGTGGACGGTGTGTTGAAGGGCATCGTGAGCGAGCGGGACTATGCGCGCAAGGTGATCCTCGATGGCCGAGCTTCGTCGGAAACCCTCGTCTACGAAATCATGACGAGTTATCTGATTACCGCGTCGCCCGAGATGGAGGCTAGAGAATGCCTCGCGCTGATGACTGACAACGATATTCGACATCTGCCGGTGCTCAATTCGAGCGAAGAGGTCGTCGGCTTGTTGTCTGTGCGCGATGTCGCGAGTGCGATCATGCTGCAGCAGAATCGGCTCATCGAAGCGCTTGAAGCTCGATAAGCGCCTGTCCACACTGATAACCGCCCCTAGGAACGTCGGTGATTCCCTGGATTGGAGTTTCTGGCTTCGGCTTCTTTCGCGTCCTCGGCGGTAGTATCGACGACCCGCACTCGATCGCGGTCGGCCGACGTCTGTTGCTCCTCATCGAGATCGCCCTCTCGGCGCAGTTGCTGGATCCATCGCTCGCGCGCGTCGCCGAGGGAAGCGGAGCCCTGTTTGCCCGCGAGACGCAGGGTGGTGGCGGCGCCTCGTAAATTGGGAGTGGTAACGGCCGCCATGAGAGTGAGCAGGGTTGGAAGGATGACCTGCAGAAAGACGACGACCGTGATCTGAGCGATGGTCATGCCGACTTGGATGCCCACGATAAATAGGGTGCGAACGAGCCCCGGTAACAGCTCCAATCGCGCGTCCGAGTTACCGTAGGCGCGGGATTTCCGGTGGTGCCAGCTCAGCCAGCCCCGCCTTCGCCGCAATTGGCTGCGGGGGCGAGCGCCGTCCGGGTCGCCGGGTGATTCTTGCCGAGGCGGATCGGCGGGGGAACTGCGGTGAGAAGGCGCTGATTTCAGTTCGCCCTCGATCAGTGGAAGTATCCGTGCGGCACGCTCGTCGGGGTTGGGGGCCAGCATCTGTATGAGCACTTGAACCAGCCATTTCGGGACGCCGCTGCCGAGGGATGCCGTCACGTCAATGGCCAAGCCCCTGTGGGGCAGGTCTTCGGGCTCGGTGTTCGTCAATAGCGACAAGGCGGTCGCACCGACCGAGTACACGTCGCTAACGGGGAGGGCGCGGCCCTGGAACTGTTCCGGGGCCATATAACCGAAGGTGCCGACTACGGTGCTGCCCCCGGCGGGTTTGAGGCTCGCGCGTACGGCGCCAAAGTCGATGAGTGCGTGGCGACCGTCGGCGCGAAGAAATACGTTGGACGGTTTGATATCTCGATGAATTACCGGCACGGGCCGGTTGTGCAAGTAATCAAGGATGATTGCGGCGTCCGCCAAAAACCGCAGGCACTGGCCGACGCCAAATGCTTGGCTGCGGCGCCACTCGGATAGCGGTGTGCCCTCGAGTTTTTCCATCACCAAGTACAGGCAGCCGCCCTCATCGAAATGGCCAAGGTGTGCGGGGAGCAGCTCGTGATCCAAGGTCGCGAGCACCTCTGCTTCTCTTTGGGCGAGCTCGACCGACTTCCAAGACTCAGCTCCCTTGATTTGGAAGCGTTTGATGGCGACCAGTTTGCCGTCGCGTTTGTCTACCGCTTCAAAGGTCGTGCCCTGGGACCCGTCGCCGATGACGCGGCCGAGAGCGTAGCGGTCTCCGCCGACGTGCTGTTGAGGATCGGGCATGGTGGGCACAGCGGCTAGTTGTCGGCTGCGCCTTCGGCTATCCAGCGTGCCAGTATTAAGAATTCGAGTTCACCATTGCAGGCATCCACATGAGCTGCACCCCTAGGCATCGGATCGCCGCAAGGCTCGTCGCCCAGGGCGCCGGGCTCGGCGTTACAGTCGAGATCCGCGCCGGCTTGGCACCCCGACATCTTCCAGAGCATGAAGCTGTTGGCGGGATCCCCAGATGTGACGATGCTCATTCGGGGCGTCGTTCGGCTATCGATGTCCACGATCGCGTGATGAAGCCGGGTCGCATCGAGATCCAAACAGTCGGCATCGCCGTCGCAATTGTCCTCGGCGCCGAGGAACAGCTGGGCTTTGGGCTCGGTGGAGTCGTGACAGGCGCGCTCGGTGCAGCTGCCGTAAAACATTGGCATCAGGTCGCGACGAAGGCTGACGGGCTCGCTACCGCCCGTATCGCCCGTGTTCGTGGTGCTGGAGGTGTTTCCAGCGAGCAATTGGGAGTAGTCGACGGGGCAGGTGGTGAGTGCACTGCGTTCACATGCGGCGTCCACAGCTGGAGTGACGGGGGCTGAGTCGCAGCTGGCGGCGGGCAGAAGCGCGCAGATAGCGATGTAATACCCAGCAGTCCGAAATAATTTTTGCGACACCAATTCTCCTAGCCTAGGGTAGGAAACTTAGGCAAGGCGCCGCTCTGGAGCAAGCTCTACCGGAACGGAGCGGGGGCTTGCCTGGTGGCGGGAGTCCTGGCATGCCGGTGAGGTGTTACCCTGGGAGTTGCTCGACACTGCCACCACTCCCGACGGCGAAGGGGCACTCACGCTGAATCGCCGCGGCGACGAGTACGCCATCCGCATCGATGGACGGGAGCTAATGAGCAGCCGGCTGCACGGTTCCGAAGAGAGCCTTGCGGAGCTGGGCTGCGCTGCGGTGGGCAAATCAGCATGTCGAGTGCTCGTCGGTGGCCTCGGCATGGGTTTCACATTGGCCGCCTGTAATCAAGTGCTCAACGATCAGGCTCATATCGAGGTGGCCGAGCTCTTGCCCGCGGTGGTGTCTTGGAATCACGGCGAGCTCGGTCTGCTCGCGGGTTACCCCTTGAACGACCCGCGTGTCACGGTTCACGCCATCGACGTGCGCGGGATGATTGAGGCAGCGGAGGGACTCTACGACGTCATCTTGCTCGATGTAGACAATGGTCCTGAGGGTCTGACCCAAAAGAGCAATAGTTGGCTCTACCGACCCAAAGGGTTGCGGCGCTGCCACCAAGCGCTCACCCCGCACGGCGTGCTCGCTGTGTGGTCGGTACATCCTGACGATGCGTTTGCGGTCCGTCTAGAAGCGCAAGGCTTCGAGGTGAGCACGCACCGAGTCGGAGCTCGAGGCGGCCGTCGTGGGACTCAACATACGATCTGGATCGCTCGTCGGTGATTGGCGCGTCGGTGGTTGGTGGGGCGTAGGAGTCGTTCATAAGATGGCATGACAAAAGTCTTGGAGACGATCTGGGGCGGTCCGCTTCGCTAGCGGCATGACGCTCACCATGCGCTCCCAGTAATCGATATCGTAGTCTTCCAAGTATAGCTGGCCTGCCCATTGAGCGAGGGCAACCGCCAGTGTGGTTTCTTGAAGAAAGTCATCGCTACGGTCGAGATCCGGGAGAGCACTGGCGAGCGCTGTTTCATAGCCGGCGGCAACGATATCGGGCGGGTAACCCCACCGCATCAACGCCATCGCCACGACGGACGCGCGGTAGCTGACTTGTTCGGGGTATTGTTGTTCGGCGCGTTCGGCAATGACCTGCACGGCCCTGGGAAGGTCGGAGAACTTCATGTTCTTGAAGACGGCAGCAATGTGGTCTCCAAGGTGTTCGTTGTTGCCGACGTGCCAAAAGTTGAACACAACGCTGCGGCGTGAGTTTGTCGTCGGCGTCACCGAGTGATGGGAGCCGGGTCGCATGACGAAGCCGAAAGCGGTGTTGAAATCCGGCGGGAATTCGTGGGAGCTCGTGGCGTCGTCCTCGTTCGGATGGACTAGCAGCACCCCCCCGTCTGTGGGGCACCAATCGCGGTTGAGTTGCACAACCAGGCGGACCGCCTCAAAGCCTACGAGAGGTCGATCGCTGTGTGCGCCCACCCGTTGTCCGGGGGCCATGAGTTGCGCTGTCACGGCGACGTGGGGCCGCAGCTCCAGGTCGGTCAGCTTCGAGACTTTCCGGGTGAGCTGTGTTAGCAGTCGCGGGGCTACCTTGTCGCTAACATCGCAATTGCTCACTTCGTAAAACGAGCTGTCGTGGTCGTGCCAGGGCAGGCTCAGACCGAATATCGCTTCCAGCTCGGAACAAGTCGCCGGCGGCAGCGCGTTCCCCGACACGAAGAACGGAAACGGCGAGGATATCTGGCGCAGCTTATCGAGCAAGGGGGGATCTCTCCCGTCACCGTAGCAGAAGCGCCGCGTAGTAGCAGAAGCGCGCTGTCCTGGCAGCGCCGTGTCTGCTGGATCAGTGCGTCACCAACACGTCAGATCCGGGCGATGAACGCGCGATCTGACGTGCAGTGACGGGCTACTATCGAATTGTCTCGTCGAACTCGTGCGAGCTGATGCAGCGAGTTTCGCCGTTAGTGATAGCCAGGCTGGTGTCGTCGTCAATCTCGAAGAATGTCGCGGCCGTGAGGCTACCGGTGAAAGTATCGCCGGTGCGACCCATGGCGGATATATCGAGAGTACCCGTGTCGAGCTGGAAGGTCTTGGCACAGCTGGTGCTACCGCCGTCGGCCTCGAACGTGCAACCGGTGAAAAGGAACACGCAGGTTTCGCAATCGTCGTAGTTTTCGCCCACCAGTTGCATTGGCGAGTAGTCTACGGGATCATCGCTGGCGCCGCTCATCAGCTCCTCGCTACCGGCATCTCCTGACTTGTCGCCAGCATCGCCAGCATCGCCAGCATCGCCAGCGTCGCCGTCGCCGCCGTCAGTGTCGGAACTCGCGCCATAACGGAATTCCATCAACAGACCATCGTAGGTGTCGCCGAGGTCGTTGTCGGCGTAGTAGGTGAGGACGTCGGCACCGAAGTCCGCATCCGTAAATGCGTCCACCGACAGACAACCATCGCCGCTGTCGACGACATTAGCTGCCGCGTCGCTGCCGCCGCTATCGGTACCAGCCTCGGTAGTGCCCCCAGTCCCACCGGTGGCTCCGGCTTCGGTAGTGCCTGTGCCACCGCTGCCACCCGTGTTGCCGCCATCGTCCGTTTGTCCGCGCTTGTCTACCACTGTGCACGCGAGCGAGGCTGCTACACAGACACCCGTAATCAACAGTGCGTTTATGTCCCGTCTAAGCTGAGTCATTTAGTCTCCTTGGGCGCCACGTTTCGGCGGGGTCCTTCCCGCGGGGCAGCGCTCTCGCAGGGTACGACGGAGGGCCTCGGCGATTCATTCGAATCCGTACAAATAGGGGAGAGTGCGGTGGGAGAATGTTCGATGTCGCTTTCTAACAAGCGGCACTTTGGCGGCCTATTTTTCGGCTTTCCCCCCCTCAGTTGGGTATTTGCGCTTGCGCCATTCCTTGAGGCCTTCTTTTAGGATCGTGACCTTTTCAAAGCCGTTCTTCTTGAGCGCAGCAGCGAGCTTGGTGGATTCGGCCGTCGGGCACGAACAGTAAGCGATCAACCACGCGTCCCTCGGCAGTTCATCGAAATAAGGTTCGGGATCGTAGAAAGGCACGCTGACCGCGCCGGGGATGTGTTCGCGGGTGAACGCAGAGGGCGCTCGGGCGTCGAGCAATACCATTTTTGCGCCCCGCTCTATCTCGGGTTTGATGACGTCGATGGATGTTCGGCCGGGGTGCACGAGGAAGCCTTTGGGATCGGGACCGTCGGGGTTCATGGGTACTTCGCCCAGCGGCAGTGGTGGAACTTTGGCGTGTTTATGCTTCTTCTCTTTCGGCCGGGGGTTTTCCCAGTCGCGAAGTAGCGCGACTAGGTCCTCGATGCCGGCGGGCCCCAAAGTGTTCCAGAAGCCCGGCATGCCGGCGCCGCTGCGTCCCTGGGCGATGGCGTGGCGCAAGAAGCCGTTGTCGACTCGCTTGAGTAGTTCGGGGTTGCCGATGCCGACGTTGGCCCCGCCGACGCCTCGCTTGCCGTGACAGTCCACGCAGTTGTTGGTGTACAGAGCTTGTCCCCGATCGATGGAGCCCGTGCTCTTGTTGTTGTTGAGTCGACGCGCCTCGCTTGGCTTCCATTTACGGAGATAGGCGATGATGGCGTCGACCTCGGCCGGCGGCAGGGGACCCCCACGTTTTATCGACCAGGCGGACATCGTGGTATCGGTCCGGCCCTCGCTGATGGCGTGTCTCAACAGCTCGTCGCTGACGCTTGCCTGAAATTCCGGGTGCCCAAGAGCCGGTGCTTTGTCCGCGGCGTATCCTTCGCCCTCCATCCCATGGCAGACGGAGCACATTCGTTCGTAGCGTTCCTGACCGATGGGGGGTTGCCGTGATTCCGATTCCGTCGTCTTCTTGCAGCCGGGGATAATGACGGTACCCACCAGTAGCCAAGCTGTCGCGAACAGTAGCTTTTTGGGCGATGTGGCCGGCACGTCGGCGGACTGTGCCGCGCCGGGACGCATCAATCAAGCGGTCCGTGTCGCTAAGAGCAGATCCTTAGAAAGGATCTGCGACCGTCGTACATTGTGAGCAGCGATCAGAAAGCTCCGTGATGAGCAGCACCGGCTTGCCCTGGCTGGCCTTGGTCATGCTGGTGCTGCGGGGTTTTGGGAGCTGTTCTAGCCGCGAATACTGCTTTCGTCGGCGATTCGGAATAGCTGAGACTCCCGCGTCGGGTGCCAGGTATACAGAGCGATACGCGAAAGTGGTAACACGGGCTGCCCGAGATCGAGCCCATCGGCCCAGCGTAGTGCTTCGGCGCGTTGCTCGCGGGTGGCTCGCCGGTGCAGGCGAGCCAGGGTGACGTGGGGGAGTACCGGCCGAGTTTCAGCTGGGCGTTTGGCTGCTTCGAGCATGCGCGCGCGAAGATCGAACATGATATTGCGAAGCTCTGGGGTATCGTCGATTACGAGTGCGCTCAGCGCCGTGAAGCGTTGCGGATTGCCCATGGGCCGCACCGGTCCGAGAGTGATGTGTCCACGACGCACCGGCCAAACAGAGGCGAGGGCGAAGGCTTTGTGGGCTTGGCTTTCTGTCACCGCTCCAAGAAAAGCCAGAGTCATGTGCCGGTCGATATCTTCGAAAGCTCGGACTTTGGCCGGAGGTGAAGGTATATGCGCGAAGCAAGGAGCTGTGTTGACAGGAAAGGCGATGAACCAGTTCGGCGTGGTCTCAGCCATCGCACCGGCTCCGGTTTATGCGGTGGTTATAATTTGGCATTGGTGTTGTGGTTCAGCTTTTTGCTCGCACACCAATCGCCGCTCAGCACGGGTGGCATGGCTTTCGGGGTGTTCGCGTCCTGTGCTATCTCAAGCTCAGTAGCTTTGCTCAGGAGTCAAGAATGATAAAGCGAATCCGGTTTGCAATTCCAACCTTGGTGGCTTTGACGGCTTCCGCATACTCGATTTCCGCCAGCGCCGCATTGCCGGGACATGGCGGCAACTTGGTGTTCGGAGCCGAAAGACTGCTCGGGCTGCAACACGTGAGCGTGAACGAGGAGCGCCCCAATCAGCCCGATCGCGAATACGACTACAACGAGTTTACCCTCGGCTGGTCGCCCACAGGCTCGGCACTGACGGCCCCCCGCTTCGGATTTGATGCGTTTCTCAACAACGGCTTGAGCTTGGGAGTCTCTGGAGGGTACTTCAGCTTCGACGACAACGACAGAGACGACGATCGGTCGGGAGTTCTCTTCGCTCCTCGAGTTGGATATCTCTGGGATTTCACTGATAGCATTGGCTTCTGGCTGCGTGGTGGGCTGGGCTACTATTCTTTCGGGCGCGAGTACCATTTGAGCGGCATGGCGCTCGGAGGCGAAGGCGCATTTGTCTTCGCTCCGTCATCCAACTTCGCGTTCATGGTCGGCCCGTTCTTCGACGCAACCGTGTTTGGGGAGCAGGAGCACCAGGCCGGCGATACTGACGAGCACTACCGCGTATTCGGCGTCTCTGGCGGTATCATGGGTTGGGTAGACGATTAGGCGACTCTGCGCGGGGCGGGGGGGAGCTGGCTCGTGCGCTCGGTGCTTAGGGAAAAGGTCTCGACGAGTCGCCGAAGTTGTTGCCCCTGACCCGCAAGATCGGTGACGCAGCCCGCGGTTTCTTCACGGGTGGCCGCGTAGCGATTCACTTGTTCGGTTATGGAGCCCTCCCGCTTGGTGACTAGCCGGATGTTATCCGTCTGGTCACCGACGCCGTCCGCGACTTGGTCAGTATCGGTGCCGATCTGTCGGATCTGCGCGACGATTTGTTCGAAGTTCTGACCTAGCACATCGTCCAGAGTGTCTAGGGCGTCGTTGAAGGCGTGTTAGACCCGCTTGAATGGCCCAGAGCTCGCGTTGGAGATACGCGCCGACCAGTCGCGCGCAGCGAGTCTTTCGAGCCCTCGTTGGGTCTCCTCAACGGGGGCATCGATGGCTTTCATCGTCGAACTCATGTCTCTCCACGCGCTCGCGGCAGGCTCCCCCCAGGTGGTGAGTACGACCGCGAGCTCCGATGTGTCCGTCGTCGAGAGCCCGCGACATCCTACGACTTTCGTCTCGGTCCGCTTTGAGCGCGCTTCGCTTCGTTCAGGTCTCTGCAGAAGGCGTCGTTGGTGGGAAGAGCGTCGCTGGTCGTTTCCGCCCTCGCCTCCGACTGAATGGCGCCAGCGACCTGGTTGAGATGAGCTTGCAGAAGGCGGAAGCCAGGTTGGGCGTTGGCGAAGTCATCAGCTGCGTTCGGTGAGAAGGTCGCCGGGAATTCGCCGACGCGCATTCGTTGGACGGCCGTGGACAACTCCTCCAACGGCTCTGATACCTGACGGCGCAGCCAACTGAGTTGTAAAGCGATCAGCGGACTGGATTTGTTCCCCCCGCCAGGATTCGCGGCGCCGGTGAGAACCGCCTGGTAAACCACGGCAGCGAGCCCGGTGCCCGACAGGGGCGCGGTCGGGGCGATCTGATGCTGACGGGCCGGTTCTGGGTGCTGAGGCTGAGCGCCCACGCCCGGTTTTTCCGGTAGTTGTTCAGACGGTAGGCAGGCTGAACAAAGCGTGCCAGCATGGCCGCTCATGCGCCCTTACCTCGACCTGCTGCAAGACATTCTCGAAAACGGCGCGGTCAAAACCGACCGCACGGGTACCGGGACACGAAGCCTTTTCGGTCGTCAATTACGCTTCGATCTTAGCGACGGGTTTCCCTGCATCACCACCAAGAAACTTCACCTGCGTTCGATCACCATCGAGTTGCTCTGGTTTCTCAACGGCGACACCAACGTCAAATTCCTGAACGATAATTCCGTCAGCATCTGGGACGAATGGGCGGACGACAACGGTGATCTCGGTCCTGTGTACGGACATCAGTGGCGTTCGTGGCCGACCCCGGACGGCGGTCAAATCGACCAAGTCTCCAAGCTGGTCGATCAGATCCGAAAGAACCCCGATTCGCGTCGGCTCATCGTTAGTGCGTGGAACGTGGCGGATATCGAGAAGATGGCCCTGCCGCCCTGCCATTGTCTGTTTCAGTATTATGTGGCGGACGGCAAGCTGTCTTGCCAGCTGTATCAGCGCAGCGCGGATTTTTTCCTGGGCGTTCCGTTCAACATCGCTTCCTATGCGCTGATGACGCAAATGTTGGCGCAAGTCACGGGTCTGCAGGTGGGGGAGTTCGTTCACACCTTTGGCGACGTGCACCTGTACTCAAATCATATCGAGCAAGCCAAACTGCAGCTATCCCGGGATCCGCGCCCGCTCCCCACGATGAAACTGAATCCAGACGTAAAGTCCATTTTCGACTTCCATCATGAAGACTTTGAGCTCAGCGGCTACGAGCCTCACCCCCACATCAAGGCGCCGGTCGCTATATGATCGTCTCGCTTATTTGTGCGATGGCGGAGAACCGAGTCATCGGACGCGACAACACCATCCCGTGGCGCTTGTCCGGGGATCTAAAGCATTTCAAGGCAACCACGCTGGGTCACCATGTGATCATGGGCCGCAAAACCTTCGAGTCTTTACGCAAGCCATTGCCGGAACGGACCAATGTCGTGGTCTCGCGTAACCCAAACTACGACAAGCCGGGGGCGGTAGCGCAACCGTCGTTGGAGGCGGCACTCTCCTTGGCGCAGGCGGCAGGGGACACGGAGGCCTTCATCGCGGGTGGTGCTCAAATATACGCAACCGGGCTGGCTCTGGCCGATCGGATCTGGCTGACGCGAGTTGCCGCGACCGTTAGCGGCGATACGCTATTTCCGGAGTTTCCAACGGAGTCTTGGTCTCTCACCACGAAGTCGGAACATTCTGCCGACGAGAAAAACGAGTTTGACTACGTCGTGTGTCTCTACGACCGGGTGCGTTGAGCGCTAATAATCGTTTTATCCGGAACGGGAACCGCCGCCAGCGAGTTAACATAGTATATGGGCGAGGCAACAACGCAGACAGCCACACGCCGCGGTCTGATGCTGCCGGCAGGGTTGTACCCGGGGATCGTCTGGGTCCTGTGGCTGTCTATCGCTTGTTCTCGCGATCCAGGGCCGAAGCCTGAGGCGAGGCAGAGTCCCAGCGGAGCCACATCCACCGGTCAGCTAGAAACGAGCCCATCATCGAAGGCGAGCGCTTTGCAGCCCCGCGACGGCGTCGTAGCGGACGTGTGGCCCTTGGATGTGGATGCCGGCGTGAGCCGGCCCGGGGCACCGATATTCGAATCGCACCGAACCGAAATCCTCGCGCGGGCGAAGTCAGTCCCGGTATTTTTTGCTTCCGCTCCTGCCTACGCGCCGACTGACGACACCCGGGTTGAACACTGGCGAGCGCTCCTCGAGAACGCCAAGACGCCGTCCCACATCTTGTATCGAAAATATGGCGCCATCCGAAAGGTTCGGGGCGTGGCCCGAGCCGTATTGTTGCGTCAGGGCTACCTCTTCGCCAATAACCCCAGCGTTGCTTTCGCTTTGGCGAACGTCGTGCGCTTGGAGCACCTATTTCGAGAAGGCGAGATATTTCTCCAACGCGGGAGCGAAACCCTCCGCTTGAAGCGACGCAAGCAGGGCGACTACGTTTACACTTCCGGTCCTCAACAAGGCAAACGCGCGAGTATTTGGTTGCTGGACAGAGTGGCACTGACTCGTGAAGAGTTGGCGGAGCCGCTGCACATGGACTTTGCGCCATTGGCTAGGCAGCTGGGGTTTGAGCGAGCCCGGGTCTTGGATATTCGAGAACACAAGGTACTCGCTGACCTTCGATACTCAGGCCTTTGGGTTAGGACGGCGTTGAGACGCAACGGGCCGCTGGTAGAGCTCATCGGCGAAGAGTTGAGTACGGAAGAGCGAGCGATCGTGGATGATGCGCGCCGTTTGAACGAACGGGTTCAGCGGGTGCGCACGGCGTTCCGCGGGCAAATTCGAACGATGATTGACGAACGACTGCCCTTCGACGAGCCCAAGACCGAGGAGGGGCAACAGGATGGCAAGCTACGTCAGCACTGGGGCTGGGCTTATCGCTACGGTCGGACTCGCTACGAATTCAACGAAGACCGCTATCGAGTGTTCGACTTGTCCGGGCGCCCCTGGGTCCCTCAGGTCTGTATCGATTACATCACAGACACTTTCGAACGCATGAGTGGCACATGGTACGGCGATCGCGGCGAGCCGCGGGAACGACAGATCGGACGGCTAGATTTCGATAATTTCGACATGGCCAATCGGCGCAGTGTCGAGAGTTTCGCCGAAGCCGCCCGGTCACGACCGGAGTCCTTCGATATTTACGAGGTGCCGAAGGAACGCCAAGTGCCGTTGCGCCGTCGCAAAAAGTTCTTCGCGACCCTCGCGGAGGATAGGGAACATTTTCAGGTGGGGGACGTCGTGATTATCCTCGGCTACCGGGACGACGAGAAGCTGCACTACCACTCGTTTTTTGTTTACGAGTCGGATCCCATGACCGCGATGCCGACCTTGTTGTCGAGTAACGCCGGTCATCCACGAATCCGCAGCTGGGACAACGAGATGATGAACGCGCCCCGGCGGTCGATTCGGCGTCGTATCCGTCCAAAGTTGGCGTGGCTGGAGTCGATTGTTACGCCCCAGGAGCCGGTGGGCCAGCTGGCATCGGCGGAGCGAGAGGGCTCCGCTGCCTCCCAGGATTCGGCCAACTAGCCAATTAGCCGGGGAAAGTGTGGCAAGATGCGCCCCCCGGGGGCGTGCATGCTATGGCAACGCCACCGTTTTCGGAGGTTTTGGTGACTGAAGCTAGGCAATCTATTCGCGTCGGCCTGTTGGGCTGCGGCACCGTCGGTGGTGGCGTCATCCGACTGATCGAGCGCAATCGCGAGTCCATCACGGCCCGAGTCGGAGCCCCGGTGGAAGTGGCCCATGTATTGGTCCGCGACGCATCCCGCGAGCGGGTGTCTGAATGCAAACCTGAGTGGGTCACGACCGATCCTGAGGTGGTGTTCGGCGACGATAGCGTCGATGTCTATGTGGAGGTTATGGGCGGCGAAGAGCCGGCCAAGTCTTACGTAGAGCGCGCGATGTCCCTGGGTCGCGGAGTTGTCTCGGCCAACAAGTATCTATTGGCCCTGCACGGTCCCGCGCTGCTGCAGAAGGCTGCCGACAACAACGTGGATCTGGCCTTTGAGGCGTCGGTGGGTGGTGGCATTCCGGTCATTCGTACGCTCCGTGAAGCGCTGACAAGCGACTCCGTAGATAGCGTTCACGCGATCTTGAACGGGACTTGTAACTACATCCTCACGCGCATGCGAAACGAGGGCATTGCCTTCGAGCCGATCCTCAAGGACGCTCAAAATCTCGGTTACGCCGAAGCTGAGCCCAGCTTGGACGTCGACGGTCACGACGCCGCGCAAAAATTGGTTGTGCTCAGTATGCTGGCCTTCGGAGCCAGCGTGAATGTGGAGGATGTGCACGTAGAAGGCATCCGAGACGTCGATGATATCGACTTCGCCTTTGCCGAGCGATTCGGACTCACCATCAAGCACCTGGCCATCGGTCACGAGCGGGGCGACAAGATTGAGTTGCGGGTGCACCCGGCTCTGATCAGCAAGGAGTCGGTGCTCGGTAACGTGAACGACGTGCTGAACGGAGCATACATCCAGGGCCGCGCTCTCGGCCCGTGCCTGATAGTGGGCAGGGGAGCCGGAGAGATGCCCACCGCCGTCAGCGTGGTGTCCGATTTGGTGGACGTAGCTCGCGGGAAGATTTCGGGTCGTCCGGGTCTGGCAACCAAGGTCATCCGTCCCGTACCGCGTGCGCTGGTTCCGATGTCAGAGGTGGAGACGAAGTACTACCTCCGTTTCGAGGTTGCCGATGAATCCGGGGTCCTCGGAATGATCACCGGCGCCCTCGGGGACGAAGGCGTGAGCATTTCCCAGGTGATGCAAGAAGGGCGAGGAGCGAATGGCGAAAGCGTGCCTGTGCTGATCATCACGCACCCGGCGGCCCAGGGCGCCATTGATCGGGCGCTCGCGAAAATCTCTCAGAGCGGCTCGATGAAAAAGGCGCCGCGTCTGATTCGGATAGAGGATCTCTAAGGGGTGATGTCCGCCGACGGTCAAGCTCAGCGACCCATCGGAATTTTTGACTCTGGACTCGGCGGCTTGACCGTCGTTCAAGCGATTCGTCGCGATCTGCCTTCGGAGCACGTTACCTATCTGGGCGACACGGCGCGTGTTCCCTACGGCACGCGATCGCCGGATACGGTGGTGCGATACGCTCGGGCCTGCGCCCGCGCCCTGACCCGTCGCCAGATCAAGGCGCTCGTTGTCGCCTGCAATACGGTGAGTGCTGTCGCTCTCGATTTACTCAGCGCGGAGCTGGACGTGCCGGTCATGGGGGTCATCGAACCCGGGGCAGTGGCGGCGGTACAAGCGGCTGAGGAGTTGGGCTGCGAACGTATTGGCGTACTCGGGACCGCGAGCACCATCAGTTCCGGCGCGTACCCCGCGGCGGTGGCACGGCTGTCGACTCGGATCGAGGTTATTTGTGAGCCCGCTCCCTTGTTGGTTCCGTTGGCTGAGGAGGGCTGGACCGACGGGCAGGTTCCGGAGCTCGCGGCGGAGCGCTACCTGCGCCCCCTGGTCGACGCGAACGCTCGGGTAATAGTCTTGGGGTGCACCCATTATCCGCTGCTGCATGATGTCATCGAGAGCGTCGCGCGCCGTTTAGCCGGACGGGAGATCACCATTGTGGACAGCGCGAAAGCGACCGCCACATCGTTAGGTGGGCTGTTGAGTGCAAAGGGACTGGCGCAGAGTGAGCCGGGGCCGGGCTCGGCGGAGCTGACGGTGACGGATGTTCCGAAGAGTTTCGCTGCGGTGGCGGGTCGGTTTTTGGGCGCTGAGGTGCCTAAAGTGCGGCAAATCGACCTGACGACGGCTTAGACTGACCCATTACGTTGCTGGCGTGCCAGGAGAGCCCTTTCAACGAGCCACCTGACGATGAACCCCCGAAAGAATCCCAAGATGGGAGCCGAATAGGGAAGCTCAGCCTGGAGTCGGCCGTATGCTGATTGCGCTCACGGGCATCTCTAGGCCCCGGGTGTTATGCTTGTATTTCTGCACTCCAGCGACATCCTTTTCCTGCGCACTTCTGTTGCCACGCCCATGGGCATGGCGCACAGCATTTGATTCACTCCGTTCCGATGGCCTGTGTTAGCAGCGGTTGTCCGGAAACCAGTATGCCCCAGTCCCCCCCTTTGCATCGACCTCGTTCACTTGCCACACGACTCGCGGCGATACTGGTAGGCATCGCCCTATTGACGGTGGGCGCTCCAGCCCACTCCAAGTTGTCAGCCGTAGCCAAGAGGCTCATTCGGTCGGGCAAGACTGAGCAATACACCATCCACTCGATCGCCCATAAAATCCCTGGGGGAGCTGCCCGACGAATCGTTCACGCGCCCCTCGACGTCGTGAAGAAAGTAGTCACCAAGTTCGGTACCTATGCCGCAGTGGATTCAAGATTTCGTCGAAGTCGAATCGTCGGCAGAACCAAGGGAAGCACAGACGTTTATCTTCAGATTGCCATCATGAGTGGCGTGAAGAAGCTCTGGTCCTTACTTCGATTTCGCGAGTACAAAAGCGCGGGGAGGGTGAGGATCGAGGGCACCCAGCGCCGTGGCAACATGGACGTATTCGAGGTCACTTGGAGCCTGACGAAGGTGGACGCCAAGCGGACCTTGTTGCGGCTGGAGCTGGTGATGGATCCGAGTTTCTTTTTGCCGGCTGAAATGATGCACCAGGAGATGCTCGTCGCCGCCGAGACGATGGTTACCCGCTTGTCGCGCAAGGCCCAAGAGCGAGCCAAACGGAAGCGCTGAGCTGACGCGCCTCAGGTGGCGTGAAGATCGGCGCCCGCTTCGGCTGCTGTCATGTAGAGCACGGCCATGCGGATAGCGACACCGGCTTCCACCTGATCGAGCACGAGACTTCGGTCGCAATCGGCGACGTCGTCGGCAATCTCGACTCCGCGGTTCATGGGCCCCGGGTGCATGACGAGGGCGTCGGGGGCGGCAAGGTTCAGTCGGTCCACCGTCAGCCCGAATACGCGAGAATATTCCCGCAGAGTCGAGAAAGAGGCGCCACCGAGACGCTCCTGTTGGATGCGGAGCATCATCACTACGTCGGCGCCTTCGATGGCTGGCTCCAAGCGATCGTAGCTCTTGCAGCCGAGAGCATCGACGAATCGGGGGAGCAAAGTTCGCGGTCCCGCGAGGCGAACCTCGGCGCCGAGAGTCGGAAACAGCAGCGCGTTAGACCGGGCCACCCGGCTGTGAGCAATGTCCCCGCAGATGGCGATTTTTAGGCCCTTGAGCGAGCCCCGTTTCCCGCGGATCGAGAAGGCGTCGAGCAACGCCTGGGTCGGGTGTTCGTGCATACCGTCGCCAGCGTTGACGACAGCCGCCCGGGTGCGTTCGGCGAGATAGTGAGCCGCGCCGGAGGCATTGTGGCGGACGACAATGACGTCCGGGTGCATGGCGTCCAAAGTCGCGACGGTATCTCGCAGCGTCTCGCCCTTGCTGGTGCTGCTGCTTGAGAGGCTCATGTTGACCACGTCCGCCCCCAGTCGTTTGCCAGCGAGCTCGAAGGACGTGCGTGTCCGTGTGGACGCCTCAAAAAACAAATTGATGACGGTCTTACCCCGGAGAGTGGGAACCTTCTTGATGGGCCGCCGCGTGACTTCCAAGAAAGCATCGGCCGTTTCGAAGATCGATTCCGCGCGTTCACAGCTCAGGTCGCGAGTTCCCAGCAGGTGGCGTAGGGTGGCGGCAGTCATGGTGTCGGGGGGGGCACCGAGGGTGCGGTTCGGGGTTGGACTACCATGGACAGGCCTTTGTCATCACTCACGAGATCGATGCGCTCATCTTCGGCGATTTCTGCCTGCCGGACGAAGTAGTCGGGTTGAATCGGTAACTCTCGTCCGTCGCGGTCGATGAGCACTGCCAAACGAATCGATTTCGGTCGGCCGTAGTCCATCAACGCATCGATAGCTGCCCGGGTGGTACGACCGGTGTAGGAGACGTCATCGACCAAAACGAGGTGTCGCCCTTCAAGGCTGACCGGGACCTCGCTGGGGCCGATGCGGGGGTTGGGCAGCGCGGTGGCGACATCATCGCGGTACAGCGTGATGTCCACGCTGCCGGTGGGAACCTCAACGGACTCCAGCTGCCGGAGCCAGTATTGTAGGCGTGCCGCGATGGGGATGCCGCTGCGACGGACGCCGATGAGCACTAACTCGTGAACGCCGCCGTGGCGTTCCACGAGTTCCCCCGCGATCCGTCGTAGCCCACGGTCTACGTGGTCCGGGCTTAGGAGCACGCGCATGGCTGCCGGCTTTAGCACGAGTCGGCCAGGGGAATGGGGAACAATTGTGCCCGAACAGCCGGGGGCGGGGCCGATCTAGCGGGATTTCCCCCTAAAATGGGGTTGGTATCGCCTAGGACGTCGGGCTTTCGCGAATGTGGGCTGCGGATGTGGTCTGCGGATGTGGGCTGCAGATGTGGGCTGCAGAGCGCAGTCAGTTCATCCAGCGACCGTCGGGGCCGCGGTCGTTCTCGACGTCGTCCCGCCCGCCCTTGATCACACTGAGTCCAGAACGGGCAACACGTGCCGTACGGTCTGCCTGGAGTCGCGAGGCTTCTTTCTCGAGTCGTGACTTCTTGAGTCGGAGAGCTAGCCGGCGCAGCGGCGATGGCGACGGCGCTCCGAACAGAAATCCCGCGGCGATGCCACCGAAGGGGGCGAGCAGGCCGGCGGGAGTTACGGAGGTTGTGATGACCATCAAGACGCTTATACCGATCACGAAGTAGACCAGGCCGTTGGAACTGACCGGTAGAACGAACATTAGGCGGACGGTTTGTCCCTTGAAATTTAGGGCGAAAGCGATCGCGATGGCTTCTAGCATCGGGATGGCGCCAAACCAGTAGGCGCCAACCAACTTGTGACCCACCGATGCCGGGAGCAGAAGCACCAAGACGAGCTGACACAGGTAGGCGAAGAGCGCGGAGCCGGTTAAGAACTGGAGCAGTTTTTTCGGGCCCCATTGTGCTTCAAGGCTTGGCGTGAGGAAGTACAGGCCGAGCAGTACGCTAAAGATATGGCCGATGCCGCCGGGATCGTGCAGTAGCGGCGCAGTGAAGAGGCGCCAGATTTGCCCCTCCAGAATCAGCGCTGTGCTTCCGCACAACAGCGTGAATATTTCCGGGGATGCGCCCGCCCAGTTCACCCCGACGGAGAACATCAGCCAGATGCCGAACAGAACCGCCATCACCGCTGACACGGCGCGGCTTGGTTTCCCCAGACCCCCGGCGCCCGGGCCACTCATCTGCGTCATGTACTGTAGGTAGCTAGAGAGGGCTCTTGTCGCAAGGAATCCCTGAATGAGGTAGACAGTTTAAGGGGTTTTGCCTGATGTTCTGATCCGCGAATTCCGCGTCAGTCGTCGTCGGCGCGCTCCTGTAATGGCTCACAGCTTCGAACTGTCACGATTTGGCCATAGCCAGCGCAGCAGCCATTGGTGGGATCATCGAGAGCGAGGCTTGGCTCCGACGCGCCGGAATCCACTTCGATGAGCTGTCCGCAGTGGGTGACCCAGCGAGGAAACACTGTTTCGCCCGTCAGCGGGTCGACCATAATTCGGCTGCCTGTGCCCAGCGGGATCATGTCCGTGCGGTCGTAAGCATCGATTTCGACGTTGTACGGAATTCCGGGCCGGATGAACGCGAAATTGGCGTCTCGATTACAGGAAATGGGGGCACTGCTCGGGTGCTCGATGCTCACGATCACCCGTTCGGTGCCGGCGTCGGTGCCGCTGTCCCGATCGACAGCGCCTACGTTGGTTATCGTCGCGACGTAGCGCTGGACGCCATTCTCGTTGCAACTCAGATCGCCGAGGAACGAGCTGGGCTGCACTCGGAGGAAGCCATCGCTGACGCCGCTGCCGCCGCTGGATAGCGAGGTGCTACAGCCGCTTGCGCCTAGGGTGAGGGCAAAAGATAACACTGCGAGTGTCGCAAGCGTCGCGACTCGCACGGTCAGGCCCGAGCGGCCATGCTCCCGGCGCGGACCTGCTGAAAGTCGGGGTGAGTCGCAGCGCTGACGAACGGCCATCGCGCAACGGCTTAACCTTTAGTCGATGGGGATGAAAGCCCGCTTTTCCGCTGCGGGCTCGAAGCCAGACAGGCGATCTCCCCGAAGCTGAAAGCGCCCGACAAGCTGCGGAACCAGCTGAACGGCACCCAACACGCCGGCCGGTTTACACGTCCGAGGTATCTCGACTTCACCGCGGGTGATCTGGACGGCGGCTTCCCCTGTACTGCGGCGGCCGTATGCGAGGGCCACTGTCGCCTCGGTGTTGCCGGTGCAAGTGACCTCTCCGCCTGCTCGGAGTTTGTACTTTTGATTGACCTCGATCGTCTCGGTCGCGGTGTCCTCGCCGCGCTTGAGCGTGATCACGGACACCGTCGTCTCCACGGTGTGGGCAAAAGGACTGGGCTCAGTCTGAAATACGCTGGCTTCGGAGCGGGACTCCCAGACGGCGCCGATTCGTAGGATCTCGTCGTCCGGTCCTTCTTCAACAACCGGCGGCAGGGCTTTCTTCGCCTCGCCGCCGCAACTGAGGAGAGTCACCAAGCTCAGGCCGAGTACCGCGCTCAACCGGGAGAGTGCGCTCAACCGGGAGAAGGAGCGCCCGAGTCCGAGCTGGCTCCGGAGTCGGCGGGCGAGCCGCTGTCGGTCTCCGTTGGAGTCTCGGTTTCGTTGGGCGTCAGAAATGAGCATTCGGCTAGGTCCAGTCGAGTGAGTTTGTCACAGTTTGCCGTATCATTGACCGCTTCCACGCACTCGTCCACGTCCGCTTGATCCGGTGCAGCTTCGAGAGCGATTCCGTGTAGGCAATGGTCCCGTGCGTAGCGCTCACAGGGGTCGAGCTCGGATTGTTCGATTTGGTCACAATTAACCCGCGCCTGGCAGCGAGCCAGCTCAATGGACCGGCACGCTTCGACGCCGACGGCATCGGTTTCGCAACCGGCGGTAGCGCACAGCCCGATGAGAACTGCGCCGAATCCGGCATTCAGTTGGAATAGTCGCATCTCGGGCAGCGGTAGCACGGGACTTGGAAGCTCGGCGAGTTTCTTACATATGAGCGTCTGGCAGCGGGTCTGGCTGCTAGCAAATTGCCCGGTAGCTCTGCGGCGGGCAAGGTGCCCATGTGTTTGCAACACTCGTCCTCAGCGCCGGCCTTGGCACCCGATTGCGCCCACTCAGCCTCGAGCTGCCCAAGCCGCTCGTGCCGATTGGGGACGCGCCCATGCTGCAACAAATTGCCCGGCAGCTGGCCAGCTACGGCTGTGAGCGGGCAGTGGTAAACACCCATCATCTCGCCGGGGAGTTTGCAAGCAGATTCCAGAATTTAGCCGTACCATTTCAAGTCAGGAATGAGCCTGAAATTCTGGGTACTGCAGGGGGCATTCGTAACGTGGCCGATTGGTTAGGCGACGGGCCATCGCTGGTGTGGAACGGAGACATCCTCGCAGACATTGACGCGGAGCTGCTGCTAGCTGGCGCGGACGACGGCCAGCTGTGTTTGGCGGTCGCGCCGGTCGTGAGCGGTAGCGGGACGGTTGGTCTTGACGGGTCGGGGGCGATTGTCCGATTGCGGGGAGAGGTGTTTGGTTATGAGGTGAGCGCGGCCGACTATGTGGGGATCGTCGCCGTCGGTCGAGGCTGCGCGGAGGCGTTACCCGTCCAGGGCTGTCTGATCGGCGACTACTGTTTGCCCCTCTTGCGGTCCGGCGGCAGGATTGCGACCCGTTCCGTTGTGCGCCGCTGGCGCGATGTCGGGAATCTTTACGCCTATTTGGCAGCCAATCTGGCTTGGCTGGAGTCCCGGGACGAGTCGTACTGGCTGGGTGAGGGAGCCAGCGTGGCTTCAGCGGTCGAGCTCAGCCGTGTGGTGGTGGGAGCGGGAGCCAAAATTCGTGGTAGTGGGCGGGTTCGGGATTGCGTTTTGTGGCCCGGTAGCGTCTGCGAAGCTCCCTTGGAAAGCGCTGTTGTGACACCGCGAAGCGGGGTTGTGCCCGTCGGGGAATGATGGTCTAGCGGCCCCATCGCGTGTCGCTAATTTGTAGAGAAATTTGCGTCCCCGCCGATCCGCTTCAGCTGGCGCGACGGCTGGAGGGACAGCCGGGCTTGTCCTTTCTTTGGGGAAAAGGTCGCGGTGCTGCGTCGTATCTGGCGGTTCGGCCCGCGCAAATTTCCTCCGAGCTGGATCCCGATCCGGCGTTACCCCTTTCCCGTTCCGCCCACGCGATGGGCGGGGTGCCGCGCTGGATCGGTATCGTGCCCTACGAATGTCGTCGGCAAGATCTAGAACAACAACCCGGTAGGTCGTGGAGCGATGGGCGGGAGGCACCTCACGTCAGCTCGCCCGTTTGGCAGCGCTACGGTGCTGTTGCGCGGATTGCCGATCGAGTCCATGTGGTGGGTGACGACGCCGCTGCCGTGAGCGAGCTGGTGCGGCTGTTGTCGCGGCCCACGCCGCTTGATCGTCCGTCAGCGAGCTTGCGACAGCGCGGCCGACCTGAGGCGGACGCAGTGCATCAGGCTCGGATTGAGCAAGCGTTGGAATCCATAGCCGCCGGCGAGCTGTACCAAGTCAATCTAGCGAGGCGTTTAGATTTCAGCCTATCAGGGTCGCAGCTCTCCTTTCTCGAAGATCTGAGTCGGCGAGGCGATGCTGCCTACGGAGCTTTGCTGGAACTGCCGAAGCTATCGGTGATCAGCAACTCGCCGGAGTTGTTGTTGTCGCTCGGTTCGGATGCTTCGCTGAAGACCGTACCCATCAAAGGAACTCGCCCGCGGGGGGCTGACGCTGCCGCAGATCGCGCGTTGGCCGAAGAGCTCGAGCGCGATCCCAAGGAACGCGCCGAGCTCGCGATGGTTGTCGATGTGGAGCGTAACGACCTAGGGCGAATCGCTGAGATCGGCTCCGTCAGGGTGGTTGGCAAACCCCAGGTGAGCACCCATCGCGCCGTTCATCATCGCGGATGCGCGATCTCCGCGAGGCTTCGCAAGGGTGTCAGTCGCAGCGAGCTGTTGCGGGCGATGCTGCCAAGCGGAAGTGTGACCGGCGCGCCAAAACGCCGTGCGATGGAACGAATTGCCGAGCTCGAAGCGGCGCGCCGTGGCCTCTACACCGGTGGCATCGGTTACCTCGGTCACGACGGCGGACTCACCTTGTCGATGGCCATCCGTACCTGCACCGTCAACAACGGTGAGGCGCATTACTTTGCAGGCGGTGGCATCGTTATAGATAGCGATGCTCTTGCGGAAGTGCGCGAGACGAACTGGAAGGCGCTGCAGCTCGCGGCGCTCACAAACCCTGAGGATCGCAAGTGAAGGCGGTCAAAAGTTGGCCGGGAAGCCGCGCTAGCTGTAGCGAAAGGACTGAGTATCTATGGGCTTAGAGGAGCAACTACGACGGAACACCCAAGAGGCCTTGGCGCTTCTTTCGGCGCGTGGGGAGTTGGACCTGGAGCTGGCGGGAGTTCGCTTCAACGTGGATCCGCCCAAACGCGGCGTGGACGCGGACGCTGCGACCAATGTGGCGATGGTGTTGGCGAAACGCGCCGGCAAGAAGCCTCGAGAGCTGGCCGAACAAATTGCGGAGCTCTTGCGCGAGTCCGAGCAGATCAGCGCAGTGGATGTCGCCGGACCGGGTTTCATCAATGTGCGTTTCGCGCCTGCGGCCTTTGAACAGATCTTGAGCGACGTGCTCGAGCAGGGGCGAGGCTACGGACACAAGGCTGCGGCGACTGGCGAGCGCATTCTGGTCGAGTTCGTCAGCGCCAACCCGACGGGGCCGTTGTTGATCAGTCATGGTCGCGGCGCGGTTCTGGGGGACGTGGTCGCGCGACTGCTGGAAGCCACCGGTCACCGGGTCACGCGTGAGTACTACGTCAACGATTACGGTAATCAAGTTCGGCTTTTGGGGCACAGCGTTCGATGCGCTGCCAAAGATGAAGGCCCCCCCGAGGGGGGCTATGGCGGTTACTACGTCAAGGAAATGGGCGAGTGGCTGTTAGCCAACCGCCCCGACATGCTCGCCGCGGCTGACGCTGAGACGGAAGCTGGCGAGGCCAGCGCAGCGCTGCTCCGCCTCTGCGTGACCTTGATGTTGGACGGCGTGCCGGGAGCCCAAGACCGTGGCATCCGTCGGGTGCTGACGGATCTCGGTATCGAGTTCGATGTCTGGACCAGCGAGGAAGGCTTGCATCGCTGGGGTCGGGTGCAAAAAACCCTGGATCTGCTGAAAGCGCGCGGTCGATTGCGCACCGAGGACGACGGCGCCGTGAGTTTCGTCACCGGCGACGAAGACGACAAGGACCGCATCGTTCAGAAGCGGGATGGCGTCATGACGTATTTCGCCAGCGACATCGCCTATCACGAGGACAAATTCCGACGCGGATTCACTCGGCTGATCGACGTTTGGGGCGCGGACCACCACGGCTACGTCGCGCGCGTGAAAAGCGCGATCGAAGCGGTGGATCAAGAGCCCGAGAAATTCGAGGTGATGCTCTTTCAGCTCGTCAACCTGCTTCGGGACGGCAAGTCCTTCAAGATGGGCAAGCGACTCGGCAATCTGATTACGATTCAGGAAGTCACCGAAGAGATTGACGAAGCGGTCGGCCACGCTCACGCCGGTCGAGACGCGCTTCGCTACTTCTATCTGGCGCGCCGGGTTGATACGCCCATCGACCTGGATGTTGAGCTGGCGAAAAAACAGAAGAGCGACAATCCGGTTTTCTACATTCAGTATGGGCACGCTCGCCTTTGCGCGATTCAGCGCCGCGCCAAGGAAAAGTTCGGACTGGAGACGCCGCGATACAGCGACGCACTGGCGGCCAAGGTTTCTCACCCGCTAGAGCGAGCACTATTGGCGCAACTCGGGCGCTTTCCCGGCATCGTCAGCGAAGCGGCGGAGACTCGGGAGCCCACCAAGCTCGTGTTCTTTCTGCGCGACATCGCGCAGGCCTTTCAGAGCTACTACACCCAGCTCCGCAACGACGGGGATGCGATCCTCCCTCTCGCGCGGGATATGACGGACGGTTGGGAAGATAAATGGGATCGCGACAAGACCTTGGGGCGTTTGCTCTGGGTCGAAGGGGTTCGCAGCGTGTACAGCTGCGGGCTGGAGCTGTTGGGCATTCAAGCGCCGGAACAAATGGCTCGTGAGACGGCGACAGAAGGGGACGAAGCGGCCCCAGAGGAATAAGTGATGACCACAATCAATCTACGCAATCTCGATCAAATTCAGGAACTGGACGAAGCCAAAGGCAGTTCGCGGCTCGGTGCCTTGGTGTTGGCGTCTATCGCCGGCGGTGCGCTGGTTGCGGCAGGTGTGATGACGTCTACCAGCGCGGCTCCTCCCGCGCGCTCCCAGGATGATCCCTTGGCCGCTCTGGTGGCTGAGAGCCAGAGCGAGGGCGATACTCCCGAAGAGATGGGAGGTACAAAACTCACTTTTCCAGCGACCTTGAGTGATTCTGCGTTGCCCACAACGGCCTTGGCCGCCGTGAAAAGCGCAGACGGAAAACTGATTCGAGCGGAACCCGTCAAACAAGCGAAGGCAGGCCCGCCGTCAGCCGCCGACAGTCTCCCGGTGGTCCCGCTCCCGGTTGGAACCCTGCTCGCGGCGACCCGGGTCACCCAGCAGCCCAGCGATGAGTTGGCCCTTCTCGCGAAGGACCGCGCCGAGCCAGCGGGCGCGGCGGACACAGCGGCGCCCGTCGGGGCCGAGGGCGGATATCAAATCCAGGTAGCGAGCTTCTCCAATCAAGTGGAGGCAGACAAATTCGTACTAGAGCTGCGTAAACGCGGACACCGGGCCTACCGCCAGGCGGCTTATGTACCGGACCGAGGCTTGTGGCATCGGGTGCGCATTGGTCCATTTAAGAACAAGTACAAGGCCAAGCGGTACAAGCGTGATTTCGAAAAAACCGAGAGGATGACGAGCTTTGTTGTCGATCCGGATCGCGTGAAGCGCCAGAAAACGGTCCGAGCGGCAAAGCTGGCGGCCCGCATGAAAAAATACGGTCGCCCCTAGGGGGCGGCGCGTCGCCCGCGCGCAAACAGTGTCGCAGGGCTGACTTTCGAAATATCGGCGAGAGCCTGCAGTCAGCTCGTGGCTCTGCAGGGGCGTCCGCACACATCGACGATTAATGGGTTGAGAGGACGGCTGCATTTTCTATTGGCGGCCCCCATAGGGTGCGGGCTCGCCGGTTGGCGAAGAAGAGCGAAGAAGAGCGAAGAAGAGCGAAGAAGAGCGAAGAAGAGCGAAGAAGAGTCCTGTTCGTTGATGACGAACAAGCCATCATCAGTGCCCTCCGGGTGTGCCTTCGGTTTCAACGGCGGCGCTGGGATATGGATTTCGCGCTGGGCGGGCAAGCGGCGATGGATATGGTCGGAACAACGCATCTCGACGCGGTGGTTTCGGACATGGCTATGCCGGGGTCGACGGTGTCGAGCTGTTTGAGTTCCTACTGACAAGCACCCGAAGACACGGCGCATCATGCTGTCAGAGGCTCTGGTCGAGAAATCAGCGGTTCGCGGCGTCGAGGTGACGACCAAGCTCTGGCACCTGACGAACTCGGCTCACTTCGGGATGAGCGCCCGAATCTTGAGCGTGGGACATGCTGTTCGATTCATAGGACCGGAGACGGTTCGTGCCTTGCCCCTCCAGGCCGGCACGCTTCGCGCGTTTGAGGCGAAAGGCGAGCTGAAAAAGTTCCCCGTTCAAAGTTTTGAAGAGCATTCGGTGCGGGGGGCGAACGTCACCAAGCAGCTGTGTGGTGACTCCAGTGATTTCACAGCGGGGCTCATGCACGACCTGGGCAAGCTCGCTATGGCGGTTTGGTCACCCGGGGCTTGGGCGCGTGCGGAGGAGTTCGCAGGCGCTTGGGACCTCTCCGAACAAAAAGTCGACCAGAAAGTTTTCGGAATGACCCATTCGGCGGTGGGCGCGCAAGTGATTCGGACCTGGGGATTGCCCGATGAAATGTCAGCTGTGCTGGCGTTTCATCACGATCTGGCGGGGTTCCTCCAAGAGGGGGAGCCCAGCGTTGCCGGCGCGGTGTTCCGGGCGGAGGCGTTGGTCGAGGGCGGATGTCATTCACCGGGCATTAAGCGCGTGCAGAAAATCACCGATATGGACGAGTTCAACAAGTACATCGTCGAGGCTGCGGAGAGCTCCGAAGAGTCCGCCCGCACCTACTTGCGCTGCAAAGAGCCTCCGTCGAGTACCAGCCCCGATGCCGTCCGTGCTGGGCGAATTTTCCCAGCAGAACGGTGACCCCTGCCGCTACAAGGATGCCGGGTCGATATTCGATCCTCGACTCATGATCCCAGGGGCAATTCGATGCTTTAGCGTTCTATTCCGAAAAGAGTGCGTTTTTTGTCGCGTTTTTGTCTGAGGGAGCGGGTGCCTTGACATGGGTGTGAGGGTGATATGCTCCCGCCGTGTCTACCTTTCTTGATTTATCCGGCCTTCGCCCCGTCCAACTGAGCGCCCAGTGCCTCGGATTTGGTGCGGCGCTTATTTTTTCGCTGACGAGCTGCTCCGATGCCGCCGAACTCACTGCTGCTGAGCAACCCACTGGACTAGGTGGCGGTGATGATGGCAGTGGTGGGACCAGTGCTGGCGGCAGCGGCACGAGCACTGGTGGCGGAACGTCACCCACTGGCGGCGATTCTGGACCGTCTGGTGGCTCCGGTACGTCGATCGCCGGCAGCTCCGGCACGGGAGGTTCGCCCACTGGTGGCGGCGACAGAAGTGGCGGAGAGGGCGAGACTGCCTGCGGCAGCGCCGTGTGTACGCGTGGCGAGGTATGCTGTGTCGTCGGAGCGAGTGCGACCTGCGGCGGTTCCGATTGCGATTATATCGCCGTCTGCGATGGAGCGGAGGACTGCAGCGCGGGGGTTTGTTACATCAAAATTGCCATGATCGGCGGCGCGATTAGAGAGTCGTTTTGTAACGATGGACGCGCCGGCAACGACATAGAAGTCGGCTGCAGCGGAATTAACAATTGCCCCGGTACGACGTTGTGCTGCGGCGGCGGCAGCCCGACCGAGTTGACGGGCACTAGTTGTCAGTCGAGCTGCGGCGGCGACATGACCATGTGCACGAGCGACGACGAGTGCGAGAGCGGTCGATGCTCCCCGCTATCATTTTACCCGGCGTTGTCGTCGTGTCTCTAGGCAAGGGCGCTCCTCGGACGCGCTGGTTGCGGCTACCGGCGGCGGTGCTGCTCAGCGGAGCGGCGGCTATCGCGTGTGCGAGCAGCGAGACCCCCGCGCCGATCAAGAAGAGCGGCGGCACTGGCGGTAGCGGTTCCGCCACAGGTGGCGGCACTGGTACTGGCGGCGATCCCGGCGGCTTCGCCGGGCGGACTACCTTTGCAGCCGCAAGTTTCGGCGGAACCCCGAGCTTCGCGGGAGCCTCAAGCACCGGCGGAGCCCCGAGCACGGCAGGCTCGTCGAGCACCGGCGGCTCTTCTAGCCACGGTCCGGACACCGGCGCTGTCGTATCCGATTCCTCCGTCGAGG
>JABSRN010000106.1 GCA_013214025.1 Polyangiaceae bacterium
AACCAATTCTCGAATCTTTGAAAGCTCGTTTTCCATGCGCCGAGTTAAGCGCGTGCCATCCGATCATGCACGACGGTGCACGGCGAGGACGTACTAGCAGCCGAACTCTCATTCGACACAAGTTCGCCTGTTTGGCGTTCTTGGCGGAGTTCCTTGCTCAGCCCAGAATTGGGGCGATGTAGTTGTCGCTCTTGGGGAGGTCTAATTGTCGCTCAGCAAGCGAGGCTAGGAAGCACCAAGCATGTGTTCCGACATACGCATTGTCAGTGCCACCGTCGTTAGCGTTGGGTTGCTAACCCCACTGGTTGGAAACGCTCCACCACTGGCCAAGTAGAGGTTGTCGATCTCGTGAGTCTGCAAGTAGGAGTTGGTTGTAGAGGTCTCTGGATTGGCCCCCATTCGATGCCCTCCCATATAGTGACCACTGTTTGACAGTGGCATCGCTGTCTCGACCTGCTGAGCACCAAGTGCATCGAGGATCTTGTGCATCTCTCGTTTCATCGCTTTGAAACCTGCCTCTTCGTATTCACCTACCAGCTGGAAGTCGATACAAGCCGCGGGCAGGCCACCAGAATCTCGGATAGTATCGGACAGGGAAATTTTGTTAGTGGCTCGCGGTAACTGCTCCAGAAATGCACCTAGAATAATCTGGTGTCCGAAGATCTCTTCGATCTCGTCACGCAGGTCCTGTCCCCATCGACCACTCTGGACAGCGATTTCCGGTACGGAAGGGCCGCCTGTCTCTCGCACCATCATGCGCCCACCAGCGTAGTGATGGCGCATAGGATGATCGTGAAACTTATACGTTGTGGCCGTCTCAAATCCCTGTTTGTAGGGATGAAGGCGCTGAGACACTCGACCAGAGACATAGAATTTTGGGTGCTCGGTGAAATAGAGTCCCAATTGACCGTTGTTGTTTCCAACTCCACGGGGGAATTTGCCACAGGCGGAGTTGAGGAGCATTCTCACCGTTTCCACGGTCTGCGTGGCAAGTATGAACTTGTCGGCTTTTGCCGCATGCTCCTGCCCGTCATTGTCACGGAACACGATCTGTTTCGCACGCTGATTCCCGTCGAGTTCGACACGGATCGCTTCAGCGTTGGTGCGTAATCGGAAGTTAGAGCGACGTTCCAGCCGCTCTACGACGCGGTCAGAGCTGAACATGGCACCAATGGGGCATGCTCGACATACACTGTAGTACGAGCAAGCCGACCTCTGGTCGTAGGGAGTAGAGTTTCGCGCAACGGGTACCGAGTGCATCTGAATTCCAAGCCTGGAGGCTGCTTTCGACACCAAAATATCTGAGTCATTCAGCGGGAAGTTGGCCATTGGAAATGGTTGAGACCGGGGCCCCATATAGGGGTTGTCGTCAGCGCCAGAAACTCCCATGAACACTTCGGCATCGCAGTAGTACTTTTCGAGATCCGAATAGCTGATCGGCCAGTCCACACCGACTCCGTACTTCTGGTTCATGCGAAAGTCGTTGGGATGGAAGCGCGGTGTAATTGCCCCCCACGACATGGAGCTACCGCCGAGGATGCGAAGGGCGAATTCGTTGAGTTCAATGTCATCACCCCTCATCTCATACGGGTAAGGTGGAAACTCCCACGGAATTTCGCCGAGCACTGCTCGCTTCATGGCGGCAAAACGATCGCGCTCTGGTCGTGCACCGACCTCTAGCATGAGAACCTTCGTTCCGGCGTTGACCAGCTGCTGGGCCGCGGCCGCCCCAGCAGGACCTGATCCAACAATTATGACATCTGCTTCAATCATGTCTATCCCCGGTGGCACATCCCATTGTGACAGTATCCACAGTGAGGCTTCTCGTTTTCCCAACCAAGTCGGCTACACTTTCCAATGGGAGTGCAGCGACCACCTCACGCCCATTTCATTCACCTGCGTCAGCAACCTGATATTTCTTGTTTCCAACACGAACAATAAATCCACTATCGTCTTCTTCAAGTCGTTCGCCGAGCATGGCATGCGTTTGGTGAGAAAAGGTCGCTGTTTGTCGTCCCCATTTGGTGATAGCACGGAGTAAGCCGTCTTCCGCTAGTTGAAGCCCTGTATCGGCCAATACTTCTACTGTTGCGTCCGAGAGGGTGAGGATGATGTCGTCGCCCTCGAATTCAACTCGCCTAACTTCACATGGTTCGTCCAGCGTTCTCACATGTCCAGAAAATTCTTCATAGCCAACCAGCTTCCATCCTCGGGCTGACGTAAAGTATCGCGCGAGCAAGTCACGGACCACTAAATCCCTGAAGGATTGCACCGTTTGAGGGGCAAGCAATCGGTCCATCACAACGGGCGTTAATCGCAGAGTGCGACGCCAACTTGGCTCGAGCCCTGGATGTCGATAACTGCGAAGCAGTTTGTGCAATACCGCATTTCGCTCGTCCATTGTTATCTGAGCAAAATCGCGACTACGTTTGTGAATTAGAGCAATACCGTTCCGATAGGCATGCAGCACTCCAGGTACCGTCTTGGTACGCTGGTTAACAAAATCCAGCACTTCGTTGCGCGATACTCCTTCGTCGCCGCTGAGCACCTGATAGAGGGCGAAGATGGTCTGCAGCTCCTTGTCAGCAAGAATCCCGGTTGGCTTTGTTGGGTCAAGACGTGGAGAAAGTCGATTGCGAATCTTAGTCAGCAGAGATTCATTCATAGTGGGATTGGATTTCTGCGGAGCCGAAACACAAGGATGCCCGTCGGCAGTTGCCTCGCGACTGCAGTCAGCATTCTCGGGCTGTATGACGATGCCTCAAGAAAGTGCAGTACCCATTCGCGATATTGATTGTGGTGGGACAAATTGTAAGACCCGGAGAATTCACGGGGGGGGGGG
>JABSRN010000107.1 GCA_013214025.1 Polyangiaceae bacterium
AGGGTTTCTGCGGCAGGGTTTCTGCGGCAGGGTTTCTGCGGCAGGGTTTCTGCGGCAGGATCTTATGGTCGCGATTCCCTTCAAATGAAGTGAATCGAGCACTAGTTGTCCCGGCCGGGCTGTCGGGCACTTGCGCATCTAGCCTTCGGGCCCCAAGTTCTCCTACATACGTCTGACACAGCGTCTGACACAGCGTCTGACACACCAGGCCCGTGGGAGAGCGACTCCTGGGGTTTTCGCCTTGCGCGTGCAGTGTGGGCGTGGTCGATTGAGTGGGCGCGTAATGGGAGGGGTCGAGCGCCCCGGAAGGTAGGTATCGGGCAACCATGGGCATAGGTGACTTCTTCAAGGCCGGCGTAGACCGGATGACAATCGCCCGGGACGATGCGTTCAAAGACGCCGTCGTTTACAAACACCCGGACCAGACCTTTCCTTTCTGGAGCAACCTGACGGTCGACTCGGACGAGGTCGCCTTATTCTTCAAAGACGGTCAATACGTGGCCGCCTTGGGGCCCGGTCGGCACGAGCTACACACGCAAAATATCCCGTTTTTGGGGGCTCTCGTCGACAAGATGACCGGTGGGGATCTGTTTATTAGCGAGATCTACTTCGTCACCACACGGCCTCTCTACAATCAGGGATTTGGCGGCGATATTGGGTCTATGCGGGATCCCGAGCTGGAGATCCGGGTGAAGCCCCGCGCGTTCGGCACGTACTCGTTCAAGGTCACCGACGCGGTGAAATTTGTTCTGGAATTCGTCGGTCAGACTGGGGCGGCCGATCCGAACCGAGCGATGGACTGGGTTCGCGACCAGTTGATGATGGGGGTGCGCACCACCCTGACTAGTCTGATTAGAGACGGCGAAATGACGATGATGGATTTCGGCACCGCCGGACCGGACGTGGCCCGTTCTATCGTCGCAGAGTGCCCCGATCTCGCGAAAATCGGCGTTCAGGTTCTCGAGATCGCCAAGCTAAACCTCAATTTGTCCGAGGAGGACCAGGACCGGATCGACGAGTTCCAGGACCAAATCGTGCAAGCCAAGATCGACGCCCGGAAAGCGAAGATTGCCGTATCCCAAGCGGGATCAGAAGCGGCTCAGCGGCAGTTCGAGTTGGATCAGGAGTACCAAAACCGCGCGCGGTACATGCAGAATCTGAATATGGCGCAGTACCAGCAGTTTGCTCAGGCTGAGGCGATGATGGGCATGGGCGAGGGCATGGCTCAGGGGGGCGAGGGCGCCGCCGGCGCTATGGCGGGGGCTGGAATGGCCGCTGGCATGGGCATGGGCATGGGCATGCAAGCGGGACGACCGTATCCTCCTCAGGGTTACCCGCCCCAGGGCTATGCTCCTCAGGGACAGCCGCCCCCAGGTTATCCTCCCCCAGGCTATCCGCCGCAGGGTTATCAGGGACAAGCTTCCCCAGGCTATCCGCCTCAGGGCCAGCCTCCTCAGGGCCAGCTTCCAGCGGGCTACCCGCCCCAGGGCGGCGGACCGGGTTACGCGCCCGCTGCAGCGGGCGGCCCGCCAGTTCCCGCCCAGGCCGCTCAGCCGTGTCCGAAGTGCTCAACGCCGAATAGCCAGGGCGCCAAGTTTTGCGCGCAATGCGGCAACAAGATCGGCGCCTAGCAGTGTGCTTCAGGAAGCACGGCTCCGGGAGATTTTGCCTGGTTCGCGATGTTTGTGGCTGTAATTATTGAGGCATATCGTTTCGGGACGGTGTAGGTCCCGATCCGATATGCCTGCGCGCGCTTGATGAGTTAGAAGTTCATCAGGTCTTTCAAGACCAATTCAAGGCATGCCTAAACAACAATTGCTCCTCGTGGACGCGGATCCGCGCAGCGTTCGTGTACTGGAAGTCAGTCTCCGGAGCGAGGGCTTCAGCGTTACGGTAGCGACTGACGGCAAAGACGGCTTGGCGAAACTAGAGTTCGCGACGCCGGACCTTATTCTCACCGACACCCGACTACCGGAGTTGGATGGCTACGAGTTCGTCCGCCGACTGAAGGCGAAGCCTGAGCTCGCAGCGATTCCCGTGGTGTTCCTCACCAGCCAGAAGTCCATCGAGGACAAGATCAGGGGCCTCGAGCTCGGGGTTGAAGACTATCTCACGAAACCGATTTTTGTTCGGGAGCTGATCGCCCGGGTCAATCTGTTGTTGGCCCGTCGGGATCACGATCGAATTGCCGGCCCGGTCTCGCGCACGCAATTCAGCGGCTCCCTGGAGGACATGGGCGTCGTCGATCTACTGCAGACGATTGACGTGAGCCGCAAGAGCGGCATCGTGATGGTGCGCAGTGGTCAGCGGGAAGCGACGATTTATTTCCGCGAAGGCAAGGTCGTGGACGCGGAATTGGGCAAGCTCCGAGGCGAAGAAGCCGTCTACCGAGCGCTCATTTGGCACGAGGGCAAGTTCGAAGTCGAGTTCACCGCGGTGGACCGGCCGGAGGTGATGCCGACATCGACCCAAGGCCTTCTGATGGAAGGCATGCGTCGCGTGGACGAGTGGGGGCGCCTGGCCGAGCAGCTGCCGGAAGAGAGCGCTGTCTACGACGTCGACCACGAAGCGCTGATCGAACGATTGACGGAGATTCCCGATGAACTAAACGGGATCCTGAAGCTGATCGACGGCCAAAAAACCTTAATGGACGTCATCGACGACTCGCCTTTCGACGATTTGTCGACTCTCGGAGTGATTTCGAAACTGTTTTTCGAGGGATTGATCCTGACCATAGATCCCGAGGACATTGTCGCTGTGGACCAGGTGGTGCCCAGCGGTGGTGAAACGGGACCGGCCAGCATTCGTGTTTCTCAAGCGGGCGAATTCGATGTCGTGCCCCGGGCTAGCTATCCTCCGGCGACGGCGCCACCCCAGCCTCACGTCGGAGCGAGTGGGCCGTCAGGCCTCCATGGCGCCATTACGGTGAACCCTGACGCTTTTGCAGTCGCTAGCGTGATGTCGGGAGGCAAGAGCGTGGACAAGTCTGAGCCTCGCGACGCCGCGCCTCGTACTCCTGTCGCTCTCTCAGTTGAACCAGGGGAGGGGGCAAGCGCGTCCGATGCGGATCGACGGCGCTCGCCGGCGTGGTCTGAAGTGAGCGAGCTGAGCGGCCTCGGTTTGGCGAGCCCCGCGGCTGGCCAAACCACCGCGCCCGACAGCCCTTCGACGGAGCGCGGCTTGGGGGGGGACCCCAGTGGCACTCCGAGTCTGGGCGGCACCGAGGACGAGTCCCAAAAGGTCACGTCTTTTCCGCCGCCGATCGACGCTGCCAGCGAGGTCTCGTTCGGGCGCTTAGCTGCGCTGGGCGCGTCAGCCCCCAAGTTGGAGGAGCCGGCAGACACCACCCAGGCTGCTGGGACGTCCGCTCCACCGGAAGAAATCGCGGCAGCAATGGCCGTGTCCGCCGCAGAAAGCATGGCCCCCGCGTCGCCGGTCGCCGACCGGCTTGGCGGCGATACGCTCACGGGTATTCAGGTGGATCCAGTGAAACCCGTTGGGCTTCCAGCGGTGCTGCCGCCGCCGCCGCGCACAGCGCCGCTCGGGTTCGGGAGTACCGTGGTATCCGGCACGCCGTCCACCGTGGCTGTGCCCCCCCGCCCGAGCCCTCCCGTGGCGATGCCTCTGTCTGCCACGACGTCTCCGCCGGTGCCCCCGCGACCCCTCCCAGATCTCCATGTGGACGCGACGACCTTGCCTCCCACCAAGTTGCTCGCGCCGGTAGCGCCCATCGTTCCCGTAGCGCCGGCACCGATGGTGCTGCCTCCGGAGGTGCTGCCTCGGGTGGCAGATCATCCGATCGCCGCCGATCCGGCAGACGAAGTCTCCACGACAACCCCTGCCGGCTCGGCCGAGTTCTTTCAGGACGGTGACCGTGGCTCCTACGACGGCGGACCGGCGACGGAACAGTTCCGTGAGGATCCCTACGAGGAGGGCGATCTCCCACAATTGATATCTCCGGAACAGTTGGCTCGCCGAGGCGCGTTGACCAAGGCTGTGGCCGCCGGAGGCCTCCTCTTCGTCGGTCTGTTGTTGGGGAGCATCATTTGGGGGCTGCTACTGCCGGACTCGTCGGAGGCAACCCCCGGACCCGAGGCGGTAGCCGTCGAGCCGACCCCTGCAGCCAGTGAGTCACCAGTGGTCGCAATCCCCGTGGAGAGCGCTTCAGCGCCCGTTGAGAGCCCTCCGGAGGCCGTCGAGCCAGTGCCCGCGCCCCAGGCGGCCCCAGAGCCGCCCACGCCCGTGGAGCGTCCTGCTCGCCAAGCCGAGCCGACGGTTCGCCGCCGGGCTCCCAAGCCCGCAACCCCTCGCCCCCGAGCGACGCCTGTTCGCCGCACAGCTCCGAGCACGACCCCTGCAGGCAAGAGCCCGGTCAGGTCGATGGCTCCCGGAGAGGGCATCTTCACCGCCCGCCCAGGTTCCCGCGGCGGCAGCGCGGCGCCGCCGACGGCGTCGTTCCCGATTGACTGACACTCGGTTTGCTCGCGGGCCCCCCCTTCGCTCGTGGGGGGCCCGCGAGCAAACCGAGTCCCGCGCGCTGTATCCTGAGATGCGTGACGGCCCGTCCGCTAGCCTGAGGCACGTTGGTCTCGGACGAAGCTGCCAATGAGATCCGCGACGGCGGTCGGGCGTTCCTCCTGGGGAAGATGCCCGGAATCGAGCAGGTGAAAGCTTTGTCCCGGCAATTGCCGCGCGAGCATCTGGCCGTGAGCGGCGGGGTACACCCGGTCGTGTCGGCCCCAGACGACGAGGGTCGGACTGGACACCCGAGCGATGTGCGCGATGAGCGCTCGAGTGTCCGCGGTGGCCCTGAGTGTCGCGAACGCGCTGGCCCGTGCAGCGGGCTCACTGAAGGTGTAGTAGTAGTCGTCGATTCGAGATTGGGCGATGGCGCCGCGCTCTGAAAGCATGAAGTTGTTGAAGTAACTACGGAAGGCGTTTCGTCCAAGCAGCTGTTTGAAGACGAAGCTTCCGAGCAGCGGCATCATCGCAGCCCTCCGGCGGATGTCGAACTCTGCGGGGTAGCTCATCGAGTTGACCAGCACGAGATGGCTAACGAGCTCCGGGTGAGTCGACGCTACAGCGGCCGCAACGGCGCCTCCTAAGCCGTGCCCGACCAGCGCCGCGCGACCCAAGCCAAGCCCGGCATATAAGTCGGCGATGGCTTCACCCATGCCCTCAATGGTGTAGGGGAACCGGCTGTCCGGCGGCTTCTCGCTTTCTCCAAAACCTGGAAGGTCAACCGAAACGACTCGAAACTGATCCGATAGCTCTTGGCTGACGCTGTCCCAGGTTCGGTGGTCGACAAACATGCCGTGCAGCAGCAGCAATGGAGGCCCAGATCCGGCATCCATGACCCTCAATCGAACGCCGCTGGCCTTGATATCGCGCTCAGTTTGGGGGGCAGGCATCGCCTGGCGGTCAGAACACGGATCCTGTCGTGGGAGTAGCGGTGTAGTGGGGTGTGGGCAGTTGCTCTATCAGCTCCATGGACAATCCTTTAGATGTGACAATTAATGTCACACTAAGTACCCGAAGTGCTTTCCATGGAGTGTGTAGGGTTTACTGCGAAATATTTCCCCGGAAACCCGTTTTTTCGATCCACTCAATAGAATATATTCACTCATGCCTTGACGGATAGGAGCTCAACTCCCCACCAACGGGCCAAACGAGAACAATCACCGTGAGCATCGACGAGACCACCCTGAAGCAGATTGAGAAGCAGTTCTCGGCCGGCATCAGCTCGGCCGATATCCTGGACGTTTTCGCGTGCCACGAGGTGAAGCTCACGGAGGCGACGCTTCGCAAGTATGTGCAGCTCGGGTTGTTGCCTCGCAGCGTTCGCGTCGGCCGCAAGGGCAAGCACCAGGGTTCCCAGGGCATGTACCCGGTTGGGGTCGTCCGACAGATTGTCCAGATTAAAGAGCTGATGGCGAAGGACTTCACCATCGAGCAAATCCAGCGCGACTTCCTCTTTATGCGAAGTGACGTCCAGTTGCTGGAACAAACCTTGGCGACGATTTTTCGTACGCTGGGAGATGTACTCAAAGACCGAGAGGGCGAGGGATATGCCTCCGCCGTGTCGGCTGACGTTGCTGAGGCAAGAGCGATGAGCCGAGAGCTGATCGCTAAGCTGGACACCATCGAATCAAGACTTAGCTCTCGAGCCAGGATCCGCAGTGTCAACTGAGGTGGAATGCTCAAGAGCGCTTAGGGTGATAAGCCACGGGGTCGCGTGTTTGGCGCGCGGTGTAGGGACAGGGGGTGCCGACTGAAACGTGAAGGTTCAGACGGCATTTAGGTAGGGGAGCCGCGATAGCGAAGCGGCTCCAACAAACATAGCTCGTTCACGGGCCTTGGGTGATTGCCCCAGGTCGACAGGATAAGTGCGGCTAAAATCGGAAGATTCGCCGCTATCGGGAGGCAGACTGATGGAGACAATTAAAGAGGCAGAAGTGGTTCAGGGCGACAGCACCGCCCTTTTCAACGAGGACACCCAGAGTCCGCAGACTGACGGCGCCACGGCGTTGCAGACAGCTCCTGCGGAGGGCGAGAGCATCACTCGGGAGCAACGTCGCTCTCGGCGCAAGCGGGTGGTCCGAGCGCGGACCATCAGCGTCAAGCGCATGACCAAGCGCGAGCTGGAAATAGGGCGGCTGCTCTACCCGGAGATGGACTACTGGAAACCCCGTAAGCGTGCTGAGTGTGCGGAGGGGCCGCGGCCCTGTGCTTTCGTTTCCTGCAAGCATCATTTGTACATCGACGTGTCACCACGTACCGGAGCCATCAAGCTGAACTTCCCGGATCTTGAAGTGTGGGAGATGGGCGAGTCCTGCGCTTTGGATGTCGCGGACCGAGGGGGCACGACTCTTGAAGATGTCGGCGCCATCATGAACCTGACCCGGGAGCGAATCCGGCAGGTGGAGGTCAAGGCCCTCGCGAAGTTGGAAGCCTTGCGCGATATGTCCGCATTGCGCGACTTTGTAGACGAAGGTCCCGTTGGCAAGCGGCGACTACCGCAGCTGAGCAAGGCGGAGCTCGCCAATGTGAGCGGCAGCAGGAGCAGCGTCAAGAGCAGCAGCAACGATAACGATTCCGATTCTGAATGGGACGAGCAGCAGGCTGAGAAGGCCCAAGAAGATGCGGCGAAGCCAGTGGAACTCAACATCTACGAAGGCTGAGTTCGTACTGCATCGGCGGGGTAGTCCCGCCGATGTGTCCATGAAGTCAAGAAACCCAGGCATTGATGACGGACGGGATGTCTCCCCCGGTCGTCACGCCTGGGTTTCTTGCGTTTGACGTCGTTCCCACACGGCTGTTGTGGGAGTACGAGTACGAGTACGAGCGCGTATCGAGCGGTCGGCGTCGTTCGTCTAGGGGCGTAGCTGTGCCAAGCTTCTCAGGAAGTTAGCGCCGAGTATCTTTTGGATGCGGTCGGTGCTGAAGCCCCGGTCCAACATGACTTGCACGAGGCGCGGCCAATCGAGGCAATTGCGTAAATCACTGGGGGTGCGGATGAGTCCGTCGAAGTCGCTGCCGAGGCAGACGTGGTCTTCTCCGGCGACTTGAATGACGTGCGCAATGTGATCGACTACGTGACAGGCTCGGGCGCCCCGCTTTCGTAGGAAATCGCTACAGGCCATGATGCCGACGGTGCCTCCCGTGTCGGCTACCGCGCGGATCTGTTCGTCGCTTAAGTTTCGCCATGACGGGAAGACGCCGTTGACTCCTGTATGGGTGACGACCAAGGGTTGGGTCGGGTCGTGCGTTTTGACGACGTCAAAAAAACCTTTGGGGCTGATGTGAGCGAGATCCACGAAGGTGCGAGTGGAGTTGAGGAGCTCTACCAGCTCGTGTCCCTCGTGAGTCAAGCCGTCGCCAAAAAATCCGCTGACTGGGGCGCTGGAGCTGCCAAGGAAGGAAGTCGTGAGGTGCAGCAAGGTCACGCGGATGATGCGACCGCTTTGAAGCAGCGGGTGGGAGCACTCATCGCCGAATGCGTTGCCTCCCTGAACCGCTAGGAAGGCCGCGTGTTGGCCGCGTTCTCTGGCGCGTCGGTATTCAGAGAGGGTTTGGACTCGTTGAAAGCCAGGTTCTGTCGCGAACAAACGATCGAGAGTGGCGACGTTTTTAAGCAAGGCGCGCGAGAGACGCCTTCGGCTACCCAGTGGATTGGTCGCGATGGACCACTGCGCTCCGGCAATCTGCGCCTCCAGCACTCGGGGGAAGTCGAGTTGGCTGTAAAAGTGTCCGCCGAACAGTCCGCGCCCGTGTCGTTTGTCGAGGCGGTAGCCGAAGAGTCGCGTCCAGATGAAGGACTCCACGTGCAGATCGAACATCTCGCTTCCGGAGTACAACTCGACGGCCTCCACCGAGATGCCCAGCTCTTTCGCTCGGGCGGCGATGTGGGCAGACGGATCGGGGGGAGCGGACATGGTGGCGGGATGCGGCGGGGGCGAGGCACGACTAGCTTAGCCCGACTCGGCGTTCACAGCTCGCGATCTTGCTGCAGATGAGTGGGGCAAGCTGTCGAACGCAGCGCCGTTGAATGGGCGGCCGTTGGAGCCGTCGTCGAACGGGCTGGCGGGGGCAGGGCAGCGACTGAAACACAAAAAGGCCGGCGCTGAGGTACCGCCCGGGGCTTGAGCTTGGTTGCTCATTGTAGTCGTGAGAGCACGACTGAGCTCGCTAGTCCGTGAAAGGGGTCACAGACTAGCGAGTCTCGGACTATCGCGTTGAGCGCGATTGTCGCGCTTAGAGGCCCTTGGGGACCCGATCCAAATCTACTTCGCCGAGGGCGTAGCGGATCAGGGCGCTGCGGTTGGCTTTGGTCAAGCCGCGGCCTTTGAGGGCCTCGACCATGCCGTCGAGGCGCCGCAGATCTTCCGTGTACATGGAGATGCAAATCACCTTGTAGTGAGAGGGTTTTGCCGGTTTGGCAGGAGTCTGATTGACGGGCTTCGCGGCCGCCGCGTTGGCATAAAAACTACCGTTTAGTACGCCGTCGACGTCTCCGCCGTCTAGGACTCGTGCTGTTGCTTGTCTTAGGTCTCGTTCACTCACGCTATTTGCCTCCTGTTAGGCGACACCTTGAATGTCGCTAGTCTTCGAGTCGGCCGAGATAATTCGGTCGACCACAAGTCGGTAGTCTCGAGTCGCAGTCGCTGATGGCGCGTACTCGAACAGTGTTTTTGAGCATGCCGGAGCCTCCCGAACCTTCATGGTGGCTCGGATGGGATCCAGGCAGCGATCGCCAAAGTGCTCCCGCAGCGTTGCGTAGGAGTCCTTGCAGATCCGCGCCCGCGTATCGTAATGCGTCGGAAGCACGCCCCAGAGCTCTAGGGGGTGCTTCAGTAGTGTGTTGACGCTCTTGATGGTCTTGAGCACCTGACGGACGCCCACGAGGGACAGGTAGTCGCAGGACACGGGGCACAACACCCGGTCGGCCAGGACTAAGGCGTTCTGATTCATTAGCGAGAGGCTTGGGGAGCAGTCGACGATGACGTAGTCGTAGATGTCGCGTACGCCTTCGAGACGCGAGGCCAGCACTCGGTCGCGTTGTTTGCGACCGGCGAGGTAGAGTTCGGCTGCCGCCAGCGTTTCGTTGGAGGGCAAGACCGAGAGCCCCGGTCGGGCCTCTTGAACGAGGCTCTTTAGATCCAAGCCCATGACGAGCAGATGGTAGAGCGAGCGGTGGGAGCTGAGACCCAGGGAGACGGCGACGTTGCCCTGGGCATCGCTGTCGATGAGCAGCACTCGTTTGCCCGCCTCGGCCAGGCCTGACGCGATGGTGACCGATGTCGTGGTCTTTCCGGTGCCGCCCTTGTGATTAAAGATGGCGATGATCTTGCCGCCGGCTTGGATGGGAGCGGGTCGTGCGGGGGCGGTTGACGACGAGCGAGGAATCGCGGGCACGCCCGCGGGGCCCCGCGCATCCCGTTGCCCTACGAGTTGTTTGCGGCAGTCCGTCGTACAGACGTAGCGCCGCTGGGAGCCCACGTTGACGACCTCGAACGCGTACTCTACGCGAAAACCCGTGCCACAGACGTCACAGCTGACGAGCCCTTCGAGCCCGCCGTGATGACTGGCTTCGAGGCAGCTGCCAGAGCAGTAAAAAACGAAGCGCACCTGTTTGCCGCCGTGGGGCGAGGATTCGACTCGCTCCTCCATTTGGTATTTGAACTGGGCGTCGAATTCGATGCCGCAGATCGAGCAGGATTGTTTAATGGAAGACATGGTTCGCGCGGTTGGCCGGCTGAGTGTTGCTCAGTAAGCCCTTCGGTTAGCGAAGCAGTGTCATGGGGTCCCACAGTCGGCCAAGTTTGGTGTTGAAATGGCACAACCGAATCGGTAGGGAACCGGAGTCCCACCGAGGTCGCTCGTCTCACCTGCGGGGGCGTGGCATCGGGGATTGGCATGGGTGGGTGGCACCTTCTGACGCGCAGGGCTGGGACCGCCGCCGCCTCGCTACAGCGCGCCGAGCCACAGGGCTCAGGCCGCCGGCGGCTAGGGACCGCCATGAGGGCTCAGGGCTCCCAGGTGCCGCCTCACAGTGGGAGACGCTCGAGTGTGGGATCCCCACCTGCCGCGCGAGACAGGGGTGGACTGAGCTCAGTGCCGGAAGTGGCGGACGCTGGTGAAGACCATGGCGATACCGGCGGCGTCGGCCGCAGCGATGACGTCTGCATCACCCTTGCTGCCGCCGGGCTGAGCGACCGCTGTGGCCCCTGCGTCGATGGCCGTCTGCAATCCGTCAGGGAAGGGGAAGAACGCGTCGGAGCCCATCACGGAGCCCTTGGCGGCGTCCCCTGCGTGCTTGACGGCGTTCTGTACGGCGCCCACCCGGGAGGTGTTCCCTCCGCCAATGCCGACGGTGGTAAAACTGTCCGTCTTGGAGCCGGCTGCCGCGAGCACGATGGCGTTGCTCTTGACGTGTTTGCAGGCCATCCAGGCGAATTCCAGCGCGTCTATCTCGGCGTCCGTGGGGGCGCGCTTGGTGACGACTTTGCCGCCGCGGACCTCTCCGGGACCGGTAGCGTCGCGATCCTGGAGTACCAGTCCGCCGCCGACGCGCTTCATCTGCGTGGCCGCGTGGTCGCTGGTGAGCCATTCGCCGGTAGCGAGGATTCGAAGCGCTTTCTTCTTCTGCAGTCGCTCCAGGGCATCGGCTTCGAAGCCTGGCGCGATCACGCACTCGATGAAGGTCTCGGCGATGATCTCAGCTGTGGCGAGATCCACTTTGCGATTGAGCGCCACGATGCCGCCAAAGGCGCTGGTGGCGTCCGCTTCTCGTGCTTCGAAGTACGCGTCCTTGAGCTCGGCTGCCGTGGCCAGGCCACAGGGGCAGGCGTGTTTGATGACGGTGGCGGCCGGGCCCTCGAAGTCTCGCACCGCTTCGATGGCGGCCTCGACGTCGACGAGGTTATTGAAGCTGAGCTCTTTGGCGCCAGTGCCGAGACTCTCAGCCCGGGCGAGGCTGCCGGGAAGAGCGCCGCGTTCCGCGTAGAAGACGCCCTTCTGGTGGGGGTTCTCGCCGTAACGGAGAGCGTACTTTTTCTCGAGGCAGACGAACTGGGAGCGAGGGAATCCGTCCTCTTCGCCCTCGGCGCTCAACCAGCCGGCGATGGCAGCATCGTAGGTGGCCGTATGTCCGAAGACTTTGGCGGCCAGCCGCTGGCGAGTCTTGGTGGTGACATCGCCTTCGCCACCCTCGATTTCGGCTAGCACCATTGCGTAATCGGCGGGATCGCAAACCACCGTGACGCGGTTGTGATTCTTCGCAGCCGAACGCAGCATGCTCGGCCCGCCGATATCGATTTTTTCGACGAGTTCCGCAAAGCTCGACGTCCCGGCGGCTAATGTCTGCTCGAAGGGGTAAAGATTGACGACCACCAGGTCGATGGGTTTGGCGCCGATGCGCTCCATATCCGCGTCGTCGGTACCGGCTCGGCTGAGCAGCGCGCCGTGGATCCTCGGGTGGAGGGTTTTGACCCGTCCCGCCATGACTTCCGGCGATTCGGTGTAGCTCTCCACCGTGCTGACGGGGATACCGGCGTCGCTGATGGTTTTGTAGGTGCCACCAGTGCTGAGCAACTCCACCCCGCGGTCGGCGAGGGCCCTGGCGAAATCCGCCAGGCCAGACTTATCGGATACAGAAAGGAGCGCTCGTTTTATGGCCATATTCGCGCGGAATATCGCCAGCGCCGGCCGCCGTCAACCAGGGCACGCGATGTGTTCGAAGCTACAGTAGCTGTGGGGCGGAACAGTCCGATATTCCAGTGAGTATCGCTCCTATGGATAGCGCGATGCTGAGCTAAAATGGGACCTGGACAGACGGCTGCGGACGCGCCGCGCGAGGCCCACCAGACTCCTGAGGCTGCGGCCGGGCGCTGACGGCCCGCAGCGAAGCAGGCGGGAAGCGGGCTTCAGATGTTGCGGCGGTCTGGCCCTTGGAAGCGGACGCCACCTCGGGCTACGATGCGCGGCATGATGATATCTCGCTTATCGACATCGCCGTCAGGCAGCCGCTCGCTTCGAATCACCACATTTGCGCTGGTCACCGGGCTGGCACTATTTGCGTGCGACACGACAGATGAGGTCGAGGATGAGGTCCTGGCGCCAGAGGGGCCGACCCAGCCCGCCGGTGACGGCAATCCGATCTCCGAGTCGGTGGCCTGTGGGCGACTGACCGCTGCTATTGCTGAGGCGAACACGCGTCTCAGCTGTAGCGAAAGCGCCATGAGCTGCCCTGATTTTTTTCGGGCCTCCAACCCGCCATGCCTGCAGTACGACGAGGGAAGTATCAACGGCTGCGTCAGCGCCTATGGCAGTGCCGGCAGTTGTGAGCAAGTGGCCTTGGGTTGCATTGCCATATCCATGATCGTGGATCCGAGCTGCGTGTCGCCCAATATGGAGGGCGGAGCTGACGCTGGGGATGGCGGAGATGCCGCGACCGAGGGCGGCGTGGGTGAAGCAGGCGCTGACTCAAGCGTTGATAGTGGCAGCATGGACGCGAGCTCGGATGCGATGGCCGACAGTGGCGGAGATGCGACCGACGCCTCCGACGCCCAGACGGACTGATGTCAGCGGGATTGGCGTACCGAGTCGAGAAATTCTGAGAGCTCGTCCGGCAACGGTGCCTTCAAGTCGAGCTCTTCGCCCGTGATGGCGTGGCGCAGTTGGTAGCGGTGGGCGTGCAGTGCCTGCCGCGGCAGCTCTAGCTTGCGCAAATCGTCGGCTGTTAAGGTACCGTCCGAGCCCCGTGCATGGCAGCTATCATCGGGGCCGTACAGCTTGTCTCCGACGACGGGACAACCCAAAGCAGCGAGATGCACACGGATTTGATGTTGCCGCCCCGTGAGTAGCTGGCACTCGACCAAGGCATAGTCGCCGAGATCTTCGATGACTCGGAAGCGTGTAGCCGAATCCATCCCGCCGGTCTTGTGGGTGACTCGCATCTTGACCCGAAGGGGATGGGGATCCGCCTCCAGCGCCAATTCGACCAAGCCGTCCGGTGGCACTCCCCAGGTGATGGCCAGGTATGTTTTTGCCATGGGAGATACGGCGCGTGGTTTGCCGACGCCCATCACCGCCAGAGAGCGATGCTCAAGAAGCAACTTGAACGCGCGGTCGGCTTCTTTCGTCCGAGCGATCAACAGCACTCCGCTCGTTTCCTTGTCGAGACGATGGATCAGCGTAATGCGTTCGGTGGGGCGGAGACCTTCCAGTACCTTCGTTACGGTGGCTTGGTAGTGACGGGCACTGGGGTGCACGGTCAGCGGCGCCGGCTTGTCGATCACCAAGAGGTGCTCGTCCTCGTACAAGATAGGCAGCACGATATCTTCGTCGAGCTGGTCGACGGGCAATCGCCAAAGGGCGACGCGGTCTTCTGCGCGAACTCGATCGCTGGAGCGCAGCGGCTTTCCGCTAACGGAGAATGCCGAATTCTCGATGATTGCTTGGGACCGGGTACGACTGGTATTGCGCAGCGTTTCCGTCAGAAACACGTCGAGCCGACGGCCTGCGAGCTCGGGCGGTACCCGTACCAATCGAACGACCGCTAGTGGAGACACCCCGTCCGGGCGCTCCAAACTGTTGTCTTCCTGCCATTTCATGGGTGCAGGGGCCGATTTAGGACGATCTGGCGCCGATTCCTAGGGCGGTCGCCTCGACAGACGGCGTCGGGTTAAGGGATGGCGCGAGATGGCCGCTGTTTAGGGCAGTACAGGAGAAACGTGCCCAACAGCCGCTACAACAAATCGACGCTAGATATTCCTAATATAGATGCCCTGGCGTCGGGTGGGCCTCCGCGACGAGCGAGTTCGAGAGCGGGTTCATCGGATCTGAACTTCGACAATGGCGATCTCCAAGGAGAGCTCGCGTTCTATCGCGAGCGGGCCATTGAGCTGGACAACCAAGTGTTCCAGATGCGGACCCTGCTGCAGTCTGGCAAGGGTTTCTCAGTGCTCATGGATGTCGAAGGTTTGCTCAGTGCGTTCATGGCGGTCTGTCGAGAGCGATACGACGTAGTCAGTTCCGCTGTGTTACTGCTGGACGATTTGGATCCGAACAACGTGTTCTACCGGGTGCGCGCCTATCACGGCCTGTCGTCGAACTACAAAAAACCGAACGGTGACGTCGAGGAGCTGCTGCTTTTTCGTATCCCCGCCGACCAAGGTCTGCTGTGGCAGGTGGTCGGTCAGGGCGAAGTATTCAGCGTGCTGGATATGCGTGGCGATGCTCGCTTCAGTACAGCGTTTAAACGCTGCGGTCTCGACGTTCTCGGTTCACACATCTGGGTGCCCCTCGCTCAAGGTGGCAAGGTGTTGGGCATTCTCACTTTGGGCCCCTGCCAAGACGGCACGGTGGTCCCGGAGAGCGAGTACGGATTCTTGCAGGAGATCGCATCGGTGGCAGCGACCAACATCGACTCCACGTTGAAGTACGAGAAGAACGCTCGCATTCTGAGCAATCTCCAGACGCTGTACGATATCAATCAGCAACTCTCCAACGTGAACGACTTTAAGCAGCTGACGATTCGGACTTTGTGCAGCGCCGTGGAGGCCCTGAGAGCGCAAAAAGCCAACTTGATGTTGGTGAACCCAGATACAAATCGGCTCGAGATCAAAGTGGTCTGGGGCAACATTCCCGATGTTACCCGTGACGCCATCAATAGTGGATTGATGAGCACAAAAAGTTTTGCCCTAGGGGAGGGCGTAGCAGGCGAGTGCGCCCAAGCGCGGAAACCCGTTCGGCTAAACGATCGTACTCAAATCAAACAGGTCGGACGTAACGTCGTGCACTGCATACTGGCCGCACCGCTGATGTACGCGGGCACGGTGGTCGGCGTCATTACGCTCACGAACAAAGTATTGCCTGAAGTCGACGGCGAGCAGCCGCTGGATCCGCTCGGTCGCTTTGGAGAGGACGACGAGCAGCTTCTGCTCGGTCTGGCCGACCAAGCCTCCGTGAATCTGCACAAGGCCCGGCTGTACAGCGCGTCCATTACGGACCGAATGACCGGGCTCTACAATAACCGTCACTTCGAGGGTCGACTCGAAGAAGAAGTGCGGAGCGCCATTGAGGAAACCCGCGTTTTAGGGCTCGCCCTCGTCGATATCGATCATTTCAAGAAATTCAATGACACCCACGGTCACCGGGTGGGCGATTTTGTGCTCATCGAGACAGCGAGACTGCTCGCCATGAGCGTTCGCACCGAGGCGGATGCTTGTTTTCGTTATGGCGGGGAGGAGCTGTGCCTGTTGCTCCCTGGCGCCTCCGCCGAGGAGGTGGAAGCCTTGATGAACGAGTACTGTGCCAAGGTGCGCGAGCATTGCTTTGAGTACGAGGGTAAGTCCCTGCGAGTTACGGTGTCCGTAGGCGTTGCGATATTCCCCCAACATGCATCGTCGTCGTCGGAACTGTTCAAGGTGACAGACGCCGCCCTCTACGCCTCCAAAGACGGTGGCAGGGATCGTGTATCGGTAGCAAAATTACCCCTGGGAACCAGTACCGCGCCGAGTTCTGTGGCGGACACCAAGCAAACCGGTTGATTCGCCGTTCGGTGGGAGCGCCGGCGGCAGCGTCGACGCTCGCGCTGCCTAGCCGTGAATTTCGGTGGGAGCGCCGGCGGGAGCGCCGGCGGCAGCGTCGACGCTCGCGCTGCCTAGCCGTGAATTTCGGTGCCGACGCCACTGTCGGTGAAGATCTCAAGCAACAGCGCGTGCTGTTTCCGTCCGTCGACGATATGCACTTTCTTGACGCCCTCGGCGACCGCGTGCAGCGCACACTCGACCTTGGGCACCATGCCGTCTCGTACGACACCGTCGGCGATCAGTTTCTTGGCTTCGGCGGCTCCGAGGGAACTCAAGAATTCTCCGTCAGCATTTTTTACGCCACCGACATCGGTCATCAGGACGAGCTTGGCGGCGCCAAGCCCCGCAGCGACTTCTCCGGCGGCGGTGTCGGCGTTCACATTGAGCGGTTTTCCGTTCGTGTCGATAGCGATGGGAGCAATCACCGGCAAGAAGCCGTTTTGGATCAAGTTAGTGACGAGTCGCGGCTCGATAGACTTGATGGCTCCGACCCGACCGAGGGCTCCCATGGGTTCGGCGACGATGAAGTTGTCGTCGCGGCCGCTGAGCCCCATGGCGCGACCGCCGTGTTGGCAGATGAGTCCGACGATCTGTGAATTCACGCCGCCGGCGAGCACCATCTCGACCACGTCCATGGTTTCTTCATCGGTTACCCGAAGTCCGCCCTCGAACTTGCTCTCGATGCCCATGCGGTTCAGCGTTTCGTTGATCTGAGGGCCGCCCCCGTGCACCACAACCACCTGGATACCGATGTACCGAAGCAGACACACGTCTCGCGCAAAACTCTCTTTGAGAGCCTCGTCGACCATGGCGTGACCGCCATATTTCACCACCATCGTCTTGCCGTGAAAACGACGGATGTAGGGCAGGGCTTCGTGTAGAATCGCGGCTTTACTGGCGGGAACGTCCATAACGGCGGGCAGGGTACCCGGAAACTCGCATCTGGCAGGAAATTCTTCGAGGTGGCCTCCGACCGTGATAGACGGGGCCCTATGGAAATCCTTATTGTTTCGGCGGAATTGAGCCCTTTTGCCTCCGCCACCCCCGCCGCGCAGGTTGTGGAGGCCCTTTCCCGCTCTCTGGTCCAGCTTGAGCACCAGGTGACCCTGGCCATGCCCCGATTTCCCGGCTTCGAGGAAGAAGGCCTGCTTCTAGCCCGTCGCCTGACCCCCCTTGAGTTGGCGGACGGCTCCCAGGTAACCGTTTTTGACGGCCAATTGGCATCCGGCGTCAAGATTGCGCTCTTCGATTCCGACGCGCAGTTGTTCGATCGCGAGGGCGTGTACGGCGAAGTCAAGGATTACCCTGACAACGCTCAGCGCTTCGGCCTCTTCGGGCAGGCAGTCGCCGCCCTTGTCAAATCCCGCCGCGAGCAGGGCCAAGCTTTCGAGGTCGTTCACGGCCATGACTGGCCCGGCGCTTTAGCGCTGCTTCATCTGCAGGGCATCGATGCTCCCCCTCCGAGCCTGTTGACCATTCACAATGGCGGCAATCAGGGCAGCTTCGCCACCAAAGAGCTGGCAGCGCTCGGCTTCCAGAAGGGCGAAGGCAGCTCTTTGAAACTGGGGTCGCGTCTCAACGTACTCAAGGCTGGCATCGAGGCCTCCAAACAGATCAGCACGGTGTCTCCGTCCTACGCCGTCGCTCTTCAGGATTCAGAAGTGACCGGCGCTCTAGCAGAGATCGTAACGTCCAAGCGCGACACTCTGGAGGGGATCCTCAGCGGTTTGGATTATGGCGTCTTCAACCCCGCGACAGATTCGAGCATCACGGTGCGCTACGACGCCGCCTTCCCGGACGAAAAGGAGAGCTGCAAACATGCCTTTCTCCGCAAGCATGAGCTCGATCTCGATCTGCAGGGACCGCTCATTGCTATCTCCGGAGACCTCGAGAAGACAGCCGGCTTTGCCGAGTTGGTCTCCGCCCTGCCGGATCTCGTGAAAGCCCGTGCCAACGTCGTCGTGGCCGGCAAGGGAGCCGCGGGAATCGTGAAGGCTCTTGGGGCGGCCAAGTTCCAAAAACTGAAGAACTACACGTTCATTCAGAAGAACGACACGAGGACCGAGCGCTCCATTCTGGCGGCGGCGGACATCATGTTGTGCCCCGATCCCCACGACAAGAACGGCATCATCGTTCGCAAAGCCCAACGTTACGGAGCTGTCCCCGTCGCCTTCGCGGGCGGTGCCGTGCGCGACTTGATCGTTGATTGCGACGCCCAATTGGCGTCGGGAACTGGATTCTTGTTCGAGACGCCCAACGTGGAGGGCATGATGGGCGCCGTCGGTCGTGCACTATCGGCATTCCAGGCCGACGAATGGGAACGACTCGTCAAACGCGTCATGCGAATCGACAGCAACTGGGACCGCCCGGCACGTCGCTACGCTCAGCTGTATCGTGGACTGGTGTTCGCGATATCCGCTGCGTAGACCCGGCTGACGATCGCTACGCCGCCCACCCTAAGGGGCTCATGATCATACAGAAGTAGTAATTGCCGATCAGGCATGATCTACCGTTGTTCATGAATTCCGGGGAGTGGCTGGCGGGGGATGTGGCGACTGAGTTTGACGGTTCTGAGCTCGGCGATCCGCGGCGAGAGCGTCG
>JABSRN010000108.1 GCA_013214025.1 Polyangiaceae bacterium
CCCCCCCCCCCGGCCCACTTTGGAACCGTCGGGTCGTGCGCCATCTCTGAGGCGAGACGGACTTAGCCGACCCCCGCCGGAGGAATTCCGCCGTCCTAGACGACGCTACCGATCACCAACAACTAGACCTAGTCGAACGAACGGTCTTTGGTACGACCCATGCGGAAGTCGGCGCATTCTTCCTCGACCTGTGGGGTGTCCCTCAGAGCATTTCGAGCGTGGCAAAAATCCCAGCACGAAATGGAACGTGTCTATGCGACGAAGCCCCTTACGACTCAAGCTGCCATTGCCCTCGCCGAAATCCTGGTGGAGAACCGACGCGAACCGGAGAAAGTAGACGAAGTCTTATCGTTCAGCTCCGAGGAGCAGCTCGAGGCATACTTGGCGAAAGACGCCGCTTAGGTTCGACGACGAGCCCGCCCGCGGTCGCTACGCCCACGCGGGCCGCCCTCGCTCTCACGCTCGCCTGAAATTTGCTGGGGCGCCCCTCCCGCATCGGGGGCACCGGACGCGCGGACAAGTCCCAACAAGTAGTCTTCGAAGTCCTTGGGTAGAGCCTGCTCAAACTTCAACCGCCGGGATTGGGTCGGATGGTCGAATGCGAGGGATTGGGCGTGCAGTAGCGTTCTACTGCACTCCAGCAGTTCGCCCTCGAAACCCTTCGTGTAAATCGGATCGCCGACCACTGGGCTCCATCGGGCAGCCAGGTGAATGCGGATTTGGTGCGTGCGGCCCGTTTCCAGGCGGCATTCGACCAAGGTGCAATCGCGATAATACTCAAGCGGCTTGACGTGAGTCACTGCATGGTAACCCTGCACAGCGTCGCTAGTCGTTCCACGAATGCCATCGCCCCGGTTACGCACCAAACGATAATCGATGCTTTGCGCTTCGACCCGTCCGTGGGCCAAAGCGACGTATCGGCGCCCCGTTGTGTGCGCCCGAAACTGCTCCTTCAGATGTTTTTGCGCGATATCGTTGCGGGCAAATACGATCAGTCCTGACGTCACTTTGTCGAGCCGATGCACCACGCGTAATCGCCCCGAACTTCGTGTGCCCGTACGGCGCAAGGTTTCCCGAACGACATCCTCCAAGTTCCGACTCTCATTCTTGTGACGTTCCGACGCAATGCCGATGGGTTTGCGGACCACGACGACATCCGCATCGACAAATTCGATCAGCGGATCCGGAGCCGCAGCGGATCCTCGTCGAGGCGCCGCCATGTTCAGCTCCACGACATCTCCCGCCCGAAGCGTCACCCGGGGGTCCCCACAGGCCTTGCCGTTGATAACGACCTTGTTGGAACTAATCAACTTCCGCACGGCGGCCCAGCTCGCTCCGGCAAACTGGTCTCGTATTACCCGGTCGAGAGCGCTCGCTCCGTCACCTGAATACTCGAAGCTCTTCGACTTAAATTCGACCACGAGCCAGCGATACCCCATCGCCCCAGTGCCCGCAAAACGAGGTGATTCCACCGGAAAAAGCCCCCCTATTGGCGCGCAGTCGCGCCTCTCATGACTCCGTATGCACGCCAACACTTCGTGACCACGGCGCGCCGCTACGGTGCGAGCAAACTTCTGTAGCCACCAGGGAACTGGGCAAACCAAATCTAAGCCATTAGTCCGTCCAATAATTGGTTCGTCACACCGCTACATCTCTCATGTAACGACGGAAATGCGTGTAGTCAGACGTGGGGAGTCGTGCGTACACGTGCGCTACTGAACGCTATCGCGTTCGAACGTTCCGCAAGTTGAAACAACACAACTCACAGTCGTATAGGTCGAACCGTCAAAATGATGGCATAATGGAGCCATATGATTCTTCGTTGGGGCGCTCGGCTCACTTTCGCTTTATTGGTTGTTTCTGGCTGCTCGGCCTCTGATCTCTCCGACCTACGCGGTGACAATCAGGGGACCGGGGGCACTCGCTCGGGAGGTACCGGAGTCGGTACCGGCGATGCGGGACTGCCCGATTCGAGCGGCGATGCAGAAACCGGGACTGGCGGCGATGCCGGGACTGGACCCGGCCCCATCTGCACAGACAATCTGCAGAACGGGTTCGAAACGGACCGAGATTGCGGCGGCGTCGATTGTGACCCCTGCGCAGTCGGCTCGCGGTGTGTGCTCGCCACGGACTGCGCAAACGACAGCTGTATCCAAGGGCAATGTCAGTCCGCAGAGTGCGTCAACGGCGTACTCGACGACACCACCAACGAAGAGACTGATATCGACTGCGGCGGAACCCAATGCGGCCCCTGTGAGGTCACGCAAATCTGTCTCGTCGCAGGAGACTGCCTGAGCTCGATATGCACCGATGGCACCTGCCGCGCTCCCGCCTGTAACGACGGCTTGTCCAACGGCAGCGAGACGGACTTGGACTGCGGCGGAGGGAGCTGCGAGCCCTGCGACGATGACCTCAACTGCGCATTGCCCTCCGACTGCCGAAGCGGCACATGCGACGCCGGCACTTGCGGCGGGGCCGTCTGCTCTGACGGTGTCAAAAACGGGGTTGAGACGGATGTCGATTGCGGTGGCGTCGAGTGCCCCAAATGCGACTTGGGCTTTGCCTGCGAGGAGGACGGCGCGAACTGCCTCTCGGAGCTCTGCATGGCAGACACCAGCAACAATTGGACCTGCGTGGCTGCCGGCTGCGGTGACGGCATGTTCAATGGCGACGAGTCCGATGAAGACTGCGGTGGCTCTTGCTCCAAGTGCGACACCGATAAACGATGCTCCACAGGGGGTGACTGTCAGAGTGCCATCTGTTTCAACAACGTGTGCCTGGCGCCGGCTTGCGACGACAGCATCCTAAACAGTGACGAAAGCGACATCGACTGCGGCGGCATCGAATCTGGCTGTGATCGATGTCTATTGGACGAGGCGTGCACCAACGGTGGTGACTGCGGCGAGGGTGTCTGCGACGCGGCCACAGGGCTATGTGCCGCACCGGTTTGCGACGACAACGTCATCAACGGAGGCGAGACCGACCAGGATTGTGGTGGTTCCACAACGTGCGACCGTTGCGATCTGGGTCAAAGCTGTATCGAAGTCGGCGACTGCGAAGCAGACAGACTCTGCCTCGGTACCTGCGCGAATCTCACCTGCCAGAACTTCCAGATCGATGAAGGCGAAAGCGACGTCGACTGCGGTGGCGTCGAGTGCCCGAAGTGCATCGATGGCAACACCTGCACTGAAAGCAACGACTGCCTGAGCGGGGTCTGTGAGGACCCTGGTGGCGGCCAAACGCTCTGTCAAACGCCGACCTGCAACGACGGCATTACGAACCAGGACGAAACCGACACCGATTGCGGCGGTTCTTGCACGGCTGAATGCGATGTCGGCAGTCCCTGTCTCGACAACTCGGACTGCGTATCCGGCGTCTGTTTTGGCCAACTCTGTCTCCTGGCCTCCTGCGGAGACGGTGTCCAGAACGGCCCCAGCCCGGAGAACCAAGAGAGCGACGTCGACTGCGGAGCGATCTGTGGCTCGGAACAGAAACTGTGCACCGAAGGCAAGAGCTGTGTCGCCGGAAATGACTGCAACGACAGCGTTTGCGAGGGCACCACCTGCTCGGCCCCCACCTGCGGTGACGGCGCCCAGAATAGTCAAGAGACCGATATCGATTGTGGCGGCAACTGCGGCTCTACATGCGAGCTGAGCGAAGCTTGCCAAGGCGACGGCGACTGCCTGAGTAACGTATGCGCCAACGGCTTCTGCACCAACCTCGGCTGCAGCGACGGCAACTTGAATGGACAAGAAACGGATCTGGACTGCGGTGGTCCGGGCTGCGGTCCCACGTGCACCGAGGGACTCAAGTGCCTCGGACACAATGACTGCGTCAGCCTCCGGTGTGTGCCCACCAATGGGCAATCCCCCGCCGGCCTCTGCGCGGCTCCCACGTGCTTCGATTCCACCCAGAACCAGGGCGAGAGTCACGCGGACTGCGGTGGCACCAGCGATTGTCAGCGCTGCTCCGCTGGCAGTACCTGCGCGGCGGACAGTGACTGCGCCAGCTTGGTGTGCGACGAATCCAATACGGAGTGCCTGGCCCCGGCCTGCGCCCCAGGAGACGGCGTCATCAACGGTGACGAGACTGACCGGGACTGCGGCGGTACCGGATGCCCCACCTGCAGCGATGGCGAGAGCTGCGATAGCAACAGTGACTGCAACAGCGGCGTCTGTAACGGCAGCAATAGCTGTGAGCCGCCTATATGCGGCGACCAGGTCTCGAACGATCTGGAGACCGGGATCGACTGTGGCGGCCCCATCAACCAGTGCGCGACCCGCTGCGGAGACGGCGAAAATTGCGACAACAATAGTGACTGTGTCGACCTCGTTTGCCAGGGCAACAGTTGCCGGGTCTCGACGTGCGACGACAGTACAGCCAATGGGCTAGAAACCGGCGTCGATTGCGGCGGCGGAAGCCCCTGCGCCAAATGCGGCGTCGGCCAAGCCTGCAACACTGAGGTCGACTGCCTACCGGACCTCGCTTGCAGCACTGAAACGTCCACCTGCGCTGATGCCTCGTGCACAGACGGCTTCGAAAACAACGATGAAACCGACGTCGACTGCGGCGGCTCTTGCCCCGCAAACTGCGCCGACGGCGCAGGTTGCATCAGTGATAACGACTGCATCAATAACATCTGCCAAGGGGACATCTGCCAGGTGCCGGGCTGTGGCGATGGCCGTAAGAACCAGGACGAATCAGACATCGATTGTGGCGGCGCAACCTGCGACGGCTGCGGCGATGGCGACATTTGCAGCATCGACAACGACTGCACGGCCGGAGCCATTTGTGCCAGCTTTACTTGCTGCCGGCCTGATTCCTGCGCGAGCGAAGGGTGGACGTGCGACTCAGTGAACCGAGGCTGTGGGCTTGCTGCTGAAGACTGCGGTTCTTGCAGTGATGGCAACACCTGCACATCGGACGATTGCAACGCCGGCACCTGCGCCTACCCGGCCGACAACGGCGCGAGTTGTACTGACGGCGTCTCGTGTACCGATGACGAATGTGTCGCGACCAACTGCATCAGCACCAACAACTGCGCCACGGGAGACTGCATCAGCCCGCCCGGCGTCTGCGGAGTGGAGTTCGATCTCTACTTCAACGCCGAGGACTCATTCGGCGGCACCGGTAGCGGCGACGACACCCACACAAGCGATGCCGTCGCGTTGTGGAAAATGATGGTGCAGGACATCACTTCGGAAACTACTGCCTTTAACGGCCGACCTCTCTTCGACGTCGGTGGATTCGATTCCGACGAAGAACTAGATGCTTTTGCCGTGCTCACCGACGGCAACTTCGTGTTGTCGACCATTGAAACAGCGAATTTCGACGGCTCTCCAAGCTTCGAAGACGGCGATCTGATGGAGTGGAATGGGAGCACCGACACCAAGTTCTTCGACGCATCCACCTACTTCACCAACGATATCGACATCGATGCGGTTCACGTGTTCGGTGACGACGGATTCCTCTTCTCCACCACTGAGAACATGAACATCCCCGCGGAGTACGCCATTGGAGGTTCTGCAATCACCTACGGCGGCAATGACCTGGTGCTGTTCCGCGGCGGCAAGTTCTCGCTGGAGATCAACGACACCGACCTCGGCGGCGCGAACATCGATGGTGTCAGCATTCACCCCATCAGTGGTCACATTCTGTTGTCTTTTGCCGACACTGAAACCACCGTCGGCGGCGTCGCCATCTACGACGAAGACATTGTCGAACTCGGGTGGGCCTTCGGGGAGACCCCCAACCACACAGAAACGCAAATATTCTTCGCTGGCCGTCAGACCACCTTCATGGGCGGTGGGCTCGTTGACTACGGGACAGACACAAAGGCATTCGCCATTGGTTACCAATGCACGAATAACGCGTCCTGCGACGACTTCATCGACTGCACTACCGGCGACATCTGCACCAACAATGTCTGCGCCGGTTCGGTCGATAATAGCCGGTGCGACGACAGCAACGTCTGTACATCTAATACCTGCGATGTTCTCGCCGGCTGCACCTTCCCGGCCAGCAACGAGGGCGGCAGCTGCGACGACGGTGTCGCCTGCAGCGCCGACAGCTGCGTCACGGGCACATGTGTGGGTGTCAGCGATTGTGTGCAGGCGGGCTACACATGTGACTTCGCGAGCGGCATCTGCGTCGAGTGCGCGGCGGACGAACTCATCTACAACAACACGTGTTATTTCTACTCCACATCCGGACGAAATCACACGGAGGCCCAAGACTACTGCACTGGCCTCACCGATACCCGCGTCGGGACCTGGACCTTGGCCTACTCGAACGACACCGCTGAGAACGACTTCATCCGTAGCGCCATCAGCTCGCCAACCTGGCTCGTGGGTCGCGATAGCAGCTCTGAGGGCAACTGGGTGGACCTCCAAGGGGCGGCGATGAGCTACAACGGTGCTGCCCCCCTCCCCTGGGGCAGCAGCCAACCCGACAACGGCGGCGGCGGATTGTTCAGCGACGACGAGGACTGCATCTCGATGCATACCGATGCGGGCGGCCCCTGGTATGACGACGCCTGTGGCGACGACTACCACGCCTTCTGCGAACAACAGTAGGTCTCGTTTCGCCTTCGGCGAGTGGCCGTGGACGAGCGGCGTTCGTCGCTACGCCAATCACCCCCTCGGGGCTCATGATTGTTCACAAGTTTCGAGCTTGAGCATGTCCAAGTAGAAGCCTTCGCCGGTCGCGAGTTTCTCGTACCCTCGGGCAATGGTCAGCCCAGCCTGGCTCGCTGCTCGCCGTTTTGCGACAAGTGACCACCTAACTTCGCCATCGCGTACAGTGCGTCGCGGGCGGTTCGGATCGGCTTCCCGTATTTGCCACCAAGGTATCTTCTGTGCAGCGGCGAGATGACTCTCTCCGGCGGGCGTTCGGGGGCCGTTCTCACGACCGAGCGTGCGAGAAGCAACTTCCAGGCGACGGGAGCAAATAGGGCGAGCGCCGTGCTCAACGTGTCGAAGGATTCAAGCTGCCGCCGTTCAAATTGGCAGCCCGTCTTCAGTGCTTTGGAAAATTCCTCGATGACCCACCGGGCACGATAGATATCAACAACGCGCCGCAGTTGTTTGACCGTGCCGATGGGCTCAGTCGCCACATCCCCCGCCAACCACTCCGCAGAATTCATGAACAGCGGTAGATCATGCCTGATCGGCAATTACTACTTCTGTATGTTCATGAGCCCGTTGGGTGAGGGCGGTCGGCTTCGCTCCTTCTTCAAGCGTGTCTCGAGCGGAGCTATTTTCTTGGGTCCTCGCTCCTACGGAGCTGCGGGGGCGTTCACTCGTTCGGTACAGGCACGTGGCCGTCGATCAACGCGTGGGGGCGCTTGAGCTCTATCTCTTCGGCTTGTCCCACGGCCCAGCGCGACGCGGCGTCCACCGTGGGGAATACGACGATTTCCGTAGGTGGCTTCACCATCCAGAAGATCGCCTTAATCGCCCCGCGCATGCCGGCGCTGTCGACGATCAGCCCCGCGGCTTTCACGTTGTTGAGCCGCTCAGTCGCCTCGACGAAAGCAGCGGACTGACGACGGACCACAGCAGGAGGACGAACCACACTACGGAGATCTACCAAGACCACCATACGATCCCCACGAGCCAGCAGGACCTCTAACTCTGTAAAAAATTCATCGACAGATTCTGAATAATCACCGTCTGGGAAGCGCACGACCACAACGGGAAACGCCGACTCATCCACCAAGGCGTTGGCCCCTCGGTAGGGCGTGCGTAGAGCGCGAAGAGCCGGCGGCAAGTCCTCGGCCGCCGGCCACATGGAGCTAGATGAAGAGCCACCGGTCCGACCTGTTTCCGTCCGACGTATTGCTGGAGGCGCACTCGGTCGTCTCTGGCTGCCCGTGACGCGCAAGCCCGTACTGGATGCCGAAGATGGTGACGTGGTAGAATGGGTCGCCGAGCTGGATGATGGCAGTGAACTCCGTGGCGCCATCTCGGTGGATTCAGCCAAGCCGGCGCTTGGGCGAACACTCGGCGTCGCCGGAGCCTCGGTGGCGAATGCCCGCCCCGGCCGCACGGTAGCATTGGGCCGAGCGCTAGCCTGGCTCGCGCCCCCTTCCGTATCGATGGGCCCCGGCCGCTCGCTCTCTTGTTTTTCTCTTGCTAGGGTCTCTAGAGTCACTGCTGTCACGCCGCTGTTCGCCATCCAGGCCCGAGTCGCCTCGTCGCGCTCTCGGAACTCTCGGCCCATCCGCTGATTGACGAATGCACCGACGGCAGCGTCGTCAATCTCTAGATCCGAGTCTCGCTGAACCGTACGTAGCGCCTGGCGAAACTCAAGACAGGTGCCGTAGCGGGCTCGTGTCTCACGTTCCAAAGCGCGGCGGCACACAGCAGCCAGAGTCGCGGGGACGTTCGGGTTGTAGTCGCGAATATCAGGCGCTGTAGCGGAAAGCACCGCCGCGAGGGTATCCGCTTCGGACTCCCCTTTGAACAGTCGCCTGCCGCTCAGAGCCTCCCAGAGAACAATACCGGCAGCATAGACGTCCGCTCGGCGATCGACGGCATTGCCCAGCGCCTGCTCGGGCGCCATATAGGCGATCTTGCCCTTGAGCTGGCCGACCTCGGTAGCGGTCACTCGGTTCGCGGCTCGAGCCACCCCGAAGTCCGCAATACGGCTCACGCCGTCGGCGCCCACCAACACATTCTGAGGAGAGACGTCCCGATGTACTAAACCGAGCGACTCTCCTTCATCGTTGGTCGCCTCATGAGCGCCGTGCAGGCCGTTCAAAGCCCCGGACATCACATGCAATACCAGGCTCGGATCCAGACGGCTCGCCCCTTCGCTGGTCGGCTTAGGCATGAGCTGCGCCAGGGTGCCGCCCTTCACGTAATCCATAACCAGGTAGTAGCCCGTATTCTGACCGCCGATTCCGATGGCTTCGATGCTGACCACGTTGGGATGGTGAATGTTCGCCGCTAAGCGAGCCTCATCGAGAAACATGTCAATGAAGGCTTCGTCACGCGCCAGGTGCGGGTGCAACACCTTCACTGCGACCAATCGTTGGAACCCACCGACACCCAAGCGTCGCGCCAGATAGACGGTCGCCATGCCGCCGACTGCGATCTGCGCCATCAAATCGTAGCCGTCGATATTCTTCGGACCGAGAGGCGGGGGCGTAAGGGATCGAGGCGCTGGCATGACGGTCAATGGACCACCGCGGCGACCCTTCCCCTGACGATAAACCATCCCAGAGTTCGGACAAGGGCTTAGGGGACAGCCCAGGATCTATCGGCATTTTGTCCACAATGTCGGAGCGTCTCGCCGGATTTTTTCGGCACTCCGGCGCCCACTCAACGACCCCGAGCGGGAGTCTGACAGCTGCCCGAATTTTGCTTAGCGGTGCGGAGACGTCCGGGAGCAACCCAGCCGGCCGGGCCACCCATGCTCGCGCATCGTGGTACGATGCTGGCGGCGTGAACGACGATACGGAAGCGAAATCCGAGACGCGAGTTGGCGCCACATTGCTCGACAAATACACTTTAGAAGAACTGATCGGCATCGGTGGCATGGCCGCGGTGTACAGGGCCCGACACCGCACCGGCCGGGTGTGCGCGGTCAAGATCCGTCACGACGGCCACATGGCGACGGACGCGCAACTCAAGCGCATTCGACGCGAATGCCTACGCGGCCAATGCCCTGCGACACCGTGGCATCGTCGAAGTCCAAGACAACGACACTACACCCGATGGCTCCCCGTTCTTTGGTGATGGACCTTCTGGAAGGCGCATCGCTCGGCGATATCGACGACACCCTGCCACCGCATGTCGCCATCCGTTACCTGGACTATTGCCTCGACGCCCTTGGAGCCGCTCACGACGCGGGCATCGTTCACCGCGATATCAAGCCCGACAACATCTTATTGACCCTCCAGGGCAACATCAAGCTGCTGGACGTTGGCATCGCAACACTTCGGGAGCACATCGCCGGCATAACCGTCGTCACGAAGGAGGGCTACGTCATGGGCACCCCGGGCTACATGGCTCCCGAACAGGCCCGAGGACATTGGGACCAAGTAGATCGTCAGAGCGACATCTGGGCGCTTGGGGCCACGTTTTCGAGCTGCTGTCGGGAGAGGCAGTTCACCCCGCCCAGACCCCCAACGAGGCCCTCGGGCTCGCCATGGTGGTGGCGCCCCGATCGCTAGCCACGGCGTCAACCAACCTTCAGTCAGCTCTCATCTCGCTCATCGACAAGGCTCTCGCGTCCGAGAAACGCGACCGCGTCTCGGACGCGCCAATCTCGCCTCAGGCATCAGAAAGATGCCTGCAGTTGTAATCGCGCGCGATGTTCGTTCTCTAACGGGCCTGCCACAGCTTCGAGTCCGTTGGCGACGCTAGAGTAGGGCTTTTCTCCGAGCCGGAAATAATCCGCCTGGAGTTTGAAGGGGTGCCCAGCGAAATAGTAACTAAGAGCCCCCCCGGCTTCCGTCCTCTCAGTCATCACGCTCTCGGTGCCGATTCTGCGGTTCGTTCCCACGCGTGCCGAAATCTCGAATCTCGTTCGCGGCAAGACGTACCCGATTTGGCCCATCACACCCCAACCGTCCCTCAACGCGGCAACCGGCACTAAGTCACCGACGTCATCCCTGGCGTCTCCAGCGTTTCTCTCCCCCACGCGCGCCATGAATTCACTCTGGACGGAGAAGCCGGCGTACTTGAAGATTGAATCCGCGACAAAGTGATGGGTGTCGCTAGTGCCACCGTCTGCCGGGGTGGAGCCTTTGATCCCCCGGTCCTTGGGCGCGTTGCCAACATGCGCGTACGCGATCGCGACCGACAACCGGGCTTCTTCGGTTCTGGCAAGATCGGCCTCGGAGTAATCCTTAAACATGCCGAAGGGCAGCAACTCAAATCGCCCGAGAGACATCAGGCCGAAGTCCTCCGTAGTATTGGTATTCCGCCCCTGGCCCGCGAACACGCCCAGCCGATACTTGAGCATGCCGAGCCCAAACAAGTCCTTGGAGCCCACGTCAAAACCGAGATCTCGATCCACATTGAATTCGCCATTCACGATCGAGCGATCCACCTGTTGGAGACCACCGGATGATACGTTCCGCTGGCGGTTGTGGGGCACCTTGTACTGGCCCACTCGGAGCGACAAATCCCGATAGTGCGTGAAATCCATGTACCAATCGAGTAGCGGACTCGTCGTCGGGCTGCCGTCTTTGTTTCCCACGTCGTGGGGTGAAAACGCCAGCTCCACTTTGAAGCGATTGTCCTTGCCGTACATGTGACCTTTGAACTGCAGCCGCGCACGACGAATCAAGATGGCCTGGCTCGCATCCCCATCGTCGGGGTTGAGGTACTCGTAACGAAACTGAGCACGCAGACGCGGGATCAACGCGAACGTTCCGTCCATACTCTGAAAGTTCAGCCCCTGACCCGAGCGAAATCGGCTTTGACCGGCATCCAATTCATGATCGCCGCGAAGGGCTTCCTCCCCCGGTGCCCACAAGCTTTCCTCCCGGGGCTGATCCATCTCGACGGGAGCAGCCGCCTTCGCCAGCGCCATCATGGGTTGGTTTATGGGCGTCACCAACACGGGGCTGGCGACCGGCGCGATGGCAGTCTCCCCAGGGCCAGCCGTTACCGGCGCAGTTTCGACGGGCGCAGCCTGAACCGCTGAAGTCGGAGCCTCTGCAGTCGCGGTGGGCACAGCGTCCGTCGGCGAAACCGACGGTGCCACCGGCGCGGGGGTCTCGGAAACTGGGGGCGGCTGCGCTGCCCCCGGGTCGAGCGTTCCCTGGGCGCCGCTCGAAGTCGAGAACAACAGCACCACGCCGAACGCTCTCACCAAGGGGCTACTGCTGAGGGACATGTCGCGGTCAAATGGGATCATGGTTGTCCGAGGAGGGTCGTCTGGACGCCGGCCCTAACAAGAAGAGTGGTTTATGCGAGTCTTATGAAGAACCTCTCCAAACGGGAAGGCTAAAACCAGCGCCCCTCTCGATAATTTGTGCAGTGTGACGGGAGCGTCCGTCTGCTGACGGGCCGGACGCCCCCAGCTAGCTGGCTGCCCCCCCGGCGTTCGTCAGTCCCCCAGCTCCCGCCACTGATTCCGGGGACGCTCCTCCTGAATTCGCAACACGATCTCTACCTTTCATTAGCTTCTCCACACCGAGCGTACGGCCGCCGCGCTGGGGGGCAACAGACATCCCATCTGGCCCCATTGAGAACGAATCTAGTTTCCTGCGCTATCCGATGTACCAGCGTCCTGAGCCCCCGCATCGGCCCCCGCGACTTCGAGGCTCAACACCATGCCCAAGCCGGCGTGACCGCTGTCCAAGTCTGGCTCATCGGAGGTACCCTGCACGCTGATCTTACAGTACGGGGAGAACTCCCCGACCGTCTTGGGCGCGAGCCACACCTCGGCGGAGTGCCCCTCGACGACTCTGACGCTGTTCAGATGGTCCGCCCGAAGAGATACATGAGTGTCTGAGGACTGCAGCATCGTGGAGCCCGCGAAGAATTCTGGCGCCGTGAAGGTGTGCGCCGCTTGGGACGGCAGGTTTACAAACTTCAGTCGATAGCCCGTGCCAACACGCAGCACGAACTCCCGCAGAGCCTCAGGCTCGCCTACAGCCGGTAGGCCATGTCCATAGCCGTATTCTTCATCGGAATATTCGAGCAACACGATGGGATCATCGAAGTAGCGACTGTCGTAGGCGGGCGACCCATCCGAGCTTTGCCATAATGCCGCAGAGCCATACCGGGCAGGATCGCGCGCAGTCTGGGGCGACCAATTCGACGCCTGCTGCTGGTCCAGCTGTACATCGGAGCCCAGAGGGTGGATGCGCACGGTCGTGGCCATCGCCGCTCCGTCAGCCCCTGCGTGCCCGGTGCCTAAGACCGGCGCGCCAACGGGCTCAGTATCGCGATAATGCGTCCCGCCAGTCACCCCATCTTCGCAATACGCGGAGTAATCTCCGCCAATCATGGGGACGAAATACAGCGTCACTTCTCGATCTTGCGTGGGGTGCAGCAGTAACTCAAAGGTATCGAAAGACGGGGCCTCGTATTCCGCATGTTCAGTTTGCACGCGCCACCATGCTACCGCGCGGTAGAATTCGGGCGCGGTAAAAAAGTGAGAGCTCGCCGCGCCCGCCGGGTTTACGAGTTTGAGAATGACGGGGCGCCCCGCTTCCATTTCTAAGGTGGCGTCCCGTCCCGCCTCGTCTGTAACAGAAAAGCCGAGCACGCCGCCGGACTCCGTAAACGTAACGGTTCGATGCAATGCGTAGTCTTCCCAATTGCCGAGACAGTAGTCGCCATCGTCATTGAACGGCACCGCGCAGCGCCAATAGGCGACGATGTCACTGGCGCGACAGACGCCACCGGTGCACGCGCGCTCGACCATGGCGACAGGATCCGGAGCCAACGGGTCATCAGCCGCCACTTCTGGCGGGGGACCTAGGTCTCGATGCGCGACGCACTTGGGAGCGAGATTGAGCACGCCGACCGCTGCCGTGAGCAGACACCAGACCAGTGTGCGAGGCGATCTAGCTGTCCGGCGTTGACTCATTCGTCTTCGTCTGTATTCCCCTCACGCTGAGTCATGGCCAGCGTGAGGGAATGAAAACTATCAGATAACTGACAATAAATTGGGGAAGTGCACTTGCCCGGATCCGAAGAACACTCCATCCGTGTTGCAGACAGTCGCCAATACGAACCCAACGTCGCCCGAGGCGATAGTCACTTCGCCCTCCAGGCAGTATTTGTCGTCAAGCATGTCTGCGGCCGCAACTGCAGCCCCGTCTGGCGCCGTAGGCGCGTCGACACCCAGCTGATACGGCCACAGATCGATTCGCATGATGTGATGTTCGGGAGACAACACATGCCCAGCTCGAATCAACACCGTCGGACCGTCGACCCAACTGACTCCGGGACGGTGTTTGTAAGCCGCTCCGCCCTCGCCAACGTCCTCAACGGCGTAGCTAATTACGGCCCCCGTGAGATCCGTAAACGTTTCACCCAGGTAATAGGCCTTCATATTCGCTTTCACGGCGGTGACCCACTCCCCGCCCTCGCTCACATTCACAACGGCTTTCGCCAGATGCGCGATGCTCTCGTCATTCGCGGCTTCAGAATCTTCGGCGCAAGCCGAGGCCAGCGCCCCGAGGCCCAACAGCCCCGCGCCTCGCCCGAGCGCACCCAACAGTCGCCTTCGGTTCACCGTATCTTCATGTTTCATAGTAGCCCCCGTGTTCTCCTTGCCCTGCGGGATATCACGACCGGAAGTTGGACCCGCTTAAGGGCCCCAACGCCAATTCGTCGGCCACTCCGTACTTCGGCCGGTCCCCGGCTGGCCCGGCTGGCGCGACAAATGCCATTCCGATCCGCTACTTCTTGGCGAGACTGCGGGCGGATATCAGGAACCGGGCGAGAATTTTTGCGTCCCCCCGCCCAATCTCAGAGTCCTCTTTACGCATCATCTTGACCACATAGGCCTTGATACCGCCGCGCTCGAAGACTGAACCCGTAACGGGTGTAATCCCAGTCCGGAGCGCGCGAATGGGCCGACGCATCGCGTGGCACTTGGTGCACTTTACTACGAAAAGATCGTAGGCCGCGAGCTGCCGCCTGGGGAACTGAGCGCGCACCAACACCATCTTCTTACCCTCGCCCACTGTGGTCAGATCGGCCCTAGCGATACCGCCACAGAGGCTTAGGCTCAGCGCAATGCTCCCCACGAATGGCCGGGTCCGACTGCGGTAAAAACCGCCGCCGTCGTGACCCTGACAACCCTGTGGGCGAAAGCTTGGCATGGCTAAAATGCGAACAGCATCTGAAAGTTCGCGACTTCGTTCTCCACCGAGTCTTGCGTGTATCGGAAGCTCGCCCGCAACCGGAGGTTTTCCGTCACCAGGCCAATCACGCCAACATCGTGGCTGATGCTCTCACGTTCCATAGTTGTGGAGTCCACGAACTGAATTAGATACATCGGACGAAACCAGGAGCGGACGGCATAGGACAACTCCACAAATGTCGTCACATTTGTCACTTGTTGATTGGACACTAGCTCCTGGTCCAGGCCCAATTGATAGCCACTCCATAGGGACGTACGGGTGAGTTGAAGCTTCAAATCCAACCCCAAACGACGAATCTTGGCGGTATCCTCACCACCCGGATCGCTGACTTTACCTAGATAGCCCCAATGTGAAACGGTCACAGCCGAGTCTTCCCAAAGGGTAGGCTCGGCATCGAGATCCACTTCAGGCTCACGGCCATGCAAGTCAATGCCGCCGAACTTGTACTCCAGATGGTAGTAGCTATCCCAATGCGCGCCGAAGTCGCTGTTCTTCACTGTTCCTGCAGCCCAAAAAGTTCTGCGACCTAGCACACCGCTGGCTTCTACACCCATGCGTGCCTGACCCACCGAGTGACCGTTGTGAGCCGCAGTGGACAGACGATAAGGTGCGAGCAAGTTCTCGTTGGTGCGAAACACAGTCGTGGTTTGTTCGAACAAGCCGACTTTGAGGTTCAGCGCTGGCGTCTGAAACAACCGCGAGAAGGCCGCGTACATTTCGTTCGGGCCGCCACTTCCGGGCCAGGTTCCGAACATGGTTACGTTATCGCCAATCGGAGCTGCAAACAGCAAGTTGAACGACGGGCCGCCGGGCGACACCACCGGGAGCTGGTCCTCCTCCGGGACATTCTCGAACGTATGGCTGGCTGAGGCTTGAGCCACCAACGCGATGGGGCTGTTCTTGGGCAACGCCCCCGCTAAGGGAGAGCGTCCCTGAAGATCGATCGAATCATGTAATTCGAGACCGCCAGGCCACTGAAAGCCGTTCTTACGGAAAACGTCGCCGAACTCTGATCGCCGGGTGATGCTGCTGTGACAACTCGAACAGGGCACGCTGAAGGTACGAGCAAATACCGGGAACGCTTCTGCGCGTGAAGGCAAGACGCCCCCCACCAGAAGCACGAACAGGCATACCCTCCAGCAGCGAAAAACTCGCGGGAGTATCATCGAACCTCAATCGCGTAGCCGCTCATGGCGTTGGCGTGCAGGCTGCACCGGTACTCAAAGCGCCCCAGGGTGTCGAAGGTGTGCCGGAATCGGCCGGCGACCAAATCATCCGAAACACCGAAGCTATCAGCGACGCTCTGGACGTTGTGCTCCGTGCCGTCGACAAACAGCCACACCACCTCTGTCCCTACCGGGATCGTGCACAAGGGTCCGTCGGCTTCAACGCAACCACACTCGTTGTTGTACTGCTTGTCCTTAACGCGGATGCGAGCCTCAGCGGGATTGCCACAGACCGTCGCGGGGCCCGCATCACCCAGCGACCCGTCTAAGCCGCCCGCCATGTATCCCCCGACGAACCGATGCTCGATACATTTGGGGGCTAACAACGCAGGGGCAACGAGTACCAAACTGGTCTCCAACGCACGCGATAGAGAGCGCCCCGTCCTGAAAACGCCGATTGTACCCCCCACTCGCCTTCAGACGGCCGTGCCAGTGGGTCAGATAAGTACGCTTATTCGGAAATACAAAACTCGTCTCAAACAGCACCCAAATCCGCGAGGCTAAAGGATGTCTGAAGTCGTCCCGTCATAGCGGACACCCTGGGAGGGGGTTCACTGAGTGCTCTCCCTCCACCACGACCCGCGAACCACCAGCCACGTGAACCCGCTCGCCGCCGTCGTTGGTTTGGCGGACGATTTGGCGAATCAAGGGGGCGTGGGCATACTCAATGAACCCGACCAAACGACGGCACAGCTCGTAATTGACTACTTTGAGCTGGATAGCCGCGCCCTCGATAGCCTCGTGAACGATGCCAACGAAGCCGTCAATCGACTGGACGAGATATCCGCTCAGTCAGCGTACTAGAGCCATCTCGCCACCCAATAAATCGAGCAGCACCTCAAAGCGATCGGTCCTCTGATAAACGCCGTGAAATGAAGGAGACGGAGGCACCTGCGCTCGTTCGCCGGTGACAACGATGACCCGGGCCTGTGGCTGATGCGCTGCCAGGGGCACTGCCAAGACCGCCCCACTGCGATCGTCCAGCTTCCAATCCAGCAATACTGCTCCGTAACAACGGGGTCCCTGGATACCGGCCTGGCCTTCTTGGCCGGAAGCCGCTTCGTCAACAACGTAGCCTTCGTCCTCCAGCAGAGCAGCAAGGGTGATCCGATTCGACGCATCATCGTCGATGAGCAATATTCGATGGTTCGCGTCAATCATCAGGACCAGCTCCTCCCATACTTAGATTCTCCACGGTCAGCTGTAGTGTCAAAACCTCGTCTGCCTCCTCTAACTGCCTGCTGATCAACTCAAAGAAGCGCCGAATTCGTGGGTCCTGTTCCAACACTTCCACACCCAGTGTCTTTTGCTCGATATAGAACGCTGCGTTTCGAATAGCGGCAAAACGGTTGCGCAAGTGGTGTCGGAGTTCGGAAGCTTGAGCCTCCGGAGTTCCTTCTGCGTCAGCACTTATCGTCTTGACTGACTGGAGGGCCTCCGCAGCGCTGCCGACTAGACTCAACCAACCGGAGCGCTGCAATGCGACGGTACGCTGCCGAAGCGGCCCCCGTGGACGCGCCGAACTTGGACTCCCAGGAACACTCATTCGCCGACCAACTCCGGAGCCCTCTTGCCGATAGCGTTCACGGCGCGCTTCATGCGGGCAAACGTAGCCGTCCGGCGAACTGCCTCCAGCAGGTCCCCGGAGCGGTAGGGCTTGAGCAAGACGCTCAGCGGTACGGATTGGCCGCCGCTCTTCCGCGCCTCGGCGAACCGCTCGTAGCGGCCTGTCACTAACACGACGCCAATCATCACGTCCCGGCGCTCGAGAGCATCCACCAGATCCAGACCTGACATGCCAGGCATCTGGTAGTCAGTGCACAATACGTCGTAGTCTTTGGCCAACATCCGATCGAAGGCTTCGGTGCTGTTCGAACATAATTCGACAGAAAATTGCGACTCCAACAGCGCACCGACAGATTCAAGAACGTCAGCTGCGTCGTCGACCACCAACACGTGTAACCGGTGTTGGCTACCAGAGGAGCGATCGCGGAACTGGGAAGTCGGAGTGGAAGGCATAACTAATCGCGAGGTGCACACGCGCAACCGCCGCCGGCTGAAGTGCTTTGAAGATTCGGGGCCTAACCACCACAATACGAAGCGCGAATAGCGTCCCGCCTGTGGTGGTATGTAGGCGACAACCGTCTCTGCTTGCTAGGCTCGTAAGGTCGTAAGACGACGGCCAGCGGCGAACGGGTCATGGGTGTCTCTAGCAAGTCGAATGCCAATCTTCTCGCTACTCAAAGCCACGGCTTGGGTGCGTGTGATGGGCGGCATCCTTCAAGATTGAAAGCTACGTTGCGGGTCTGAGTGCCGGCCGCGCAACCTGCGCACAACAAGACATACACTCCGGCCGTCCCCTGAAGTGGTCGAGTAGGTTGGGGTTATCGGCTGAAGTCACCACCGCTGCGCCATCCGCGTTGGGCACGACGCTGTTGACGTCAATACCCCTAGGCCAAAAATGGCGAAGTCCAAACTGAAGTTCAGCTCGTCGCCATCTAGGGCGGTCAGCGGCACCGTGAAAGTCTGGGGCAACTCGATGATACTAGCGCTAGCGAATGTGAGAGCGACGCCGTCCAGCCGCTGGCCTTGCATCACGACAGCGAGGGTCTCCAAAGTCGTGGGAGCACCGTCCAGTAGGCGGCTACTGGCGCCCGTCAGGATCGTGTTGATGCCTCAATAGGTCCCAGGGGGAAAGCAAATATCCCCCCCGCTAGCGAGAAGGGTCGTGCCCGCATCGACGGGCAGTATGACAGGAGCACCGGCATCATCACAGCTATGTAGCTCCACCGATGCCACGGCTAGCCACACCGCCGTGATGTGCGAGTCCGTTCCCTGCCCGTCGAGAGAAACAACGCTGGGGTCACTAGACGACGCCGTCAAACGTAGGACTACGCACTCCCCGGTATCCGCCCTCGGGTTGCCGGTTACCGTGGTCCACAACCAGCAAAGACTGCCACCGTGAGCAGGGCCGCCGGCAGCACGCGTCGGCTACCGAAAGCCAGCCAAGTATCAAGACTCATTGGTCCGCGCCCCCTCGGGCTTTGCATAAAGGAAAGAGTTGGAAGTTAATCTGTACGACTTGGGATGGTTCGTCCTCAAGGGTCGCCAATTCCAGCAGCTCGCGACGAAAGCGCACGATGCGCTCCTTCACCTTTCGCGCGCCGTCTTCACCGAGGCACAACGTGAGGCTCGAAGTATCGCGGTCGCTGGCCCCGAATAGCTCGATGGATTCCATCGCGCGCTCCATCATGGTGCGATGGTAGTTGGCGATGTGAAAGCCGCTTGTCTCGGGCCCGGTTGACAGCACGGCATCGCCTAGAGACACACGTCCTCGTTTGTCTTTCACCAGCAATCCCAGCTCGTACAAAGTTTGCATGGCGTCTTTGGCGGCACTTTTCGAGATGGTTGGGGAGAGCTCCTTAGCGATCCACTCGGGGTCATCCCTAAAGTCGGGGCGACAGGCCATCTCACGAATCGCCGGCAGATACCAAGTGGCGTGATAGGCCGCGTGAGCGAGCTCCAGTGGGCGCGCCTTCCGGTATCGCCGAAAGCCTGTGAGCTTGCCGTAGTGGGTATTGCGAGCGCTCGCAGTACGCGCTTGGTTGAAACGAACAAGATCGGAAAAGTAAGACGTCGAGACCTTGTCCAGCGCCAGCGCCTCCGCAAAACGCAGTGCCATCTCGTCGGTGAGATTGCGTTCGCCATCAATAACCCGCTTCAGATAATTCGGCGATTTGAGTCCCTCGCGCTTGGAGAAACCTCGATCGGACAGGCCGTGGCTTTCCTTACGCTCCAAATAGGAGTCCCTCAGGAAAGCCCGGTAGTCGAGATACTCGAACACATCGACAAGAGTTTTCGTGGGCACGACACGCCTACGGTGTCAGCTTCCGGCCCTCGGACCCAGCCCAATGCAAAGAAACCGTATCCATTTAGGATACGGTTATCTCAAGATATTCCGCTATTTCACCGTATTTGTTCTAGCGACTTGGGACTTTTGGTTTCACCACCGGGTTTCAGCCCGTCACCAAGACGGAGGCTGACGTGCCTGTCACTTGGGCGGCCTGAGCGTCGACCATCAAAGATGCCACACCACAGCGGAGGCGAATCCGCGAGCAGCCACCGCCCGGCGAATCGGTTGTGAAGTGGCGCAGTCGCCAGCAGAGCACTAGTATCCGCGCGCGCCATGAGTATTCCTGACCTGCCCGCTAGTCGCCACTTGGATAACGTTCGCTACGAGATCCGCGGTGCCCTCGCGCGCAGAGCCGAGCAGCTCGAGCGAGACGGTTACGAGATCATCAAGCTCAATATCGGTAACCCCGGCGCTTTCGGCTTCCGCATGCCCGAGACGATGCGCCGCGCCATGGTGGAAAATCTCGGGGCGGCGGAAGCCTACTGTCATCAAAAGGGCATCTTCCCTGCGCGGGAAGCCGTCGTGCTGCAGCAGCAGAATCGCGGAGTCATGGACGTGACCGCGGACGATGTGTTCATCGGCAACGGCGTCAGCGAACTGATCATGATGTGCATGCGGGCACTACTGAACCCCGCGGACGAAGTGTTGGTCCCCTGCCCGGACTATCCGCTGTGGACAGCGTCCGTGTCGATACACGGTGCCAAACCTGTGCACTACCCCTGCCCGCCCGAGCGCGATTTTCAGCCGGACATCGAGGCGATGCGGAAACTGATTACAGATCGCACCCGCGCCATTGTCATCATCAACCCGAACAATCCGACCGGTGCCGTCTACAGCGAAGAGCTGCTGCGACAGATGGTGGAACTCGCGGAGGAACATCACCTCGTGATATTCGCCGACGAGATTTACGACGAGATGTTATTTGAGGACGCGAAATATATCCCCATCGCCACCCTCGCCCATCACACTTTGTGCGCGACTTTTTCCGGACTCAGCAAGGTCTACCGCGCCTGTGGTCTGCGAGTCGGCTGGGCCAGCTTCAGTGGCGAAAAGGCCCATGCGACCGGATACCTGGACGCCATCGAACTACTCGCCAGTTTGCGGCTGTGTGCCAACGTGCCTGGACAGTGGGCCGTGCAGACCGCCCTGGGTGGTTACCAGAGCATCCACGCATTGACCGACCCGGGCGGCCGACTATTCGAGTCTCGCCGCGCGTTGCTCGACGGCATCGAAAAGAGCCAGTACCTCAGCGTGGTGGCACCGGCCGGCGCCCTGTACGCCTTTGTACGCTGCGATACTCAGAAAATCCCGAACTTTGACGACCAAAGCTTCGGTCTCGATCTACTGGAGCGCCGCCACGTCCTGATTTCGCCCGGCTCCAGCTTCAACGTTCCATACACGGACCACTTCAGGCTGACGCTGTTGCCAGATGCGAAAATCATGACGAGTGTGCTCGAGAAGATCGAGTCCTTGCTCGACGAGTACGTCGAAGCCTAGCCGGTGGCGATCTCCCGGATCAGCTGCCGTACAGCACTGCTGCTGCTGCCTTAAACACCAAGTGACAAGGCTCGCCTGATTCAGGGACGTGCGCCCGAGCCCCCAAGGTGACCACCCAAGTGGTGCCATCCGCTAGCTTCACCCAGGCATGGGCTCCCGACTCGGTCGATGAAATCGACGTCACCGTAGCCGGCACTACGTTTTCTGCCATGATTCGCGGCAGACCGCCGAGCACGAGTAGGATATCGGACGCTGCGATTCTCAGGTCAAAACTCATGGCGTCCGCGTCACAACGGGACGTCACGTAAATCGTGGTGTCGCCGAGCTGAATACAACCATCTTCCGTCGGAGCGGCGCAGGAGAGCTCATTGACAGGATTTTGGTCGTCACCCACCGGCTGTCGGTCAGCGGGATCCGGAATCGCATCGGGCATCAGCCGTCCGTTATCCAGCGTGACAATCTGTTGATAGTAATTCTGCTCATCCCCGGGCTGGTGACTGACCAACAATATGGGGATCCGGTGGCGATCACTGACCCTGGCTAGATAGGACGCGACGCGAACCCCCAGCGCCTCATCCAGTGCGGCAAAGGGCTCGTCCAACAAGAGCAACGACGGCCCCGAAGCCAGAGCCCGACCCAAAGCCGTGCGTTGGCGTTGGCCGCCAGACAGTTCGCTCGGCAGACGGTCAAGAAAGGCGCCGAGCTCCAAGTGCTGGACGATGTCGGTGAGCTCAGGGCTGTCCTCCCGTTGGCTACGGCGAACGCCGGCGAAGTTTAGATTGCCCATGACACTGAGGTGTGGAAACAAACTCAGCTCCTGAGGCAAGTACCCCACGGCCCGTTCTTGGGGCGGGACGTGGATGTCTTGATCGCTGTCCAACCAAGTCGTATCGCCGAAGCGAATACTGCCGGTGCCACCGAGTATGCCCGCCAAAATTTTCAGGGTAGTCGACTTGCCCGAGCCCACGGGTCCGCGGAGAGCCGTGATGCTCGCACAGCAAACGAAACTCACGTCCAGGGAAAATCCCGGGACCTCGCGTTGAACGGAAAGGGAGAGCTGACTCATACCGGGCGCCCCCCGATGAGCCATTCGGAAGTAGATATCGCCACGAAACCGACGCCCACGGCAAGTCCGAGCAACACCCACGCAGTGGCGTCGTCTCCGACCTGTTGCGCGCTGTAGATCGCTGATGCCAGAGTTCGCGTCTTGCCTGGAATATTTCCGGCGATCATGACGGTGGCGCCGAACTCCCCGACTCCACGCATGAAGCCCAGAATCATTGCGGCCACCAGCCCGCGCTTCGCCAGCGGAAATGTCACGCGCCAGAACGCCTGCCTCGGCGAATCCCCCAAGGTCTCGGCCACCTGCACCAAGCCCGGATCCACCGCCTCAAAAGAGAGCCGAGCCGTGCGTACGATCAACGGGAAGGCCATGGCCATCGCCGCTAGGACAGCGGCCTTTGCGGTGAACAGAATTTCAAGACCTAGGGCGGCTCCGAAGAGGGCGTCGTCGGAGAACGCGTGCAACAGGACATAACCGACGGCTGTGGGCGGCAATACCAAAGGCAGCGCGACCAGCGTGGAGACGACACTCTTGCCGGGGAACTGATGCCGAGCCAACAGGTAGGCCACGGCGGTTGCCAAAGGCGTCACCAACACGGTAGCCAACGCTGCGACCTGAACGGTCAGAATGACAACGGGGCTCACGGACACGGGGCCATAGTATAGCTCCGGCAGAGAGCCCGCCGACAGCCACGAGCGCTCAGCCTACGGTTCTATATAAGAAAACCCGTGGGCCGTCAGGCTCTCCCGCGCCGTAGGACTGCCAATGGGAGACAAACTCCGCTGCCAAACGGGATTCCGACTGCGAATGGCCAACGATCCGTCCCGCTACATCACAAATCGGCGGCCCTGAACTCGGGATCTCGCAAAGCACTCGCCCCCTCGAATCCGCATCGCTTGCATAAACGATCCCCAAGACGGTCCGCTCTCGAGCCACCGCGCCCAGTACCGCTCGTACATCCAGCATCGGAACCGCCCGCTGCTTCACCGATAGTTCATGGCTCGATCTGGCTGGCGCGACGGGCCTGGCTGAAGCTTTCAGAAAGCCTCCGTTCGAACCGCTACATCGTCTCCATCTTGGCCGCCAAAGCCTTTGCCAGCTTCTCCACGTCGGCCTTGGTTCCTCCAGCCACTGTGGCAGCAAATTTTTCGTTCTTGGACTGAAACGCCACGGTGTGAATGGTTTTGGTGAGGGTCCACTGGGTTTTTCCGCCAATGATGGGTCCGTCGATCTTCTTGACAGACCCCTTCTTGATGGCCACATCCAGGCTGCCGCCGACCAGAGAGCGGTACCTGTCACCGCCGTAGGCTACGAAAGAACTTGGACGCGTCATGCACAACGCACCCGTCATCTTCGAGCTCTGTTGTTTGTCCGGATCGTAGCGTGGACTGAACATTCCCAGCTTCTTCGTCTCTTCGACAGTGAAGAAGTCCTCACACTTGAGTAGTTTCGGTTTCGGTTTCGGTTTCGGCGGCTCGTCGGACGGCGCTGCTGACTCCGACGCCACGACGGTCGCGACGCTGCTGGCCGGGGGCACTGTCGCCTTCTCCGACTTGGAACAGGACAAGGCGGACGCGGCCAGAGCGACTGCGACGAACACCCCTCCGGAAACAGACTGGGACATGGGACAGAGCTAACAGGCTCCAGACTGGGGCGTCAATGAAGCGTAGACGGACTTGGGGGCGGGCTCCGGCTCAAGACCAAGCTGGGATTCGGCACCGAGTTCACCATTGAGATCCCCCTGGCTCAACAGCTGAACAAGTCCGCGGAACTCTACAGCTTTGAGCCGCAGTTGAGCGAAGAGGATCCCGCTGACCCACCAGAACAACTGGACGCTGGGAAAATGGAACTGTTCTAGAACGCGCGCGAGTCATCAGTGCCGTCACCCAATCAAGCCGGCGCACACCAAGCGAACTCCACGTAACAGTCGGGAATCACTAGATCCCCGAGATCACAGCGACCAGCGAGCACGCCGCAGGGTACTTGAGAACTTCAACCCTGCGACGGAGGCCGACGACCAGCAACCAGCCGCTAGACGCTCTGTCATCACGTCACCAACACGAAGCGTGCGGAGCCGTGCTGACGACGGACCGACATCTGTTAAAGTTTGCCCCATGCGCGAGTGGATTCTTATGGCTTCGGTGTCTCTCCTAACGGCAAGCGTCGTTTCCTGCGGCGGGGTTGATAAAGATTCTCTAATCCCCGAGAGAGCCGCCGATTCAGGCTCTGCGGGGTCGACGGGCGGCTCCGACGGCTCCAATGGTGGAGCGGACGCGGGGGGATCTGGCAGCAACAGACCGCCCCCAATTCCCTGCGACAGCACCGCCGACTGTCCCGCAGACGTGCCGACCTGCAACCTCGGCACTGACACCTGCGTCAGCTGCTTCTTCGACACCGACTGCGGAGGCGACGAAGGTTGTATCGCCGGCCACTGCGAATCAGTCTCCCCCTGTGCAAGCAGTGCAGATTGCTCCGGCGTAACCGACAAGGCCGTTTGCAACCAAGGCTATTGCACCGAGTGCGCGCGTGAATCTTGTGGCGCCGGTGCGGACTGTATCGGCGGACAGTGCGTCCCCGTCGACGTGTGCCTTAATAGCTTAGACTGCCCCTCTGGAAAGGTCTGCGACGTAGCCAACGGTCGATGCGAGCTCTGCATTGGGGACTCGGACTGTGAGCCCGAGCAAGTCTGTTCCAACAACGAGTGCCACGCCGGTTGCGACTCCGATCTCGAGTGCGTAGGCGACGGGCTACTCTGCCATTCAGGCACCTACTGCGCCGAGTGTGTCGTCGACCTCGATTGCCCGAGCCCGCACATGTGCTCAGACGGTTCCTGCGTGCCGCAGATATGCAGGCCTGGACAGACAAGCTGCGCCTATGCCGGTGCTGGCTCCGACTCCATCTTGATCTGCTCCGACGATGGCAGGGATCTGCAGGTCGATTCCCTATGCGCGCAGCAAACCACATGTGCAGTTAGCCGCAGCGTTCCCAGCTGCCAGCCATGGGTATGCTCCCCCGGAGACGTTTTCTGCAACTCCAATGCGACACGCCGCTGTAAAGCCGATGGCCTAGGCAGTGACGTTATTGAAGAGTGCGCGGGCACCGATAGTTGCCTGCAGGACCAATTCAATTCTACGGCTGGCCCCCCGACCTGCGGGACAATGATCTGCACTCCCGGTGCACCCGTCTGCTCTGACAACGCGGCGAAACTTCTACAATGCGACGTCTACGGCGCGAGCACGAATACCGTAATCGAGGACTGCGACTCCTTCGGATTCTACTGCAAGCTCGACCATTGTGTGGAGTACACCTGTCAGAACGGCGTGGGCTGCAACGGCACCCAACGAGCCACTTGTTCTGCGTCAGGCACCGAGTTGCTTGGCGACTTGAACGATTGTGCGACCGAGAGCAAAGTCTGTCATGACGGCGTATGTAAAACCGACGCCATCGACGTCATCTTGAGTAACCCGGCAACCGAAGGAATTTCGAGCTACCCCCACTACGAGGGACTGTATCGCGCGGACGTTGACCGGGTAATTACAGAACTCGGCATGCGTTTCTCAACGATCGCTCCGGTCACCCTAATGGTGTTTCGTGCCTACGAGGTGACCGCTGGAGAATCAGCCTACTACTACGAACACACCGAGCTCGTCACTGTTGGGGTCGCGCAACCGGTTACTGGCGAGGGCGGGTTCTACTCCAGCGGCCTCATCCATGTGCCACTCAAAGCGGGCAAAGAGTACCTAATCGTTACTGAGGTCACCACCGCCACCGCCGGGTTCTATGCCGACATCTACTACCGAGACCAAGGAAACATCGCCGTGTCCTTCGGCGAGATGATCGGCGGCAACACAGATCCCCAGCCTACCCTCGCGGTGGTTCGCGCGAGCGCTCGGCGCCCGGTGCAGAGGATTGCGACTACGGCGGTGAACTGAGCGGTGAACTGAGCGGTGACCATTCACCGTTGCCGGGCGCTACTTGAATCTACCCGGAATGCATTTAACGTCGAACTCGAAAAAATGACCCGGGCGTTAATTGACCGGTGACTTGAGAAACACTTGAGAAACACTTGACCTCGACTTGGTTCGACGCTTCTGAAGACATCGCCGAGTTACGTCGAGAGGCGTGAACACTCGACTTGTCGGTGGAGCGAAGCGGGAGCGTTGACGAATGACAGCCGAAGCCCCCCCCCGGTGTGCGGGTTCAGGGTGTCGACGGCATGCGGCAGACCCTAGCAGAGCTTTGGCTAGTTCCAACAGCCACCGACTTGATTCAGAGGTCCACTTCGTCGCTGCTGTCGTCCGGTAGCTCCACGAGATCCATCGGGGACTGGCACCACGGACAGGACGGAGCGCGCGCCTTGAGAGGTATTGACGCGGTTGAGTCCTCGGGCTCTTCAACCGCTGGTTCGAGCACCACGCCAAGGTTGAGCCACACCCAGGAGTCTGCCGTTGACAGCTCAATCCCTAGCCTGTCTCGCTGCGCTTCCTGACACTGCCCAGTGCACGTGAACGGCCACAAGTTAAACATATGCTTGATGAAATGATAGCTACACCAAGGGCGCTTGACCTTGACCATGGCATCGAGGGACCACTGTTCTCCCTCGGGAACTTCAAACATCCATCCGAGGAGTTCTGTCGGTCGACCGCAGTCTTCGCATGTGTGAGTTTTTTCTTTGGTCACTAGGTCTCCTTCGTCCAGGGAATGTCGAGACTGTAGCAAAGACCCCGAGTCAATCCAGGATGCTACACGCGCTGGTTGACCCCCAGCCCCTGTCCCGAGCCGAGCTTCGGCTTACACCGCGTCAGCTACGGGGCGCGCTGCTGGGGCGACACGCAACTGAAGCTCAACCTGGGACGACTGGTGGACCTGGAGCACGTCCCGCTGCACCGGGTACGGCACAGCCGGTCCGTGGAGTACGAGCAACTCTACGACGGCGCAGGCCAGGACGGATCGCCGTTCGTGAACGGTTTGATCGACGTAGACGCTGAACGGGCGGGGTCTGAGCGCGAACGGGCGGGGCCTAAGCGCGAACGGGCAGGGATTGAGCGAGGCTCTGATGCTGTCGCAAGCTGTTCGAGGCCGACTACTGGTCGGAGTTTGGACACAATGTCGGAAGCCCTTCGAATGTAGCTCACGAGCCCCTAACTCCAACCGTGCGAGCGCTCCAACATGCTCTTTCCAGCATATACCGTTAGTCTCATACTGACGTGATGCTTGATATCCTCTGTGCGGAGGAATCTGAGGTTTGGCATGACAAGCTTGACGACTCGATTGCCGAAGATGTCTAGGTATCCGTGGATTCACTCGAAGCCCACGGAGTACCTGTCGGCTTCCCGCGCTCAAGGACTCGAAGCTCACTCTGCAAGAACTACCAGTCCAGTCCGGCGGGAAAGCCAACCGCGTTTTCTACGTTCTCGATCCGGAACGACAGCCGGTGCGACTCCTCGGCGGGGACAAGACTGGAGACAATCGGAGCTCCCAGAGGCGACCGGATCGATGCCGGTTCCGGTCGAGCGGACATTTTCGCCGAGATGTCTGTGTCGGCAGCAAGGCCCCGATTGTTTCGACCGAACTACTCCTGAAGAGGGAGCTTAACCCTCCGATGTGTCTCTCAGCTCACCCTCTGTTTCTGTCCGAATTCAGCTGACGGGATACTGGCTACAGTCGCAGGTGAAGTCCGTGGAAATACGGACACTCACATCTCAATATCGACAAATCCTTAGTCCGTGCAAATACGGACACCTATATGTCCAGTATCGACAAATCCTCCCGGTCAGCTTACTCCTCCTGGTGGGGGCTGCCTTGTACAATCGGGGAACACTGGTCGTTGGCAGTTCCCAAAATCTCAATGGGGGGCGAATAGCGGCGGCGTATGGAGGGGGGCGGCGCTGCTATTCGCTACCTGACTTTTGTTAGCTGGCGGCTCCGGACAGACAGCGGGACAAGAGCCGGGTTACTTTCCCCGATCACCTGCGGTTCGTCGGAAAAGATCCCGAGCGCGCCGCCGATCAACACATCACAGGGGGAAAGACATGTTCCAGCAATTGGGGCGACGCATTCGGGACTATCCCGAGTTCTGTGTAAACGCCTTCACCAACTCGACTCCGGTCAAAGCGAGGGCCTGCTCGAACGTCTGCGTCACCTCGCCAGCCCCCACCGTTGGCAACAACAGCCACGAGATGATGTCGCGCTAGTTGTCGTCCATCACCGTCGACAACTAGTACCAACCCCAACCGACGATGCGAAAGCAAATGAAATCTGTCTACCACATCTCGTGGATGCGTTTCGTCGGGTTGTGAAACGCGTCGCTCGCGTTCATCAACACGAGCCGCTCGCGGCGCTATCTTGAGTTTCTCGGATGGCCTTCAAACGGTTCCACAGTTCGTCTTCGCTCAGGCTCTGGCCGGCATCGAGCTGCTGCTCGGCTTCGTCCATCGCGGCGTGCAGAGCTTCGCGCTCTTGAGCGTCCAAATCGTCGTCGTTCGCGGCCACAAGCATTTCTTCGAGTTGGCGCTCTATGAGTCGATCTCTCGCTCTCGACGCGGCTTCCAGTAGTCGGGATGCCGACGCTCGGGCATTACCGCGTATACAACGCTCTCGCGCTCCAAAATCTCGCACACCAGTTTGTGAGGAGACTTCTGCAGCAGCATCTTCCTCACGCCCTCTAGCTTCGGCTCAGTCGGCGAGTATAACGCGTAGCGCTCAGGCCCCGCCTGCACTCGTACCTGCGCCGTCTTCAACGCTTCTCTAAAGCAGTTTGCAAGATCCACACCTGCTTCACGCTGGCACCGACGATACTCGGTGCACCGCCTCTTCTCGCACATCCTCGACAAAGCGCAATCGAGCCGGCACAACTCTACTCGTTTGGGGCGGGAGCCAGCATCGCCGCTTCCACTTCTTCCCACGTGTACAGCTTCGCCTCGCCGTTCTTTACAGACTCACGCCGTCGGGCGATCTCGTCTTGCCAAGCCTCTTCGTAGCCCGCCTCCACCTCATCGCCCGCCGGCTCCAACGCCTTCAGGGCGAGGATCTCCCGCTCTTCCCGCGGCAGCTTCATTAGCTCACTCAACAGCTTCTCGGCGGCTTCGGTCATGTCCCTCTTGTACGACCACATTCCCGGCGTCCTACCGTCTTGTGGACATGAGATTCCCCCTGAGATTCCCCCCACTTTGTGGACACCCAACAACGCGCGATAGTGCGCGAGGAGTGTCCAATGGCATCAAAAAACAAGAAGAGAAAACAACGACGGCCCAAGCGAACGTTCACGCCTGAGTTCCGAGCAGACGTGGCCACCTTGTGCCAATCAGGTGACGAGAGCATCGCGAAGGTTAGCGAGCAGCTTGATCTGACGGAATCGGCCGTACGAGGCTGGGTGGCTAAGGCCGACTGCTTGCGCGCCTTCGCGCTCTGAAACAACCAGGATCGTCCGCACTCCGCCATCGATGGCGCTACACCCGCCGACAAGCGTGACGGCGTCGTAACCCGAATGCCTGCCGTCGAAGTCCGACCCAACTATCCGTGCCAAGACGCCCGCGACCGGCGCAACGGTACGCAGCCTCGAAAGCGTCGTCACCAGCCCTAACTCGCTCTGCAAGGCGAACTTGCGCCTGGGTGCCAGCGCGGCGGGTGACTGGAGCGTCTTCGACAGTCATCAGCGTCAAGCCGGACTGGCGATCGCGCGTTCGCGTCGCCCAAGTCCTTTTTTTACTAGTTTATGGCATTTCAAACAGGGACTCTTTTTGCCGATCCAATTGTGCTGAACCACTACACCCGCTCGGCGCCGTCGTCTCGGGTGTGCCGCTCAGGGCGCCGTCGGCTGAATCGTATACGTCACCGAGCCGCTCATGTAGCAGTGTGAGCAGACGTCGCCGGCGCCACAGCCTTCGGGGGGGGCCAAGTCGTCGCCGGTGCCCGTTTCGGAAATACACGTTAGATCCGTCACGAAATCCGTCAACGTCGTATTTTCCGACGCCTGGACGCGGGCACCGTTCAGCACCACAATGTCGGGGGTGGTGCTGGGCGTATCATCGAAGTATTCGACGATGGCTTGGGTGGTGGCGACGGCAGCGATGGTGTGCTGCAGATTGTGAACCACCTCTTCGCAAGCTTCCCCGGCTTCGTTGTCGTATTCGCTATTCGCATTGACCATGTGCACGCAATAGATAATCGCCAGCTGCGTTCCGTTGTTTCGCGTCTCGGATTTGACCGTAACGGTTGTCTGAACAACATCGTCGTTCCAGTTCTGGTCGTCGCCGATCAATAGCGGAGTGACCAGCTGGTCCGTCCAAGGGATAGTGCGCTCGCAAACCTTATCGTCGTCCGGCAAGCCGTCACAATCGTTGTCCAGGGTATCGCAGGCCTCAGCTGTCGAGAATTTCTGTTGGACGCACTGGTAACCGCCACCCTCGCACTCCAATAAGCCAAATGCACACTCCCCTTTGAGGGGTACACCATTACCATCGACGACGTTACAGGGGCCGTTCGGCGGAATTCCGTTATCCGGCGTGCCGTCGCAGTCGTCGTCCTCACCGTCGCAGGTCTCAGCGACTGTGCCCGGCTGGATGTTGGCGATGCAGTTGAGTTCGCGATCCTTATCGTCATTGGCAATAGGATCACAGCTGTAGGTACCCGGCTGGCAGATGCCGGGAAAGCCGCTGTCAGGACAGACATCGCCGGTTCGGGGAATGCCTGGGTGGGGCGCGCCGGCTTGGGGGTTCAGATCGTCCTCGTCGTAGACGCCATCGCAATCTTCGTCACCGCCGCCGCACATGTCGAGACCCGCGGGCAGGTTGCTGCCGACACAAACCGCGTTACCCAGCACACATTCGATAGTGCCCAGCCCGCAGGCTCCGCCGCCGCCAGTGTCACATAGGGTGCCTTCGGGAGGCGCCATTTCGTCGATTTCGTTGTCCCCGTCGTTATCTACGCCATCGCCGCAGACCTCGTCGCAGATGTTCTGACCGAAGGCGTCCGTGTCCGCGTGGCATGCAACAAGTCCCGTACTGCCTCGTGGACACTCTCGTGCCCCCGCGAGCTGTCCGGCCAAGTCCTCGTCACATTCGTCGACGCAGCCAAAGTCGTAGTCCTTCTGCTTCAACGCATAGGGCTCAAAACGCACACCGGCCCAACGCACATCCCCGGTGTTCACGCTGGTCGCCGGCGAACAGGTGAACTGCGCATCCCCACCGGTCAAGTCCGTCGGACGGCAGTCGTTGAACTGGTAGCGTTCGGTGGTGCTGGTGGTCGCCTCCTGGGGGTTCGCACCCTGGGGATCGGCCACCACCTTGAGGCACTTGAACAAGGAGTGATGCAGCATGCCGCCCCACACGGAGTCGCTGCCGGTCGTCGCAAAATCCATTCCGATGGGTTTCGGAACTTCAGCCGCCCGAACGTCCACATCGAGCAGGCACTGACGCCAGTGAGGGTCGTCGCCCGCGCCGAAGGTGAGCGGGAATGACCCGTCCGGGCGAGGTCGCTCGCTGATCACGTAGCGGCCTCGTTCGGTAGTCGCGGTCTGGGACGTCTGTTCGAACACCGCAGTGTGGATCTCCGCGAAGTAACTGAAGCGATTGAACTCGAACTGCTGGGGTACCGGGTTCGGTAGCAGATCGTGATATTCCCACTCGTCCACGTCCGCGGCGCCGTTGTCGTTGTAGTCAACGCTGGGCATGTGACAGTACTTGGTGAACCGGTTCATGTGCTGCGGGCCCGGTAGCGGAGCACTGGGATCCCCGGAGTCGCTCCCGAAACCTACGTCGTAGCCCCCGAGGCCGCGGTACATGGCCAACAGATCCGCATCATCGTTTCGGTCCGTCTCGTAGAGCCTCAGGCCCTCGTCCAGCATCACTGTCTTTTGCTCGCCGGCCTCGTTCTCCAACACCACGTCGTCCACGATGCGCAGAGTGCAGCGCGCGTTGTCCCGAATCGCTACGTCCGTGCTCTCCACAGCCGACCGAGCCCCGTCTCGCACCCAACCATCGCTGTCTGCATCACACTCGTAAGCGCCAACGTCGGCGGCCCGGGTGTAGTAGTAGCCCGGCTCTGTGCGGCAAATGCACTCCCCTGCCACGTTGGCCAGCGGGTAATGCCCGTCTTCGCCGGGACCGTCACAGGTCGGGCATTTCACACACTCAAAACCGTTCCACACCCGCTCCGCCGAGGAGCCCAGTAGCGCTGCACAGTCCGGCCGACAGAACGCGTCTTCGTGACCCAATGGGGGGACGCAGACTTCTTCGGTATCGCACGTCAGGCAACCGGCACCGTTCGGGCAGCTGGCGTCATCTTGACACTGAACAACTGGCACACACTGGGCCGTCACCCGATCGACAACAAACAGGTCCGCGCAATCACCGCAAACCGTGCGTCCATCCAGCGAGCTACATTCTCTGCCTATCGCCGCGCAATCGCTGCACTGCAACTCCGCATCGCATTCCTGAGAGTTCAGGTTGAACACGTAACCAGTCAAACAGCCCTCGCAGGCGCCGTCGGTACAACCACGGTTCTCGGCCGTGCAGGCCGCCGCCAAAGTGCCACAGGTCGCCGACGAGTCCGCCTCGCACAGGAATCCATCCAACAAGTAGCCCGCTCGACAGTCTCCGCACACGGCATCCGTATCCGAGTCCGTTTGGGAGCAAGTACGATTCATGGGGCCACAGCCCGCCTCGTCGCAGGTCCGCACAGAGCGGCACTCCCCTTCCGCTGTCTCCAAGTAACCCGCCCAACAAGCACCACAGTCGGCCCCCACGGCTAGTTCGTTGCAAAGGCGAATGTCTGCGTCACAAACACCGAGAAGGCTCGCCACACCACCGGCCTCACAGGTCTGCGCGAGACAGCTTCCGCCGGGCTCCTCCACGGTCCCGAGTGGGCATTCCTCGCAATAGGCATCGAGCCCAGGATCGGGTTGAACACACTCACGACCCTGGGCCGCACAACCTTCCTCGAAACCTCCAAGACAGGTCTTCAACTCCCGACAAGCGGAGCCCTCGGGCACGGTACCGTCCAGACAAGCGCCACAACGTGCTCCGATCTCATCAGCTATACACACACGGGCCAGGCCTGCACACTCGACGCCAATGCCGATCACACCACTCGCCGGTGCCATCGCTTCGGACGGTGCCGCAGCCTCAAGCGCCGTCGCGGAATCGACAGAGACTATTCCCGCCTCGACACTTTCGCAGTTCGACGGCTCCTGACTGCAGGCCTCGCGATCGACATCCCACTGAAAACCCGGCTCACAGGAGTCCAAACATTCGTAGTCCGATTGTTCGTCAGGGCGCTCACAATCCTGCCGCGCCACACAGCCCTGCAGCTCACAACCTAGGGCTTCCCGGCAACGTTCGCTAACGGGATCACACACCAAACCATCCGCGCATCCAACCGCGGCATCAGCGAGCACAGAGCAGTCACAGCCCGTTCCGCCCTCACAGTTCACCACTGGGATGGAGGCATCTTCTGAACAACCATAGGCCGCCCCGAAGAACAGTCCGAAAATAAGAGTCGCGTTCCAGAGTTTCATATCAGTTCCTCGCGGCTCAGTAGGATGTAAAGTCCGTGTAGTAGATGTACAGGACAACGTCCTTCAACTCGTCCAGCTCGATATCGGAGTTGACCTCTTCGTCGACTCGGTTGAACACCAAGTCCCAACCGGTATTGACGAAGGGTCTGTCTCGCAGTCGTTCGTTTCGATAGATGCTCGTATCGAAGTCAACGCTGCCGTTACCCCGGCGACCGTTGAACATCGTGTTGATGACGGCAGTGCGCTCAGGGAAACTTGTGTAGTTGAGCTCACCCTCCACGTTCCGGATGACGCCGGTACCGTGTTGGCGCAGATAGATACGACCAAGATCGTCGCCAAGATCTTGCCCCTGGAATTCCGCCTCGATGTATCGAACCTTGTGGTTCGCGGTGAGTGGAGATGTGCCGTCGAGCCGGGTCGCAAAGGGAATCGTGAGATAACCCCGCGGATCGAGCTTACTGCGGTCTTCGAGCATCGCGCGGAACGCCGTCTGCCGTTCGTCCTCGCTCATGGCTACGTTGCCTGCGAGCTGGGGCACGATATCATCCCGCAGGGAGACCACCGCTAGGCGAGTATCCGGATTACCGAACTCGTTCTCAAAGTTGGAGAAGGTGTCCTCCAGATCGATGAGATAGTCCTGGAGGCTGTTCCCGCCGTGCGAAGCGAGGCGAATGAGCCGTAGATCGTCCCGGGCCGCGTAACTTTGGCTGGTGAAGTATTCGTAGATGCGGGTAACGAGGTAGGCTTCGCGGAGCGCGTTCTCGAAGTGTTTATCCGCAGTGATCACGGCCTCGTTGCGATAGATGCGCACATTCGGATCGTTGCGAGCGACCTCGACGTTGATGCGCAGGCTTTCCGTCTCTTCGCGGTTGTCCATGAGCGACTGGGCGTCCAGTGCCAGGGCCTCCAGCTCGCCCACCGCGCGCTGCACATCCCGCAGGGCCTTAGCCGCTTCCAGCTCGAGTTCTGGGACCCGGCGGAACAGATCCAAGATATCGAATTTGGTGTCGATGGCCAGGGCATCGCACTCCCCCAATAACTCCTGCTCCATGATGTCCCGCTCGGTGACTTCCACCCCGACCTCGAGCCCCGCGATGACCGCGTGACTGGCAAAGGCGGCGGCGTTCGCCACCACCAAGATGGCGGTCTTGAAGCTGGCGGCGATGGTCTTCTGAGGGCAGTTGGTGCCGAAGGCGAAACCAACAATCGTCATGCAGTCAAGTCCGCCCACCAAGGCGCCCACCAAGTTCGACGTGCGGTCGAGGGCGTCGATAGTGAGTTCAGCCGCCTTGATGCCGGAGTTAAGCGCGATGATCTCGTCCGCCTTGTTCACGCGCCACTCGGCCACGTCCTTGATGCGCTCACACTGGGCCTGAAGCCGCAGGTTCAAGCTGGTGATGTCCCCCTGAAGGGTGGACATGTTTTGGCGCACCAGATCGGCATCGATTTGCGTCTGGGAGAGCGCCAGTGTTCCGTCGAACAAGGCGCCGTTGCCCACCAGCCCGCAGGGGTTGCCCACCGCAGCCGTCGCCGCACTCAGACCGGCGTAGCGCGGGATTGCCGGATAGACGGCGCCATCATCGCCGCGGAAGGTTCCGCAGATGGCGCCGAGATCGTTATCGTAGGAGATCTTGATCTTGGAGAGCTCGCTTTGAAACAGCGCACTGTCTGTCTCGAACTGCCGATTCTGGTCTAACGCGGCATTCTCGCTTTCCGTGGCGATGGCTAGCTTCGAGGAAGCTGTGACCATGCCCTTCTCGAAGGCGTTGATGTCCAGGGGATCCAGCGGCGGAAACGGCACCGTGTTGGCATCGATACCGAGGAAGTTCGGGGCGTCGTTGATGCCCACGTAGTCGCTGCGCATGCCTCGCAGAGCGGCCGAATACACCAAGGCGGTTTCGTCCTTGAGCTGAGTGATCTGAGCCTGCACAGTGGCAGCCGACGTAGCACCGATGCGTTCGAGCACCTGGTTGAGGGTGATCGACTCCAGGTACGCGTTCACGTACGCACGCTCAATGATCAGACGCGCCGTATCGGGCTCGTTAAACGTCAGGTAGCGTTTCGCGACTTGCTCCCAGGCCCGGCTCTTCTTGCTGGAAGCGGCCGCCAAACGAGCAATGTACGTAGTCGCGGTTTCTGGCGTGATGAAGCCGTCGGCGATCGACGGGCCTTCGTCTGTTAGGGCCGCCCGAAGCAGCGCCGCTTGCCCGAAGAAACGATCGAGCGCGAGCTGGTAGTACTGAATGCCCTGGTACAGGTTGTACATCTCGTAACCGGCACCGCCGGACAGATCGATGCCCCCCGGCTCTAGCTCCGAGCCAGCGAAACTCGCCAGGAACTGATCGGCCAGGTCGAAGCGCGACGCGAAGGCGCGGGTGACGGACTCGTCCCCCAACATCACCAGCAACTCGGCGTTGAGTCGCTCAAAGCCGTCATGAATAACGGGCGTGGGCACCCCGGGTGCATACTCTTCGCGCACCGCAAAGGTGCGCGTCAGGAAGCCTTGCAGCACCGTCTTGGCGAGAGGATCCGCCTCGACCGACGGGAAATAGCTCGTGTAGATGTGGGCGGCACAATCGACCCGGTCCCGGATAATTTCGATAGCCGGAGCATCATAGCAATAGGGGATCGCGTTGCTCTGGGGGATACACGCCTGGGGCGCAAAACCAACCTGAGTCCCCGCTCGATTGCGGAAACGCGTCTTGTAGCGGAACGCCGCTTCGATCTCGACGTCCAGGGGCGAGAACGCGACCGCGCCGGAGCCCTTTCCGTAGAAGAGCTTGCCGTCCCGAAGATCTGGCACCTCTGCGTTGCGGACGTCGCAAGTGATGGCGGTTGGATCCTCGCAGCGCCAGGCTTCGACTTCGTTGAAGCTGTAGGTGCCTGTGGCTTTCCACTGTTCGACCTGCGCCTCACAGGTGCCCTTGGCGGGACAGGGCTCCCCCACCACGCAACCGGCGGCGAGCAAATTGTCGATGTCAGTGGCGTCGTCTCCCGTTTCGCGGTCATTACGACAGCCTTCGGTTCCAGTTTCGCAGGCAGCTGGCAATGCGCACGCCTCGCCAGCCCGGCAAATCCCCCCGCCCTGCTGGCACTCGAGGTTCATTGCCCAACGGTCGTTCTGCTCCACCGTAAAGAACGTGACGCGACTGCTGGCCGGGCAAGGCTCCGTGCCGCCATCCGCCAGATCGACGTGGCCGGTCTCGTGGCACAAGTAATGAACGACCTCTACTCCTGGAGCGATGGCATCGTCCACTCCCGGCTTGACGAGGATGTCGAGGCCTGGAGCGGCGAAGAACGTGCGGTCGTTTCGGAGATCGTCGCGGTCACTTCCACACTCCTCAGCACAGGTGAGCTCGACAGCGCCGGAGCACTCGCAATTCGGGTTCAGGCGGATCTGATGCTGCCCCAGATCGATCCACTGCTGAAGCGTGCTCTCGCAGACTCGTTTCGAGCGACAACGCTGGCCGATGCCACACTCCGGCTGTCGACACGACTCGCCCTCGTCACAGCCACTGCAGGCGTCATTGTTCGGGTACACCGGCGGGCAGTCCGTGCAGCTGTCTGGGCGGCATTGAGCAACCGAACAAGCTTCGCCGTCCAAACAGCGGTCCTGTTCCTGACAAGCCAAGGCGTCCATCGCTGCTTGGTCGCCCTGGGGCCCCTGAAGCGTGAAGTAGCTCACCGCACTCGATGTCGGACACGGCTCGGTGCCATCCGGCCCCGCGTCGAAGTACCCACTCTCCCAACAGTAGTAGTGAACCTGTTCTTCATGAGTCGGATCGATAAGCGCGCCTCTGTCGGCCGGCAGTACGCCCGTCACCATCGCCATCGCCACACGAGCGGCGTTGGCAGGCAACAGGCGGCCGTTTGGCTCGCCCAGCGCGGCTTGTACTAATTCCTCGTCGCAAACGCCCTCAGGCTCGAATGCGGTCGCTTCGGGCACGGGGGTCGTGTCCGCGACGCTGGCGGTCGGGTCCGGCACCTCCGGGGAGCGGGTTAGCAATAAGTAACCGTAGGCCACGTCTTCGCTCGCGGGATCGAAGAAGGACGGGAAACGCTCCTCGAACAACAAGAAGAGCGTCTGCTGGTTGATCATCGCGCCGTCGATGAGCCGCACACGCCGGCGCAGGGTGCCCGCATTGGGTATCGGGTTGGCGCCGGCCATCGCCACGTTGATCGCCGTCAACGACTCGTCGGCAAACGGGACCCGAGCGTCGGCACAAGCGAAGCGATAACGCTGCCCCGTGGCCGGATCGATCTGGCTATCCCGCTCGAAGCCCGGCACGAACCACGGGCTCTTGATGTACTCGTAGGGGCCTGCGCCATTCACGCGGAGGGGATCCCCGACACACAGCAGATCGTTGGGGGCCGTGGGATATCGGCCGCCGATATAAGCGTCGATGGCAAAGTCCGTGATGGGGTTGATGCAGTCATCCCCCACCTGGCCGCACTCGGCCGGGTTGTTTTCGAACTGCAGCGATACTGCGGGATCCCCGGGGTAGTGCAAAGTATCGCTGGAGACGACCTTGCCGAGCCAGTCCGCCGGCGTCGCCGCCTGGGGCGACTGGCTCAAGATGAGAGACATCGGGAGCTCGACCACACCGCTGGGGATCGGGTTCTCCTTCAGAGAGTCTGTGTACACACCGATGCCCGTCAGGTTTCCCGTGGGGTAACAGCCGCGGTCGGGATCCACCGCGTCCGGAGACGGGCACTTGGCTTTCACCACGGAGTCCCGCCACGCCTCGTTCTCGGTCGCTAACAGCAGGGCACGGAAGTCCGTCAGGGTCAGCTCGCCGGCTTTGAACGCCAACCAACGGCGTACCAACGCGTTACCCAGGGTCTTGACCGTCGTCGGGTTCGTGGGATCCGCACGCCACTCGTCGAAACCGTCCGTGCCGAAGTTGGAGAGGTAAAACACCGAGCCGTTCCACTCCCCCTCCGGACTGCGCGCGTAGGTCAACAACACCTCGCTGCTAGCTCCTCCGCGGGCGGTGACTTGAATCAACCCTTCCCAACGGGCGTAGGCGGGGTTCTCGGGCGACGGAGGAGCCGCTTGTTCAAACTGCACGTCCGCGGTCTCGCCAGCTGCTAGGGAGAAGGTGAGGACTCCGTCCGTACTCGGCGTGCCCACGCCGATCTCCAGCCACAGCAACGCGTTTTCCGTTACCTCGACCAGGCCGTCGTCATTGAAGTACCAGTGCTTCTCGCGTGTGATATCGAAAATCACGTCCGTCTCGGACGTGTTGGTGACGCTCAAACGAAATCCGGCAGACCGGGCAGTGAAGTCAATACGTCGTTCGGCCAACTCGAAGGGCAGCAGCTCATTCGCACCCGATGGGACAACGCTGGCTCCACCATCGACTCCGGGGTCGCTGGTTCCACCAGGCGCGGCTGATCCCGCCGGTACCGATAGAGAGCGTGGGAGGCCGAGCGGCATGCAATACCCACTCTCGCCGTCGAGCAATTTACAGTGTTCGTCCGACGGACACGATTCGCTCTGAGCCGTGCAAGGGATCCGACACGCAGCTCGATAACAGGAACGACCCGCGCGACAGCTTTCGTCGAACTCGCAGTCCGAATAACAACGCCCAGCTATGCAGCTTTGAAAGTCGGGACAGTTGGCGTCGTAGCGACACTCCGTGGCAGCCACAGGATCGGCGGCGACCTTTTCGGGCGACAAACAACTGCCCTCAAAACAAACTGAATCGCCAATACAGCCCGGTAGCAAACCCTCGGCACTGCAACTGATGGTGCCGCTAGAGCGCTCTAGATCGTCACGGCACGGTGTGTGGCACTTTGGATTCGTTGGGGGCGTGACCGATTGCCCGGTATCCGCTTGGCAAGTACCTAGCTCACAGATCGCCCCGTCCGCGCATTCATTACCCGGCAGGCACACACAACCGACGCCTCCCTGGGTGCAGTCATGGCGCTGGCAGACAGCGCTCTTGCACACGAGCTGGGAGTCATCGAAATCTTTGTCGCAGCTGTCATCGCCGTAACAATCGCAACCTAAGGTGCCGCGGGGGCAGAGAGTGCGGTCCTGACACGACGCCACGCCGCCCAGAGCATCAGTACACACCAGCGCGCCGGCACACAAACCGCTTTTGCAACCGCAATTTTCCAAACCGGGCTCGCACTCGATGCGTTGACACAACCCCGACTCGCAGGACATCGCGGTCCCGTCGGTGTCGGCGCTACAAGTGTTGCCCGTCAAACACGGACACTCGACAGCTCCCCGTACACAGCGTTTTGCCTCTTCGCCCTCGAGCTCGCCGCAGCCCAGGAACAACACGGCAACAACAGCCGAGCCCAGGGCTAGAAGCCAAAAACGAATCATCTTGTGAGTGGATTGGGGCATCACAGTTTCACCTCTAGACGCAGGCCTAGCTCGAAGCCGAAGCGGTACTCGGTTTCCTGAGGGAGAATAAATAACTCGTCCGATACGATGGCGCCGCGGACAGCGCGGTCGCCATAGGGAGCGATGGTTTCCTGAGCACAGACTGCCCAAATATTTTCTTCGCCCGTGAGCGCCTTGCCGTCGAGGCTGTGGCACTGCGCCGAATGAACACCCACCCACCATTCCCGGACCATCCAGGCATCCAATACGCCGCGTCCCGACCGTCGGTAGCCACCGGCCACGCCCACTCGAACTCGATCGTCCAAAAACTGGCGGTACCCAGCGTTGATACGAATATCGGAAGAGACCCGCGCCAAGTCTTCCGGGCTCAGGCCCATGCCGATGCCGATATCAACATAGATGGGCCCGGGTTGAAACGAGGCCCCCAGCTTCGTGATCGCGCTGTAGTCCCAGTCCGTGCTGTGGGCAAAGTCCGCCGAGTGCCCAAAGTATAAAGACAGTGACAATAACGAATCGCCTTCTTCTTTTGTTGGTGCGGCGTTGATGACCACAACCGAGCCACCGTTCCTATTATTCGAGCTACTGTCGTCCACCGCCACCACCGGCTTGTCACTTACGGGCGGTGGCAAACAATCGGCTTGCAGCGTCAGCAACGCTCCCCGCCAAGAACGATGGGTACCCGGAGGCACCACCTTGAGACGCTCGGGTCCCACCCCCAATTCGTAAAGGTGAGAGGTCACCACCCCTGCCCTGCCATGAGCCCGCACCATCTGCGCCGCCTCGTCACTACCGAATGCCCGTGCCACCGCCCGGGACTCAAACTTCTTGCCGTCAAAGTGACCCTGTACGGCGACGCACGTCCGAACCTGTTCGGGCAATTCGAGGCAGCGAACGACGTCTTTGAGTTGCTCGTCCCATGCGGCGACAAAAGCCGTCGACGCACCGGGTTCAGCGGATGCGCCCGTGAGCTTCCAACGTCCGGCACTGCACCCATCGGGAGCGTCGGCAACGGCGACGGGAGCTGGCGCTGGCACAGCCTCGCTGCCGACAGCGGGAGCGGTGGCCGTCGCGCTAGTTGCGCGAGCCGCCGGTACATCAGCGGGTACTCGCGCAGGGTCAGAGTTAGCCGCGGCTGCGGGCTCGGCCGTACTGGCTTGCGCGTGACACACCGGAGACATCAAGACAGCAGCTAGCGCCCACCGCGGAGCGCTCTGTCTGCAAGCAAAACTAAGAGGCATATTGCCCCAGTCTAGGTCGCCAGAGGTTTTCGGACAAGCAGAGCCTCCGGCTGAGAGACGGTTTCAGCGTTTTCGCCCTGTTACGCTGAGAGGTCTGGATTGGTCCCGCTCTGGCGGACAGTGATCATGTCAGGGTTTAGGGCGCCTGAGCGCGCCTCTGTTGTTGTTCGTAGCACACTGGGCTGAGGTAGCCAAGCGTCGAGTGGTAACGGCTCGGGTTGTTGAAGCCGTCGATGTAGTTGGCGACGGCTTCGTGGGCTTCGGTTCGAGTTACAAAGGCCTTGTGGCTAATGCGCTCCTTCTTCAGGCTCGCAAAGAACGATTCCGCTACTGCGTTGTGGTAGGCAATTTGCCCTCGTCCTTATTTCCGGAAAAGGATTGCGCTGCAGCTTTCCTCACAAGACTTCCAGCAGAACCTACCAGCGCCCCGCCAAGTATACTTGGCGGCATCGCCGCGAGGGCGCCGGTCGCAGCGCCGTATGCGATCGGCGCCGCGTAACCTCCTGCGGAAAGATCCCCGCTCTGGTACTCGCCCCAGCTCCGGTAGGTGGCGGCCCCGGCACCGATAACTGCTCCTATGCACCACGGACCACAGCGCCCACTCGGATCTCGATACCGAACCGGATTCTGCCCTGGCCAAGACCAAAGCGTCCCAGTATCCGTCAGGAATACGAACTCATCCGCGGTCGTAAACGCCCCCAACTCCGTACTCCACCAACGGGCCCTGAATGGGGTTGCCCCCCCCTCGACTGCCCGCGGCGCTGGGGCGAACTGAACGAAACGTACTCACATGGTGAGGTCGCTTACGAAATCCCGTCCAGCCGTCCCCTCCCAAACAACGGCTGCGCCGGATGTGGGGGGGACCGGGATTGAAGGCGCGAGACGGCCGTACCCTGGCAGCTCGCTTCGACTGACGGGCTACGGACTGGGGCGCTGATGCAACGTGCACCAGTGCAACGGTTGTAACATTTACAACGTCCCCTGCGGGGGCTGCCCTTTGGAATCGAGACGGCAATTGACTCGCGGGAGCAAGTCGAACGGCCTTGCCGATATGTCGCATTCGACATATTCTCTACTTCGTGGCAAGTACACAGAAGCCCATCGTTTGGATGTCGGGCGAGATAAAGACACCTCCCTTCTCGGCGCAAGCGCGGATGGAGGCAGGCATTCTCCTGCGACAACTGCAACAGGGCAGCCTCATTGAAATGCCTCACAGTCGCCAGTCGGAAGACGCTGCCACGAGCTACGGTTCAGGATGAGACTCACACGAGGCGGATCATGTATCGCCTCAACGCCGACGCGGTGGTCCTCCTCGACGTATTCAGCAAGAAGACAGCAGCCACACCCAAGCGAATTATCGAAAACTGCAAGCGACGCATCAAAGCGTACGACGAAGCCACGAGGAACTAGCTGTGAAGACATCAAAGAAAAAGAAGCTTGAAGCTGCCGGTTGGAAAGTCGGCGACGCCGCGGACTTTCTTGAGTTGTCCCGTGAAGAAATCGCTCTCGTTGATATGAAGCTATCTCTTGCGAAGAGTCTTCGAGATCGGCGCGAGTCGAAGGGCATCACTCAGATCGCACTCGCGAAAACGCTGAACTCAAGCCAGTCTCGTGTGGCCAAAGTGGAGAGAGCCGACGCGTCCGTAAGCATCGACCTACTGATGCGTGCCCTTCTTGCTCTCGGCGCAACACGCACCGAACTCGCAAAGGCTATTGGACGACGGAAGAGCTCGCGCGCCGCTTGAAGAGAGCTTCGGCAACACACTCTCCGACATTTTGTCGGAGTTTTGACAAAATGTCGGAAGTGCTCCGAGCGCGACTTACGAACCGCCCAATCCACGCTTGAAGCCGTCACCGCTCCGCGGTGCAGCTTGAGCCCTCATTGGGCGGGGGGGGCTAACATCGTCCTTCGCCGGAACGGGGGGACTCAACATACGAATCACAGAGGTTCATCGGTAAATTCCGCGTCCATCCCCAACCCACTCAAGCACGCCAGGATGCTCTCACGCGGGTCAGGTTCACGAAGAACCCCACCGTAGAGCGACGCCGAACTCCCGTGAAAAGCCGAGATCAACAAGGTCTCCCAGGATGCCCGACAGTCGAGAGTCGGCAGCAAGTCATCTCCTCCGACATCTGCACTGTGGACAGCAGCCCCCATC
>JABSRN010000109.1 GCA_013214025.1 Polyangiaceae bacterium
GTGCCTCCGAGGTAGCAGCCCACCTCGACTACGTCTCCGGGTACGTCGCGGCGGGTGACCAAGTGGTCGAACCATGTGTAGAGGCGCTCGACCTGAAGCGCCGAGGTCGGCACCGGGTAAAAGAGCTCAGGCGCGTAGCCTCGAACTCGCTTGCTGATCTGCCTACGCAATGTCTTGTACATCGATAACTGGGCTCCGCTGCCGAATATGGGGCGGTGTAGAGGACTTCGCGGGGGGCCGATTGCTCCCCGCTTTCGCCCATAATTAGCCCAATCGACATCGGAAAAGAAGGGCCAAGGAGCGCCGCTGACGAGAAGTCGCAGCTGGCGGGCTCAGGCACGATTGTGCCCAAGGCTTTGCCCGACGGGGGGGGCAATCAACAGTCTGACTACAGCGACAAAGGTACCCCTCGATCATGCGAATCTTCCTCACTACGCTCCTCAGTGTCAGCGTTATTGCCGTGGTGAGCAGCGCTACTGCACAAACCACGGTCACCAAGTCAGCACCCGAAGCCGACAACTACACCTATTTCATGGATGCCGACGATCTAGCGGGCGGCGGGCTGGGTCCCATCGGGGGCGAGTTTCCCGGACGTATTCTCGACGACGGCAGAGCTGGAGATCAGCCTTCGGGGACTTGTATTTGCTAGCGCCCATTCGATGAACGTCGGCGAGCGTTATTGGGCTGAATTCGAGATGGGCTCCGGTGAGATATTTCGGGAGCTCGTGGCGGTGCGGCACAGCGGGCCATTGGCAACGGGACGGCGTGCTCGTTACGAGGAGGTGGCGGGAATCGGCATGCCGTTGCGCTTCGAGGTCGACTGGGAATTCTGCCAAGTGTCGGACGAGATTCGTCAGCGGTTTTGGATTGCCATGGACGACCAATTGGAAAGCCTCGCCGAGGGCGAGCCAAAGCCGCCGAGTCTCAACTGGATACGGGAGCCTAGTCGCCCCCGACGCTCGTCGTTTTCAGGGTCAGCGATGATTCGGCTCTAAGCGGATGCACAGGGAATCAACGCTGTAGGTCCCACGCCGTGCGTTGCGCGTAGCGCGAGCATGGCGTAAACGTTGAGGCCATGAAACCTTCATCCCACGCCGCGATGGTCCTTTGCCTCACTTCGCTGATCGGCTGCGGAGATTCCGAAAGCTCTGGGGGGAGTGGCGATGGTGGCCCGGGTAGCGGTAGTACGGGTAGCGGTACTACTGGGGGCAGCGGCCCGGGTAGCGGCGGTGGGGGCGCCGTCGACGTCACTCCGACGGGGTGGAGGGACAACGCCCCGGCGGCGGGTTACGCCGGCGGGTGCCTCGTGCCCCCGGAAGCCCAGCTGGAAGATGTGAGCCTACCGGACACCGTGGTGGGAGACGGCAGCGCGGCGAGCTGTACCGCCGATGCATTCATCGATGCCGTGGCCGGGGGTGGGACCATCACTTTCGATTGCGGGCCGGACCCACTCACTATCACCCTCGACCGCCCCGCGAAGGTTGTGAACGATACCGGTCCGGAAATCGTGATTGATGGGGGCGGGCTAGTCACACTCAGTGGTGGCGGCAACTCCCGCATCCTCTATATGAACACCTGCGATCCCGATCAGATCTGGACCACGCCCGAGTGTCAGAACCAAGACCACCCTCGTCTAACGGTGCAAAATCTAACGTTCATCGACGGCAACTCTACCGGCGAGGACGAATACGACGGCGGGGGCGCGATATGGGTCCGCGGCGGTCGCTTCAAGATCATCAACAGCCGATTCTTCAACAACACCTGCGTGGATACGGGGCCTGACGTGGGCGGCGCGGGCGTGCGGGTATTCAGTCAGTACGATGCCCAACCCGTGCATGTCGTGAATAGCACGTTTGGCGGGGGGCCAGAGTTCGGCAATGTGTGCTCCAACGGCGGCGCCCTGAGCAGCATCCAAGTATCGTGGAATATTATCAATAGCCTGTTGTCCTACAATCGAGCGATTGGCAACGGAGGCAACCCCGCCGAGCCTGGGACTCCGGGTGGCGGCAGCGGCGGCGCCATCTACAACGACGGCAATACGATGACCCTCAGCTTATGCGGTAGCCTGGTGGAGTATAATGAGGTGAGCGCCTTCGGGAGTGCGATCTTTTTCGTCAGCAATGATAAGACGGGTGACGTAGCGATTAGCGATTCGGTGATCACGAACAATATTGGTGGCTCCTGGTACCCGACGGTTCCGCAAATATCCGGTCATGCGGAGACCCCCATTGTGTTGACGAACTCAACTGTGGAGTGAGGCGGCGGACCAGAGATAGGCCGTCTTTGCAGAGAAGCGGCGTTCGCAATTATATTGAACCTCGATAAGGTGCTCTTCGTTCCTGAAAGAATGACGTCATATTCGTCGTCAATGAGTTTGTCGACGCGGTGAACAGTTCCGATTCCGCGGGGAGTCACATTCTGTCGAGCTTTGGGTTCGGAGCGACGGTAGGCCGTGCCAAGCACTTGACTTATTCGGTCACGACGGAGCGGCAACTGGTGGAGAGCGACACGGTGGAATAGGAAGCCTGCTGTGCAACGAATGACTGTGGCTACGGTTTTGTCCGGTCCTTGGTGTACGGGGAGGGGCAGTAGGCTTCGGCGAAAAAGAGTAGCGCCAAGCTGGGAGCGACCCAGGGGGTGCTTCGCTTCGGTGCCGAAGGCCAGTTTGATGTGTTGCAAAGCCGCTCGGTGAGGGGCTGGCTCGCCGCCACTGTCGGCCTGACCCGCAGAGGGCAGCCGTCTTCGGTGGCGGAGGATTACATCGACGAAGATCGCCCCCGGGACGAAGCTGACTGTTTCGGCACCCGGAGTCAGCCCCGCGGGCAGAAAATACCGGCAGCGGGGGACGCGCTAGTGAGCGTGGGCGGCATGTTGCTTGCAGGGGGGCACGACATTGGGGAGCGTATTTTATTCGCTTCCCAATGGCACCACCCGCGCTCACTCGATGGAGCAGGCCGCGGCCCAGCGAGCGGCCGAACGATACAACGGCGCCCTGCGCACCGAAGCCTGACGCGCCAACGTGGATGGCCGGGCAAGTCTGATCCCTTCGGGCATTGGTATCGTCGGTCGCTTCTGACTCCACTGACTGGATTTTCCCGAAACAGCCCGCGCCAGGAGGTGAGCGCCGGGCAGTGCTGCTTACCAGGAAGCCGTCGACTCGGCTGGTCGGCCAGAGGCCTGAGGACCGCTTCGATCTGATATCATTACCGAGTGCAGGCAAAGCGTGGACGGCTCTGGGGCAAGGTGGCTGCGACCGCGTGCGTGCTGGCGATGGCGGGCGCAGGGGCGTTCTGTTGGTTCTGGACCGATCGTCCAACGTTGCAGGATATCCAAGCCAGCAATTGGTCTGAACCATTACCGTCAGCTGACGGCCAGAGTGAGATCCGCGTCACTTGGTGGGGCGTGGCCACGCTGTTGTTCGACGACGGCGAGACCCAAATTCTTATCGACGGTTATTTTACCCGGGTGGGCGTGTGGGAGCTCGCGACGGCGCGGCCGGTGTCCCCCGACGGCAAAGCCATCGACTCAGCCTTAGATCGTCTGGGGGCGACGCGTGTGCGAGCCATCGTGCCGGTGCACTCGCACTTCGATCACATGATGGATACCGCAGAAGTAGCCAAGCGAACTGGGGCGATAGTCGTCGGCTCCCGGTCCACGGCCACCTTCAACCTAGGGATGGGGCTGCCTTCAAAACAGATGGTGACGCTCCCGAAGGAGGGCGGCACGCGAAAGTTTGGTCGCTTTGAGATCGAGTTGCGGCGGTCCTTACACGCGCCTTTGTCGCCCAAGGGGGGGCCGCGTTTTCCGGGTGAGATTGAACTGGCTTTCTCCTATCCCGCGCCGGTCTCCAGTTGGCGCGAAGGTGGGAGCTACACGGTGATTCTGCGGCACCCTGCTGGCACGATTGTGGTGCAGGGGAGCGCGGGATTTGTTCCCGGGGCGCTCAAAGACGTAAAGGCGGACGTCGTGTTTCTCGGAATCGGCGGTCTGATCCGCATCGGCGAGCCCCATTTTCGCAACTATTGGCGCGAGGTGGTGAGGGCGACGGGGGCCCCCCACGTTGTGCCGGTCCACTACGACGATTTGACACGCCCCGCTGATGCTCCCGCGATCGGGTTTTTTCCGCGGATGATCGACGACGCGCCGACGGTCATCGGCTGGATGCAGGAACAAACAGACGCGGACGTGAGCTTGATCCCCTGGCGAGAGCCCATTGTACTGCTGAGCGCCAAGCCCTGAGTGGCGATTCCAGATGATTCGGTGGATTCAGCTGATGAAGCGATGAACCGCTTCGTAGGCGTTGTCCTGGAAGGCCTCGTTATTGAGATCTTCGAAGATGGTGGCCTGATCGATCATGGGTCCGGTGAGCAGATTCTCCGCGCTGCCGTAGAACGCGCCGGTGGTGTAGGCCTTATCGTTGAGGGCATCGACGTAGCGTTTCGCGCCCACATCGAGGTCGTGCATCATGCCGAGCAGCGGTAGAATACGAAGCCCCACGTGAGTGAAGAAGAATTTCGTTAGTGGGGGCAAGTCGTTCATCACCTCGGTGCCGTCGGTGCCGCCAGGGCTAACCGTGATGACGCGGATTTCGGGATGTTTGCGCGCAATGGCGGCCATGCACATGGCCGACATGTATTTCACGGGTCCGTAGGCCACCATGGCTTCAACGGGTTGGGGGAAGAAGGTGCCGTCGCAGATGGACACGAAGTCATCCACGGAAGACGTCTCCAGGGTGGGCCGTTTCATGCGCATCTTGGGGATGCCCCGGGCCGCTTCGGTACCGGCGAAGAGTGCGACCTGGGTGAGCTTCTTTGCGGCGAGCAGCTCTTCGAGCAAAATGGTGTGACCGAGCAGATTGGTCGCGAATAGCTGAATCGCGCCGCTCTCCGTCAATTGACCGGGATCGGTACCGCCCATGCCGCCGGCATTCATCACGAGCGCATCGATGGGTTCCGGGATGGCTTCGACGGCCGCTCGGACCGAATCCGGACTGGAGACATCCACAATGATGATTTCGAAAACCTTGCGGCCGGTGGTCTCTTCCAACTCGAGCTTTGCCGCTTCGGCTCGCTCCGGGTTGCGACAACCGAGGTAGACTTTGGTGGTTTCGGGCTGCGTCCCGAGCTGGCGCGCACACTCTTTGCCTAGGCCGGCGTTGGCTCCCGTAATCAGTACACTCTTGATCATGATTCTCTCCTGTAGGGCCGCTCAGGGACCGGTTCCGCGCGGCGGAGACTACGCAGATCTGGCCTGCTTCGTCGGATTTTCTTGGGGTGTGGTGTCACGGGGAATTGACGGTCAATATTGGTCGTGTGAGTCAATCGGCGAGCGCCCAAGATCGTTAGGGAATTCGCTAGTTCGGGGGCCAGCACGGGACCGCATCAGGCACTCAGCCCCTTGGGCTCGCCTGGACTGAAACAGCTCGGCACGGATTAACTCGGCACTGAATCATGCAGGATAACGCGAAAAATCGAGGACGCCTGTTGATGGCGATGACCTTCGCTGCACCTCTGTCGTTCTCCGTCTGGATGGCGCTGCTCAACAATTTCGTTGTGGAGAAGGCGAAGTTTTCTGGGGCGGGAATTGGGCTGCTGCACAGCGTCCGGGAAGTGCCCGGCTTCTTGGCGTTCACTGCTGTGTTTGTTTTGCTCGTCGTCCGGGAACAAATCTTCGCGCTTCTTTCGTTGTTGCTACTCGGCGTTGGCGTCGCTCTCGCGGGGCACTTTCCGTCGGTGCTGGGGCTGTACCTCACGACACTATTGATGTCCGTTGGCTTTCATTACTTCGAGACTGTGCAACAGTCCTTGTCCTTGCAGTGGCTGCCGAAAGAGCGAACAGCGGAGTTTCTCGGAAAGTTATCCGCCACTCGCTCGGTCAGCGCGCTCTTGGCCTTCGGTTTCGTTTGGGTGTCCGGTACCTATTTCGCTATTTCCTATGAGTGGACATACCTCATCGCCGGGTCATTGACCGTTGGCGGGGCGCTGCTGTGTTGGCTGCTGTTTCCTCGGATTGAGACGAAGCACACTCAGCATAAACACCTCGTATTCCGTCGGCGCTATCGGCTCTACTACGTGTTGGTGTTCATGTCCGGCGCGCGACGTCAGATATTCGTCGTGTTCGCGAGCTTCATGATGGTCGACCGCTTCGGTTATAGCGTGTCGGAAATCGCGTCTTTGTATCTGCTCAACCATGTCATCAATAGCTTCGCGAGCCCCTACGCCGGCAAATTGATCGCTCACATCGGGGAGCGTCGCTCGCTGATGCTCGAATACGTCGGGCTGATCGTGGTGTTCTCGAGTTACGCCGTGGTGGCGGACGCGCGAATAGCCGCGGTGCTCTACGTGATCGATCACCTATTGTTTGGCATGGCGATGGCGACCAAGACCTACTTTCAGAAGATTGCCGCCCCGGCGGACATCAGCGCGACCGCCGCCGTCAGTTTTACGATCAATCACATCGCCGCCGTCATCATCCCGGCTTTGTTTGGATTGTTGTGGCTCCAGATGCCGAGCGCCGTGTTCCTGCTGGGGGCGGCCATGGCGGTGGTGTCCTTCGCGCTTGCCACCCGAGTCCCGCGGCATGAAGAACTTGCGGCCGCTGCCTGAAGAGGCGACCGCAACGGGGTTAGTCGGCGCTATCAGGCCAGGGCCCCCCGCAGCTAATTGACCGGCTGCGGTGATCCTCGTAGATGGCTAGCATGACGGCTCCCGAAAGCTCCGAAGAACCGCCCGTGGCGCGCGCTCTGCTCGCCGAAGCTATGGGCAGCTTCGCCCTGGTGTTCGGTGGCTGTGGCGCCATTGTCGTCAACGCTCAGAGCGGGGCGTTGGGCCATGTGGGGGTCGCACTCAGTTTCGGTCTCGTGATCGCCGTGATGATATGCGCGGTGGGGCACATCTCCGGGGCGCACTTCAATCCCGCGGTGACCCTTGCCTTTGGCACCCTCGGCAAGTTTCCGTGGAAACGGGTCCCGGCCTACTGGGGCGCTCAGTTGCTCGGTGCTGGAGTGGCGGCTCTTGCGGTCTCCTTGCTGTTCGGCACTGACGGAAATCTCGGGGCCACATTGCCTACGGTTCCCGTCGCTCGCGCCTTCGGCATTGAGATAGTGCTGACAGCCCTGTTGATGTTCGTGATCACGGCGGTCGCCACGGACGCGGGCGCTTCCGGAAATATTGCGGGTCTAGCGATTGGCGGCACGGTTTCCTTGTGCGCGCTGTTCGCGGGACCCACCACCGGGGCATCGATGAATCCGGCGCGGTCGATCGGACCGGCCGTGGTGTCGGGGCAGCTGGATCACCTGTGGATCTATCTCGTGGCGCCGGCGATGGGCGCTTGCTTGGGAGCGTGGCTCTATCAATGCTGCCGCTTGGATGAGTCCCAGAGGAGCGTCAGCTCCTAACGACATCCCTCTGCCCAGCACTGGGGCTGCGCCATCGGATGTCGCGATGCCTCTGGCCTAGCCGAGCATGACGCCTAGCGTTGTTAACGAAGTGTTGTTAACGAAGCGTCGTGAGCCCCAGCCGAATTGGGTCCCCTCGTGGTCTGCGTCCCCCATAGCTCTCGCACGAGCAAGCTTAGCGCCTGTGTGGGTGGGGGGGGCGGAGTCTTAAGGGGCATGCTTGGAGTGCGGCGAGGCATGGTAAGATCTGATGTTGACGCTGTTTTCTTTGGGAGCGGGCGTCCGACACAGCTCGCTGCAAGGTGGGCATCGGGGAAGATGCAGAGTACGAGGAGCTGGAGTTCTGGCGGGTCGCCGACCCGGCGCGATCCCGTGCAGCCAGCTGAGAAGGCTCGTCACTCGCGAGTGTCGCGTTGTGTGTTGGCGATAGTTGCGGGGATCTCGCTGCTGAGCTGCGGTCGAGTTGGCTACGATGGCGAAGGCATCTCCGCCCGCCGCGGCGCCGACCCGGATGCCCGCGGCGGTGGCGACGCAGAGAACAAGGACGCATCGGCCACCGGCGGCGGCACCTCGGACGCTGGCGGCTTGGGCGGTACTGGCGGCTCGGGCGGTACTGGCGGCACGGCCGCTGGTGGCGGAAACACCGACGCCGGTGGTTCGGGTGGCCGCGATGCGGGAGGCAGCAGCGGCTCGGCAGATGCCGGCGAGGCTGGCGGCTCGGGTGGTACCGGAGCCTGTGCCACCGACCTGGACAACGACAGCATTTGCTCGACTAGCGACTGCGACGACAGTGTCGAGACGGGGTTCACGTGCTCTACCGGGTGCTCAACCTTCTACGACGACAATGACGTAGACGGCTTCGGCGACATAGGTTCGGGTGTGGTCGCCTGTCTCGCACCCTCGGGTTATCTCACGACCGCGACAGACGAGTGCCCGCTCGATACGAACCGAATGCTCGCTGGGGATTGCGGCTGTCCCGCCGCCCCTGAATTACCGACGATGGCGTGCAACGACGGCTTGTGTGACGCGAACAGTTTTTGTGATGGCTCGGGCAGTTGTGGGCAAGCGAGCGATTGCGTGGCCTATCCGCAGATAGCTGCCGCCTATTCGTCGACTTGCGTCATCGTCGACGGTGGCCGGGTGGCGTGTTTTGGTGATGCCATCCAGGGGCAGCTAGGAAGCGGCGACACCCAAGATAGATGGGCTCCCGTCTACGTCGGCGGGATCGATGACGCCGTTCAGATCTCGTGTGGTGACGAGCATTGTTGCGTTGTGCATCTGGACGCTACTGTGTCCTGTTGGGGCGACAATTTTCACGGCGGCCTCGGGGACGGAACGAATCTGGATCGCAAGCTACCAGGCAAGGTGCTACGCATCGCTGCTCAGGGGCCCGAGCTCAAGTGCGCCTACAAGGAGTCCGATACCAGCGGCTACTGGTTCTGTGACAACGAGACGGACTGGCTTACCGCCAAAAATCGCTGTGAGGCTTTCGGCAACGGAGCCTTTCTGGCTGAACCCGATACGATAGGCGCTACGCACTTCATCGGCGGCATGGTGCCGACGGAGCACTGGTTCGGAGCGCTGTACGATTCACCGGATTGGGATTGGTCCTCGACCGGAAACGTATTCTGGAGCGGCAATTCGACCGGATCGACTCCTGCCGGCGAGTTCGAGTCGTGGGCGATCGGTGAGCCCAACATCGGTGCGGGCGCTTGCGCTAGCATGAACCTGGGCCCCGACTGGAACGCCGCTCCCTGCACAAATCTCCTCGACTACGTGTGCGAGCTGCCTAAGAACCCGCCGCCTCAGCTCCAGGGGGCGGTGGAAGTTGCCGCAGGCCGCGGGTTTTCCTGCGCATTGCTCGATAACACCGAGATCGTTTGCTGGGGCAAGGGCACTTCGGGACAACTCGGCAATGGCACGAGCGATCAGTGGGTGCCGGTCACCGTGGGTGCTGGCGAGATCGGGATTGCTAGCGACTTGGTGGGAGCCGTCAGCATCAGCGCCGGCAAACTGCATGCCTGCGCGGTTCTGGCTTCAGGTCTGGCCGCTTGCTGGGGAAGTGGCGGCGACGGCCGGCTGGGCAATGGCGGTCTATTGGGCGGCTCAGATCCTGACTATGTGCATGGTATCGAAAACGCCGGCGTTTGTACCGCTAGTAATACTTCGGGTTGCCTCGCCAATGTGATTCAGATCGAGGCTGGCGACAACCACAGCTGCGCCATTCACGATCGCACCTTCGCGTCTTGCTGGGGAGCGAACACCAGTGGAAAAAATGGCACCACAGCATCGGTCCCGATTTTTCACACATTCCCGCGCCCGGTGCTCGACACCTTGGGCACCGGCGTGCTCGCGGATGTAGCGAAAATCGAAGCGGGGGGAGAGAACAGCTGTGCTGCGCTGTATTCCGGTCAGGCCTACTGTTGGGGCGCGGGTCAGAGCGGCGAGCTGGGAGACGGCAACGAAGCGGTCTCGTTCTTGCCAGTACTGGTCTCGACACCGGCCAACGTGGAGCACGTCACGGTCTCCAATCGTAAACACGCCTGCGCGCTGCACGCGGACGGCACGATCAGCTGCTGGGGCGAGGGCAATTCGGGCAGATTCGGTGACGGCACCCAGGCGGACGCGATCCTACCGGTCAAGCCGGTGGGTTTGCCAGACATGGTTCAAGTGGACGCCGGAAGCGCCCACGGTTGCGGAGTGAGTGCCGCCGGCGACGTTTATTGTTGGGGCAGTAACGTGCTCAACGCCTTGGGTACGGCAGACGGTTTCGATCGTTACGGAGGCGTTCCGATCGCCCTGAGCGGTCCCGCCGTGGAGGTGGCGGCAGGCATCAGCAGCAGCTGTGCGCGAATGGTTTCCGGCACCGTCGAGTGCTGGGGTTCCGACCTAGTTGGGCAAGGCGGGGACGGAACCGTGGACAACCCCCCATCGACTGAGCCCCATCCGGTGACTGGGATCAGTGACGCCGTGCAGCTGACCGGCGGCGGACAACACTACTGCGTACTCACCGATCCCGCGTCCGCGGGCCAGGACACCGAGGTGTGGTGTTGGGGAGACAACACTTTTGGCCAGCTCGGCAACAACCAGACCGCTACGAACACCGGCACGCCCCAGCAGGTTGTTGGATTGGGCAATTCTGGATCATTGGTTGACGCTGTCAGCATTTCTGCAGGCCTGGAGCATAGCTGTGCGGTTCTTAGGGATCAGCGGGCGGCGTGTTGGGGCGGAGGCAGTTTCGGACAACTGGGCACGGACGTGGGCGCGGAGCCCTATCCGCTATTGGTGGCGGGTGTCGGGGGCACCGGTGATCTGAGCGCCTTGAGTACCGCTGGCGGCGCTCTGGGTTGCGGCAAATCCCACACCTGTGTGCTGTCCGACAACGGAGAGGCCTACTGCTGGGGGCTGGGTCTCAACGGTCGACTGGGCAACAATAGCAACTCCGACTCGGCGACGCCGGTGTTGGTGGCCGGAGGTAATCTGAACTTCAGCATGCTGTCCGCCAACAACAGCGCCCACAACTGTGCCCTACGCTCTGGCGGGGCAGGAGCTGGCACCGTCATGTGTTGGGGGCTGAACGCTCAATACCAGTTGGGTGATGGCACCAATACGGACCGCTGGGTGCCGGTGCTGGCGAATCTCGGTGAGGCCGCTTTGGGAACCGGCGACCCGGATCTACTGGCGCCCGTCATTCACATTAGCGGCATGGCCGAGAGCAGCCTGGCAGTGCACGTCAACGGCATGGTTAGCGGCTGGGGCGAAGGGGCGACGGGGCGTCTGGGCACCGGCATGGACGGCATGTCTCGCATCCCCCGCGCGCTCTCCCGCCGCCCGCTACACTGATTCGTTCGCAGGTTCTCGAACAGCGAATTCGCCGAAGGCGAACGCCGCAGGCGCGCAGGGCCGAGGACCCAAAATAAACAGGTTCGCCGGGACGCGGTGGACGAATGAGCGGAGTGACGTGTCCTCGCGCGGACAGGGGCAGGTCACGTAGCGATCGTTCGCAGGTTCTCGAATAGCGAAGTTACTCGTCGAGGATCCGGTTGCCCATCAGTCGCTCCCCCAGTTTGGCGCCCGCGAGCCCGAGGGCGAAGGCGATAGCCCCGCCGACCAGCAGCTTGGTGAGACTAAACGCGATGAAGCTAAACGGCGTAAACAGTGTCAGGGACAACATCAGTGCCACAGAGAGAAACGCTCCGGCTGCCGGTTCATAGATTCGCACGCCCGGCGAGATGACGCCAATGATCACGCCGCCGACGAAATAGCTTCCCAGATTCAGCAAGCCCTGCATCAAGAACCGTAGGCTGATGGATGTGTAGCCGCGCATGAGCGAGCCCACGAGTCCGCCTATCAACAGCTCGCTGGCGATGAACACAGCCATGCTGATGAGCATCCACTTTTTCGAGAAAGGGCGGCTAGTCATGAGGCAGCGAGGCTACCACACGCGGGCGAAATACAGCGAACGCGGCGTTCAGCGCTAGGAAACCGACGCCCTCTCAAAGCTCACGGTGATGGCCAGCCCGGGCTCGGCGTTTTTTGCCGATACGCTAGCCTGCATTCGAGACGCCAGGGTGTTGACGAGAGCTAAGCCCAAACCCGTGCCGGGGTTCTTGCGGGTCAGTTCCTGTTCTTCGCCGCGATAGAAAGATTCAAATATTTTTGTCAGTTCGGCATCCAAGACGCCGGGGCCGCGATCTCGGACGGTGACATTCACCCGATCGACCGTCACTTCCGCGGAAATCGTGATGCGTCGGTCGGTGGCATCGCTAGCGTACTTGAGCGCGTTGTCCACTAGATTAAAGAAGATCTGCTCTACCGAGTCGGGATCTCGAAGTACGGCGGGGATATCGTCCGGCAGCTCTACGGCCAAGATAAAGCCGCTCTTTTCGATGTGGGGGCGTAGGGTACTCTCGGTTAAACGAATGGCCTCCGCGACGTCCCCGGCTTGGGGCTCCACGCTCGGCCCTTGCTCAATGTTGGAGAGCGAGAGCACGTTGCCAATCAAGCGGCTCAGGCGTTCGGCCTGCGCCGTGATGGTGCGGTAGTACTCCTGGGCTTTCTCGGGGCTTTCGAGGAGGCCTTCTTGCAGCATTTCGCCGTGCATACGAATGGCGGTGAGCGGAGTTTTGAGCTCGTGGGTCACTGCTGAGACAAAATTATTCTGGCGAGCCGCGAATTCGAGTCGAGCGGCGGCGAATCGGTATAGGGCCCAGAGCCCCAACACGATAAACAACGCGAGGCCGGCGGTCAGAGGCAGCAACAACTGCTCGGTGATGGGGGCGTCGAGGGGAGCGAGTCGAAGCCAGGCGCTCAGGGTCGGCAGCGGATCTGCGAATTGATGGTGAAAGGCGCGGGCGGTGTCAGCAAGGGGATCGCTGACGCTGTCGCTGGCGCTCTTCAGACGATCCGACATGGAGGAACCGGCGGATTTGACGTCGACGAATTCGGATAGTCCCCGTTCGTCCAGTACACGCTTTTTGAGAGTGTCGACCAGGGCGTCATTGTCGATGACATAACCTTCTACGCCTCCAGGTGCGGGGCGAAACAGTAGGGTTGTGCCTTCGCCCACCGATACTGCGTCAAACGGCGTGCCCATTAGTAGTACCCCCGGGCGTAATCGGTGAACGGGTCCTTCGGTTGTTTACTTTTGGGCCGGCTAGGTTTCGGCGCCTGCTGCTTTCGACGCTCGGGAGCGCGGTTCAGGGACTTGATGATGTCGGAGCCAGAGCTCTTCTTAGACGGTGCCGCCGGGGGGGGTGGTGCGAAACTTTCTCGCTGCACTTCGAGAACAGTGCTTCGCTCCTTTTTGGCAGGGGCTTTCTTCTGCTTGCTGAGGAGACGGCGGGGAGGCTCTGCTTTTGGGGGGGTGGCCTTTTCTTCTTGGTTTTCGAGCTGCGCCGTTTCGTCGTCGGCGTGAGCGGTGAGCGGGAAGCGGTCGCCGGCGTGGTCGATAGCCCAGAGCATGCGCTGCCGGTTGTCTCGTGCAGTCCCGTCGGCGACGACCACTTCATTGTGCCCATTCTGTTGGGAAAAGTATCCGACCACGAAGGGGGCCCAGGTCGCCGGATCCGTTTCCGCCAAACCTTCGTATGTGGGGCGTTCACTCTCGCCGTCCAAAAATGCGGACACTTCGCGTTCCAGTTCATCGAACACTCGGGACGCCACCATGGCTTCGCGATCGTCCCGGGCTTGTTCCAGGCGGTCTTGAATTGCCCAGGAGAGGGCTGCCAAGCCGCTCAGCAGAACGAAACCGACCGCGAAGAAGCCGAGCCGCAGCTGCTTGAGCTGAGAGTTGCCGGCCGGTAGTACCCGGGGCGTGCTCACTTGGCCCCGTCAGTCGCGAAACGATAGCCCAGCCCGCGCACCGTCTGAATGCTGCCGGCGGCCAGCGGGCTCAGCTTCTTCCGCAACTTGGCGATGTGTACGTCGACGGTGCGAGTCTCAATGGCTTCCGGGTTTTTCATCTGCCAAGCGTCGCGTAGCAACTGGCGACGACTGACGATGCGGCCGGGATCGTCCAGCAACATGCGAAGCACGTCTAGCTCCCGCGCGCTGAGCTCGACGCTGCCGCCTGGGCCGCTGGCGGTTGCGCGCGTTGGATCGATGGTGAGCCCTCCTACGCTAAGAGTTTCGTCCGTAGCGCTTTGGCTCCGGCCTAGCAGGGCGTCGACGCGAGCCAGCAGCTGTCGCAGAGAGAACGGCTTCGTAACGTAGTCGTCGGCTCCCATCTCGAAGCCCCGCAGGATGTCGTCCTCGGAGCCTTTGGCTGTGAGCATGATAATGCCGCTGCTGTTTTTCGCGGCGCGCAGTTTCCGGCATACCTCGTAGCCGTTGAGCTCGGGGAGCATCACGTCCAGGAGGATGAGATCGAAGTCGCCGGCGGTGGCGGTATCCACAGCCGTTCGCCCGTCTTTCGCCCATTCGACTGCGTGGCCGCGAAAGGTCAGTACATCGCACAGCCCCTGCCCGATGCTGTCCTCATCTTCGACGACCAAGATTCTTGCTGTACCGGGAGCCATGCATTGAGGATAGCCCGATGCTCCGGGATGCGAAGCGGTGAAACGTAAAACGAATGTAAATCGATGGGCTGCTGGTTTTACGGAAGCGTTGCCCCGGAGCTCCCCGTTTCCGTCAGAGTGAGAGGTGCCGGCTCGTTAAGCCATCACCCTAAGCCATCACCCTAAGCCATCACCCAAGTACGGAGGCCTCATGCGCCAGACACACAAAATGTGGATTTATGTAGCCGCTCTATCGAGCGTATTCTTCTTTTTGGCCACGGGGCAGCTCTCGTGCGCCCGTGCGGACGTGCTAGCCAAGCACAGCCCGCGGCATCGTGACGTCAAAGCTCACGACCCAAAACCGTGGCAGCACACGACGCCTGCGGTGAACACGCCTGGGGTCAGTCTGCGGGCACAATTGGACCGCGGGGCGGTGCTGCAGAACAGCGCTGGCGTGGTGAGGGTAGAGGTCAATGTCGCCACGGGTCCTGAGACCGATGGGATCGTCGCGCGGGCGAGCGACATCGTGGTTGTCATCGACACGTCGGGCTCGATGAAGGGCGAAAAACTACGCTTCGCCAAACAAGCCACCTTCGAGCTCATCAGTCGCCTAGGGGATCAGGACCGTTTCGGGCTGGTGGAGTACAGCGACCACGGCACGGTCGTGGTTCCGCTGCAGCACGCCAGCGAACCCAACCGTCGTAGTTGGCGTCGAGAGGTCCAAAGGCTGCGTGCTCGAGCCAGCACGAACATCAGCGAAGGCATCGACGTGGGCGGCTCTTTGCTTGAGCGCGTCAGCCGCGATCAGCGCCCGGGTCGCCTCATTCTGTTGTCAGATGGTCTGGCAACTGCAGGCGACACCTCGGTTACTGGCCTGTCCCGGCGAGCCCACAATCTGGCTTCCAACAACTTTGCGCTCACCACGATGGGCATTGGCTCGGGCTTCGACGAAAATGTCATGACCAGCCTGGCGACTGCGGGCACGGGCGCGTTCTATTACTTGGCGAAATTGAGCTATCTGCCGGAGTTCTTCGAGGGGGAATTGGCGTCGGCTCGCGGTACCTACGCCCGCTCTGCCGAGCTGCGCTTCGAGCCAGCCCAAGGCGTACAGCTGCTGGGTGCCATGGGTTTGCCCGTTCACCGAGATGGGCTGACGTCAGTGGTTCGGCTAGGGGGGCTGTATGCAGCCCGCTCTCGAACGGTATGGCTCACTCTCCGAGTGCCGACTTACAGTTTGGGTGACAAGGCGCTCGGTAGCCTGTCACTGAATTACTTGCGGCATGGTCGGTCGAACTTGGTGGCCGTGGGCGCGTTGCCGCGAGTGGCTTGCCTGAGCGACGAGCTGCGTTACCAGGAAAAAATTCATCGAAGCATCTGGGAGCGCGCAGTGCTGGACGATGTCTTCAATCGCACCGAAGAAGCGTTCGGGGACGCCATCCGCTCGGGCAATCGCCAGGAGTTGAGAGTCGCCATGCGTCGTGCTGAAGATGAGAAAAGGCTAGCTCAGAGTATTGGGAGCGAGCGTGTGCTGCGCAAGTTGTCGGCCCTCAAGAAAGAGGCAGCGCATGCCGAGGTGGCCCAGCGCGCTCCGGCAGCCGTTCGGAACAAGGCAGCGAAGAAGAGTAAGAGCCGTGCGTACCAGCAACGCAATGCATCCAGCTATCACGACTCCGCGGGCGCGATGCGCTCGTACTAGCCCAGCGCCGGCGTCGAGGGGGTATCCTGATGGCGTCCGTTCGATGCTGCATCGGATCAGGCAGCAGAGGACCAGTCCGCGTAAATTCGAATGGTGCCGGAGGTCAGTTGGGGCGAGTCCGTACGGGACCTGCCATCAAAGTCAACGTATCGCAGCGCAGCGCGGCAGTTGGCTTCAAAGGACAGCAGAGTACCGGGGCTCCGGAGGATTTCCTGTGGCAAGTCGTGGATTTCGATGCAGGCCTGCCTTTCGTCGCTACTGCGGCGGAGGTACCGAGGGTGCCCGCAGTTTCGATAGATGAGTGACCAGGCTTGGGGGGCCATGCGCATGATCGAGGCCGGATGACGACCGAACATGCGCACTGCACCGCTGGCCAAGGGCGCCATCAAGGGCATGGTCATGGCGTCTAGCAAGACGTTGGAATAGAGCGTTAGTGCTCTCTCCCGACCCCACAGCGCTAGCACGTCATCCACTACTTGGGCATGCACGTCGGAGGGAAACCATTCGAGGCGACCGGCATCGTGAATCGCTCCAGCTTGATCGCCGAGGTGCTCGTAGATTTGGGTCGACAGTTTGTCGTCCCGACGAACGTGGCGCAGCATCATGCGGGTGTAGCTGCCCCGAATCTCTGCTGTTCTATCCATGGTCTCTGGCTGGCGGCGCCGCGCTCCCGCTGGCTAACACCACGGCGTACTTTGCCGAATGATTAGCGTTAGCGCCAGCCTCGAACGCGGTTTGGGTCGATTAATGGTTGGGGTGCGCCAGGCAAAGGGGCGGAATGGACGGCGGACCGGGGGGGTGTGTACCGGTTGTGCTCGTATTCCAGGGTGGGGTACAAGGGCTGGCGTCTGCTTGACCATGCCCCGTCCCATCGCCTTGCCGCTGCCTGCAGAATGCCCCTGGGGGGGACTCCGCCCGCCCAACGTGGATTGGTGCGAGGAGAATCTGTGTTCGTGGATCGTCAACCCGGCCGACACCTGGTCGAACTTGGCGCTCATCGCGCTGGGCATTTCTATCGTGCACCACTCCCGCTCCAGCAGTGCTCCAGGGCCGGTTGCTTTTGGACCGGCGACCATCCTGTTGGGGCTGATCTCATTCGCCTATCATGCGAGCTACAACTACAACCTTCAGCTGGTAGATTTTTTCGGCAATTTCGTCTGGTGCAGCGTCGTGATCGTGGCTCACGCCGTGCGCTTGGGCTGGGTGAGTCAAGCCAACGAGAAGCGCGCCGCCGTTGGTTTGATCACGGCGTCCAGCCTGATCGGCGGGGTGCTTATCGTGGTGAACCTACCTATCCAGCTGCTCATCGGAATGATGATCTTGACGGTGGTTCTGTTGGAGCCTGTCTTCCGTTACAGCAAGCGGGCCGGAAAACGCAGCACTCGCCTCGACAATTATTTGATCTCTCTTGGATTTCTGGCGGTTGGGGTCGCTGGAATCGCCATCGATGTCAAACGGATCGGTTGCGACCCCAGTAACCATTGGCTCCAAGGGCACTCGGTCTGGCACATCTCTGGAGCGCTTGCGGCGTGGTGGATTTATCACGCCTTTGCATCCCAACCCGGCGTGCCCCCGCCTCCTGCGTCAGCGACCGGTGACGCCTAGGGTGGATACTCACGCCGAGGTACTCGACCGAGTCAGAAAACTGTTACGCCTCGCGCAGTCGGACAACCTGCACGAGGCCGGCAACGCAGCGGCCGCAGCTCTTGGCCTACTGGATCGACACCGAATCGATGGTGCGATTCGAGCGCGCCTGTTGGCGGGCGACAGTGGCCTGGGCGATAGCGAGCTGGGCGACCCGGCTGAACGCATCGTCGATGGGCGAGGGAATCCGTTGGATAGCTCCAAACGCCTTCGCAAGTGGAAGATATTCTTGGCAGCGGGTTTGGCCCCACTCAACGATTGTCGTGTCTACACGCAAAAATCCGCCGCGCAGGCGAAGCTCGTCGAGCTGGTCACGGTGGGTCGGCAGAACGACATGGACGCCTTACGGATTGTCTACGAGTTCCTGGTGACTACCATCGAGATGTTGACGCGCAGTCACGGCCAGCAGGAAGACCGACAGTGGCGCGACAGTTTTCGATTGGGGGCTGCCGACACGCTGGTGCAGCGGCTATTGCGGCAGCGCGCTGAATTAACGGAGGCGCTGCTGACTCAGGCCTGGTCCTCCAAAGCGCCGTCGCCCGAGCCGATGAAGCTGGGCGGCCGCGCCAGCACCGAATCTGCGCACGTGCCCGAGCCCGCAGCGGGAGCCATCATTGTTTCCGAACGTGAGCTGCTCGACCAGCGCGGGATCGCGGTTGATACTTGGATGAACGAGCACCTCGGCGCGAGTGTGCGCCAAGGCCGGGGGATCCGCTACGAGGTGAGCGCCTTTGAAGCTGGGGGTAGTGCCGCTTGGTCGGTCGCCTTAGATCGCGATTCCGACTGACGCGTTCATTGCCCGCCCTCGCGTTCATCACCCGCCTTCGTGTTCATCGGTGCGGCGCCTTCAACGCCGCGACGTTTACATATTGTCGAGCAGGCTGGTGTCCGCCTCTGTTTTGGGAGCTTCAACAAACTCCCAATCCGTGAACTTGGGGGGACGTTCCGCCATATTCGACGAGATAGCTTCCATTAAGTTTTCGCCAGCGATGATGCGATCTTGTTCGATGGATTCGCGCAGTAGTGCGTCCGCCGCGTTGGCGTAGTTGGCGGCCTGAAAGATTCGTTTGTTGGCTCGAATCGCGTCCGGGCTTTTGCCGGCGATCTCGCGGGCCGTCTCCAGCGCGGCAGTCAACGGGTCACTCATCACGCGGGTGGCGAAGCCGTACTCCAGGGCTTCGGTGCCGGAGAATAGGCGCCCGGTGTAGACCAGCTCCCGGACGATATCCTCCCGGGCGAGACGGCACATGATGGGGGTGCCGCCCATATCCGGTACTAGCCCCCAGTTGACTTCCATCACGCTGAGGCGCGCATCGGGCGTGACGTAACGCATGTCGGCTCCGAGCATCAATTGGAAGCCGCCGCCCACCGCGGCTCCGTGCACCGCTGCGATAACGGGTACCGGTAGCTCGCGCCACACCCAAGTGGCGTACTGCGGGTGATTGGCGATGCCATGGGTGCGCGGCTCGAGCATGCCTTGCTCTTTTGACTGATCGTTGAGAGGGGAGTCGTCGCTCACCAGCAATCCGAAGGTGGACTTGTCTAGGCCAGCGCAGAAGGCTTTGCCTTCGCCGGATATCACCACCACCCGAACGTTCTTGTCGGCGCCGAGGGCAGCCCCGGTCTCGCCGAGCGCCACGAGCATCTGTTTGTCGAGGGCATTCAGCTTGTCCCCCCGCGTGAGCCGCACATCGGCGACGCCGTCCGTGATGTTGACTGAGATCCGCTCGTTCATTGTTGGGTCCTTTGTGCGCTGTTCGGGCTTGGATCTATCGCCGCGGCCTCCGGGGGTCGAGAGCCTCCGGGATCCTGGACCGTAGTTTTCTGCGGGCGCGCACAAATGGAGCGGTCGGTGGCCGTGTTCCATTCGGTTCGCCACACCTATGGATCAGATGGGTTCAATAAAGGATGGGGCAGGGAAGACGGAAGGGGCCGTGCCGGTCATCGGACACAATTGGTTCAAGTGTCGTATTGCGCTCCGGTCCGGCCGCCCGTATGGGGTAGGCATGAGTTCCTCTACAGTGCCTTCCTCCCTGGGCTTCGGCCTTTTCCTCCCCCCGTTTCATCCGGTTGAGGAGAACCCGTCCCTGGCATTGGAGCGAGACGCCCAGTTGGTCGAGCATGTGGAGCGGATGGATTTCGATGAGGCCTGGATTGGAGAGCATCACTCCGGCGGCTGGGAAATCATCTCTAGCCCGGAGCTCTTCATCGCGGCGTTGGCGGGACGTACGAGTCGCATCAAGCTGGGCGCCGGTGTCGTGTCGTTGCCTTATCACCACCCGTACATGGTGGCCGAGCGAGCGATTCAGCTGAGCCATCACACCAAAGGACGATTCATTCTCGGTCTGGGCCCCGGTGCCCTGCCATCCGACGCTGCGATGCTCGGACTGGACGCGCCGCAATTGCGACCTCGAACCCAACAAGCGGCCTCCGCTGTAGTGCGCTTGCTTGCCGGCGAGACAGTCACTGAGGAAACCGATTGGTACACACTGCGAGATGCGCGGGTGCAGTTGCGCCCCTATCAAGGCAAACGCGTCGAGGTCTGTGCGGCATCCGTGGTCTCTCCCTCCGGCGCTGTACTGGCGGGGAGTCACGGCCTGGGGTTGCTCTCTATCGGTGGTACCAGCCAGGCGGGTTTCAGCGCTTTGGCTCAGAACTGGTCCGTCACGGAAAAGAAGGCCGCCGAGGCGAAGAAGTCCGTGCACCGTAAGGATTGGCGCGTTGTTGGGCTGATGCATATCGCGCCCACCCGGGAGCAAGCCCGCGAGGATGTGAAATTCGGATTGGACGCTTGGGTCAAATACTTCAACGAGGTCGCAGCGCTGCCCCTGGTCCCGTCCGGGAGTGTCGAGTCGGCGCTAGATTCCATGATGGACTCAGGCATCGTCATGGTGGGCGATCCGGATGACGCCACGGCGCATATCCGCAATCTTCAGGAGCAGACCGGCGGTTTCGGCAAGCTGCTGTTGATGGGTCACAACTGGGCGAATTACGAGAATACTCGGCGGAGCTACGAGCTGATCGCTCGCTACGTCATGCCCAAGTTTCAGCACTTGAACCAGGGGCGCTCGGACTCGATGGAATACGTGCGGGCCCGCAACCCTGAGTTCTCGGGAGCCGCCGCCACCGCCGTAGCTGAAGCCGTCCAGCTCCACACCTCCGACGACGACTGAGCGCTGCCTTCAAGGCGCCTGGCCAGCTGAAGCGCTGAAAATCGTGGTTTTAGACGCCTCGGCACCCCACATTCACCTGCATTTCTGGGGAATTGCTCGCTCTCGCTAAAAGATCGGCCAGATCGCCACACCCGCACGTATTGCCCTGTGTGACGTTGGCGAACTCGAACAGGACCCGTGATATGACAGCATCTTCAAGTAGCAACTTCGTACGATCGGCCGTGAACAGCTCGGATCCCTTGGTTACTGGCAGCTGGGTCGCAGTTCCTACCGACGCCTCTACAGAGCGAGCGCCGGATCTGTCGCGATGGCTCTGCCCCGAGGCAAGCACTGCCGCTTCTTTCGACGCCGCTAGCTAGTGCGCGATTCACTTCTCTTGAAGGGAATCGCGACCATGAAAAACATGCGTCAGATACGATCTTAGACTTAACTCGACGAGTTCCGCTCACCCAAGGTGAGCAAGTGACTCGAAATCCCTTCAGTGTATCTGAATCCCGCACTAGTAGACGTTCGATTCTCCCGTCGCCCGTAAGCTGTGGAGGGTTCTATACTCCACCCAGGCTATTCTCCATCTAGACTGGGGCTGTGACGATCGACGCAGAGACAAGCGATGCCCCGGCACCCGAAGGTCATCGCTGGGAACTAAGCCTCGTGCAGAACGTTTTTCGCGGGCTCTCCCTTCTGGTTTTTGCCCTTGGCATCGCATCCCTCGCGGAGGGCCTCCTGCACAGCTGGCGCTCCCCTGGGGACTTGCAGCTGCCGACGGCGCGTCTGTTCATGGACGGCGTCAGCCCTTTCGCCGGGTAAGGCGATTCCGAACTACCTGCACCACTGGTCCCTGATCATCGCCCCGTTGTGCGAGTTGGAGCCCACCCACGCCGGCGTCCTGTGGAGCGAAAGCAATGCTGGTATCGGTTTGTGGTGTTGCCACGCGCTGGGTCGTCTCGGAGGCCACCGCCACGTCGTTCTGTTGGTTACAGGGCTGTTGTTCGCGTCATTGCCGTTTCGCGTTGGCATTGGTTACGGCCAAAGTTCCTTGTTCATCCTTGGATGTTTTTTTCTGTCCGTCATCAGCACGAGCCCCTGGTACCGAGGGCTGTTCGGGGCGCTCGCCTTGGCGAAATACTCCTTTGCCGGAGCGTGGGCTGGTCAGGCTCTCCGGCGTAGCCCGTCAGCGCTGGTGTATTGCGGCGGATTCTTAAGCTTATTCGTGGGACTCGGCGCTTGGTGGATATCTAGCGGAGACACCTGACTGGATGTGACGGGACCGCTGCAGGTGGCCTCTTCTGGGGTGCAGCCCGGTCATGGGGATCTGCTCACCCTCGTGGATATCTTCTTGGGCAAGTCTGAATATCCTCGCCTCGCCCTGGGCTTGTTCTTGATGGCAGGCAATGTCGGGGGCGTGTGGTGGTGGTTGAGAGGGTCGACTGACCCGCTGTTTGCGTTAGCGGTCTCCGCTACCAGCTCGCTGCTCGTCGTTACCCACTTGGACTACGACTACGTGTTCCTTTTGCCTGCCGTGGTGTTCTTGCTGTTTCGCGGCACGGCGATCGGTTTGTTGGGAATAGTCGCGACCGGCTACTGCTGGCAGCTGCTGAAAATTCTTCATGTGTTTGGCATATCGTCGAGTATTGGCTCGCCGATACTGGCGGTGGCCGTCCAATGTTTAGCCCACGGACTGGTGCTGTATTGCGTACTACGATTGCGGGATCTGCCCGACTGCCCGCTCTTGCGGCTGGCTATCAACGTGGCGTCGTCAGAGCCTGGTCGTTAGAGCAAGCCACCGAGACAGATCCGAAGATCACAAGCGTCGAGCATACACTCAACAAATTCTTGTCGAGGCCCTGGAAGCATTGATGAAAGTCCGGCTCGGCACAATTCGGGAGTCCACAGAGCGGCGCGCGATGCAGGGGAGTCGCAGTGACTAAATAACGACTCGCAGGATCGAGCGACTTGGGCGAGCTGCGATGTGTTTTGGATCGCGCTGACCCCACATTCGCGTAGCACGTTTGCCCGACACAGTTTTTCGGAACCATTGAGCGCCTCCAGGCAGCTGAGCAGCCGTCTGTGGGCGTCCGCAGACATCACAGTTCCGAGACCGCCGCAAAGCAGTTGCACGGCCCCGACACCACTGCATTTCTCTTTCCCGAATAATTCAAAACACGCCGGTGTCAGTTTCAGTGGTGGTCCGCGCGCCGGGTCCAGGGCATCAAGCACCAAAGTCTCGTCTTCGGCCTCGGTGCGAGTGGGAGTTGGCTGGCTACCCGTATCGTGGGGCTCCAACGACGATCCAGATTGGGAATTGGCCTGGGCGTCGTCGCTGCTGCCGGCCCGGTTGGCGGATCGCGTAGCGGAGCGAGCGGCGGCTCCAGCGGGTGTCGCGGAACTGTCGCTCGGCGGCCTCCCAGCGACGCAAGCCAGCAACGATAGCGCTGCGCCCAGGATGCTGAGGGCGAGTAGCTGACGTTGAACATTCGACGGGTAGCCCATTACGGTGAGGAGCGCAGTGTATCACCCAGAACGCTGGTGTTTCGAATCGGAGTAGATCAGAACAATCGGGAAGAGCAGCACCAGCGAGACCCCGCTAGTTTGCGTCTTGCTAGTGGTGCGGATTCTTAGGATCGGTTCTTAAAGCGAGCCCATTCTGGAGGTTCATAGGATCGACCGTGTTGGTTTCATTGTTCCTGGATACTCCGATCCCTAGCTTGGTGACGAGCGGGCGGGGGGGGGCTAGTCGTGGGGCCGGGCGCCAAACCCGCACCGGGCGTGGAGGCGCGTGCAGGGAGCCGGGCAGCAGGCGGCGGCGAGCTGGTTCAGGTACGGATACCTGCAGCAGGCGAGAGCGGCTCGACCACCGTTGAAGTGAGGCGTCGCGCTGCGTACTCAACCCCCGGCGACAATAGCGAGGAAGCCCGCGCGGCTGATGCGCGCTTCCGTGTGGGCGGCGTGTTTTATGGGCTTCCGAACTCTAAACGCATCGTGATCTCGCACTGGGTGGACTCCCAGCGAGTCAAACTGTCAGCTCCAGAAGACAAGGCTCTCTTGAGCTAGGGCGCGCTAGTTCGGGCTCAGTCAGCGCAGGGTGGCGCCGGAATTTCGGAGATAAGCGGTGGCGAACACAGGGCTGGCGAAGACGTCAGCGCGAGAGAACACGCCGTCCGCTTGCAAGAGACGTTTGGCCTGCATCTGACCAGCGACCGTCTGGACGAGATAGGCCACCCGAGGAAAGTCGACCACCAAGTCTCGCCGGAAGCTGCGGAACCAATTCTCATATTCCGGGTCGTTTTTGCTTACGGCCTGCCGTGAATCGAGCAGGAGGTAATGGTGTCTGCGTCCCAAGTTGTCGAGCGAGGTGAGCATAGGATTGCAGGCGGCTCTGGCAGCAGCGGCCGATTCGAAGCTTTTGGAAGAACGCACAACCGTCACAATGGATTCCCCCGGCGGGATGGTGACCTTGAAGTAGTCATTTTCGAAGAGGGTGGAGTCGGAGAACACGCCGACACGCTATGTAGAGATACCCGAAAAAGCAAGTTGCCCGCGCAGGGCATTCCGCCAGCCAACCGAGGCTGTGTCAATGCCCGCTGGACCCTCCGTCCAGTGGCGCAATAAGTTCCACAAATCCCAATAAAGTGCGGATCTGGGCCGTCCAAAGAGCGGTGCGATCTATCCGTTCGGGGCCCCCCGTCGAGACCGCCCGGTGTCTCGGTGGTGTGATTCAGCCGGTTGGGATGCGCCATGAGTACGCGCGGGCCCTGTGGATTGCCGGCGGGGACAGGCGAGATCCTCGAAGTTGCCGCCACTGGTTAGGGGGGGGACCGGGAAGAATCAGTGCAAATCAGTGTGGATGGGGGATATTCACGGCAGATCAGTGCCCTGCGTCGGCCGCTGGTGCTCGGCCCGGCGCGTCATCGATTCGGCGGCGCGGGGCTCGGCCTGCACGGCGGCTCACCGGTGCTAAACTTTCCCAGTAGCTCACTAGGGGGGTAGCGAATGGAACGAAGGGGCAGCCTCCGGGTACTCACATCGAGCCCGGTATCAGCATGGTCAGATGGGGATTCGAGCACGCCAGGTGCGCATGCCTCGGCGGAGCCGGTGCCGTTGCGCCCGTCATTGTTATGTGATTTACATGACGTCTCGCTCACCGGTTTGGGGCTCTACTACCCTGAAGAACTCAAACCCGAGTCTCGCATCTTCGTTGATCTGGAGCTCATGGACGGTGTCGACTGCACCGTTTGGGGAACCGTGGCACGCCTCAAGCCCGGTCCCTTCGGGCACCTGACTGGCGTGAAATTCGAAGACTCAGCCGCCACGCAGTGGGCCCAACTGAGCCAGTTGCTCAAATCTCTGGTGGCGGCGGGTGAGCCTGATCGAGATCCATCGCCAGAGAACTACACCGTGCTAGTGGTGGACGCCAGTCGGACTCAGGCGGCGCTGACAGTGGCTGCACTTCGAGCCTACGGCTTTCAGGTAGCCATCGCGAGCTCGGTGGACACGGCGTTGAGCGTGGTGTTCCAGCAGCAGCCGGATCTCGTGCTCACGGATCTCTCACTGCCCGGATGTGACGGAATGGAGCTGTGTCGGCAGCTGCAGATGGATCTTCCGCAGCTACCGGTAGTCGTACAAACGGAGTTTTCGGCTCGCGGCATGCCCGAACGCATCCGTCGCTCGGGAGCGACTAGCGTGTTGTTGAAGGATCACTGTGAAGCTCCGCTAGTCGCGGCGATCAACGACGCTTTGCACTTGACCGCAGCGGCTACCTAAGCTGTTCGGGGCAGCGCATGCGGCGTTCTGTATTCGTTTTTGCAACTAGCCTGGAGCCGTTCGCGGACGATGAGCGCTGAATCGGACAGTATTGCTCGTCGCCCGAACGCGGAAAAAGGCGAATGATTCTAGGTGGTACACCGTTCGTTGAGCGGGCGCAGGGCCGAAGGCGGGCGCTGTTGGTTTTCGGCTGAAACCAATCGCTGATGATTGGCGTACACTCAGGCATGTTCGGAAGTCAGATATCCAGTCTCAGGGGCATAACGTTTTGCTGTTTGCTGTGCCCGCTCGCCCTGACGGGTTGTAACGACGACGGCTCTTTAGACGTCGGGGGCGAATCATCCGCTGCGATGGGCACCTCGACCCCGTCGACTTCGACCGGTGGGACCGGCAGTGCCGATGCAAGCGGGGAGCTGACCCAGGAAGCGCTCTTAGCGGGCGGCTGTTTTTGGGGAATGGAGGAGTGGGCGCGACACCTGCCTGGCGTTTCCGAGACCTCCGTCGGTTATATGGGCGGCAGCGTGGAAGACCCCACCTATCGCGAGGTGACTGGCGGCGAGACCGGTCATGCCGAGACGGTACGACTCGTATTTGATCCGAGTCAGATGAGCTACGAAGAATTGCTATTGGGGTTCTTCAGGATGCACGATCCGACAACGGTGAATCGCCAAGGCAACGATGTGGGTACCCAGTACCGATCAGCGGTCTTCGTCAACACCGACGCCGAGCGAGAGACCGCAGCCGCCGTCATCGAGGTGGTAGATCGCTCGGGATTCTGGGCGATGGATGTCTACACCACCATCGAGGAGGCTGACGTTTACTACGAGGCCGAGGAGTACCATCAGGACTACCTCCAGATCCTGCCCAACGGTTACGACAATCACTTCGAGCGCGAGACTCCGTACTGAGTCAGCGGCGTACTGAACCAGCGGCGCTGTCGCCTGAACCACGGCGAGACGGCTAATTGACTTCGAATATCTCGATCAGCAGCTCCCCGACATTGTTGCCGGGGTTGCCGTCGTGATATTGGAATCGAAGGAGATTGCCGAATCCGAGTCCCGTGAACTCGTACACATGGTCTGGGCTGTAGTCTCCCCAGCGGGGATTGCGGGTTGCATTCACTGAGTAGTCATCAAATGACAACCCGACGTCCACGCCAGCGACTACGTCTAGTACGTTGGTGAGATCTTCTGGGTTGTCGGGATCAAAGTCGTAGTACTCAGCGTCGGCCCAGCGGGACACTCCGTCGATCAGGAAAATACCGCTGACGCGGACCATGTACCACCTCAGCAGCACTAAGGGTTCAGTGGTCCAGACCACCGTGCCGTCAGCCGGAATGGTGAAACTTTCGTGCAGCGTGTAGCCATCGTCTGGGTCTGGGCCAGCGTCACTGGCTCCGGCGTCGTTCCCCGAGTCTTGCTCGGTATCCGCATCGGTACCCGCATCCGTTTTGGCGTCTATGCTCGTGTCGCTGGTGCTTGCCCCAGTGTCGTTGGAGCCTGGCCCCGTGTCGGTGATGCCAGCGTCGCTGGTGCCAGCGTCGGTTCCGTTGGACTGGCCGCTGTCGTCTTCGGCCCCGGTATCGCTAGCACCGCTGCTGTCGGGGGCGACGCTGCTATCGGGGGCCGAGCCGCTGTCCGTTAAGACGCTTGAATCTACGCCGATGCCGCCGTCGGAGCTTAGGCTGCCGTCAGGATCGGCGCTGGCGTCGAACACCGAATGGTTGGCGGCGTCGGACTCCCCGCCGTCGAGATCGTTGGTTTTATCCACTACCGTCAGTCCGTCGGACAAACTCATGTGGGTGCCGCTGGGGGAAACCACCTCGATATCGTAAACACCTGGGTTCAGTGTGCCGGGGAGCGTGACCACCAGCTCGGTCGCGCTGCGCCGGAACACGTCGCTGCCTTCTAGGTGTATCTTGCCGATGTCTAGAGCCCAGTGATTGTTGAGGGTCGGATTTTTGTCGCTGCTAAGGTCCACCGCGACGGTGTCGAGCAGGTTCTCACCGACAACGACCAGTACGCTGCTTTCGCCCATCGGCACGGTGGCGGGCTGCACGGAGAGCAAGCGCCCCTCGGGTTCGGACACTCCGCAGGACCACGCGAGACCGATCCCAAGCAGGAGGGATATCGCCCGAATGCTGCGTCCGGGAGTGGCGATGTTAAGATGGGGAGTCACAAGCACCTTGCGCCAGGAGAACCGGGCACCACCGTGAAGTGTACAGGAACGTGGCCGCTCCGGCACCCGTCGCGTTGCAGGATAGCTAGCCTGTGACCGCAATTGCCGGGGATGGATTGGGGTGCTGGCGTACCGACATATAGGGCTGAGGTGGCGGACGCGAGCTCCCGTGGCTCCCCATCCAAGCCCTTAAAGCAGTGCGGAGTCCCTTAAGCAGTGCGGAGTCCCTAAAGCAGCGCCCGGTAACCGAGGAATGCGCTGGTGCCGGCGAGGTGACTGTCGCCGGTGATGTGGTGATCGATGGTGCCCCACTGGGCGAGGATCTCAACCAAGATGCCACCGGGTCCCACGGCGATCTCCGTGCCGATGGGGAGCCCGAGGCCCAACTTGGTGGACTGCTCGGTTGACTCGCCGAGATCTTGATCGCCGGCTGTGCCCGTGACCACGCTCTGCAAGAAGTACATACGAGGGCCGATGCCGATGTAGGGCGTAAACAGAGTGCTCAGCGTAGTGATCCGGTACATGAGCGTTGGCGCAAAGACGAGCTCCTTCTGGCGCAGTTCCCAGAAGTAAGTGCCGTCGGTGACGCGCTCGGGTGAGGTCTCTTCCGTTGCGCCGCCTTTAGCGCTGGGTGCCGTGTAGTCAACTCCGACAAACACACCGAGACCGCGGTTGAGTGTCGAAAACACGTAACCCAGCTCAAGCGCGTAGTGCGGGTAGGGGCTCAGTCCGTTGAAGGAGGCCACCCCGCCGATCTTGGCGCCCAGCATGAACGCGCTGCCCGCGTCATCCGAGCTCGAAGACAAGTCCGCTGTGCTTATGCTTTTGTCAGCCGCTGCATCCTCTGCTTGGGCTGTGCCCGGCAACACGAACAGTGTCGCCATCGCGAAGGGAACGATCAAACCGAGATTGTGAAGTACGCGCATGTTCGATCCTTGAGTCATTACCAGACCACCGTTTCTGTGGTGGCGGTCGCGCCCCCGCCGTCGGCACCGCCTATCAGGAAGATGAACGCGCTCTGGATCGCGCTGCCCGACAGGTAGCGGTCCTGGGTGAACGACCAGCCCTCCGAGTTCCAGGCGCCGCTCTCTAGGAGAGGGGCCGTGAAGGAGTCGGTGTCGTCAAGCCCAGCGGCAACTGCGGATGAGCCGTTGCCTAGCCCGCCGAACGCAAAAAGTCGACCGGCGGCCGCCGCTGTTCCGTAGCCGACACGAACCGGGGACATCTTGGTGACGGAAGTGTCGCCGGTGCCGTTTGGGAAGTCGCCGAATTCTCCTCTGAGCTCACCGCCTGTGCTGACGAGCGCCGCCTCGACTTCACTGTCATCACCGCCAGTCGCTGTCATGCCACCTCCGAGATATACCCACGTGTCGCCGCCGGTGACGGCGCTGGCCGTCACGCTGTCGACAGTCCAAGAGCCGAACTGCCAGCGCCCGACAGCGGACTCCTCGACGCCGGTGGTCCAGCTGACGCCGACGCTCTGACGGCCGTTGCTGGCGATCGACACGTCTAGGTACTCGTAGGTGGTGCGACCGGTGTCGCCGTCGCGACCGAGCAGAGCGTATACGTACCACGTGGACGGATCTGCGGGATCCACGGCGGCAGCCCCCGCTGGGCCCTCGCGGGTGACCCCAAGGTTAGGCAAGGCTTGCCAGTCGCTGGTGGAGCCTTGGACAACTGGAGTGTCCGTGCCGAGGGTATCGCTGCCGTCGTCGATAAACGTGAGCGTGGCGCCATCCACGGTGCCGAGCAGGGTTTCATCGGTACCCGGAACGCCATCCTGAGGCGTGCGGTAGATGCGGTAGTTGATGATTCCGCTGAGATCGGCGCCCTCGGAATCTTTCGGCGCCGTCCAGTCCAGCTGCACCGTGACCGTTCGACCATCCACATCGCGCACCTGCACGATGATCGGGTCGCTGGACAGGGTTTCGCCGCCGAGGTTCACCGGGTCTGCGCCGTCTATCACGGCGGATACTCGGTAGGAGTAGAGGCCGGCACTGAGACCGGCACTGAGACCAGGAACCCCGAAACAATCTTGGTTACTTCCGCTCAAACACAGATCCACGGTGTTGATGGTTGGGATCTCTTCTGGGGAGAGCACCAGCGCTCGTTCGCTAGAAGACAGAGCGCCGCTGCCGTCGTTGCCGCCAAACACGTAGACGTAGCGCCCGATGGTGGCTGATCCCGCGAATGCGCGAGCCGTACCCATGCTGGGCGTGGTTTCTTGCCACGCGTTCATCTCGCCGAAGATGCCGATGGGCGCGAACTCAACGCTGTTCATGGCGTTGGCGACGTCGCCGTCATCCCCGCCGACGGCGTAAATAAACCGGGCGGCGCCCGTGGCTTTGACAGCGGAAGCTGTCAGAGCGCGGCGCGCGGTGTTCATTGTTTCCGCAAGCACTGGCGCTTCTAGGTTGTCGGAAGAGCCCGTAACGCCGATGGCCGAGAATTCACCAAAGCTGCCGTCAGAGTTCGTCACCCGAACGACGCAGACGTCACCTGCGTCGAGTTGGCTGCCGATAAGAGTTGCCGTCTGGGTACAGGCGCCGGCAGCGCATATTTCGGTCACCTCGGAGGCGTCCATCGTGATCACTCCGCTACCCGTCTGGCAGCGTAGAGTGACGTCCGAGGACACGAAGTCCGTGCCGCGAATTTCGATCGGCGAGTTTTCCCCCGCCACGACCGACTGAGGCACGACATCGTCAATAACCGGGGGCGCGGTGCTAGTGGACGTGTAAGCGTCGGCAATGACCGCCACCGCAGAGTCCGGCCAAACGATGACCAGCTCATAGAGACCAGGAGGAGTGCCGGCGGGTACGACGGCCGTCAGCGTGTTGGCGTCGAGGACCGTGACGCTCTGGAGCTGAACGGCCGGGGCGTCTCCCGCGGGGTTCAGGAATGCGCGTGGAGTCCCCGTGGCCCCCGGGTCGCTACCGAGACTGATCGTGATCGGTACGTTAATGCTGTCGAGCCCGAAGGAGGGCACGACGGTGCCCGTGCTCACCACGGTGGTGTCCGTGATCGTCACGGCCGTTTGGAAGCTTGCAAAACAACCAGACGAGTCTTGAACAGCAATGGTGTAGGGACCGACGGCCAATCCCGCAGGAACCGTGGCGTCGATCACATTGGTGCGACCGGCGGCCAAAGCGGCTGTCAGTGGGAACGACGTTGATTGGTCGGTTCCGCTCCACATCTCGACAGTGAACGGGGGCAGTACGGCAGTAACGTAGAGCTGCACTTTCGTGTTGATGCCGTTGAAGGCCACATGGGGATCTACGTTGAAGAGGATGGGGCCGTCTGTGCCGACGACGGTTTGATGGGGCGCTGTGTCTTCGCAGGTATCGGCGTTGATGATGACCAGGTCGCAGGTTTCGCCCACGTTGATGCCGGGGCCGAAAGTAACGTCAGCTTCGGTGCTGCTGATGACGTCGACGCCGGTCGCGGTAACAACCGAGCTGTTCGGGCATCGCAGTTCGGCGCCGGCGTTGGCCAAGAAGCCCGTTCCGGTGACGGTAACGACACTGCCGCCGCTACATACCGTGGCGGGAGCGATGGATTCCACGGTGGGGGGCGGACTTACCGTGATGTTCATGGTGTCGACGCTGACGCAGCTCACCGGATCGGGGTTGGTGACCTCGATTTCATAATTGCCGACTAGCAGGGCATCCTGGCTGACTGTGAAGGTCAGGCTGTCACATAGCTCGAGGCCGAAGGTGGCGTCGAGATCCGTCGGGGGCACGCAGCCAGCGAGGGAATCCGGTGCGAATTCGAGACGAGTGCCGTCCACAGCCGTGATAGCCACCACGGGCTCGTCGCCGGCGTTGTCACCGGTGGTGATGCGCGCAAAGTTACCGCCCTCGATAGTGATGGTGGTGTCCGACTGCTCCACGCAAATGGTCGGAGGCAGCACGTTGGTGGCCAGTGGCGGGTCAACGATCACGACGCTCGGCGCTTCAGCGGATGCGCAGGATGCGGGCTCGGGGCTCGTGACGGTAAGAGAATAAGTGCCGGCCGGTACAACACCAGCCGCGAGAGTCGCGGTGATGCTTGTGCACAGCTCGACGGTGCCGCCGGCAAACTCGCCGGGAATGGTCGTGCAGCCGTCCATCGTGATGGCACTGGCGGCAAGATCGATGGTCGTATCGCCGGCGATGAGGCTGACGGTGGGTTTGGCGCCCGCGACTACCAGCAAGTTCTCGCCGGTGATGACGAGCTGGCGGTCGGATTGCTCCGTGCACAACGCTTGGGGCACCGGGGCGACGTCGTCGATGCGGGGCGGGTCGACAACAGCTAGGCCCTGGGCTGTAGTGGTTTCCCGCAGACCGTCCGGATTCATCACGGTGATGTCATAGAGGCCAGCGTCGAGCGCGATGGGCGGCTCTTCCGAGACGCGGAAGGTCATCAGCTGTTGGCTCTCCCAGGTCAGGTTGTTCGCGAACTTTTCTTCCGGCTCACCGGAGAACTCGATTTCGGTACCGGTGGCTGCGCCCCCCGACAAATCCTGAGTCTTGGTGATGGTTACGCTGGGCAGCACGAGCACCGACGGTTCCGCCAATACGTTGCGGGACATCGGCGTGAAGCCGTCTCCGTTGAGCGTGACGATTGCGTCAGGCGAGACCCGCTGGGCGTTGCAGACCAGGCTGGGCTCGATAGAGCTGACCGATGGGGCGGGGCTGTCTACCTGGTGGGAGCAGGCGACGAAACCTAGCGATATTACGAGAGAAAACTGATGAATGCGGGTAGCCGACATGTGAGGGGAGTCCTCCAACAACCGGTTAGTGGGGGCAAGTCGGGAGCATTATCAGGGACTTGAGTCTATTTCGGTGTGCGAAGGCCCCTTATTGGCAGCAATTGCCCCGTTGGCTGACAGCTGTCAGAGAGGTGGACAGACCTGTGTGCGTCGTAGCCAATAACGACACCCTCAAACGGGGCGCGCGGCCCCCGACGCTGAGAGGCGTCGAGTCCGCGCGACACCGGCTGGACCGGTGGAATTAACAGCTGGGGGCGGTCAGTTGGAGAGGAATTCAGCGCAAATGTCGACAGCATTGGAGCAGGTGCCCCAGGCGTTTGGCCCGTAGGGGACTGCGAAGTCTTCGGAGGTGCTCGCACCGTTGCAGCTGCAGCTCAAGCCGTCAGGCGTCTCTTGGCAATCCAAGTTGCTGTAGTCGTAGACGCTCACCGTGTAGTCGCCGGATTGCATGTCACGCGAGCACTCGAAGCCCGCGCTGCACCAACCGTTGCTGGCCGACTGGTTGCTCAGCTGACAGCTGCTGGCTGTGAGTGTATCCGCCTGCGTTGCATCGCAAATCTGCTTGGCGTCCAAGCATACATCGTTGGAGACTTGGTCGAGACCCAGCTCGACGCGCAGATTCCTGTTGCCGTTGTAACACTCGCAGGACCAGCCATTGGGTGTCTGGTTGCAGTAGGTGTCTTTCCACGCGTTGGAGGTGGCGGTGCCACCGTTGGGTAGAACGGCGGCCTGGGTGCACTCCTCGCTACGGCTGCAGTAGCCGGGACCCGCGTCGCTATACTGGTAGCCGCACACCTCGGGCGCATCGAACACGGAATCGGCATTGAGGCAGACGGATACGGCTTCCGCGCACATGTTCTCAGGGGGGACATCGCCGAGTTGCACATTCACCCAGCGGCCATCGGCGTCGCAGTAGCAATCGTTCGTGCCGTTCCAGTTATCGCAGGAGGCGTAGGCGTAGGTGCCCGGGCAGCTGAGATCGATGCTGCAGTAGTCCGGTCCCGCGTCGTGGTACATCGTCAGGCAATCATCCGGGATATCGATACCGGGGTAGTCGATGGGCTGACCCACAGGGCCCCAGACTCCGCCATCGCCCATGGGGTACGGGGGCATCATGGGGGGGTAGTAACCGCCCGTGCCGCCATAACCGTAGCCGGGTTCAATGGGGTACCCTCCGTCATTGTAGTATGGATCGGGATACGAGCTGCCCGTGCCGCCGTAACCGTAGCTACCGGTGGCTCCGTAGCCGCCTGAGGGTGTTGCGGGAACTGGACCGTCGGCGCCGGCGCCGGTGGCTCCTGGATCCACACCTTGGGCCCCGCCGGTCCCGCCGTCGTTCTCGTCACCGTCGGGGCCGGCGTTGACGACGGCTCCACAGGCGGTGGAGCCAAGGGCTACCAGGGACACAACACACATCAGCTTTGCAAATCTCATTTTAGAATCCGGGGGGGGGGAGTCATTACAGTTCTGCGCCGTTAGAAGTCCACTATGCCCGGCTCGATTCGTGATGTGCCGAACATTCTCCTCCGTTGAAAGTCGATAGGCTTCGTTCTGATGACGAGCAAATCCAAATGTCGCTGAGGGCTCTGTCATTCGCCTGTATTTGCTTTCGACAAGGACAGAACGGTCTACGCGCGAATCCTCCCTACAACATCAGTGGCGTGGTCGCGATGAGGGGCGAGCGATGGGTGACGTGGTTGGTTCGAGGAACGGCTGCCCCGAGTTGGCGCGAATGCAGCGAACGATGTTCGACCCGTGATATGTCGTCGACGGGTCCTGTTGTGAGGAGAAATGAGATCGGGTGTTGCGGAGGATGCGACGTCGCAGTGGAGCCCTGACACGGCGCCGATGTCCGCTACTTGCTGGGGTGAGTGAACTATTTGCCTCGGCTGAAGATTTATTTTTAGTTCGCTGATCGCGGAAGGGTGCAGGGAGCTTTGATTTGTCGATGGACGTTTGTTGCACAGTGCGGTGTTTCTTGCGGACCGAGACTGGCCATCGGCACCGTGTGGCAATCGCAGCGCTGAGCTTCGACGAGTCGTGCGCCTTCGCGACAGCGCGAACGATACTGCCGCCTGAAGCGGAGCCGAATGTAGATCTGTCGGGAATATTTGGGCGGTCCCAAAGAGACGCACGCCGAATTCATGGGTCGCCATGTTTGAGCGAGCTGGTGGTTCGGTGAGACGAAGTATCGTCTCGTTGCGCGGGTGGGTCTTTGATTGGCGGAACGCCCATTTGGCACGTTGATTTCCGAAGCGGAGTCGAGGGTGGAGTCAGCTGTGAGCTCTTGCCGGTACGCGGCGCGCTGGGTTGTCGTTGACCCAAAGTCTGACGGCGGGTGTAGTCTCAATTCATGACTCGAAGCTATCGCACTCAATCCCCTGTGGCTTACTCGCTGCTGACTCTTGTGCTCGCCTGTGGCAACGCCAGTCCGGATAACCTATTCGCCAACGGCCTCGGCGGCGGGGCGGACACTGGCGTGGGGGACACTGGCGGCATCGAGACACTCAGCACGACGACCGGGGGAACGTCCACCGGCGGGACATTGGCTCGAGACGCGTCCGATGGTGGAAGGTCAAGCGGCGGAACTTCGACCGGAGGTGCCGCAGGTGGGTCAGGCGGCGCCGTCGAGCCGTGGTCTCTACCGACGCAATCGAACCCAGAGCGCCCCGACCTATACGACGAGGGCGCATGTATCAACGAGGTAGATCTCGCGATTGATTGCGGCTTCGATGATAAATCGAACGAGTGCGGCAAACCCACGATGCCGCTGCGGGATTCTTGCGTAAATCTCAGTACGGCACCGCTCACTGCCGAGGTAGACGAAAGCTGTGTGGCGGAGTGCCTGCAGACGGAGCTGCCCACTGGTTCGTCACCCTGTATCGCTTGTTACGCGACGCTGATGAAATGCGCGTCCATCGAGTGCAAGAGCGAGTGTGTCTTCAATGGCGCGAGCATCGAATGCCGGCAGTGTGTTCATAACAAGTGCGGCTCCGGCGAAGGCAACTTCGTCGACTGTTCTGGGCGCAGTACGGATCCGGCTGTTAACTTCTGCAAAGTGGAGTAGCCGGATGCTGTCGGCCTGAGGCGCTGAGTGGTTGAGCGGAGGGCTCGGCTCAGTCGTCCGTGAGCCGAGCCGGTTTGGGGGCGATGCCGTACTCGGCCCGCAGTTCGTCGATGTCGCGTGTCATCACGGTCCAGGGATCCCACTTGTCCGTCAGATCGATGGTCATGGCGGCGCCGCAGGCGATCGCTTGTAACATCGTATCGGGATTGAAGTAGCCGGACTCTGCCTTGGCCAGGGCGCCGATGCGAATGCCCAGGTGGAACTGCATGAGCCCGCAGAACATCCAGGTAAAAGGATCGGCCTTGCGGTCGCCAGCGTGAAAACCGATGACCTGCATCTCGCCTGCGGGATCGGTGCCGTGCCGCCCAAAGTGTGAGTCAGATCGTGCAGGATGATTGGCTCTGGCGGGCCTCCGCGCTCTCCCGGGAACTGAAAGTCACTGCCTCGAATGAACTCGAAGTAGCGCTTGCCGAGACTGTTTTCCGGGTAGCCTTCGAGGGCGCGATACTTTTTCGCTAGTTCCGTGTTCTCGACAATGCCTGATAGGCTGGCGACGGATTTTATGAGCCAGCCGAATCCGTCGCCCTGGGCCTGCTCTTGGGCATGGGTTTACTGCATCTGTTCTCCGTCATGTTGGGCACAGCGTGATGGTATTGGATTCAACAACAGTGAGTAGGGTCTACCTTTAGGGACAGCCGATAATGGTATAAACATTGGGGTCCACTTCACTCGCCGTGCTGTCCAAGTTCTATCATCGGGCGACTAAGGAGATCGCGTTTGTACGAACCGAGGCGGGCGGCGATAGAGTCATTCTAGACGGCGGCGCCATTCAGCTGCCGGTGTTCCACGACATCCAGTTCACGGCATACCTTCTCGCGCGCGATCGGAATTCGTCGCAGAGACCGTCGCCGTCGAGGATGCTTCGCCGCGAACTGTCTTCGAGCATGGCGAGGGCCTCGATGTTCCCGCGCGCTGGGAACAGGTGTTCTCCGATAATAGCGTGAAAGATAACGCAAGCCGCGCTGAATACGTCGCCGGGGGGGCCTATCAGTGCCTCGTCCTGACGCAGGGTCTCGGGGGCGATGTCGCCGGGTGCACCTGCCAGTATTCGCATAAAGGTGTTCTCGGCTCCAAAGAGCGGAGATCTTGAACACTTCGTTGTTTCCGACGCCGCAACACAGCACGCTGCGGGGTGAAAGGTTGCGATGAATCACCGACGCGCCGTGCACTGCTTCGATGCCTTTGGTTAGGTACTTGATCAAGAGGCCGACACGCGCGGGCTGAAAAGCTCGACCGGCTGTGCTGGCGCTGTAGGCACCATCATGGTTGGAGCCTACAGCGAGATCGGGCGCTGCGTGTAACGCACGGACAACACCGCCCCAGCTGGCTATGTACTGTCCTCAGTCCCCTATTTCAGTATGCGTGATTCGAGTGCTCTCGCAATCGTGCGGGATCGGTTCGCATGAGTGATCCCGTCGTGTTGACGACGACTCCAGCCCACCTGTGGTGGCTCTGGCGGATATGTCATCGACATTCGCTTCCTTAACCGCGCCTTCCATTAACTAGGAATTTGCTCCTATGCAGGGTATCCGGCCTAGGATTTCGATTCACTGGAGGGTTTGAGTATGTCCGCTGTTATCGCGTTGGTGCCGAGTTGGGTGAATATAGGTTGGGTCGAGGATCTAACTGCGACCGCTTACGAGCGTCTACCGACCGCGGGCACGGCCCTCGGAGTGATGATTGGTGGCTGGATTCTGGCCTATATCATTCACAAGATCGTTTACGCGGGCCTGAAACGCACGACCATCAGCCGTGGCATGGCCAAGCTCCTGGGTGCTGGAGTGGACGAGGATAGTGACCACATCGAGCGGGCTGTCTCGAAGATCGTCTACTACATCCTGCTTGCCTTCGTGGCCGTGTGGTTCTTCGATTACCTGGAGATCGACGCTGTCACGCAACCCGTCGTGACGGTTCTCAACGAGTTTGCCGGCGCTGTACCGAACCTGACCAAAGCGCTGGTCATCGGCTTCATCGGCTTCTTGTTCGCCACAGGCATTCGCCGGGTTCTGCTCGGGGTCCTCGACAAGATGGGGCTCGAAGCGCGGATGCGAAAGCTTTCCGGCGAGTCTGAAGCCGCGGGCGACGAGCGGCCTATTGCGGAGACCGTTGCAGGAGCTGCCTACTGGTTCGTGCTCATCGTCGCTGCTATCCCTGTGTTAGAAGCCCTCAAGATCGGAGCGCTCGCTGAGCCCTTGTCCGCGGCCTTCACCACCGTCACGACCTATCTGCCTAAGATTGCCGGCGCTATCGTGTTGTTGGTGGTCGGCTACACGGTGGCTCGCATCGTTCGCGCTATAGTGGCGGGCGTGCTGGAGCGTGTTGGACTGGATCGCGCCATGAACCGCGTCGGCTTCGATCGCGTGCTCAAGGAGAGCACCATCAGCGGCATCATCGGTAGCATCGTTATGGCCTTCGTGCTGTTGCAGTTCGCTATCAGCGCTGTCGGACGCTTGGAAATCCAAGAGGTGAGCGAGCCACTCACCTTGATGCTGGAGAAGGTATACAGCTACTTCCCGAAGCTGCTGGTCGGCACCTTGCTGATGGCCATCGGCGTGATGATTGCTCGCGTCACGTCGAACGTCGCATCCCGGCTGCTCGCGGCCATGGGTTTTAACACGCTGCTCGTTCACATCGGTGTCTTCAAGACGGTGTCCAAAGAGAGCAAACAGCAAGAGCTGGACTGGAAGAAGGCGATCCGCGAGAAGATGCGTCCGAGCGATGCGCCAGGAGCGAGCGAGGCGAGCGAGGCCGACAGCTCGTCGGATCTGCTGCGAGACCGCGAGTCGGACCAAATTCAGACGCCCGCTGACGTTGGCGGTCTGATTATCGGCGCGGTTGTCGTGTTGTTATTCTTGCAGCAGGTGTTGAAAACGCTGGAACTGCACGGTCTTGCCGGAATGCTCGACGGCTTGCTGGCGTTCCTGCCAAGCGTACTGGTCGCGGCTGTACTCATCGGCGCGGGACTCTGGTCCGCCGGTTGGGCACGCAAACGAGTGGACGAGCTCACCCATGGCAACGAGGACCGCGTCGCTCGCTCCCTCGGCAGCTTTGCCTACGCTGGCACTGTTGGGGTCAGCATCATGATGGCCCTGCAGCAGGTAGGGGTGGCTAATCAGCTCATCGGTATCGCGTTCGGCTTGGTACTGGGCTCCGTATGCCTAGCGCTCTCCTTGGCCTTCGGCCTCGGCGGTCGCGACGTCGCCGGTCGTATCCTCCAGAAGGAATACGAGCGCCAGAAGCGCCGCTAGAACGGCGTTTGCCCTCGTGCTAGACCAGCATCGATGGCAATAACTACTGTGCTGAAGGCGCTTGGCGCCGCCGCTATCGGCCTGGGAGTTGGACTGATAGTGGCCGTAGGGGTTGGCGTGCGTCCGGCATCGGCGTGCGATTGCCCGACGCTGGGCTAGGGATTGACACTGGTGGGCGTTGAGGTTTGGCGAGGTGTGTCGGATGGCGGTGCCGTGGACAGTGGCGCATCGGACCGTGCCCTCGGGGATGTCGAGCATATCCGCTACTGGGGTGCGGGGGCGGAGCTCTCAGGAGGTGAGGATGTTACGCCTGTGTTGTTCAGTGAGCCGTGGGTGCGGATGAGCATGGGGTAACGATGAATGTTGTTCGTGGCTCGCTTTTTTGCCGGACTGCTCGGAAGTCTGGTTGTCGCCCTGGACTCGAGTGCGTTCGGAAGTCAGCCCTTGTAAAAGATATTGAGCTGGCCCCATGCGATGTCTTGCGGGTCTGGATGAAACTCGGCAACAGTACGTAAGGGAATTTTTCGCTAGTCGCTACCGATCCGTCATCACACATGGCCAGCGGTGCTAAAGTTACGAACCTACGTGTACGCTGAATCGTAAATCCCGTAAGCCGCTCAGGTTTTTGAAGCTCCTCGGTGGGGCGTTGTTCGGATTGGGGGTCGGCTTGCTGCCCGCAACTGCGTTGGGCGTGTCCCCAGCGTCGGCTTGTGAGTGTGGACGCAACAGATGGATTCTAAGTCGAGTCGATGTGGACAGTGGGGCATCGGCAGTTGACCTTTCTCAGTACTGGGGCGACGGCGCGGATTTGACGGAACAGATCGAAGGCGCGATGATACTTTGGCACTACGAACCTTCGCTTGAACGTGAGCAAGAAGGGCCGTGGGGTCACTCGGTTCGCGTCTTGGTGAAGCCATGACTGGCATCGTGCGCTACGCGTTTGTCGTCGGATTCATGGTCGGGCTGGCTCCCGTTCTTGGAGCATGCGACGGCACGCTCTGGAGTTGCCCGCCCGTACCCGCAGAGCCGCCTCAAGGTGACTTTGAAATGGCAGAAGTGGACTATTACGATGCGGATGGTAGCGGCGTGTATACCGATATCCCGGTTGCTCACCTGGGCGGGACTGTCACGGTCACGGGTAATCAGGTTGTGTTCTCTTATCTAGGTGGCGCGGACCGGATCACCGTGACGTACGAATGATTGAGACCGCTAAGACCTTCCAGAGTCTATTTGGGCCGTTCCCCCGAGTATCGCGATGCTCGCGATGAGCAGGCGCTGACTCGCGCTCTCCGCCATGAATATCACGCTGCTGACCGGACGGGATGACCGGCACCGTGAGCTGAGCGAACGCCGCTGTAGAGGCGCGTAACTTGGGCAATACGGCGTACCAGAACGCGTAGCCCACCCCGGACGTGAGCGATCCGGCCAGAGCTGCCAGTGCGATACCGGAATCGCTGAGTAGTCGAGCGTGGGGCGTTATCAGCGTTATCAGCGTTATCAGCGTTACCGCTGCCGCCGCGACTGCGGCCAACACGAAGTTGCTCGCGGTGTTGCGAAGGCCGTCTCGTGATTCTCTGTCGAGAGCTGAGTAATAACCCCAGGAGACTCCCGCCACCATCATGAATAGCGACTCGAACACAGGTGGCGCGCTCGCTCCGGGCAACAGCAGAGCGAGCAGTCCCAGCACGGCGAAGCTGAACCCGATCCACTGCGGACGCGTTATCTTCTCGCCGCGACGCATCGCCGAGACCAACAGGGTGAGCTGAACGGCAGCGAAGAGCAGTCGCGCGCCGACTCCGGTGTGCGGCTCGCGGTAGGTCCAGGCGAACGGGAGCGTCTAGCCGAACAGCGCTAACGCAGACCGCCAATGGCTGTCGAGGCGCGGCAGACCCCGGTCGTGCACCGCTAGAATGCAGGCCAAGGTGAGCGCTCTAGTCCCGAGTCGCACCGAGGTGAAGCTCACGGCATGAATGGCTCCGGTACCGAGGGGGAGTCGACACCGGATGGCATTTCCGGCGAACGCTGCGCGCGCCAACAGGGTGAGCAGCAGGGTCATGACCGAGTCGAAGGGCGGCGGTTACGGCCCTGATGAGGATCCAGATTGCGGAGTAGTTCGAGCTCCGGGGCTGGGGGAGGGCGCCTCGACCCAGTCCGCCTGGTGCTTCACGACTTCTTCATCGGTTGTGTACACGCTGTACTCGTAGCGGGTGTCGCTCAGGAAGGTCACCGGGCCCGGATAGTCGCTGAAGGGCCCGCCAACTTTCACGCGCTCGCCCTTCGGGATCGTGGGTCGTTCAATGATCGTCATCGCGCCACCGCCGACGGGCACGCGCGCCACATTGCCCTTGATGTCTCGGCACAGGTACCACTTGCCGCCGGGTGAGAGTTTGGGGGAGAGGCAGTCGGCAAAGTGTTCTTCTTTGCCTGTGTCTAGGTTTTTTCGAACCGTCCGCACGGACACGTCCGGATACTCGGAGAGCTCTCCGCGTAGTAAATACTGATGGTCGGGGGATATCTCCCACGTGACGGGCCCGTAGGACTCAGCGACGTACGGCTGGCGCCCCTCAGTGAAGATGTGAAACGTCACGTCACACAAATGCCCCCCGCACTCGCTGACGGTTGTGAATATCGCTGCGGTGCCGTTAGCGAGGTAGTCCAGGTGACACTCTTCCACCTCGGCTGACGCTTTAACGAGTGTCTTGCAGACGCTCTCGTCCCCCTCCGAATGCTGCTGGATCAACTCCTGCGCCGCGGGAGGCAACCCTGGCCTCCCGACCGCCGCTTCCGGAGTCGCTTCGACAACCGGCGGTGTCATGGCGCCCTCGTCGGAAACACTTGGGACGATCGCTAGGGAGGTCGGCGCAACAGCAGGCTCGGGCGCCTGACAAGCAGCGTGTAAACAGCCGGAAAGGCCCAAAATAATAACCGAGCTATCGCGCATCAACGACCGCGAGCGTAGTGCAGTCTGGCGCCCGCGTCACGACGCTTGAGAGCGAGTGAGCGGTCAAATAGGCTCCCGCCCAAGCGCAGCGGGTACGGCTTGCGAGCAACGACATCGCTCTAAGCATGGGACCTGCCATGCACGGCGGCTATGCCAGAACGCTCAGCGTCAGAGGCGGATGCGTGGACCGTCGGACTTTGCCCGGGAGGTCAGGTCGCAGTACATGCTGAAGCCGCAGGACTCAGGTTCTTCGAAGTCGCAGGGATCTCCGAGATCGCCGCAGGTTTGGGTTGCTTCGCGGCAGAACGTGTTGCGACTGCAGGGTAGCCCATCGGTGCCGCAGCGCTCTCCTTCCGACGCGGTGTCGCACGGATCGATGCAATAGCCGTCGCTGCAGGTGAGCCCTTGGGCATAGGTCGATTCTCTCCAATCGAGGACTAGCTCGTGAACCGTGCCAGCTTTGCCTATCTGTCGCCGGAAAAAAGGTGGCAATAGGAGCCGCTGTCACTCACCGGGTAGGCTGAGTCGCAGTCAATCGTGCGCTCAGCTGCCACGGCCGCGCAGGTTCCGTCGTAGTGGAGGGCGAGGCTCTCGGCTACCGCGATGGCTTCAGTAGGCCCCACGGAGAGCTCCGCGACGCACGCTTCCTTATCGGCATTGTGGCGAGCTGGAGGTAACGGGCGCATTTCGATCGAGACTCGTCAGTGGCGCCAACACTCGATGTGACGGTCGTCACGATGTTATGCGCTGCCAGCCCATGCCCGCCCTCGGCGAGTTCGCGCAGGAGTGAGACCCCTTCGCGATACCAATCTAGATGAGGACTCCAGGAGAGAACGGTGCCGAGAGACACTCGCGCGTTGGGCTCGCTCTCGCGGACGGGCGACTCAAGCAGGCTTCTCGCGATGGCCCAGTTTCCACGCTCGACGGCGTCACAAACTTGGACGGAGGTATCCTGGTTCGACATCAGCGACTGGCTAACGGCTTTGGCGCTCAGCTGCGGCAAGCCTAAGTAGAAGGCTTGCATAGAGGTTGGTGGGTGAGGAGAGGCTGTTGACTGGAATTGCCCTTGTCAGGGGGCACCCTTCAGCTCGACCTTCTTTTCGAGGTTGATGCTGAAACGCGCAGTTCGCGCCGTCACTCCACACCGGGCAGACGGGGTAGCTGACGGAGGCAAGATGAGTGCCTCCGCTATCACCACACCGCCCCCCCCAAGTTATTGGTCGACAGTCCCCAATGCAACGCATGCGAAGGTCGTGTCGTCCGGATAGTCGAAACGCCGCGCCTCTCTGGACGGATGTTCGGAGCGCATCAGATTTGATTGAGCGCGTATTCGAGCATTTTGTCTCGGACGTGCCGAAGGAGTTTGACAATTCGTGGCCTGAACGTTGTTCGTTCCGGATGCTGATGATTACGTTCCATATTTCCCCCACCAACTCGATATTCGGAGTGGATGCTTGCGCCCCGAACGGAGAAGAATGACACCCTGGACGCAGGGCGCATGACCCGTCCTGAGCCATATGGTGGGGCATGGGTGAGTCGTTCCGGCGCAGCTTGGCTGCGAAGCAGCGCCCCCGCGGCCTGAGGGTTGTAGTTCGGAATACTGAGCCTCCCCCAGTTTCGTGGATGTTGCGCCTTGCAGCCAATCGAGGGGGGCAACTACTCAACATTAACCACGCCCATCATCCCCCCATGGGCATGCTCGAAAATATGACAGTGAAACAACCACGTACCCGGATAGTCCACGAACTCAGTCACAAAGCGCGTGACGGATTCAGGGCCGACGATGGTGGTGTCTTTCCATTCGCGATCGGTCTCGGGGGTTAGTCCGCCGCCGATGGGGCCCGTGCTCGATACCTGAAAACGGGTGCCGTGCAGGTGGAAGGGGTGATCCATGTGCGTGGTGTTGACCAGCTCCCAGGTCTCTTTGCCGCTGTTGAACGGGGAGACGAGGGGAGTGAAGTTCGGCCAGACTTCGCTGTTGAGCGTGAAGGCGACGCCGCCGCCCCGGACGGTGGTCTCCCCCATGGTGATGATGTGTCGCGGATCGGTTTCGATCCATGCCTCGATGGGGGTCGCCGTGGCGGGCATGGGGGTATTGACGTCGAGAGCGCTGGGACTGTAGCGGACTGTTGCTAAGGGCAAGTCACCGGGATCGGCCATGTCGTGACCGCGATCGTAGTGTTTGGTGACGAACGCGTAGTCTTGGCCAGCGTTACCGGTCATCTGTACGAGGAAGTCGACTCGCTCGGAGGGGGAGATGAGTAGTTCGCTCACCACCTTGGGCGCCGCAAGGAATCCCTGGTCTGAGCCGATGTGAACGAGCTGATGGCCCTCGAGGGAGAGATTGAAGAAGCGTGAGTTGGCGGTGTTGGTGACTCGCCAGCGTTCGACGGAGCCGCCCTGCACGTTGATGACCGGGTTCATCTTGCCGTTGAGTAGGAGGCGATTGCCTTGTCGGCCCATCATGCTGACGAAGGTCATGCCCATGCTGCCGTCGTCGTTCAGAATGTGCGCGGGGCTCTCGTCCCGGGGCTCCACCTGTCCGCTGTCGTCCACCAAGATGTCGTCCACGGACAAGATGCGCTCGACGTCGACCACTGGCTCGGGAGTATTGGGGCGGATGACAAACATGCCGTACAGCCCGCGCTCGATCTGTACGTCCGAGCGAAAGTGCGGGTGGTACCAGTACAGCGACGGGTACATGGCTTCGAACTCGTAGGTGTAGCTTTCGCCGGGCTCGATGGGGGGCTCGGGCATGTTGGGTACACCGTCCATCTCGATGGGGAGGGCAAGGCCGTGCCAGTGCACCGTGGTGGGCTCAGGCAAATTGTTGGTGACGTGGATGCGGACCAGGGTGCCCTCGACGACGTCAATGAGCGGACCGGGAACGGAGCCGGGCAGGGTGGCGTTTTTGTAGACGTACGCCGAGGTGAGCACGCCTGGGGTGAGCTCGACGTCCTCGATGGCGACTTCCATGTTGCCTTCGAAGATCGCCGGATCGTCGTTGATGTCGATGAGCGGCGTGAGGCTGATGTCTTGGTCGGTGGCTGCGGGCTGGACCACGGTGGGGCCGAGCACGTCCATCTTCATGCAGGCGCTGTCCATGCACATGGAGCCCGGCCCCATGTAGATGCAGTCGTGATCGGTGACGCACTCGCCCTCGCTGAGCGCGCTGTCATCGTCCGCCCCCGAGTCTGTCGGGGACGTGGTGGGGGTGTCGTCCGAGCATGCGGACAGCGCCAAGGCGGCGAGCAGCCACGGTCGCGCTGCCCGAATGCTCGCGAGCATCACTCAGATTCCAACAGAAAGATGCACGCGGGGGATCCCGTGATGGGGGGGCAGTGCGCGTCGATGCTGGTGCCAGCAGCGTTGAGGGTGCCGGAGCAACCTTCGAAGTCACCGGTGAAGCTGACGGAGTTACCCGATATCGAGGCGCCTTCGGGCATCATGTCCATGTCCCACTCGCCAAGGGTGATGGTGCAGCCGTCGACCGAAATCGGGCCGCGCATCACCATGGAGAAACACTCGGGGGTCGCCATCATGGATCCGCCTTCCAACTCCGCGGGGCCGCCTTCGCCAGAACCGCTATCGGCGGGCGTTGTGGTCTCGAGTGTGTTCTTCCACGCGCCCGGAACAACAGAGCCACAGGCGGGGCCCGTATCGGCGTTGGTTCCGCCTTCGGTTCCGCCGCCGTCTGTTGTGGGGTCGGACGTGGCGTCGTCGTCACAGCCGGCAGTGAAAGAGAGCGCGCAGATGGCGATGGCGGATAGTTTAAGAATATTCATGGGATGCTCCGTTGTCAGGATCTAAGGGGGGGGGCTGACGGGCCGAAGGTAGTCCGAGGATCTGCCTCCGACCAGCGCTTTTATGGCACTACGAGGTCGCGCGTGAGCTGGTGTCCCAATCGCCAAATTTAGCTGAAGTTTTCTCGATGATCGGATGCCGTGGTCATGCCGATCGGACTGTTCGTCGGGACAAAGGGGCCAAGCAGCGCTCGTGTCGGCGATCGTCTAAAAGCGCGTTTATCCGGGACCATGAGCACCCTTTCCGGGGGGGAATGATGAGATTGTCGGGCGTGATGGCACAATGAGTCTGTGTCGGGCGTGTGTATCTAACTGCCGGAGCCATTCTCATGGTGTGGGCGACGGCGTGTACCAAAGAATCCACGCCGGAACGCAGTTCACTCGTCAGCTCTCCGGGGATCGATAGCGGCACGGGCGGAGTGGGCACTGGAGCGGGCTGGTGAACGTTGCCCCCGATAAAGAGAATTACCTCTGCGAGGGTTACCCACTACTGTTGTTTTTAGCGGAGACGAGCCGGTTTCGTTCTTGTCCATGGGTCACGACTACAACACGGGGATCTTCGGCTGCACCGACCGCCTCCTTATTCGTGGTTACGATGGGCAACAATGGGCGGTGCCGACGCCGCTGGGCAAGGGCGATGCCAGCTGGGCTCACCAGAGGGGAGACACTGTGCTCGCGGTAGCAAGTTTTGAGATGTACGTCAGTGAAGACCGCGGGCAGCTTTCCGACACGCTGCCATGTCGGAAAGCTGTACAGCTGCGCGGCCGACTACTAGCTGCGGGGTGGAAAACCCCGTCCTTGCACCGCAAATCCTCCCGACACGGCCCGTGACGCCACCTGGCATGTAAGTCGCAATGTATCTGGGACATCAAGTGCTGGGGTCACCCCAATCACCTTTCACTGAGCGTCAGTTTTATCATGTCCCATTCTGTCCCTTTCGAGAGCACCAGCGAGTCTGCCGAGTCCAAGCGTCCGGCGCTGATCACCTGGTTCATTCTGCCGGTGCTCGTGTTGCTAGTTCCTGCCGCCACCTGGCAGTTACTGGGCAAAGATATCCCGCGCCCGGCGGCTTCCGGGGCTCCTATCTTGTTCACTCTCACCAGCCTCTTGGTGCTCGAGCGCTTGTTCCCCATGCACCGGTCGTGGAACAAGCGCCCAGACGGCTTGGACTTGTTTCTGTTAGTGGCGAATCGCGCGGTGGACATAGCCGTGCTCGCCGGGACGGTGGGCTTCGTCGCCCAGTTCGGCGAAGCGCTCAAGCTCGGCACCTTGTGGCCCACGAGCTGGCCTGTCGCTCTTCAGGTCATGGCGGGCATCGTCATTGCCGAGAGCGTTCGCTACGGCATTCATCGTTTCTCGCATCGTCCCGGTTTCTGGTGGCGTGTGCACCGCACCCACCATGAGCCCGAGCGCATGTACTCGCTGAATGGCCCCCGTCTACACCCGGTCAACTTCCTTTGGGTGACGGCGGCGAACACGGTGCCGCTACTGCTATTGGGTGCCGAGCTAGAGACGGTCATTCTCGTTATCAACACCACGGTGGTGTTTGTCATCTTTCAGCACGCCAACGTGAACTTTCGCTTCGACGGCATTCGGCACGTGTTCGCCACGCCGGACATGCATCGCCTGCATCACGCCAAGAACGCCCCGTCCGGAGGCGTGAACTTCTCCGTGGTGCTGCTGATCATCGACCGTCTATTCGGCACCTTCGCCCATCGCGAAGACATCGCCGCCCACGGCATTGGCCTGGCCGACAATAGCCCTCAGTGGACTAGAACCGTCCACAGTGGACTGACTACGAGAACCCGTCAGTAGACGCACGAGGGGAGGTGGCCCCCGCTTGTGCACGGTTACAGAAAGAAGCCGCTGCCCTCAGTTGGTGAGGCTGGCGGCTTCGACCGTTCGCAGCAGGTACGTGAACAGGCTGCGCTGGTACGCTTGTTCGGCTTGCTCGAACTCTACGCCGGTGATGATCTGTTTGCGGGATCCCGAGCGGACGACGGTGCCCCAGACTGGGTAATCCATGCCTCCGGTGAGTTGCAGTCCCAGGTAGATGCGTGAATGGGCCTCCAGTCGGTTCGGGTAATAGAGACCACATCCAGTAAGCGAAACATCGTGCAGCTCACAGGCGACGAGGGGTGATTCCCCATCTGACCACACGGTGACAAGGTTTGAAGCCAACACTCGATGACTATCTCTGCGTTCCATGGAATCCCCCTCTCGCGTATAGCGAATCGTAAGCTGAGCCTAGCACCGTGATTCAACTATGCCGGGGCATTGTCAAATCGCTGTCGGTTGCCGTCGATGAGGTCACAGGTGCAGCCTGTTGACGACGAATAACTCGTTATCGCTAGCGGTAAATGCAATACTAGTTCCCCACGAGTTCGCGTCTCCAACTCCAGAAAAATAGTCCCTGGGACGCGAGCGACAGCCGGCGTCCCGTTGTTCCCGCGGAGCTCTGCGCGTGCCGGCTGTTTCTCTTGAGATGTTTGTTGCGGCGTCAACACGCGCTCTTGTCGTCTCGGGACTGCCGGGCGTTGCCGGGTGTTGCCGGGTGTTGCCGGGTGGGCCAGGCGCTGCCCCGTGGGCACGGACCTGCCGCACTATCGGCTCGGGCGAGCGTGTTCGGTGGATATCCTGCGGCCGTTCCCCGGAACGGGTATGCTGCTGCTGTGGTTCCGGAGGAATTTGACTGCGAACACTGCGGGGCGTGCTGCCACCAGCGGTCCGGCACTATTTTGGTCGAGGCGAGCGATTTGGTGCGCTGGAAACGTGCGGGGCGAACGGACTTGCTCGACGCTGTGGAGCCCGGTCACTTCGGTCTCGACGCGTTCAAGATGAAGGACGGTGCCTGTACCCATCTCGGAACAACCGAGAACCCCGCCGCCTGCCGCATCTACCCGGATCGCGGCACCGTATGCCGGGCCTTCGAGGCAGGCTCCCAACAATGCCGAGAGTTCCGTCGAGATCGCGGCATCGAGCCGCCGCTCGAACGCCAGCCGCGAGCGTAGCGAGCCGAGACGGGGAGGCGAGGTTGCGGTGCCGAGTAGATACGCGAGGTTATGACGCGAGCGAGCCGCGGAGCGCAGCGATGTTGGCGAGCCGTGCTCAGGAGCCGAGGCAGCTGAGCGGGATGTTGCCCTTGCTTTAGCCGCCGACGCGGTCGCAGGTGGTCTCGCAGAGCGCTATGTCGCCATTGTCGTCGACATAGTAGCCGTTGTTGCTGCCGCCGGCGACGGCGCTGTCGGCCTTGGTCAGAGTCTCGGCGAGCTCGCCGGAGGACGGCGTGAATTGCACGCTTGCCGAATCAAGGTCGCCGATGCCGCCGCCGGCGGTGGGTATCGTGAAGTTGCAGCCTACGACGGATTGCTGTTCAAACACATGAAACTGGTGAGCATTCCCGACGCCGAGGTGGTTCACCTCTTGACCTCTCGCGGGACGTTTGGGCAGACGCCCTCACGCATTTACCTTGGGCGCGAGACCGCCGGACATCAAGCGAAGGCACTGTTACGCATCACGCGAACCTTGCTGGGCCGCAAACGCTGTCCGACGGTGATCGTGGACACGGAGGAGGTCCTGCGCGGTCCGTTTAAGAGCAGCGCCCGGGTTGCGGGCATTCTTGGTTTCGGTAAACTTGGCCGAGACCACTTTCATCTGCTGGATGACCAGATGCCGCTCCGCTGGGATAAATTGTCGAGCTTCCTGGAGAAGCACCGCGATTCTCGGATCTTCTTTCTCGGCTCTACGTTCATGATTTGGCAACACATAGTGTTGGCGGCGCGAGATGACGGGCGCCAATTTGATGTCATGGACGCCGTGTTGATCCATGGGGGTGGTTGGAAAAAGCTAGTGGACCAGGCTGTAGGTCCCCAAGACTTTGCCCCAGCGTTGACCAAGCGCTTCGGTATTCAGACGGTGCGCAATGATTACGGCATGGTGGAGCCGGTGGGCTCGATACATTCTTGAATGTGAGGTGGCCCATCTGCACGCGCTGAGCTACGCGGATACGCTTGTTCGAAACCCCTCGAGTCTTGAGCCTGCCCCGGACGGTGCTGAGGGACTGATTCAAGTGTTGAGTGTGTTACCAAAGAGTTATCCGGGCCACAGTATCTTGACGGAAGGTCTCGGCACTTGTGTTGGTTGCGACGACTGTGCCTGTGGTCAGCAGGGAGCCTGCTTTGCGGTTTCGGGTTGGGCTCCGACGGCGGTGGCATTGGATTGTAGCGATACCTACGTGGCTCCCGGAGTGCGCCCATGACGCTACAACTCGTGGTCGCGCCCCGTGCGGACGATTGGCGTACGCAGTGTCGGGAGTTGGAGGCACAGCCGGTACTGAAGCTCTTTTTGCCGGCGGCAGTTGAGTTGGTGAGGCGCTTCTCTGAGAGCCTGTTGTCGGATACCGAGTTGCTGCAGCTCGCCGCCGAGTCAGCATCGGAGGATTTGGGGGACGGTTTGCGAGTGCTGACCGCTGCCTGTCATTTGGCCGCAAGCGGACCGGTCGAACCGTTGGGTGAATTGAACACGCAAACGCCGCGGGGGATCTGGCTAGAAAAGTCCGACCCACTGGTGCGCGAGTTGCGTCCTGGCGGCGGCTTCCTCCCTGAGCTCAGTCTGCCGTCGCTTGAGGCGCTGGCGGAGGTGTTGTGTGAGCGCGATCAAATTCTGAGCGTGGCTGGTTTCGAAGCGTCAGAACTGAACGCTTTGGTTGGGGGACTGCCGGCCGGTGCCGTGGCTCGGATCGCGCTGGTGGGTGAGGCATTGGTCTTCGATTCAGTGTGGGACGGTCAAGAGTTCTTGATCAGTTTTAGCCGCACGTTGTGAATATCCGCAACCTGACGCCGTCCACACTAGATGCCAGCTGCAGCTGACGCTGTCCCTATGATATACCGCCCGGGTGAGTCTATTGGACACCTGGAAAACCCCCGTGGGGAAAATACGAATTAGCGGGGCCTTAGAGGGTTTCTCGTTTGTGGTCTTGATGTTGATTGGCCTGCCGCTCAAGTACGGTATGGGGATCCCCGAGGTGGTCAAGGTGACGGGCCCTATCCACGGCATGTTGCTTATGTGGCTTTGGTATCAAGTGGCCGGTCTTGTGTGGGAGCAGTCCTGGGGCTATCGCCGGGGCGCCATTGTATGTGGGGCGTCCTTGTTGCCCTTCGGTCCGTTCTTGATTGACGGCTGGCTCAAGCAACAGCCAGCTCCGATCGCTTGACTGATTTCGTCGGTCGTTGAAAGTTTCTACCGGAGAGCCAGCCCGTCGGTTTCGTCGGATTCTATATTTGGCGGTCGGTGAACGCGTAGCAGCGGAAAGCTCTGAGCACACTGCGAGGGAAGGACGGATTCATCTCGGCGCGTTGACAAGAGTAGGGGGGCCGCGCATCCTGCCCTGATGAAACGTGAACTTTACGTCCTGGTTTTTTGTTTTGCTGCTTCGGCGTTGCTGACAGCTTGTGGGGACGACGACACTGACGACTCGGGGGGCACGGATTCCGGCGCCTATTCTGCTGCGTGATCAATGGGCGGCACGTCATCAACGGGCGGCACGTCATCAACGGGCGGCACAGGCAGCGCATCGGAAGCGTGCACGACCTACTGCGGGGACATCGAAGTATCGTGTCCGGGGACTGACAGTCAATTCACCGACGCCGCGGAATGTCTAACGGAGTGCGCGGACTTGGCCTCGGCTGATCTCGACTGCCGTATTGTGCATTTGAGCTACGTGTTGAGCGAGGCCGATCGCAATCCGCACTGCGACCACGCTGGTGGCGTCAGTCAGTGTAACTAGCCGGCCCGTTCAGCGACACTTCTGGCGGACAACGCCAGGGGAGTGTCGCTGGGCGACGGGCAACGACCCTGCCCGACATACAGAGAAGCGACCCGTCTAGGCACAGATGCCAGCGGCCCTGCGCACGTGAACGCCGTTGGGTGACCTTTGATAGCGTCGACACCGCCCCGGGTGTAGGGTGCGCCGATGGCGAAGGTTGTTAGCCTGAACAAATTCCGGAAGGCAAAGGCGAAGAAGCAACGCCAGAAGACGGCGGAACAGAATCGCGTCCGCCACGGGAGGACGAACGCCGAAAGAGAAGAAGCGGAGGCCGAGCGTCAGCGCGCGGAGCGACTTCTCGATGGCGCCAAGCTGACGCCCGAAGATTGAACGGGCTGATCGGCGAAAGGGTGCCCTCGAAACGGTCGCTAGGCTATCGGGGATTGCGTTTCGAACGCTTGGATTGTTTGTCAGATTGACTCGCGCGTCTTTGTCCTTGCCGGAAATCGGCACGAGATTGAGCTTCTCGTTTCGTCGCGAGCTCGGCCAGTTCCGTAGCCTGCTTGAGATAGGCGGCGAGACGATCGGCTTCAATGTCGCCACTGTCGACGGCAGCGACTACTGCGCAGCCGGGTTCCTGCCGGTGTGAGCAATTCTGAAAGCGGCACTGCTTTGTGTAGGGCTCAATTTCTGGATAGGTCGCTGCGGTCGCGTCGGGTTTACCCCACAGCGCCAATTCCCGCATGCCGGGAGTGTCGATGATGATTCCCGAGTCGGTGACGATCAGTTCGCGATGGCTGGTGACGTGGCGCCCCCGGGAGTCGCTCTCACGGACGGGGCCGGTGAGCTGGGTCTCCTCGCCGAGCAAGGCGTTGCTGAGAGTCGATTTTCCGACGCCTGAGGAGCCGACGAATGTGCCCGTTCTGCCGGGTCCCAGGTGGCTGCGCAGGACGTCGAGCCCGATATTCTGAGGCGCACAGACGAGTGCCACGTCCACGTTCGGCGCGATGCTCGCCACCTTCGCGACATAGCTGTTGGGATCATCGCAGAGGTCGATTTTGGTCACCACAACGACGGCTTTCGCGCCTCCCTCGCTGACCGCCGTCAGATAGCGCTCGATCCGGCGGAGGTTGAAGTCTCCGGGCGGGGAGGTCGTGATGAACACGACGTCGATGTTGGCGGCGACCACTTGGACTCGGACAGCCTCACCGGCTGCCTTGCGAACCAGCTCCGTCCGGCGGGTAAAGCGCCGCACGATGAGCCATTTGCCGTCGGGATCTTGCTCGAGCCCCACCCAGTCGCCGACCGCCGGGCGCAGGGCGCTGTCCGTTCGAAGAGTCGGACTGACAGCGGCTCGTTGGGTCTGCCCCTGGTCGTTGATGATGCTGAACTCGCCTCTATGTTCGGCGGACACTCTGGCGGCTATAATACCGGTTGCCTCGGCGTCGAATTCCTTCTGGAGTTCGTCGGTCCAACCGAGAGTGCGTAAATAGGACAAGGGGCAGTTCCGGAGAAGGGGCGCCGCAGGGCCTAGGTCGCCTCTGCGAAGACGCGTTCGAGACCGCCGAGCACGGCACGAGAGGCCCGAACGGTGATTCGCGTACCGTGTTCGTTGTGGCTCTCGTGTAATACATGGCAGCGTTCGTGCAACATCGCCACGTGGGCTTGCCGTGTATAGGGCAGAACAAATTCGTGTTCGTCCATATCGCGTTCGAAAAATTCGACAATGCGTTGATGCAAGTCCGCCACGTCGGAATCGCTATGGGCGGACATCAGTACCGCGTCAGGAAACTCTGCCGTTAGGGAGCGTTTCTGAGCATCACTCAGCTGGTCGGATTTGTTGAGCACGAGTAGGCGCTCGCTGTCGTCCGCTTCGATATCCGATAGAGCCGTTATTGTGACTTCCATCTGGTCGCGGAACGCGGGGTCCGATGCGTCGACTAGATGTAACAGCAGGCTCGCGTCTCGTGCTTCTTCCAAGGTGGAGTGAAAGGACGCGACCAGATCGTGGGGGAGGTTCTTGATGAAACCGACTGTGTCGGAGACGAGGATAGCCGGGCGGGTGACGGGCTTCAGGGTCCGCACGGTAGTTTCGAGAGTGGCAAAGAGTTGATCGGCGACGTACATATCGTCGCCGGTGAGTTTGCGCATCAGCGAGGACTTGCCGGCGTTGGTGTAGCCGACAACGGCGACGGTGGAGGATTCTCCCCGGCGGTTCCGTTGGGTTTCCGCCGTCTTGAGTACGGTCTGAAGTTCGCGTCGCAACTCGGAAATTCGGTCACGGACCTGGCGACGATTGAGTTCCAGTGTGGTTTCGCCGGCGCCCTTGCCGCCGACTCCACCTCGTTGACGGTCTTCACCGCCGCCGGTTTCACGGAGGCGAGGAGCCATGTAGGCGAGCCGAGCGATTTCGACCTGCAAGCGAGCTTCTCGGCTCCGGGCGTGTCGCTGAAAAATCGACACCACGACCATACTTCGGTCCAACACTTGCGCCCCGGTGGCTAGCTCCAGATTGCGTGTCTGTCGCGGAGACAAATCTTGGTCGACGAGCACGACGGTCGCTCGTTTGTCTTCGTCTACGGCGTCGGCGACGAGCTCGGGCTCCTCACGATCCGTTCCTTGGGGCACATAGCCAGGAACCACGCCGATGCCGCCGGTGAGGGCTGCCAGTTCCTCAAGTTTGCCTCCGCCGATACCAGCGGCGACGGCGGGGCTGTCTCGTCGTTGGGTGACTCGGCCGACTACGTCGAGTCCCAGGGTCTTGCCGAGGCGGCTCAGTTCGAGCAAAGAAGCGTCAAATTCCGCGTCGTTGCAGCTGGGTAAGCGGATTCCGACCAGGACGGCGCGGGGGCGCGGCCCCGTGGCCTCGCGAACAATCGATTCTACCGGTTCGGACACGGCGGGACCATGCACCGGCCGGAACTTTCGCGCAAGGCTGGCACCAGATCCTCCCCCGTCTGGTACGCGATTCCCCATTTGGCTCACGAGGCCACGGCGGCGCTGTGTACGGTCCCGCGCATGAGCACAGAGCAATATCAGGCGATGGCGCGTTACAATTCGTGGATCAACTCGAGGCTAGTGGACGCTACTTTGACGTTGAGCGACGAGGAGCGGAAACGTGATCTGGGTGCGTTCTTTGGTTCCATTCATCGCACGTTGAATCACGTTCTGTTGGGGGATTACGTGTGGATGAAGCGTCTCACGGGCGGGGGGCAAGCTTGCACGCCGTTGGATGCCCAGGGCGTAGAGATCGGCATTCAGGGATTGGATCATGTTTTGTACGATGACTTTGCTTTGTACACTGCGCGGCGTCGGGAGCTGGACGGCGAGTTGCTGCGCTTTGCTGAACAGCTGAGTGAGAGTTGGTTGGCGGAAACCATGAGCTACGCCAACTCCAAAGGCGTGGTGCGTCGACATCCCCGCTGGTGGGCAGTCGGTCATCTATTCAACCACCAGACGCACCACCGCGGTCAGGTGACCGCGATGCTGACGCGGCTCGGCGTGGATCCGGGGCCGACCGACTTGATGGTCATGCAGTGGAGCGAAGCCGAGGCGCAGCAGTGAGGTTCCCCGGGGGGGGGGGGGGCA
>JABSRN010000011.1 GCA_013214025.1 Polyangiaceae bacterium
GAGCCGGTATACGGCCCAATTCAAAGCTGAGGCGGTGCGAGCTGTGGAATCTCGTGGCAATCGAACGATCGGCGAGGTCGCATCAAGCCTCGGGGTTGCCGAAGCGCTGCTTCACAGCTGGAAGAGCCGAATGACAGTCGAACAAGGTTCGAACGACCGCGGAGAAACGATGGAGCAGGAAGTACGCCGGCTTCGCCGCGAATTGGCTGAGGTCAAGAAGGACCGCGACATCGTGGTAAAATCTATCGCCGTCTTCGTAAAGGAACGGAAGTGAACAGCTTTGCTCACATCCGTACGGAGGCGGCAGAACACCCCGTAACTCGTCTGTGCAAACTACTCGGCGTCTCCCGTTCGGGCTACTATGGCTGGCTCGAGCGCAGAGGCCAGGTGGGTGAGCTCGCGACGACGAGCGCCTGTCGGCGCGAATCCGCGCAGCTCATCGCGAGTGCGAAGGCGCATACGGTTCTCGTCGAATGGCACGGCGGCTCAAAGAAGATGGCGAACATGTCGGGCGGCGCCGGGTGCGGCGCTTGATGCGTGAGAACAGCGTATTCGCAGTGCAACCGCGCCGTTTCCGCAAGACGACGGATTCCGATCACGACTTCGGTATTGCGCCGAATCTGCTGGAGCAGGACTTTGACGTTAAGCAACTGAATCGAGTTTGGGTGAGCGACATCACCTACATCTGGACCGAGGAAGGATGGTCCTTCCTCGCCGTTGTGCTCGACCTTTGCTCCCGTCGAGTTGTCGGCTGGGCGATCGACGACAACATGAAAGCCGACCTGCCGCTAAAGGCACTAGAGCGCGCTTTGAGGTCTCGACAACCGACGTCTGGGCTAATCCAGCACTCAGATAGGGGAAGTCAGTACGCGTCTCATCGATACCGCAAGCTGCTCGCCGACTGGGAGGCCATCGCCAGCATGAGCGGGACGGGCAACTGCTACGACAACGCGGTAGCTGAATCGTTCTTTGCGAGCCTGAAGAAAGAGCGCATCCGCCATCAGGCCTTTGCCACTCGAACCGAAGCCCACGACGCGGTCGCCAAGTACATCGACGGCTTCTACAACCCCACCCGCTACCACTCGACGCTTGGCTACCTCAGCCCAGTGCGCTACGAACAAGAACAGAGGCTCGCTCAGGCGGCCTAATCATGACATGAACACTGTCCGCTAGAGCGGGATCACTCCAACGGCGGGTGGACGCGAGCGGGCGGACGGCTAGGAGATGGCGCGCTAGTGGGCTCTCGGAGCTGCCGAGATACCGGCGTCGGCCTCGGGCTGTGCCGGTCGCCCGAGGAAGGGCACAAAGCGTACGGCGGTCCCCCGTTCGATCCCGAAGCAGTCACGGCTTTCTCCGCTCTTCAGTCGGGTCCAGCGCTGGATCTCTTGCCCATCCGTGAGCTCCCCGATGGGGATCACGAGGCGCCCTCCCATGGCGAGTTGAGTCAGCAGGGGAGGGGGCACCGCGGTGGGCGCCGCCGCCGCCACGATGGCGTCAAAGGGCGCGGCGTCGGACCAACCGTTGTACCCGTCGCCGATTCGCAGCTGCAGACGAGACCGGCTGTAGCCTAGCTGGCGCAGGTTTTCGGCTCCGCTGGCGGCCACCCGAGGCAAGTACTCGATACTGAATGTCTGTGAGCACAGCTCGGCTAGTACGGCCGCTTGGTAACCGCTGCCGGTACCGATCTCCAGCACCCGGGCGCTCTCGGTCAGACCCAAGGCCTCGCACATATAGCCGACCATGTATGGCTGGCTGATGGTTTGCTCGGATCCGATGGGCAGGGCTTGGTCCGCGTAGGCTAAGGGTTGTAAAGCTTTCGGTACAAAGGCGTGGCGGGGTACTCGCCGGAGAGCTGCCAGGACAGCTTCGTCCCGCACGCCGCGTTGGGCCACTGTGCTTTCGATACAGTGAGCGCGTTCCTCGCCGCGCTCGCCGAAAGCGCCCGGCTCCTGGGGCTTCGCGACGACCACAACTGGTGGGGCGGCCAAGGCTTGGTTGCGGGGGGAAGTCACCTAGGCGCAAGCCTAGCGCGATTGGCCGCGGGGGGCACGGGGCACGGGGCACGGGGCACGGGGCGGGCCGCACACGACTGGGCCAGAGCGGTCCAGTGCTCCGGTGCTTCAGCTAGCAGCGAAATCTTCGCTGATGGCCTTTGAGGCCTCGAGGCCGGCGTGGGCACCGATGTCAACGGGTCCGCCATCGCTCTCCATGGTCGTGCTGGCGATGTACAAACCGTCCACTCCCGGGACTCGTACGCCGTGGCGTTTCACTCCGGCCCAGATCCACGCCAAACAAGCCGGGCGCTCGACGAGTTGGTAGGCGGACCACTCCACGCATTCATCCAGATCCGAGTAGAATTCGTACAGGTAGTCTCGCACACGCCCGATCTGTTTCTTGGACTCCTGCCAACTTACAGTCTCGGACTTCTCCAGCCAGCGACCGACAAAGGCGTGCAGCATGTGGTGACCCGGGGGCGCCATGGCCTGGGACGCCAGCGAGGGCAGGTGCCAGCCGCCGTTGTATCCCTTGCCGGGACCTGTGAGCACGCGGTTCCAACCTAGATGAGAATCCGGCTCTCCTGTGCTCCGAAGCTTGGGTGCGCGCGTCAGGCCCGCTTGCCAGCAGATGGCGTCGGCTTGTTCGTCTTCGAGCGCGGTGGCCATGGTTTTCCACTCAGAGCAGAGGTGGGCCGATCCGATGAGGGACGTCGCTTGCCACAGGGGGTAGGCGATGACGGTGGCGTGCGCCTCGATTTCCAGAGCGAGGTTCGCGTCGTTCACGGCGACCAGACCGGTGGCTCGTTTGCCTTCGTAAACCACGCACGCCGGCTTCATGCCGAGCAATATTTGGCCACCGCGTTCGACAATCGCGTCCGCGAAGGGCTGTATCAGTCCTTGGATGCCGCCCACGGTCGGGTGGTTGGCGAAGGCGGGCTGGGGCTCGGGTACCGATGGATCCTGAAAGAAGAAGGCCATCACCCGGCCGGTACTCGCCCGCTCGGGGAACTCGCAGTAGACGACCTTGAGCATAGTGAGCACCGCCGTCTGCACGGCGAGGCTGTCCGTCTCGCCCTTCAGCCATTCGATCATGCTGACGGGCAGCATGGCCTCTCGTTCCGCCGTGTCCGCCATAGCGAGTTTCATGACGATGGTCATGAGGGTATTCACTTCGTCTTCCGGGCAACCGAAGATGGCCGTCGACATTTGCAGAAACCCCTCGGGGCCCCATTTACCTGGAGTCATCGTCGCGCCGTCCGTGCCGGTGCCCGGCAGGTGATGCACGCGAACTACCGGAGGCACGATTCTTAGCGGAACGGTCACGTCTGCGGCCTTGGCAGCCAGCTGTCCGTAACTCCAACCCACCTGAAGGTCTCCGATATCGGAGCCGTCCCGATGTCCGCCATCGATCCAGTACTTTTTGTAAGGCGTGGAGCCGCAACGCCCACCGATTTGGGGCGGCAGATCGATGATGACCACGCGCTTGCCCTGCTTGGCGAGAATGGCGCCGGTGACGAGACCCGCGAGGCCAGCGCCGGCAATCACGACGTCGGTCTTGAGGGGTTGGGAAAAATCGATGTCTGTATTTATAGCGTTCACACGGCATTTATAGCGTTCACACGGCGGCAATCAATGGGTTGGCGATCACGGGGAGCCAGGCAGCACTCCGCGTTCCTTAGCTTCGAGTACGGAGGCGCGGATCCAGCTCAGATCGTCTTCCTCTTTGGCTAGGGCGTCTAAGTTGACGCCGTAGACCCTGGCCGCATTGCCCCCGAGGATCTTCGCCTTCAGTTCGTCGGTGAGAGCGGGGTAGCCGTGCCGCTCTTGCAGTTCTTCAGGGATGGTAAAGGCGCGAAAGGCGTCGATCAGGGGCTGGGTGGGGCCGTACCAGGGGGAGTCCGTGCCCCACAGGACGTTGTCTGCTCCCACGTAGCGCAGCAATTTTCCGAGCACATGAGCGGCTTCTCGCGGCCGGCGCATGAGCAGGTACCAGGTCGAACCGAGCTCTGCGTACACATTGCTATTGGGCGCGATACCCGTTGCAATGAGACTGTGTAGCAGCCGGTTGGTGCCGACTCCGGCTGTCTCTTCGGTGTACGGCCCTTCTTCGACATCCCCGTGCGGGACTTCGTAGCCCGAGTGGTAGACGAGAAAATTGAGGCCGGGAAATCGCGCGGCCGCCGGGCCCACATCCGCAGGAGATCCAGTGGGCGCGAGACCACTGAGTCCCTTGTGACAGCAGATGATCTTGACGCCGAGTCGTTGGGCGTTTTCTAGGAACGGGATGCCGCAGCGCTCATCGTCGAGCATCCACGGCGGCGCCTTCTTGGAGCCGTACAGCGTGTAGACCTTAAAACCGATGGGACGGTAGCGCTCGACCATCTGTGCCATCCTCTCGAGCTCGCCCGGCTCATTGGGGTGCACGATGGAATGGTGCAGCAGCCGAGGGCTTCCGGCGAAGCGTTCCGTGAGCTCTCGGGTGCCCGCGATCTCGGCATTGGACAGAATATTGTAGGACTCTGCGCCGGGAGCGGAGGTGAGCACGGCGACCCGAGTCTCGCTTTCAATGAACACGCAGCGGAGAAATTCCGCGAGGCTAAGATCGAGTGGCTCTTGGAGTCCCTCGAAGCGTTCGGGGGCGACATGGCGAATGAAGCCGAGCACACCTTTGGCGCCTTTCAGATCCCGGCGGTGGTCGGCGATGTAGTGGGTCTGCACGTCAAAGACGGCGCCGGGTCCGGCAAACGCGCGCCGGGCATGTTTCGGATCCTCGGCGGATTCGCTCGAGACCTCGTAGTAGTCTTTGCCGCTGCCCTGGTTGATGGCCAGAAGGGTCCCGGCGGTGCCGGCGGGACTACTCAGATACTGTGGCAGACTGAGTTCGATGCGCTTAGCGTTGCGTGTCGCTCGATCGTTGAGCCAGCCGAGGGCCGACAATTGCGGCGCAGAATGCGCGGGGGCCGCGTATTCGTCAGTGCTTCGTAGCTGGAGTAAGGGCGGGACGGGAGGGGGCATGGGTTACCGGGAGGCTGGGCTTGTCGGGCTTGTCGGGCTTGTCGGGCTTGTCGGGCTGAGGTCGCTCAGTATCGCGGCTTCCGCTCGCCGAACAGCACACGTTCGGCGTTCTCGAACAGGTACTTGTCCAACACGCCTTCGCGAAAGTCGATGGCCTTTGCTTCGTCGATACATCGCTTGGCGGGCAACACAGGATGGTCGGAGGCGAACATCACCTTGTTCTGTCCCCTAGTGTTCATGAAGTGGATGAACTCGTCGGGCAAGTGTTTGGGGGCGTAGGCGGAGGTGACCAGATACAGGTTCTTGTATTTGATCATCAACCGCATGGCCACGCCCCACCAGGGATCAGCACCGTGTTGCATGATCAACTTGAGCTGCGGGAAATGGAAACACACGCGGTCGAGATGAATCGGATCTTGGCACTCGCCGGGCATGGGCGGTCCGGGCAGCCCCGTGTTGATGCCGCACGCAATATCCAGCTCGATGCATTTGGCGTAGAGGGGATAATAAATGGCGTCATTGGGTGGAACGTCCAGCAGAAAGGGCGCGACCCGGGCCATCACGACGGGGTGATCCTTGGCGATGTCTTCGATGGCCCAGAGAGCCTTCATGCCGTGTTTCAGGTTCGGTGCGAGGGCCAGGGCGAAGCGCTCCGGAAACTTCTTGGGAAAGTCTAGCAAGCGTTCGCTGGGTTTTTCGGGGTTCATGGAAATGACGCTCTTGGCGATGCCCGCCTCATCCATCAGCTCCACCAGCTCTTCGGCGCTGTAGTCGCGAAAAAAATCATCGTTCGCTTTGAAGTAGTCCTCTTTGACCCGAACCATGAACTGGGTCTTGGCCATGCGGGCCATGTCAGGGTTCACCCACAGATCGATTGCACGAGTCATTGTCATTCCTCCAAAAATTGCGCCAATTGAGTCTTGTCCCGCAGCATATCTTTGAGCACCTTGCCCATGGCGTTGCGGGGTAGTGGTTCGCGTCGCTGCTCCCAGATGCTCGGGATCTTAAAGTAGGCCAAGGTCTTCCCGACAAAATTGCCGAGCTGTCCGATGTCCATCTCTGTGTTCGGCGTGGGCACGATTACGGCTTTGACGACTTGACCGAACTCGTCATCGTCGACGCCGAACACGGCGGCTTCTTCCACCGAGGGGTGAGCCTCCAGGCGCTGCTCGATCTCGGGCGGGTAGACGTTCTCCCCGCCGCGCAAGATCATGTCCCGGGCGCGCGAGTGAATGTATAAGAAGCCGTTGTCGGCGTAGTGCCCAATGTCGCCGGTCTTCAGCCACCGGTCTTCGCTGAGTACGGCCGCTGTGGCTTCCGGTCGCCGCCAGTAACCCGCCATGACAGTGGGGCTCTTGATGCGAATTTCGCCCTCGCTACCGGTGGGCACCACGGCGCCGTCAGCGTCGCGAATCTCTAAGTTTACCGTGGGTAACGGCGGTCCGACCGACTGGGGATGGGTGGTGAGCATGTCGGCGCCGCAGAGCGTCTGAGTGCCGGTGGCTTCGGTCAGGCCGTAGCCTAGCGATAGGGACCCCTGGGCGTTGGGGAACACCTCTTTCATGCGGTCGAGAAAATTTGCGTTCATGGGAGCGGCTCCCGTACCCAAACGGCGGATGCTCGACAGATCGTATTTGCCCACATTGGGGTGGGAGGCGACGCGGAACAACATGGTGCCCATGGGCGCCCAGCTCATGATCTGTTCGCTCTCGATAATCTGCATCACCCGCTCGGGATCGAAGCGCCCCTTCTGCCAAACGGATTTTAGCCCGTTACCGAGAAAGGCGACGGCGGCGGAGTACAGCCCTGTGAGATGAAAGAGCGGCGCGTTGATGAGCATGGAGTTGCGGGGCGCGCTGCCCGCCTTGTCAGAGTTCTTGCGGCCTGCAGAATCGGCTGATTTATTTGTACCGTCGTCGGGCTTGCGCCCACGGGTGCCGGGCGAGGGCGGACCGGGCACTGTGCCAGCTTCGCTCGGCTTCGCTGCGGGTTCGTGTGTGGGCGCTGAGGCCGTCTGCAGAAGAGCATCGTCAGGACGACCCTGGGCCCGCGCTTGTTGAACCATCGCCGAGCGCACGCCGGTGAAGACCTGGAGGCGTTGCACCGCAAGGATACCGCGATGGGTGTTGATGACGCCTTTGGGTCGCCCCGTAGTCCCGCTGGTGTAGAGGATGCAGGCGGGATCGTCTTCGTCGATGGGCGTTTCCGACAAGTCGGCGCCGGGCGCGAACTCACTCAACTGCGTAAACTCCGTCTCGATCTCTAGGTTTGGTACTGCCAAATTCGCTCGGTCTAGGCGAGCGAGGCGTTGACTATCGGCGAGGAGCAACTTCGGTTCACAGTCGTTGAGAGCGAACTCGATCTCGTCCCGTACCCACCAGCCGTTCATGCCGACGGCGATCGCTCCCAGGCTGACGGTGGCCCACCAGGCCAGGATCCATTCCGGGCAGTTCGCCGCCAGGATCGCCACTCGGTCGCCCTTCTTGACGCCGTAGCTTTCCTCCAGGGCGCGGGCGACGCTGCCCACCAGACTGAGGTGCTGACGGAAGGTGATGCGCGTCTCTTCGCAGACGATGTATTCGGCGTCGCCGTATCGGGCGGATTTTTCGAGCATCACCCGGAGGGAGGCCTGTCGTTTCTTGAATACGTCCGTGGGCGCTCCGAGCACTGACTCTCGCGCGATCTCGAAATGTCCCCCGGCGGCGCACAGTTGCGCTTCTGCTTCGGAGTATTCCGGAAATTCGTCGGCGAATGATGGGGCAGTCATAGCAGTGCAGGTGTTGGAAAAGCCGCGGCCGCGATCAGATGCCGAGCCGTCGGGCGTAGGCATCCGTGTGAAACGAGCTGTCCCCAAGGGTGAGTTCGGCTACCTTGGCGCGTTTGAGGAATAGCCCGATGTCGCTTTCGTCTGTGACGCCGATGCCGCCGTGCAATTGAACGGCTTCGGCCGTTGCCAAGCTGCACAAACGACCCAGTCGGGCCTTTCCGTGGTGGGCGAGGGACATCCAGTCATCGCGACCTTCGTCGACGCCGCTGTTTGCATCCATCAGTACCGAACGGCTCAGCTCAAGCTCGATGTACCAATGGGCCATTCGGTGTTTGAGCGCCTGAAAACTCGCGAGTTTCTGGCCGAACTGTTCCCGGGTCCGTAGATGCTCTTGGGTGCGCTCGAACAACTCTGCGGCGATGCCCATCATCTCTGCTGCTTGTGCCAAAGCTGCGCGAGCTAATACCTCTTCGAGCACGGTGGCGTGATGGGGCGGCGGGGAAACATCCCCGAGCACCGCGTTACGCGGCAGCTTGACGTCGTTCAAACGTACGGTGGCGGAGTTGCGCCCGTCGATCAGAGTCGTGCGTGTGAGGTCCACTCCGGGGCTGTCGGCTTTCACCAGCAGGATCCCCAAGCTGGGTTCCGATAGGCCCTCGATGTTTGCGCTGACCAGCAGCCAATCGGCAATGTGGCCGTCGATCACGAAGCGCTTCTCGCCGGACAGGCTGAGCTGGTCGCCTAGCAATTGAGCCACGGTGTCTACGTGCTCCGGGTTGTGGCGCGATCCCTCTTGGTATGCTGTGGCTATCAGTAAATCGCCGGTGGCGACTTCCGTGAGCAAGGCGCGTTGTCTTTTAGTGCCCAATTCCGTCAGAAGTCGGGAGCTGAGCAGGATGCAGGAAATCATCGGAGTGGCGGCGAGTTGCCGCCCGCACTGTTCGAGCACGAGGCCGAGCTCCGCCATGCCCCCCAGCTCGCTCTCTGTGCCTGTTGAGTCGCCTGTGTCGTCAGGATCGGTGTCGAGCCCGAGACAGCCTAGCGTTGCCATTTGGCGCCACAGTTTTCGGGAAAGGCCGTCCGGATCCGCCTCATTTCGTAGGCGGCGATGTTCGGATACCGGTGAGTTGGCGTGCAGCAAGGCGCGCACGGACCGTCGGAATTCGGTCTGGGTTTCCGTGAGTACGAGGGCCATCAGTCGGGCATCCCCAAGACGCGTTTCGCAATAATGTTGAGTTGGATCTCACTGGTACCGCCCTCGATGGAGTTCGCCTTTGAGCGGAGCCAGGCACGGGTGGTCGCCAGATCGCGCGGTTTGTACTCGCTGCCGTCCCAGCCGAGTCCTTGGGTGCCGAGGATGCTCATCAACACTTCGTAGCGCTTCTTATTCAGTTCGGTTCCGACGTACTTGAGGATGGCTCCCGTGCCGCCGACTGTGCCCTCGCGTTTTTCTTCGCCTACCCGCCGTGCGCTGAGGGCCATGGCGGATTGGTCCATCTTGAGCTGGGCGATGCGGAGTCTCAGCTCGGGATCGGCCAGCGTGCCGTGCTGGAGACCCACGACCTCCTTGGCCAGCTCCAGCATGGATCCGCCGCCCACAGCGGAGCTGCCGCCGAGACTGGCGGCAGCGCTGCGTTCGTATTGGAGGAGCTTCTTGGCGATGCCCCAGCCGCCGGTGGGCTCTCCGAGCATCTGCGCTTTTGGCACCGTGACGTTTTCGAAGAAGGTTTCGCAAAAAGGCGACTCGCCGCTGATGAGCCGAATCTTGGAGGTAGAGATCCCCGGGGACTTCATGTCAATCAGCAGAAAGCCGATACCGTCATGCTTCTTGGCGTCAGGATCCGTGCGGACGAGGCAAAAAATCCAGTCTGCTCGATCCGCATAGGAGGTCCATAGTTTGGAACCATTGACTAGGTAGTGGTGTCCCTGATCTTCTGCCCGACACTGCAGGCTAGCGAGATCGGAACCGGCACCGGGCTCGCTATATCCCTGGCACCAACGAACCTGTCCCCGGGCGATCTTCGGGAGGTGTTCAAGCTTTTGTGTTTCCGAGCCGACCTCCAGCAACACTGGCCCCAGTAGTAGTTGTCCTACGCCGGTGAGGGCGGGGCGTGCGCGCAGTGCCTTGAGCTCTTGGCGCAATATTTTCGCTTCGGCTCGATTGAGGCCGCCGCCGCCGTACTCCACAGGCCACTCGGGAAGCGTGAAACCCTGCTCAGCCATACGGGTCAGCCACAAGCGGGAGTCTTCGCTCTGGTCCGCTTGATCTGAGCCTCCCCAATTGAGCCCCTCGCCGGGGGGCACGGGGCCGCGCATGGACTGCGGGCACGCATCGGCTAACCACCGTCGTGTGTCCTCGCGAAACGCGTCGAGATCCGCGGGGGGCTCGGGGCTGGTCGGGGGCGAGCTCATTTCACGCCTCGGCGGGGCTGGCGCTCTCTTGGCTATCCGCGGATTTTGCGCTGATGCTCGCTGGATAGAACTGTTTGCACCATCGACGCCAAGAGCCCACAGGTCCGTCCCCTTGGGCGAGGATGGGATTTTCGATGTAGGATTTGTTCTCCCAGATCGGCATATCCTGTTCGATCTCCTCGGAGACCCGCTGGGAGAGGGCCTGACCCAAAGCTTCGGTGACGGCGATGTTCTCGTAAACTTTCGGAATAAAGTTGAGACGGATCTCCGTGTACTCTTCGTCGATGGGGGTACGGGTGATCGCGATGCGGCTCTCTACCTTGCCGTAAAAATAATTCATGCTCAGCCCGAGGCCCCAGAGGGTACGGTTGATGGCCTGGATGAACTTGGCAGATGGCGCGTCCGGGGCTGGTTTCGTTTCCACGCGGAAGACTGGGCCTTTGCCCTCCGCCTTCACCAACTCGGGAATCAAGTCTTTGTGGACGACTGCGATGTGGGCGGTGTCAAAACCGTTCTCCCCGACGTCTTGCACATGCACGCGAACCTTGTAGGTCTTGCGGCCATAGACTCGCCATTCGTCTGGTGGCATCTCGGGCAGCTCGGGGGTCCAGGTTGGGGCTTCCGCTTTGGAGTCGTAGAAAACGATGACGAGGCCGGCCCACTCAATCACCGGGTAGGTGCGCAACCTCGCTACGGGCAGCCGCTTGGCGTAGGGCACGTCCACCAGATCGCCGCTTTTGCCGTCGTACTTCCAGGCGTGGAAGGGGCAGCTGATGCAGTCGCCGCTAATTTTTCCGCCGTGACCGAGATGCGCGCCCAGATGGGGACAGTGGGCGTCCACGACGATCGCTTGCCCGTCAGCCCCGCGGTAGGCCGCGAGATCTCGTCCAAAGAAGAACAAGGCCTTCGGTTCGTCTCTGGTCAGATCAGCGGACTCAGCGATGCAAAACCAGCCATTGGGAAACGGGGGGAACGGGTAACGATATCCAGGTGCCATGGGGCCTCGTGCAGTCCGCGGGAGTGAGTAAACGGTTATGGTCGGGCCTCTAGCTAGGTCAAGTAAAACCAGCCGCAGCCGGCTCCTGGGGGTCTGCTGACAAGGAGCGCTAGTGTCGGCACGGGGGGAGATTCGGGAGGCTGAACCAGCCGGGAGCCAGCTACGGGACAGGCGATATTCATCCACGAGCTGGCCGGTACGGCGGCGACCGTCGTCTAGCGCTTGTCTTCCAGTGCGCTCTCCAGCCGTGCATCGAGCTCGATCGCACCCCCGTCCAGGCTCACGACTTTGTCACGGCTGGACTCCCCGCTGACGATCTGGATCGCACTCTTCGGCAATCGGAATGTTTTGGACAGGAAGCGGATCAACTCCTTGTTGCCCCGACCGTCGACAGGGGGCGCAGCGAGGGCGATCTCGAGCTTGCCGTTTCGTTCGCCGACAATGCGCGTGACCGATGCTCGAACTTTTATCCAAAGCTTCAGATGATAGGCATCAGACATCGGCGTTTAGCGGGTGTATCGCGGGGCTGGCCGAGCTGGGGAGATTGGACGGGTGATGGCTTATTCCGCCCCAAGTGTTGGATATGATAGATCAAGTCAGGACCCAGGAGCGAACCTGCGGGGGAGGGTTGCAGTCAGCAGGAGCGCAGGGGCGGGCGCAGAGCGGCGGCGGACGTCGGGTCTGCCCCAAGACATACGGTGCAGCGGCTACCGAAGGGCTCGTGCCATACTGGTGAAGTCCGCGCAGGCGGGACTTATGGGAGGGTACATGTTGCGGCAAATCCGTGGGATTGGTGTGGCAGCTTTGGCTGCTCTTGGCTTTTGGGCATCTAGCGCGTCAGCGGAACTGACGGACTCTGAGAAGAGTCAGGTGAAGGGCCTCGTTCAACGCGCCGAAGCGCGGAGCGCCTCTCAATTGCGTTCACTCGTGGCGCGATCCGATCTCACTCCCGCCGAGGTCATGCAACCGTTGGTCGACGGGTTCTCGGAGTTTGCCTTCGACGAACAGCGAGAAGCATTTGTCGAAGGCCTACTGTTTGGTTCCGGCTCAGCCGCCGCACGTAACTTGCTCACCCCCGGTGTCGTCGCTGGACTGTTGGAGAGAGCCGATACTTTGCTCGGCAAGGCCCACAAGGGGCTTGGCGGCTCCGGTGGAGCCAGCGCGCTGGACGAGGCCTTCCGGATCCATCGATTCATTGATGCGAAGATTGCGAACGCGGGTGTCTCGTCCTTTGACGGACATGATGCCGGCGCTGGAATTCGGGACGATGCATTGCGCCTGGTTGCGTTGAGTTACAAAGACCACTTCGAGAAGAACCGTCGATTCCTACGCTTGGGGGCTAAGTTGCGCCCTGGCTGGATGGAGCTCCGTGTGCAGGCCTGTCTCGGCCTCGTGGAGATCAGCCGGGGGATTTTCGGCCGTCACCAGGTGAGCGAATGGTTGGCACTGGACGGAAGTCGCAGAAGTCTATTCGAACGTCATGGCGTGCTACTGGTTGATGGCGGCACGGCGAGTGAAGAACGACTGGCGGCGGCCGTGAAGATGTTCGAATCCACGCCCGCGCGTGACACCGACGTCAGCGTTTGGTTGATCAGCAAATCCCTGCTGTCTCAGATCAGCGCCCAGGGGCGCGTGCTGAGGGCGCGAACTCAGCTTTCTCGCGCACCGGCACCGCTGATTGCCTCTCGTTTTTGGGCGCCGGGAGTGGCACCGTCGACACCGGATCGGGAGTTAGCTGAGATCGCTCTGTCCTTGGGCACTCTGATCAGTGAGCTCAGTTTGGCGCGCGACGGTGAGTTGCGGCTGGATGCAACCGCTGCGGTGGAGCGGGCGCGGACCGAAGGGGCGTCGGCATACCTTTCCCATGCCTTCGCTCGGACGGCGGTTTTCCCGCCAGTGACTGCAGGGAACGGAGTGCCGGGCGCGACACCGGCGGCGTTGATCTCCTACGCAGTTCAAATGCTACTTGTGGACGCTCCTCGGTCCTTGGATCTCGCTCTGATTCGCGCAGCCGCGGGTTTCGACGCGCCCTTGAAGCAACTGCTGACGGCGGTAGGCGTGCTGGCGACGGGCCGAGAAAAAGCGAAAACTCTGTCCCTGGGTTCGACGGGCACCGGCGGAATTCTCTCGAAGGTCGAGTTCACGGAGTTGACTTTCGACGGCGATCGAGTCCGCAGCTTTCGATTGGGTGACGATCTCTACGTCGTCGGCAAGGTGAAAGATCGCGTCATCTTGAGAAAAAACGGCGAGGCGCCGTTGGCTCACGAACTGGCTGGCTTCCAACTGGAGACAAGCGAACACGGACCCTGGACGAGTCCAAGCGTCGCGTTTGAGCGCTTGTATGGCGGTCCTGAAGCGGGCGTCATCGGGGATGGGCGCTTCGTTTTGGTGGCGCCGGCTCAGGCTGGCGGATTCGATAGCGTGGTGGCTGGTGGCACGGCGGCTGATATGAAGATCTCAGCGCAGATCCAGATCGACGCTGGAGGCGGTGGATTGATCGCTAGAACGAGCGTCGGCCCCAGTAGCTTTGCCGGTGTTGCTCTTAGCCTCAAAGGCGGCGACAAGCCGACCGCGCAGCTGCTGCATGTTGATGGGAAGGCCCGCGCATTTGCCGTCACCGCGGCGATGGCTATCAAGCCGCCCAAAAAATCCGAGGGCTACCGTCTCACGTTGAAGGTCAAAGATGACAAGGTCACAGCATCGGTGGATGGCGTGAAGCTGAAGGGAAAATTGGAGCGCCGCCTCTCCGCTGGGAGAGCCGGGTTGTTCGTGATGCCCGGCGGTAAGCTGACAGTGCGCAAATTCAAGAGCTCGGTGAAGGACACACCCAAGGCCGCGGATACTCCTGAAGGCTGAGCGACAGATTCGGAGTGGAGGGGTAGGTGACTACTGGTCAACTCTGCATTGACGAGCGGGTCTTAGCCCGGGCATTTACCGACGGCTTGAACTGGCGCGAGAAACGATGCGAGATATCTCGCCGCCGAACTAGCGAGGCGCAGCGCCGTTGCTATGCTTGAATATGCATTCGGAGCCGTCTCGCCAAGGTCTAGCGCCACGTCCACGGGTGCTCGTGGCCAAGCCGGGATTGGACGGTCATGATCGTGGTGCGAAAATCGTTGCCCGAGCGCTTCGGGACGCGGGCTTCGAGGTTGTTTATACGGGCTTACATCAGACGCCCGACATGATCGCCAGCGCAGCGATTCAAGAGGACGTGGATGCCGTGGGGCTGTCCATCATGAGCGGGGCTCACAACACTCTATTTCCAGCGGTGATAGAGGCGCTACAGCGCGCGGGAGCCGATCGGGTGCTTGTATTTGGTGGGGGAATCGTCCCCGAGGGCGACATGGCGGGCTTGGAGCGGGCGGGAGTCTCCAAGGTTTTCAAACCTGGAGCTACCTTGGACGAGATCATCGAATGGGCGAATCTGCACATCGTGCTCCGCGAGTGAGTGCAGGGCTGGTCGGCTTGCGGGTCTAGGGATCACGCCCAGCGCTGGGCGGAGCCCGCGCGCCCGCGGTAGCGAGGTGTCGCGGCCGCATTGTCGGCCGAATCGGCATGGCGAGGCTGCTTTGGCCATTATCCGTAGGCTCGCCGGAATCAGGCAGTGTCGCGCGAGCCCACTTTTTGATTGCTTCAGTAAGTGCATCAAATGTTCAGGTATTGAAGTGTGCCGCCAGAAGGTGCTGTTTTTAGCGAGTTTTTGCCTATGGTGTTTGACATTTGGCTGGGCGACCAGTTAGCTTTTGGGCACTAAGTGGGAAAGAGTGGGTCCAGGTGGATCACCTTTCTATTTGGTGGGCAAAGAACATGTTTCGCGGTCAGTTTCTTCACTCGGTCGACCAAAAGGGGCGTACGAGCATGCCTGTACGCTTCCGCGACGCCGTGATGGCCGATGGCGACCAGCGGGTGGTGGTGACCAAGGCGCCGTTTGATCCCTGTCTTCATGTCTACCCCTTTCGAGCATGGGTCGCTTACGAGGCCAAGATCTCGGAGCTCCCGAGCCATGACCCCAACATCGTTCGATTCCGCCGCACGTACATCTCACCTGCCCTCGAAGTGGAAATCGATAAGGCGGGACGGCTCAGACTCTCCGCCGAGTTCCGCGAGCAAGCGCAGCTCTCCCAGGAGGTGTTGTGGGCAGGCATGGGCAAGATCATCGAGCTCTGGAGCCGCGAGCGATGGGACGAAGCCGTGTCCATGGCAGAGGCAGACGCGGCGAGTTACCGCGACACCATTGGAGCGCTCATCTGATGATGATGTCCGTGCTGGCCTTCGAAGAGGAGCTCGACCTAGTGCCCCATAGAACAGTGATGCGTGAGGAAACGGTCAACTACTGCGTGAGATCGGGGCCGGGCCTCTACCTGGATGTCACAGCCGGGTGGGGTGGACACAGCGAAGCAGTGCTGGAAAAAAACCCAGACGCGCGATTGATCGCCTTTGATCGAGATCCCAGCGCGGTGGCCGCAGCGAGCGAGACTCTCGCGCGGTTCGGCTCTCGCGCGAGAGTCGTGCACTTGAGCTTTTCGGAGCTGCGCCAATGGCTGGCCGACGAAAATGTCGGACCCATCGCCGGGTTGATTGCCGATCTGGGGGTGAGCTCGCCCCAAATTGATTCGGCCGAACGGGGTATGAGTTTTCGCGCCGAGGGGCCGCTGGACATGCGCATGGATCCCACTCGCGGAGAAACCGCCCTAGAGCTAATCCAGCGGGTGACCCAGGATGAGCTGGCGGACATTATTTTTCAGTTCGGCGACGAGAGGCGATCTCGTGGAATCGCGCGACGTATTAAGCAGGCCCTCGCTGAGCAAAAGCTACAAACCACCTTAGATTTGCGCCGGGCTGTGATTCAGGCGGTCGGTCCGCGGCGGGTGGGCGGAATTGATCCCGCCACTCGAACGTTTCAGGGTCTACGTATCGCCGTCAACGAAGAGCTCAAGCAAATTCAAGATCTGCTTGAGCTGACTAGCGAAATCTTGGAACCCGGCGCGGTGGCTGCGGTGATCAGCTTCCATTCATTGGAGGACCGGCTCGCCAAGCGGGCATTTGCCAAGCGGGATGTGTGGGAGCGACTGAACAAGAAACCTCTGATGGCTGGCGCAGTTGAACACGAGGCGAATCCACGCTCCCGGAGCGCTAAGCTCCGTGCTGCGCGTCGCCTGGTCGATGAGGGCTGAGTCATGAAGCGCCCCTCCAACCCGTTCTTGGTTCTGTGGACGATGGCGGTACTGGCGACCACGTCTGCCTTCGTTCTCCACCTGACTATCCGCGTGAAGGCCGTCGAACTGGGCTATGAGCTCGGCCGAGCCCAAGGGCAAATATCGAGGCTCCGGGAAGTGCGACGAGTATTGGAGCTTGAGCTCGCTAGCGGCAAAATGCCGGAGCGTGTGGACATGGTGGCCCGAACTTTGCTCGGCATGAGCGAGCCGACGGCGGACCGCATATTCCCGGCTGGGCCGCTTCCGACGGTGGAGGAGCAAGAGAGTCCCGAGAGGGCTGTGGCTCAAGGCGGCACGCCGTGAATCGGCTCAATAGTGAAGAGGGACGATGGATCCGCATGCGCATGGGGATTCTTTGCGGCCTGCTGACTTTGGGGATGGGACTGGTGGTGTCATCCGCCTACACGCTCACCATCACAGACGGCAGCCGGTGGCGTGAGTTGGCTGAGCGGCAGCGGGAACGTCGGCTTCGTCTGCAGCCCAAACGAGGGACGATTTACGACCGGCGCGGAGGTGCTTTCGCTGTCAGCGTCGATGTGCCGACAGTCACGATGGACTCGGTCGAGCTGCTCAGAGGGGTACCCCGTCAACAGATCCCCGGAGTCGCGCGTAGTGCGGCGAATCGAATCGCCGCGGCCCTTGGCATTGATGCGGCCCGCGTGGAGCGGCGCATCGTCACTCGGCGGCGCTTTACTTTTCTGAAACGCCGGGTGAGCAAAGCCGAGGTCGAAAAGGTCCGGCGGTTGAGCTCGTCGGACGCCGGCGATTCGCGAATTCGCGGCCTTCGAGTGGAGGGTGAGGGGCACCGCTACTACCCGAACCGCGAACTATCTGGCTCTCTGCTCGGATTTGTGGGCCCCGACGGGGAAGGCAAGGACGGGCTGGAGTATTCCCTCAACGACGACCTGAAGGGGCACGTGGAGCAGCTCAGGGGACTCCGAGATCGCAGCGGCCGGGTGCTGCTGTCCGAAGGCCGCTCGGGCGATCAAGCTCTCGCGGGCAACGACATTTACCTCACGATTGATCAAGGCATTCAGTTCGCCGCCGAGCGCGCGCTACGAAACACGCTTCGTACCTACGAAGGTGTTGGCGGATCCGTGGTCGTCGTCGAGCCTGTGACGGGTGAGATTCTCGCGATGGTGAGTTTGCCGTCTTACAACCCAAACGACTATCGGGAGAGCGCCGTAGCGGCGCGTCGAGACCGAGCGGTGGCGGACCGATTCGAGCCGGGCTCCACGATGAAAATCTTCACTGTGGCGGCCGGGCTTGCCGGAAAGGCCATCGCCCCCACCGAGGAGCTGTACTGCGAAAAGGGTCGCATGAGTCTCGACGATGTCGTGATTCGAGACACCCACCCGTCAGAATGGCTGACCATCTCGAGAATTCTTGCGGTGTCATCGAATATCTGTGCGGCGAAAATCGGATTGAGCCTGGGCGGCGAAAAGCTGTACGAAAGTCTGCGTCGTTTTGGCTTCGGGCAGAGTCCGGGGCTTCCGGTACCCAGCGACACTACCGGCGTCTTGCGTCCGAGAGGCCGTCCCTGGGTTCAGGTGGAAACGGCATCTGCGTCGTTTGGCCAGGGCATCAGTGTGACCAACCTTCAGATGGCGATGGCCACCGCGGCGATCGCGAACGGTGGCAAATTGATGGATCCCATCATCATCAAAAAGGTCGTCAGCGCGACGGGTCATGTCTTGCGTGAGGGGGTTCCGCATGTGCGAAGGCAAGTCGTGTCAAAGCGCATCGCGCGAACGGTCGCGGAGATGATGGTATCGGTCACCGAGGGGGACGGCACCGGGGTCAATGCGGCGATATCCGGGTTTCGCGTCGCAGGAAAAACGGCCACCGCGCAGAAGACGGATCCGAGGACGGGCCGCTATTCCTTAGACAAGTACGTTGCTTCCTTCGTCGGCTTCGTACCAGCTCGAAACCCGAAGGTCGTGGTGTCCGTCGTCGTGGACGAACCGATGGTCGATCATGCCGGCGGGACCGTCGCCGCTCCCGTATTTCGACGGGTCGCTGAAATCGCGCTCAAGTACTACGGCAAGACACCGCGTAATACTGCCCCGGCAGATTTGGCAGAGCTGGCGCGCTCAGCTGACCGCGCTAACGCCACGATGAAGTTCATCCGTGGCGCGGAATCGTCCGTCCAGAAAGTGGTGGAGGGCGGAAAGGTCGGGGAAGGGCAAGTGCGTATTCCCGACATGACGGGGTGGCCCATGCGTGAGGTGGTTCGGCGCAGTCATGAACTCGGAGTCGTGCCGACTGTTAGCGGCACAGGCCTCCTATCCAAGCAGAGCCCTGGGCCTGGTGTCATTGTCGAAAAAGGGCGGTCTTTGGTACTGGTATTCGAGTCACCCACGTGAGTTTAGGAATGGCGAGCTCTCCCAATACTGAGTTCTCGACGGAGGCGTTGTGCACCGCGCTGCAGTCGGTAGGGGCCGTGTTGAGCGGTGACGGGACGGTGGAGTTGCGAGATCTTCAGCAGGATTCGCGTCGTGTTTCCGCCGGGGACCTGTTTGCTATTCGGACGACCGATGCAGAGCTCAGGGCACGTTTCTTGACCCAAGCATTGAAGCGCGGAGCGGTAGCCGTGTTGGCGGAGGACGGTGCAGAGCTGCCGCCTTTGAGTGTACCTGTTCTACGCGTGAGTAACATCAAGGTTGCCATCGGGGTGGCTGCCGAGGCGGTGCACGGCGCACCGAGTCGCTCCTTGTCCTTGGTGGGTATCACTGGAACCAACGGAAAGACAACGACCGCCTGGCTTCTTGAGCAGGCCCTGCGCGCCGCATCCGTGCGGGCCGGAAGACTCGGAACGCTCGGCTACAGCTTTGAGCTGGATCGCGAGGATTCGCAGCTGACTACGCCTGAGGCGGATACGATTTCGCGCTACTTGGCTCGGGTGCGCGATCGCGGGGGTAGCCACTTTGTTGCTGAGGTTTCAAGCCATGCGCTGATACAGAATCGTGTCGACGCGCTCAGTTTTGAGGTGGCGGCATTTTGCAACCTTTCCCAGGACCATCTCGATTTCCATTCGACTATGATGGAGTATGGCGAAGCGAAGGCGCGATTGTTTCTTGAGTTGCAGCCCAAGGTGTCGGTCATCAATGTCGATGACAATTTCGGACAAGCCTTGGCGGAGCGTATCTCAGGGCGCGTGATACGGGTGTCCAGCCACACTCCGGCTGACACCGCGCTCTCTGATGCAGTGTTCCCGGAACGCCTCACCCGCGGAGCCGCCGGGATCGACGCTCAAGTTCGCGTGCCTTCGGGAAGCGTGCGTCTTCGCAGTTCGATGGTCGGAGCGCACAACGTTGAGAATCTGCTGATGGTGCTGGGGATTGTCGACGCCTTGGGAGTCGATGTTTCACGCGCAGCTCTTGGTTTGGCCGGAGCTAAATCCGTCCCGGGCCGCCTAGAGCGATGTGATTCCGAGGAGGACGATCTGACGGTCCTCGTGGACTACGCCCACACTCCCGATGCTTTGATGCGTGCCTTGACCGCCGCGCGGGAAGCCACCACAGGCAAATTGATCTGCGTATTTGGCTGTGGTGGGGATCGCGACGCCAGTAAACGGGCCCCGATGGGGGAAGCGGTCGGCTCACTGGCGGACATCGGCATCGTAACCAACGATAACCCCCGTTCCGAAAATCCTGAGGAGATCGCCGAGGCGGTGCTCAGTGCATTGCGGAGCCGGGGCAGCGTCTCTGAACTATGTCTGGACCGCGCCGCGGCGATTTCTCAGGCGATCTCTCAGGCGACGCCGGGCGACTGCATTCTGATCGCTGGCAAGGGGCACGAAAATTACCAAATCATCGGCGACCAGCGCCGGCACTTCGATGACCGGGAAGAGGCTCGTCGAGCGCTCGTCGAGCGACGAAGGGGAAGCGACTGATGGCGACTCCTATTCCTCAGAACGTCGCCCCGTTTTCCCGCAGTGAGGTGGAAGCTGCCGCTTCGGCTCGTTGTGCGGGCGCTTGGGATGCTGTGCGCGGAGTCGTGACGGATTCGCGGGAATCCGTTGAAGGCAAGCTGTTCGTTGCGCTGTCCGGAGAAAGTTTTGACGGTCACCGTTTCGTGGACGACGTGTTAGCCCGAGGGGCCGCCTGTGCCGTCGTGGAGCGGGAGCTGATTCCGTCGCGGGACCGACCGACCGCCACTGTCGCCTCCGCCCTGGATGCTTTGGGACAATTGGCAGCTCACCATCGTCAACGTTGGGGACGCTTGCTGGTGGCAGTCGGTGGCTCAGCTGGGAAGACGACAACGCGGAACGCGATTTCAAGCGTGTTGCGTGAAATTCGTGGGGAGCGGGTTCACTATTCCGACGGAAACCTGAACAATCGGGTGGGCGTACCGATGGTGTTGTTGGGGCTGACGGACGGACACGATATCTGCGTAGCGGAGCTCGGTACGAATCAGACGGGGGAGGTGGAGACGCTGCGTCGCATGACGACCCCGGACATCGCAGTGATGACCTTGGTGGCGATTGAGCATTCCGAGGGACTCGGCGGCATTGACGCCATCGAGGATGAGGAAGGGGCTCTGTTCCAAGGCTTGTCCCCCGATGCGATCGCTATCGGTAACGTGGACGATTCACGCGTGGCTCGTCTTCTGCGGGACTGTGGGGCCCGTCAGGTGGGCTATGGTTCCGCCGAGGATGCCGATTATCGCCTGGTGTCCCGAACGCCGATCGGAACGACCGGCTCGTCGCTACTTATCGAGCGACCCTGCCAACCGTCGGAGTTGCAGGGAGAGCGGGAGATGGTCCGGGTTGATTCGCCGCTGATTGGGTATCCGGGTTCGTTGGCGGTCACCGCGGCTCTCGCGGTGGCCGACCAGCTTGATGGCTCTCCGATCCGTGGTGAGATTCTAGCGCGTGCCCTGGCGGATGGATTTCGCCCCGAGCCGGGCCGCTTGTTTCCCTGCGAGCTAGCGGATGGGACCTTGGTGTTGGATGACAGTTACAATGCCAACCCGGCGAGTGTTCGTTCGTCTATGGAATGCGCCCGCGAGATCGCGGAGGCCCGCGGTGCACGTCTGGTGCTGGTTCTCGGGGAAATGCGAGAACTCGGGGAGTGGGCCGCGCCAGAACATCGTGATATCGGTTCTTCTCTGCCAGCCTTCAGCCCTGGGTGGGTGCTCGCTATCGGAGGCCAAGCGGTCGGCTACCTATCATCGTTGGGGGATATCCCGAATCACTTCGTTGAAGATGCCGCCGGCGCCGCTTCTTGGGTGGTGAATCACGTTGAGGCTGGCGATGTAGTGCTGGTCAAAGCTTCGCGAGGAGTTCGAGCGGAGCGGGTGGTGGACGCATTGGTGAAAGCTCGAGGCTCCCTCGCATGATTTACGAACTACTTTATCCCTTGAGCGAACGTTTTGGCTGGGCCGGGGCACTCAACGTGCTTCGCTACATCCCGTTTCGCATCATTATGGCGACCATCACCGCGATGGCCATCTGCTTCTTTGGCGCTCCGGCCTTCATTCGACAGTTGCAGAAAAAGCAGATCGGCCAAGTGATTCGCTCGGATGGCCCCGAGAGCCATGCAGCGAAGGCGGGCACTCCGACCATGGGAGGCGCGCTCATCTTGTTGGCGGTTCTGGTGCCCACTATTTTGTGGGCGGATGTGAGTAACGTATTTGTCATCGCGACGGCCGCGGTTACCGCTGGCTACGGGGTGATCGGCTACGTTGATGACCGACTGAAGCTCGTCGGAAAAAACACCAAGGGCTTGCCGGGACGTTACAAACTCCTGGGTCAGTCCGTGATTGGTACGGCGGCGCTCTCCTACGCTTTCATCGGTGAGTCTCGCTTGCCCGCTGATTGGATCGCCATCCGAACGCGGTTGAGCATCCCTTTCGTTGCCTTTTCGAAGTTCTCACCCGAACTGCCGTTGTGGCTCTATATCGCCTTCGCGGTTTTCGTTGTCGTGGCGATGAGCAACGCCGTGAACCTCACCGACGGCCTCGACGGCTTAGCCATCGGCCCGGTAATGATCAATGCCGGAACTTACGTCATCTGGGCGTATCTGGCGGGCTCGGTACTGTTTGGTCGACCCCTGGCTGCCTACCTCGATATCGCGGGCAGCACGGAGATGGGGGAGCTGGCGGTTTTTGGGGCTGCCATGGTGGGCGCAGGGGTGGGTTTCCTTTGGTACAATACCTATCCCGCGCAGGTTTTCATGGGTGATGTCGGCTCGCTCGCGTTGGGCGGCGGCCTGGGCATGATGGCCGTGCTCACCAAAAACGAACTGTTGAGCATACTCATTGGCGGAATCTTTTTCGTCGAGGCGGTGAGCGTTATCGCCCAGGTGGCTAGTTTCAAGATGTTCGGTAAGCGGGTCTTCCTGATGGCTCCCATCCATCATCACTACGAGAAGAAGGGGTGGCCGGAGCCCAAGATTATCGTTCGTTTCTGGATCATATCGGTCCTCGCGGCACTGGTCGCGCTCTCCTCGCTGAAGCTCCGATGATGAACGCTGCCCCTTCCTCCTTGTCAGGCCAGGATGTGGTCGTCGTTGGTCTCGGCCGCAGCGGTGTGGCTGCGGCCTCATTATGCGCGCGTCATGGTGCGAGAGTCGTGGCGACGGATTCGCGCCCCCTTATGGAGCTGTCGGAGCAAGCGCGCGCTTTGGATGCGACGTTGCTGGTGGGCGGTCACGAAGAAGTGAAGTTCAATGAGGCGGACAGGATTGTGATCTCTCCAGGTGTGCCCAGTCTGGAACCCATCGAGAGTGCCCGGGCCCAGGGTGTCAGTGTCATCGGTGAGTTGGAGCTAGCCTGGAGTTTTTGCTCGGCTCCGGTGCTGGCAGTCGGGGGCACCAATGGCAAGAGCACAGTCACTACGTTGTTGGCCGAGATGCTGGCGGCTGAATTTGGCGCTGTGTTTTCGGGGGGCAATCTCGGAGTGCCCCTCTCCGAGGTGGTGGAGGAGACCTGGGATGCACTTGTTCTCGAAGTGTCGAGCTTCCAACTGGAACGTGCTCCGACTTTTCGCCCGGCCATAGGCGTACTGCTCAATATTTCTGAAGACCACCTCGATCGCTACGACTCGTTTGAGCATTACGCGGCTGCGAAGGGAAATGCCTTCGTCAATCAAGCCGGCGACGACACCGCCGTGCTCCCGGCAGGGGACGCCTTGTGTGAGCAGCAGTGCGCTCGCGGTGCTGGAAAACGGAGTTACTTCGGAAATACCACAGCTTCGCAGGCGGACTATCAGGTAGCGGATGACAGATTGCTTGAGCGCTCCACGGGGCATTTGATCGACCTTCGTGAGGTCCGACTATTCGGCGAGCACAATCGCCTGAACATCGCCGCGACGGTAGCCGCCGCGCGCGCATTTGGTACGAGCTGGCAGAGCATCGAGGAAGTCCTCGGCAGTTTCGAGGGGCTCCCCCATCGAATGCAATGGATCCGTTGCGCCGAGGGCGTTGACTACTACGACGATTCCAAAGCCACCAATGTGGACGCGGCTCTTTGCGCGGTTCAGGGGGTGAAAGCCAAGCGGGTAGTGCTGATTGCCGGCGGACGCGATAAGGGTGGTTCCTACGCACCACTGGCCGCTGCCCTGGCGTCCCGTGCGGGCGCCGTCATCGTGATCGGTGAGGCGGCCGGTAGAATCGCGGCGGCGATGCCGGACGGTGTGGAGCTTCGCCGAGCAGCGACGTTGGCAGACGCGGTGCTGACGGCCGCAGCCATGGCCACACGCGGGGATGCGGTACTGCTCAGTCCCGCGTGTTCGAGTTTTGACCAATACCGTAGCTATGGCGAACGCGGCGACGACTTTCAACAGGCGGTTCAACGCCTGACCGACGGAGTGACACGATGAATGCTGCTGTAAGAAGTCTGCTTCGGTCCAACCCTCAGCATGGCCCCGTCGACCCGGTGCTGGCGGCTATCGTGGTGGCCCTCTTGGGATTCGGCGTCACGATGGTGTTCAGCGCCAGTGCGATTGAGGCCACTGTCGTGTTTCACGATCCCTTCGTATTCCTAAAACGTCAGGCGCTCTACGCGAGCCTCGCACTCCTGACGACAACGGTGGTGTCCCGCATCGATTACAAGCGACTCTTGCCGTTGACCTACCCGATCTTGGCGCTGGTGACTTTGCTGTTGACCTTAAGCGTGATCGGCTTCGGCCAAACCGGTGGCGGGGCGGCTCGCTGGCTGCGGATTGGACCGGTCAATGTCCAGCCGTCCGAGGCTGCCAAGCTCGCATTGGTTCTGTGGCTGGGCTACTCCCTCGCGAAGAAACGTTCGTCCGTGGTGAGTTTTTGGTACGGCATGTTGCCGCATTTGCTGATGGTTGGGTTGCTCATGTTGTTGTGCCTCAGCCAGCCCGACTTCGGCGGGGCCGTAGTGCTGCTGTTCCTCACCTTTGCGCTGCTCTTTGTTGCCGGAGCTCGAATTGGTTATCTGTTGGGAGTTGGCATGCTCGGCGTTGTGGCGGCTGCCATTCTCGTGCGCAGTGCCGACTATCGGTGGGCACGGGTGGTGGCGTTCATGAACATGGACGAACACCGGGGCGATCTCGCCTACCAGCCCTTTCAATCCGTCATGAGTTTTGGTTCTGGGCAGTGGTCTGGCATGGGTTTGGGCAAAGGTCTGCAGGTATTGTATTTGCCCGAAGCGCACACGGACTTCGTGGCAGCGATTATCGGCGAGGAGCTGGGCTTCATTGGGATTCTCTGCCTCTGCGTTGTGTATGTGTTGATCGTGGCGCGGGGGGTGCGCGCGGCCTTGCGAGCCGATGACGACTATGGTGCCTATGTTGCGTTTGGCATCTCCGTACTGTTCGGGATTCAAGCGCTGATTAACTTGAGCGTGGCAATGGCGATGCTGCCTACGAAGGGCCTCACTCTTCCCTTCATTAGCTATGGCGGGTCTTCACTGCTCGTCAGTGCGGCGGCCATGGGCATTTTGCTGAATATATCGCGTTCGCGCGCCGCACAGGTCAATCGTCGTAGCGGCGAACCGCACCCAGAAGCGAGCGTCTTGCTCGTCTCAGAAGCCGAACAAGCCCCCAGCAGAAAAAAGCGCCGGAAGAGCCAAGTCGCTCCAATTTCCGACCCTGAGTTGAGCACATGAGTTCCAATACGATTTTTTTTGCTGGCGGAGGTACAGGCGGACACGTTTATCCGATGCTGGCGGTCGCAGCGGCTCTTCAGCAGCTTCGTCCGAGTACACGAATTGTATTTGTTGGCACGTCGAGAGGCATGGAAACAGAGATGGTGCCGGATGCAGGGTTTGACTTGGAATTGCTCGATGTCCGGCCCCTTCGCGGGGGCGGTGTATCCGGCGCGCTGAGGGGGGTGGCTCGGGCTGCGATGGCAATTTCGGAAAGCCGAGCGCTGTTGCGTCACTATCGGCCTTCTGTGGTTTTTTCGATCGGCGGATACGCGGCGGGTCCGGTGTCCCTGGCGGCTCGAACCCTTGGAATTCCTGTTGCCCTGATGGAACCCAATAGCGTGGTGGGTCTCGCCAACCGCTTGTCGGCGCCTTTCGTTCAGCGGGCGTACACGAACTATTCGGCAGCGGAAGCTCAGTTTTCTTCGGCTGGCGTCAGGAGAACTGGGGTCGCGATTCGGGATGGCTTTGAATGCCGATCTTATGAGGGGCCGGGAGGCACTATTTCCGTGTTGGTGTTGGGAGGAAGTCAGGGGGCGTTGTCATTGAATCAGACGCTTCCCGAGGCCTTTGCGGATGCGGTGACCCCGCTGCGGGTGGTGCATCAAACTGGGGAGGCACACGTGGACGAGGTGCGCGAGCGTTACCGGAAGTTGGGCGGAGCCCAAACGGTAGATGTTGTGCCGTTTATCCGCGACATGCCGGCGCACATCGGGGCCGCTGACTTGGTGATCAGTCGGGCTGGAGCGAGCGCCGTCGCTGAGATTTGCGGGATAGGTCGCGCCAGCATGTTATTGCCCTACCCCTTCGCGGCGGGCGACCATCAGCGCCTCAACGCGCTAGCATTGGAGGCTACTGGGGGATGTGTCTGTATCCCCGCCGAGCGATGCAGTCGCGACGAAATTCGCACGACGATCGACGAGCTCTGTTCGGACCCGACGCGGCTGCGCGAGATGGCGACCGCGGCGGCGGTATTAGGCAAACCGAATGCCGCTCACGAAGTCGCAGCTGACCTGATCGGGCTGGCGGGCTGGGATAAACTTTCGACGCCGGGTCGAGGCGCCGGGGGCCGGTCCTTGGAACAGGAGGCTTGCTGATGTTTCGTGGGCGCGTACGCCATGCTCACTTTATCGGTGTCGGTGGTATCGGCATGAGCGGGCTTGCAGAGATTCTGGTCAGCCTTGGTTTCGAGGTTTCGGGATCGGACATGAAGTCCGGAGAAACCACGGCGCGACTGGTTCGCCTGGGAGTGCGTATCGACCTGGGGCACCGTGCCAAGAACGTCCATGGCGCCGATGTCGTGGTCTTTTCTAGCGCGATCGCGGGGACCAATCCTGAGATCCTAGAGTCTCGCTCGCTGGGGACGCCAGTGATCTCTCGCGCTGAGATGTTGGCCGAATTGATGCGCGTCAAATACGGCGTCGCCATCGCCGGCTCCCATGGCAAGACGACGACCACCTCACTAGTTGCCACCGTGCTCCGGGCCGCCGAATTGGATCCTACCGTGGTGGTGGGCGGACGGATGGCATCCATCGGCAGCAACGCCCAGCTCGGCGAAGGCAACTTGCTCGTCGCCGAAGCCGACGAGAGCGACGGCTCCTTTCTGCGGCTGTCGCCGACCGTTGCCGCCATCACGAACATCGATCCGGAGCATCTGGACCACTACGGTACTCACGAAAATCTAAAGAACGCTTTCGTGGAATTCGCACAAAAGGTGCCGTTCTACGGGCTGGCGGTCCTGTGCTTAGATCACCCGCACGTTCAGGACATCCTCCCTCGGATCCAACGCCGGCACGTTACCTATGGCTTGAGCTTTCAAGCCGACTACTGCGCCAGCTCATTGGAGTATCAGGGCATTCACTCGACTTTTCAGGTGGCTGTACGGGGGCAGAGCATGGGCGAGTTTTCGGTGCGGATGCCGGGACAGCACAACGTGCTCAATTGTCTCGCTGCTATCGCGATCGCAGACGAATTAGAAGTTCCCTTGGACGTGATGAAGTCGTCCTTGGAGAGTTTTCATGGAGTGGCTCGCCGTTTTACGATCCATTCCGAGATCAACGGCGTAACTCTTGTCGACGATTACGGCCACCACCCGGCCGAAGTGCTCGCGACTTTAGAGGCCGCGCGGCGGGCGTTTGCGGGCAGGGTGATTGTCGCTTTCCAGCCCCACCGCTACTCCCGGACTGAGGCCCTTTTTGACGAGTTCTCCCGGGCCTTCAACAAGGCTGACGAAGTTCGCGTGGTAGACATTTATCGGGCAGGAGAATCCCCCATTGAAGGCATATCCGCCGAAAGCCTGAGCGCGTCGATTCGGCGCCATGGGCACCACGGAGCCAGCTACGCACCGGATCGCGCGGCGATGTGCGAAGAGTTGGCCGAGATAGCGCGTCCGGGGGACGTAGTGATCTCCCTGGGAGCTGGGGACATCAACAAGATCCTCCCGATGATCGCGTCAAATTTGGCGTCTCTGGGTGGTCCGGATAGCCCTTGAGCTGAAGATGGCGATCAAGAAGCGAAAAAAGATAAAGGCGCGGCCCACCGTCGCGGCCCCTCGAGAAGGCGGCTCGGGGCCCGAAGACGAAGCGCCAGGCTCGAATTGGGCACTGCTTCTTTGGTCTGGAACCAAATTGTTATTCGGTGTCGCGCTGGTCTTGGGGGCGTCGACGGCCATCGCTCTGGGGGCCTATCACCTCGCGCTGACGACACCGAAGTTCGGAATTCGCGACTTTGAGGTGGCAGGGAGCCGTCGTCAGAGTGCCGAACAGCTGGCCAGAAGCGCTGGGGTGCAGCTGGGAGAGAATCTCTTTGGGGTGGATATCGACGAATCGGAGGGACGTTTAGTCGCCGAGCCCTGGATTCGGACCGCCAAGCTGTCCCGACAATTGCCTCATACTTTGAAAATCAAGGTGAGCGAATACGAGGCCCGGGCGATTGTGGCGGTGGGCGGCAAGCTGTATCTGGTGACCCCGGAGGGCCAGAGTTTCAAACAGCTGGAAGCTGGTGACCCCGCAGATCTTCCAATCATTACGGGGGTTACGGCAGACGGCCTCTCGCTCGACCGACAGCGCGAAGTGGCCCGTGTCAGAAGTTGTCTGGCGCTCATCCAGGACTACTCGGAGCTACCCCTCGGCCGACAATATCCCGCCCAGGAAGTCCACGTCGAGCAGGACGGCACCATGACGTTGAGCATCGGTCGGCAGGGAATCGTGCTGGCACTAGGCGCTGACTCCCAGAGAAAGAAACTGCTCATGGCTCAGCGGGTAGTTAGAAAGCTGAAGGCCAAGGGCCGGCTGCCTGGCGTGGTGTTTCTCGACAACGAAGGGCCCGTTCAGCGGGTCGTAGTGAGAATGCGGTGAACTCTCACAGGATCAAATCGTCGAGCCCGAAATTTGGCCCGAATTCCAGTGGCGTGGCAGCGTCAAGACGCGCTGAGACGAAAGCTTTCGCGCATTGACAGCAGAATCGATGGTCACCAGATGAACACCTTTAGCACTCCCCAAATTGTTGTTGGACTCGATCTCGGCACCACCAAGGTTTCGGCCGTGGTGGGCGAGGTTGACGAGGATGGGATCACCATTCTCGGGGTAGGAAACGTCCCTTGCCGCGGTTTGCGAAAGGGCGTGGTTTCTAACATCGACTGGACCGTTCGCTCGATTCGGGAAGCGGTGGATGCCGCTCAGACGATGGCCGGCGTGGAAATCCGAACCGTCTATGCGGGCGTGGCTGGCAGCCATATTCGGAGTCTAGTTTCGGACGGAGTGGCCGCCATCTCAGGGAGGGAAGTAACCCAGGGCGATCTGGAGAGGACCCTGGAGGGAGCGCGCGCGATTCCCGTCGATGCGGATCGCATGATTCTCCACGCCCTCCCAAAGGAATACATCGTCGACAATCAAGACGGTGTCCGTGACCCGATCGGCATGAGCGGTGTCCGGCTCCAGGTCCGGGTGAATCTAATCACCGCGGCGACGTCCTGTGTCGAAAACGTTGTCCGGTGCGTGGAGCGCTGTGGTCTTGAAGTTGCGGATGCCGTGCTCGAACCGCTTAGCTCTGCCGACGCGGTATTGAGTGAAGACGAGAAAGAGATTGGCGTCGCAGTTGTCGACATGGGTGGCGGCACAACCGACTTGTTGATCTACGCCGATGGCGGCATCGCCCACAGCAGCGTTATCCCGGCTGGCGGTAACAATATCACCAACGATGTTGCGGCCGGATTGCGCACGCCCCTAGCTGAGGCGGAGCGGCTGAAGCGAAACTACGGTTGTGCGCTGGCCCGCATGGTCTCCGACGATGAGGAAATTGAGGTTCCAGGCGTGGGCGGACACCCACCCCGCCGCGTCAGCCGGCGACTGCTCGGCGACATCATTGAGCCGCGCGTCGAGGAAATATTCAGCGAAATTCGTCGGCGTATGGAAGAAACGGGGCTCATCGAGCAGGCGTGCGCGGGAGTCGTTCTTACCGGTGGCGCCGTGCTAATGGAAGGAATGGCGGAGTGCGCAGAGGAGACTCTGGGCATGCCTGTCCGCTTGGGATTCCCCATCGGGGTCAAGGGCATTGTACAACTCGTGCAGGGCCCGCAGTACGCGACCGGAGTCGGACTTGTCCGCTGGGGTGCGCGGCAGCTCGCCGAAGCAGAGCTTCACGGTACAGCGTACCCGGAGCCCACCATCTCGGACGTGGCCGAGGTGGCGCCCAATCGCGGCGGGGCGAAAATTTGGAATTGGTTTAAGGCGGCGTTTTAGAGCCGCAAAGATGTAAGGCACGTAGGAAAACAACAGTTTTCGGTTTCCAATAGAAGTTAGGCAGGCTTCAGAAACCGGCAGAAACGGGCGAGAGCCCACCCGGAGGCACGAGATGAGTTTCTCAATTGAGTTCGCGGACGATCTTCAGCAATACCAGGCGAGGATCAAAGTAGTAGGTTGCGGCGGATCTGGCGGCAACGCGATCAACACCATGATCAATTTTGGTCTGGAGGGGGTCGAATTTGTCAGTGTCAACACCGATGCGCAGGCGTTGAACGCCAACTCCGCCGCGGTGAAGATCCCCATCGGCCAGAGTGTGACGCGTGGATTGGGCGCCGGGGCGAATCCTGAGCGGGGTCGTAAAGCGGCTCTGGAGGACGCTCAAAAAATCAAAGAGGCCATTTCGGGAGCCGACATGGTGTTCGTGACCGCCGGCATGGGCGGCGGCACCGGCACGGGCGCAGCACCCGTCATCGCTCAAATGGCTCGCGAGGAAGGCGCCCTCACCGTGGGCGTCGTGACCCGCCCGTTTTTGTTCGAAGGCCGGATGCGAGCCAAAAAGGCGCAGCAAGGTCTGGACTGGCTATCTGAGCACGTCGACACGCTCATCACGATCCCCAACGAAAAACTGTTGAGTGTCGGAGATGATGAACTCACCTTTGTGGAGGCATTCCGCAAGGCTGACGAAGTGTTGTTCCAGGCGGTTCAAGGGATTAGCGATCTGATCACCCAAGAGGGCATCGTGAACGTTGACTTCGCAGACGTGAGAGCTGTCATGGACGGTATGGGTCGAGCGTTGATGGGCACCGGTTGTGCTCAGGGCGATGGTCGAGCGAGTCTGGCGGCGCAGCAGGCGATCACATCGCCATTGTTGGACGACATTTCTGTAGACGGAGCCACTGGAGTCTTGATCAACGTAGTCGGCGGACCCGACATGAAGATGCGAGAAATCCAAGAGGCGGCTAGCCTGATTCAGGAGCAGGCCCACGAAGACGCGAACATCATCTTCGGTGCGACAATCGATGAAACCATGAACGAAATGGTGAAGGTGACAGTGATCGCCACCGGTTTCGATCAGGTGGAAGAAGAGCCCGTTGAGTTACTGAAACAAGCGGTCCGTCAGCCTCTCGAGGCCAAACACCGCGATGCCGCGTCGGTGACCCGAGCGTCGGGACGCCCTCAGGAATCGCAGGTGCCCGCGTACTCTCAACGTCCGGCGACCCAGTCGGTACAGCCGCCGACGTCCACCGCTGGTCCCGCGGTTCGCCAAGGCATCAACTTCCCGTCGTCTTCCACAGGCGGAGACACCGATTGGGATGTTCCGGCGTACCAGCGCCGAAACGCGGGATAATCTCCCGCCTTCTACAGCGCACAACTGCGCCTGGACCCTCCGGTCTTGGCGCGGTGGTGGTTTTGTCCACGATCTCGGCAGAATCGTCTACTCAAAATGCCTACTTGCGCCATGAGCTGGCTGATTACTTTCGGCATGGGTCACAGGCGACATCGTGTGAGGAATTCCTCCTCGTTGCCCAATGAGATGGCCGCAAGAGGCGTCATGGCAGAAACGGTAACGGCTCTGAGTCGCGGGGGATGTCTAGGTTACTACGGACATCCCTACGGTAGCTGCCGGCAAGCTTGAATGCCGGACGGCAGTGACCGGAATTCGAGTTACCCCTCGCCACTTCCGTTTGAACGGTGCCCTGGTGGCTTTGCCCGCCGAGGTGGGCCCAGAGTGGGGCTACTGCCCGGAGCGCCCCTAATGCGGGATTCAGAAACACGGAAGGGCACTCGAGATAACTGCTCACTCGGGGTGAGAGCAGTTATCTCGACGAAATAGGGATAACTCTGTTTCTGCCGCAGGATCTTATGGTCGCGATACCCTTCAAGTGAAGTGAATCACGCACTAGCCCAGTAGGGCGGCGTGCGTGTCCTTGAAGTTGTCGGCGGTAAAGGGCTTTGTGATGAGAAGTGCCGCCCCGGCGTCGATGGCGCGCGACCTCATTTCGGGAGTGCCTTCGGTCGTGACGAAGCCCAGCGTGACTTTCACTTCAGCCGCGTTGAGAGTCTCCAATAATTCGATGCCCGTCATCTCGGGCATATTCCAATCTGACAGTACCAAGTCGGGCTTCGCCGCTTGGATCTTGTCGAACGCTTCTTTCCCGTTGACCACTTCCTCGACGGTATAGTCGCCGAATCCCGCTTGTCGCAGAGTACGTTTCACGATCATACGCATCGCCTTGCTATCATCGAGCACCAAGATATGCATCGTCATACTCCGCGCTGGATTGTGAGTTTCGATAGGAGGCGAAGTGTTTGCTGAGGACCCGGAAACCGTCGAGGCCCAATCGATGCCGCAAGTGGCGGTGCAGCTAAAAATCGTTAGACACCGATCCGACGTCGCCGGTCTGGCGATCGCCATTGACGAGCGAATGGAGGCTGTTCGAGCGATGTCGCGCGAGGCCACTGGATGACCATTCCGGTGCCGCCCGGCCCCGTCGTTTCCAGCATGCGCCCGTCGATGGCGCCGGATGGGCGCCCCAATCTGTCGGACTATCCGGAAATGGCGCGGGGGCTGGATGGGGCTTACGGAACGCCACTACAGGACGAGCTCGAGGCGTTTCTTACGCGATTTCGGGCGAAGCGGGTGCCAAGACGCCGATGTGATGTTGTGGCCAAGTTGATTTGGCATTTTCGAGACCAAGGGCTGATGGAAACGGTGGTGGTCAAGGATATCTCAGAAACCGGCCTGCAGATCGCGGGGCATCGCAGCACGGAGATCTCCGCCAATGACCTCGGCCAATCGACATTTATCGTCCGAGTGACGACGCCGGAGGGCGAGCGGCATCTGGAGCTATCAGCCCACCGGGTGTGCAGGGTCAGCGTCACGCTTGAGTATCGATACTTCGCATTCCAGTTCGACGGCTTGAGCTCGAGTGAAGCTGTGTTTCTCTACAATGTCCGCCACCCTCGGCAGCCCGCCTAGAGCGGCGTGAGCCCGCTCCAGCAGATGGGCCGAGCGGAGTCTCGCGCCACTGCGGAAGTTTGATATGGTGCCCCCCTCAAGGGAGCATTCATGATCACGCCGAAGTCGAATATTGCAAGCCATGCCCGCGTAAAATCTCTGACGGAGTACGAGAAACTATACGCGGAGTCGATGGCGGACCCTTCGTCGTTTTGGAGCGAGCAGGCGCAATGTTTGGACTGGTTCAGTCCTCCGCGTGAAATTGTAGACGATGATCTAGAGGCGGTTGATATCAGTTGGTTTAGTGGAGGCAAGCTAAACGCTTGCTACAACTGCGTGGATCGTCATGTGGCCGCTCGTGGCGACAAGACCGCCATCATCTGGGCTAAAGACGAACCCGGTGAGTACGAACGCATCAGCTTTCGCCAACTGAGGCGCGAGGTGAGTCGAACAGCAAATGCTCTGGCGGCGCTGGGTGTGCGGCGGGGGGACCTCGTTTGCATCTACTTGCCGATGATCCCGGAACTGGCGTACGTGATGCTGGCTTGCGCCCGGCTCGGGGCGATTCATTCGATTGTGTTCGCTGGATTCTCGGCTGAATCCTTACGGGACCGGATTGTGGACGCAAATTGCGCTGTCGTCGTGACAGCAAATGAGGGCCTGCGCGGGGGCAAGCGCATTCCGCTCAAGGCGATCACTGATGATGCGGTCGCTGAGCTCCCGGGAGTCGAGCACGTATTGGTCGTGAAACGCACGGACGGGGAGGTTGCCATGAGGGAGGGCCGCGACTGTTGGTTCCATGATCTGGTCAAGCGCCAACGCCCCACGGCTCCCGTGGAAAGCATGGATGCGGAAGATCCGCTCTTTGCCTTGTACACGTCGGGATCGACGGGAAAACCCAAGGGGGTAGTGCACACTACAGGCGGGTACCTCGTCTACGCGGCGACCACTCATCGATACGTATTCGATATTAAGCCCGACGACGTTTACTTTTGCGCGGCTGACATCGGGTGGGTGACTGGCCACAGCTACATCATTTACGGCCCGCTCGCTAATGGCTGCACGACTGTCATGTTCGAGTCAGTGCCGACGTACCCGGATGCGGGCCGCTACTGGCAGGTCGTCGATGACCTAGGAGTGAATATTTTCTACACAGCTCCGACAGCGTTGCGCGCGATCGCTAGTCAGGGAGACGAATGGGTAAAAAAGTACAAGCGTGACAGCCTACGGGTACTCGGCACGGTGGGTGAACCCATCAACCCTGAAGTCTGGACTTGGTATCACGATGTCATCGGCGATAATCGCTGCGATATTGTCGATACTTGGTGGCAGACAGAGACGGGGGGTATTCTCATCACACCGTTGCCCGGTGCGACGCCGTGCAAGCCGGGGTCGGCGACCTTGCCTTTCTTCGGTGTGGAGCCTGTGCTCGTCGACGAGCAGGGCAAAGAACTCACCGGCAATGGCGTTTCTGGGTATCTGTGCGTGAAGCGCGGGTGGCCAGGCCAGGCCAGAACGATTCTGGGAGACCATCAGCGTTTTGTCGAGACCTACTATTCTACCTACCCAGGACTCTATTTTACCGGGGATGGCTGCCGTCGGGACGAGGACGGATATTACTGGATCACGGGGCGTGTCGATGACGTGCTCAACGTATCGGGACATCGCATGGGGACCGCGGAGGTCGAGAGCGCTTTGGTTTCTCACGAGTCTGTAGCCGAGGCCGCTGTAGTGGGCTGCCCACATGAAATCAAGGGCACCGGGATCTACGCCTATGTCATTCTCAATGCGTCCGCATCTGGCGGTGACGACATCGTGCCCGCGTTGCGCGCTCAAGTTCGCAAAGTGATCGGCCCCATCGCCACTCCCGATTCGATTCAGATCGTGGCGGCGTTGCCCAAGACCCGGTCCGGTAAGATCATGCGGAGGATCCTCAGGAAGATTGCCGCTGCAGAATACGAGGAGCTGGGCGACTTGAGCACGTTGGCAGACCCCGGAGTGGTCCCGACATTGGTGGACGGTCACCGGAGCTCCGTCCAGGACTCGTAGATCGCCGCGAAGCTATGGCGTCGGAGGGGCGGCCGTGAGCTGACTCGGCCCGAGTGCCAAGCCGCCTTCTCTCGGATCCGCGTAGCCATAGATTTCGTCTCCCACCGCCATGATGTTGTTCGCGTCGCCGATGGCAGTAAGCCGGGGGTGGAGTTTGTGTCCTCGAGATTTCAGCGCCTCTAGGATTTTCGGAGCCTGCCAACGGCGGCGCTCATAGCGGACTTGGTCGGGGACAAATCCGTGGTGCAGTCGCGGAGCGTCGATAGCGCGGCTGAGTGTCATGCCGTCGTCGATGATATGACTGAGTATCTGGACGACCGTGTTGGGGATGGTATCGCCTCCGGGAGAGCCCAGGAGCAGAACTGAGTGTCCGGCGTTGCGAACCAGGGTGGGGCTCATGGAGCTGGTCATGCGTCGTCCGGGTGCCGGAACATCGGCACCCGCCGTACCGAAGGCGGCCACCGAGTTGTTCAGCACAACCCCGGTGCCCGGGGCAATGAGCTTCGCGCCAAAGGCCGCGGAGAGAGTTGTCGTGACAGTGACAGCAAGCCCGTGCTGGTCCATCACGGAAAAGTGTGTCGTGTGTTCCAGTTCTTTTCGCGCGGCTTCATAGAGAGGGTGGAGTTCCGCAGACGGCGTAGCAGCCGTCGGTTGGGGCACTGGAGTGGCATCCAGGAGAAAGCGAGTTTGCAGCCAGTTTTTCCGGAGGGTCTGGTAGCTGCCTGGGTCGGTGGAATCCGGATCGACTACATGAAATCTACGGTGAGCGTGAGCCCGCTTCGCGACTTCGATAAACCAGTGCGCCGCGGCGCCCGGATCGGTGCCCGGCCAGTTCAAGGAGGCTCCCAGCGCTTGCAGCATGAGGGCGACGGCTACGCCGCCGGCAGATGGTGGCGGCATGCAGTCCACTTGGTAGCCTCGGTAGTCGAAGCTGAGGGGCTGCCGTTCGAGCGCACGGTAGGCGATCAGGTCGGCTTCGGTGAGCAGCGAATGTTTGCCGAGTTGGCTGAGCGCCTTGGCTGTCGCCCCGGCATAGAAGCCATCGTTTCCCTGTTGCGCGATGGTCCTCAGTGTGCGCGCGAGATCCGGCTGGACCAGTCGTTCTCCTTGGCGTTTTGCGCGCTGGCCGTTGCCAAATATCTTGCGGGCTTCCGGAGACTTCTTCAGCCGCTTCCAATTCCAGCCGAGGCTGAGTGCCTGACGCGCGCCGATAGCATGCCCGTCGGCGGCTAGGGTGATGGCGCCGGCCATCACGGTATGTCGCGGTAAGCTGCCGTAGTGGTCCAACGCGTAGTTGAGCCCGGCGACACTGCCCGGCACTCCGACGGCGCCAGCGTCGCGAGCGCCGGCTGAGATCATGCGGTCAAAGTTCTTTTGGGTGAGGGCAGCGGGCGCCCTCTCGCGAAAATCGATGGCGACGGGCGCTTTGCCGGCCGAGTGAATCAGCATGAAGCCCCCGCCACCGATATTCCCCGCGCTCGGGTGGGTGACGGCCAGAGCGTAGCCAACAGCGACGGCGGCATCGACGGCGTTGCCGCCGGCCTCCAAAATATTGACGCCAGCTCGGGTAGCGTGGCTCTCGACGGAGGTCACCATGCCCAAGCGACTATGAACGCTCCCGGGCCCGCCTCCCGGCAGATCGTTGGCGGGTTTGTGGGCTGGCCCAGCACTGGTCAGGGGAGTCGGAGAGCTCAGCGAGGGCGCTGGCGATGTCGGGGCGCTAGCGCTGGGGGCCCCCGGGCGCGCCTGGGCCTCGGCTGGAGCTGATTGCGGCGAGCGCTGAGTACACCCTAGGGCAGGGCACAGCAGACCGGAGCTGAGTACGATGAGCCAGCGCCCGGGGGCGGGCATCCGGAACCTATGCGCTCCTTGCGAGTTCATGGAGTCAGCTTAGCCGGAATGTCGCCGGAGCGGATAACTCAGGACAGAAAACTAGAACGATGACTCTGCTGGGCCGGTCGCGCTGAATCGCCTCGCGCTGAATCGCCTCGCTCGGAATGCTCTCCCACTGAATCCTCTCGCACATTACCTGGGGACGATTATGATCGGTTCACCGCGCCTGAAGTGTTCCGTGCGCGAGATCGAGGAAAATATGAGCCCAGCACTCACCCCGCTTAGGATCGCGATTCTTACTGTGAGCGATTCACGCACTCCAGAAACCGACAAGAGCGGCGATGCTATCAGCGACGCGCTGTTGCAAGCCGGGCATCAAGTCGTGGGTCGCACGATCCTCGCGGATGATCGGGACCGATTGGAGGCCCAATTCCGAGTCTTGATGGAGCGCGACGAAGTCCAGGTGGTGATCGCCACGGGAGGCACGGGAGTCACGCTGAGGGACGTCACCCCCGAAGCGCTGGAGCCGCTGGTCAGCAAATGGATCCCGGGGTTCGGGGAATTGTTTCGCTACTATAGTTTGGCGGATGTCGGCGTCAGCACGATTCAGTCACGGGCCTGCGGGGCCGTCTGTCAGTCCACGTTGATGTTCCTGCTCCCGGGGTCCACCGGCGCAGTCCGCCTCGCTATGGATAAGATACTGCTGCCCCAACTCGATAGTCGAACCCGGCCGTGTAATTTCGCTGAGCTGTTGCCGAGGATTCGTGAAGAGGCACCGCCTGCGGGCTAGATCGTCATTCTCGTCCGAGCTGTAGCGTTTGGACGGGACAAAAACACAGCTTGTGTGGCAGTGAAATGGCGTGGCATGCCACGCTCAGCGGTGCGGACACATTAGCAGTCACATTTTCGCTAAGAAATCGCCGCCCCGGGCGTCGCTTGTCTGCGAAGCGAAGGGAGTTGACCGGCTTGTCAACGGGACGGCGGAAAGCGCGCCGTGTACGTCAAGTTTTCGACCGCCGCGGGTTGTCGTGAGCGAGCTAGTTCTTTCTACGGGTCTGCGTTTGAGTGACGTTCATTGGAGCGGTCATCCCCGCGGAGTTGTCACGACAATTGCAAAGAATTCAAGGAGCACTAATGGGATAGCTAGAAACAGATTTGGCGGACGCTGAGGAGGCGTGGATCCGGATTTGTAGACTGCCGGAAGGGAGAGATACTGGAGACCGGAGTCCACATGGGAACGAAGAAGAGAAGAAAGTTTACGCCTGAGTTCAAGGCTGAGGCCGCCGAACTAGTGCGATCGAGTGACAAGCCGATTGCCCAACTCGCGGAGGACCTCGGGATTAGTGAAAAATCGCTGTACCGTTGGGCAAAGCAAACCGACGTCGACAAGAAGGCCGAGCCAAAAGGGCAACTCATGACCCAGGAGCGCGAGGAGCTGGCGAAGCTACGGAAGGAGCTGAAGCAGGTCACGATGGCGCGCGACTTCCTAAGAAAACGGTCTTGATCTCAACAGGTCATTGCAACATCTTGGCTAGTTTATCTGCTGGCGAGGCAAAGCACGCAGTGAGCCGGCCAGATGTCGTATCCCTGGCCCTCGCCCTGGAATGGCTCGTCGCGGCGCCGTCGTTGCCTCCCAAAGCCCGGCGGGTGAAGTTCTGGTGGTGTCGGTCGACAATCCGATTATCATCGCGTGGTGGGTACGGTGAGGTCCCGGCGATCGAGGGGGAGCTCGTTTCTCAAGAGGAACCCTCCTACGACGAAGCTATCTTGGGTTGAGCCTGCCCTTCGACGAATGAGCTAGCCAGAGGCCGTAGTCGCTAGCGGCCCAAGCGGGAATATCACCGCACGGAAGCGATACCACTGGGGTGCCCAGGGCTCGGGCTTCACGAATCGCCGTCGGTGATCCCTCGAGCAGAGAGCTAGAGACGAGCACGTCAGCTGCAGAGATCCAAGTGAGGGTGGTGGGCCGATCTAGTTCGCCCAGGAAACTAGTGCCGGGAAATTGTTGTCGCAGGGGGCCGAGCTCCGGACCGCCGCCAATGACTATGGGCCGTAGACTGTCGATTTTTTCCAGCGCACGCAGGGCGACGTCGATCCTTTTGCTGGCGATCAGTCTTCCGACCACTAGCGCGATTTGAGATGTTGGGGCCAAGCCCAGCTCGCTTCGAGCGATCCGGTGCTCCGGCACATTGCCGAGCTGGATGGGGGAGGGCTGGATGCGAGCGGCGTCTTTCAGATCAACAGCGCACAGTTGTTCGAACTGGCTCAATAGATCGGCGGATACAAAGCGCAGCGTAAAGTGGTTTCGAAGCACACGTTGACCGAGGCGATGCCGAACAAGGACGGGCAGCGTTGCCAAGAGGGCGACATCACTGCCGTGGGCGACGAGCTCGATACGAGTGGAGTAGGCCTCGCGGAGGAGAGCGGTCCAGGGGAGCAACCAATGGGCCACAATGAGATCGACGCCAGCCGTGGAACGAACTGTGGATAGGGTCTTGGCCACAAATCCGGCGGCGCGCAGGCAGCAGGCCGGATTGCGTCGGATATTTTCGAGCAGCCCGGGAGGACCGAAGCTATCGCCTCCGGGGTAGCCCAGCAGTCGTGGGTTCAATCCTCGGTCGCAGCGTTGCGCTTGGGGAGCGAGGACGGTGACTGCCCAGCCATCAGCCGCCAAAGCTACGGCTTCGCTTTCCACAAAATGCCCCGAGTAGTCTCCCGCATGCTGCGGATAGGAGCTGCTGATGACCAGGGCGCGACGGGAAGTGCGCTCCGCGCGCAGAGCGTCTGGGGCGGAGGGGGTCACGCTTGTCAGGGAGAGGGCGATGGCAGTTCCGGTAACAGCTGGGTCATTTGGGCGCCGTGCTCATCGTGCCATGCCGCGAGCGCATGAAGGAAATCGTAGGAGTACAGCCCCGAGCCGTGCCGGTCGCCCCAAGTGAGGCGGATCGCGTAGTTGCCAACCGTGGCGAGCTCCACCAGTTCTAGATCCCCACCGCCGTGAAAGGCGATCTTGCCCGAATGGCCCTGGCAGGTTGCACAGGGGCAGTATCCGCGAAGGATCTCGTGAGGGATCGTGCTGCTTTCTCCGTCGTTCCAGTCGATTCCGAGCTGGCGGGCATCATGGGGGGCACTGATTTTGGTGGGGCGGCGTTTGGACATGGGGTTCGCCCACGGGTCATGGAGCGAATCGGCCCCGGAGTCCAGTGTCTGGCGTCTCGCATTCCGAGCAGCGGGCAGAATCGGGCACCTGGGATCCGGCGCGGTCAGGCGACCGAAATCTGGATAAAGCCCGGGTAAAATCCCTGGGTTCGTGAGCCGTTATCAAGAGCCTCACAAATCCCTTGCAGCTCTGGGGAGGGGCTGTCTATATAGCCGGCGTTTTGACGAATCCGAGCGAAGCAGTTCAGTGTAGGCCGTTGGAAGTCGCCGTTGGTGACCGGGGTATCGAGCGTGCGATCAAGCACCTCAAACGTAAGATGGCCGGTGAGGGCATTCTACGGGAGCTCAAGCGCCGACGACACTACATGAAGCCGTCCATCAAGAAGCGCAAGAAGATGAGCGAAGCGGCTCGTCGTCGTCGTAAGCGCGAACGCATGACGCCCATGTAGATGCAGCCCGGCTGCATGCATCGCGCTGTTTGAACGAGGCTGTGTGGTGTACGGCTACTGCAGCCATCGCATCAGGCTAGATACCCGGCCCGCCGCAGCTGCGCGCGGGCTGTGCCTGCTGCTGCGTCGTGTTGGGCAGAGCCAGCGCGCCAGCAGAGTCAGTCCGCGACTGGCAGTTGGGAAGTTGGCCGTGCCTCAGCGCTCGGATAGGGTGCCCCATGGTCCGGACTCCGGTTCCCGTTGAACTTGAGACAGTCCCAGTCGTTCCGCTGCCGCCGATACGTCTTCGATATGTGCTTCTGCTGGCCTTAGTTGCGGGGGGAGCTTGGTGGACGAAGCCCCGGGCGCTGGCAGCCTGGAGCCTGCACGACAAATCGGCGGTGTTCGCGGACTACGCACTGTGCATGGTGGGCCCCACCGGTGTGGCCCATTTGCGGGACAACTCTCCCGAGTTTCGCAAGCTCGTACGTCGTCGGCTCGTCGCGGCGGCGCCGGATGCCCGCCCCTTCAGTCGTTGCGCGAAGGCAGCGAGAGAAATTACCGGTTCATCCGCCATCGAGCAGGCTCACTTGGTGGACGCTCGGGAGTTCGTTGAATACGGATTGGCTGGCGCGAAGATCACAACGAACGTCGACATGCTCAAGGTGACAACCGCGCCTCTGGCGAAGCTGGCGAGCTTGGCCTGGCCGTTCTCCCGCGGCGGCTACACCCGTTTGATCAAGCCTTCGCTCAGCGCGCCCCAGGTGGCGCATCCGGTGGCACCGCCGAAGCCCAGCGTGGGTCGAGGGCTGCCGGCCTGGCGCAGCAGCTATCGAAACGTGAGTGTGGAGGGTGGGGCCCATTGGCTGAGCGTCGGACGCGGCGCCAACGTGAGCGCCTATCGCTCTGTTGATCACGGGGCGGCATGGCTCAGTGTGGCTGTGGACCGCAATAAACTGTCTGGCCAGGCTGGCCAATGTCCGGTCGGAGACGACGGGCGAGCCTTCCGGATCGAACTCGACGCGTCCGGTGAGGTGCTCATCGTGAGTTCTCGGAATACGTCGGGCATTGTGCATCGCGCCCGCTTGGCGAACGGAACCATGCGCGTGGTCGGGGCTTCTTGTGACGGCGAGACGATGGTGGTGGGGCTCCAGCATGCCAAACAGAAGGCCGTTCAATTGTTCTCCTGTCCCTATGCCGCGAGTTGTAGCGCGTTGAAGGGGCCCCAGCTGGACGGCAAGAACCGGTCGCTGCAGTTCCCTCTTGATCTAGCGCAAGTCGACGGCACGACGGTGTTGTCGGTCACTGAAGGCGGCTTGGTGCGTATCGCGACTAGCCGCGACGGAGGTCAGACCTGGACACCCTTCGTGGTCGTATTTGATCGCGCCGAGTATCCAGAGAATCAGACCGATGTTAAAATCGCGGGGCGCTTGCTTCGAGTCGGTTCTGAGCTGTTGCTCTACGGAGGAGCTGCGAACGCGAAAGCGACCTATCCACAGCTTCGCTCCAAGGACCATGGCGCCAGCTGGCACGCCGCTAACTGAGTGCCGGCTAACGCTGGCTGAGCCGCACTAGGGAGCGTCGGACCCAACTGGGGTGGTCTTGGCCGAGTGCGACGACATCGGTTTCTGCCGCCAGCGCACTCAGCGCCAGCCCTTGGCTACGCGACACGTTCGCTGTCGTCAGCGTCCGAATTTTTCGCCAGGTTGCGAGGGCGGCGGCCCAGGCCCCACTCTGGCTGTAGCGCGTCATGAGCTCCCGCAGGGCGGGGTGGTGGCTTGGATCGAGTTCGACGGCAGCTTCTAGATCTGCGAGCGCGGCTGGGGCGTGACCTATGCGGAATCGGAGCCCGGCGCGTCCGCGAAGGGCAGCCGCCTTGCCAGCGGGGAGTGACAACGCAGCCGTGTACACCAACTCAGCGTCCTGATACTGACCGAGTCGCTCGCGAACGGATGCCAGCCGAAGAAAGCCTTCTGCGTAGTGGGGGGCGAGTCGGGTCGCATCGGTGTAGTGGCGGAGCGCGCGACTGAGCCGCCCTCGTTTTTCTTGCTGAGCACCGCGGCGTATCAGCACTTTGGCACTGGATTCGCCCCAAATTTCGGCCGCTGCCGTGCTCGGGGCGACCAAGAGGAGCGCGAGCACTCCGGCTGTGGCCAGCCGCCCAGAGCGGTAGGAACTTTTCATGCCTTAGAATGTCCTAGCACGGTTCCACCGCAACCGCCGGCGACTGAGGCCGACGATGACGGGGGGCGAGCCCCGGCAATAGGGGCTCCGGGACTCTGGAACTATTAAGCCGAAGCTGTACTGGGGCCCGAGACCGGGTCCGCTCTAGCTCACTCCGATTTGTCGTCGGCTGGCAGCGTAGGAGTCGCTGACGCTGAATACGGCCAAGTCGCGCGCCTCGGCATTCCGCACGATCCACTTGAGTCGGTCGGCACCTGATTCGGGGAGTTCGGCGCGGTTGCTCAAGGCGATGGCTGTAATGGCAGCGCTAGGATCCCCCACTGCCAACAGCGCGGCCCGGTTCCCCCATTGATTGACGGCGGTTGCCAATTGGCTAGCTCGGTTCCCAACAGCCGTGGCAACTTCGAGGGCGACATCTCCGAGTTGTGGGCTGAGCGGCGATTGGATGGCGCTCTGAAGCCGCCGTCGCGCATCCGCAAACTTGCGAGCTTCCACGTTTTGCGGGACCCAACTGGGGGATAGCACACTGATGAGCGCGGCGACCATGGGCCAAATCTCTACGGGTGCCAGCCGGGCGATGGCGGCTCCGCGAACCCGCAGGATCGTGAGCGACTGAAACAGCGCGAAGTTAACGACCAGCGCATTCGGATGAGCGAGCAGTTCTTCGCCGATGACGACTTGAGCGGGTTCGCTCCGCGTCGCGATGCATTTCGGCCCGATGCTAGAGGAGACCAGTACCTCCAGCTGACTTACGCCAAACTCGACGGCGATTTGCTGAATTTGTCCGACGGTCGCCTGCATGTCTTCGTTGACCGGGTGAGCCCCGAGTGCCTTCAGATCCATCGGATAGGCTTCGTCCAATACGCCGCCCATTTCAGCTATCAGCAGACGAACGGGAGCCGTCAGTAGCGTCGGCGCCAGTAGTTCATCCAAGTCGGAGGAGCCGGCCAGCGCCCCCGCGCCGTCGACGCTGGAGCTGCCCCCTTCCAACGCCGCCAAAGTAGCCCGCGCTAGCTCGGCCGCGTCTTCTCCGCCCCGAAGCTCAGCGATGGTCGCTAATATTCCGAACAAGTCGGGGTCGAAGCGGCCGGTACTCAGCGCCCGCCTGGCGTCGTTCTGCGCGCGATCGAGCAGCGAATTCAGGCTGGTCTCGTCACCCTTGCGCTGGAAGAACGTGGCGAGGGCCCGCAGAACTCTGGGATCCTGAGGCCATGACTTTCGCGCCCTTTCCAGGGTTTGCGCCGCCAGCTCCATGTCGCCCACGAATTCTTCGTAGACGCTCGCGAGGGCGACCGTGCGCTCACACTTTTCGTCCGTGCTCCCGGAGCGCTCGAGCAATTCGAGCTGCAGCTCGACCGCTTGCTGCGGCTCTTCCAGGCGTCCGTAGATCTGTACCAGTTTAGTTGTCGCCGGCACGTCACCTGGCTGCCTCTTGAGCACTTCCCGGTAGCAGAGCTCAGCGCGTTTGGGGTTCGGCAGATCGCTGAAGTACAGGTCGGCGAGTCGCATGTACATTTCGGCTTGGCGGGCCGGTTCATCGAGCACCCGGGCGAGACGAATCCACGCTTGTTCAGCCGCTCGCCAATCGCCATCCGTCGCGCAGAGGTTCGCGAACACCTCAAGGGCGTCCGCGTGGTCGGGATTCGCGTCCAGAGCGGATGTTAGAGCGCGCCGTGCGGCGCCGGCATCGCCGATGTCGGCTAAGGCCTGGCCCCGGCTGATCTCAAGCTGGATCCGTTCGACCGGGTCGCTGCAGTTTTCGATGCGCTGGTCGAGTAGCGTCGCCAGCTTGTCCTGGTTGCCAGCGTCGATGTAGCTCTTCTTTAGCCGTTCGAACACGGCGACGGAATCATCCCCGGCCTCTACCGCTCGCTCCAAGGCGGCCATGCCTCGTTCGGCCTGCTCCGTCCGGCTCAACCAAAGCTCGCCCGCGGCTAGTAAGTGCTGGATTCGGTGGGCCTCCACGTGGCTGGACTGTGCGAGCGCTTCCAAGCAATCGGCGGCATCTTCCCACTGTTCCAGTTCTTGCAGCAGCGCGGCCTGCTCGGTCAGGGCGACGATGTGGTCGGGGGATATTTCCACAGCCGAACTGACCAGGTCGAGTGCTTCTTTGTGGTCGCCCAGGCTGCGTGCGGACTGGGAGGCGCGGAGCAGCAGGGCCGTGCGATCGAGCTCTCTGTCTGTCCGGGTAGACAACATTTCGTTGGCGAGACGGCGTTGTTTCGGAGAACCCTCGCGCTGACCCACTGCTGCTCGGAGAGCCCAGAGGGCGACGGGGTCTCGAGCCAACGCTTCCTCGACAAGACTGCGGGCGTCGGTAGAGTCGAGGCCGAGCGCGAGAACTCCCAGTCGGGCGTGGGCATCCGCTTCAGACTCCCCCAGGACCCGCGCAAGAGTGGATGCGACGGGCGCGATGTCGTCGATGGCGCCCTCGCTGAACTTCGCTTTTTCGAGGGCTCGCAGGGCGGAAAGGGCGGATGGATCCTCCCCGAGGATGGCCGCGTGCCACTTCAAGCTCTCTTCGTCCGCACCTCGATTGGCGGACAGACCCTGCAGGCGTTCGTATATTTCGCGACGCGCTGCCGGGTCCTTGACCCGAGCTGCCGATTCCACCAGTTGTTGTTCCAGAACGCGGCCGTGCTCATCAGCCCCTGCCAGCCGTTCGGCGCTGATCTTCCCTAGCTCGCTGCCGAGAGCCGCGCCGGCTCTCGCCAGTCGTGCAGCGCTAGCGAGATCTCCGCGGCGTTCGAACTCTAGGGCGGCCTCCACCCGGAGTCGTTCTTGGGTTCGTTCGTCCACTGCAGCTTCGGCGGCACTTTCTCGCCAGGACGCCCGGTTGTCGCCGTCCGACGGCGAGAGCCGCTCGTGAAGCTCGTGCAGCGCAACATCCTCGGGGCGTATGCCCGTACTGCTTTGCAGCAGCGCGGCGGCTTCTCCTTGGTCATCGTCGGCCACGAGCAGTGCTTCCCGAACCAAATCCAACGCTTGCTCGCTTGGATCCGGGGAGTTCTTGCGCCGATCTCGCAGCCAGCTTAGCGCGGCGGGTCCGTCACCAGCAAGCCGCGCACTCAGATAACCGAGCTCGTAGCTGAAGGGGAGTGACGGGGCCATCTGAGCTGCGTCAGCCAGGAGCGCTGAGCTCTCTTCGGGAGATGCCTCCGCCGCTCCCAGTCTGAGCGCCGCCTCGATGTTGAGCAATCCTTGCTCAATTGGATCCTTGCCGACTCCTGCGTCACTGAGCAATTGGGCGAGCCGTGTGGCATCGCTGCTGTTGGCGAGGGCCCGCGTGGCGGTAAGCCCGTGAACGCTGGAGCTGAGCAAGGCCTCGTAGTCGGCTTGGGCCTTGTCAAATTGTCCACGGGCGTGTTGGAGCGACGCGCTCAGAAAACGCCCGCCGACTCCCTCATTGCTGCTTTCTGCTTGCGAAGAAGCAAGCGTGCTGAGTCGCTTCGATAGATCATCCTGATTGCCGGTCGCTAACGCTAGCTCCAGCCCGATCACACCAGCGAGCTGGCCGTCGATTTCGGCGCTGGTGAACTTATCGAGGAGTTCTGGGAGGTGTTCCGAAGATTCCGTCTGCGCCAGACCGCGTCCGAGAGCGAGGGCACTGGTGACGGCCGCCTCCACAGGGGGGATATCGACTTCGACCTGGGACCCCATGGCAATGGCTGAGGCTAGAGCGCGGTGCCCTTCCTGATCGGCGAGTTCCTTGAGCCCAGCCGCCAGGTGGTCTTTTCCGGCGCCGATCAGTGTGGCGAGCGCCACCCGGTCCACGGTGGAGAAGGGGCAAGCTGGCTCGTTGGCTTCGTGCGTGACCGGCTTGCCTTCAATATCAGATTGCGCGGAGGCGGCGAGGGCGAGTTGTACTCTATCGTAATCGCCTTGTTCGACGGCTCTAGCCGCCAGCGCCCGATGTACGTGGGCTGTCGGCTCAAGGGAGAGCAGCTCGTTGAGGCTGTCGATGGCCTTCGCTCTTGTGCCCGGGGTCGGGGCGCAAAGTGCGGCGTTCAACCAAAGCGCTCCTTGCCGGAGCTCGGGCACTTGGGTGAGGTGCTCGAGGGCGGTGCTGGCTGCGCCAATGTCGGCCTTGCCCAATGCGAGGCGGAGCTGGTGGAAAGCAGTGATCGGAAGCGGGTGCGGGGCGCCCAGGGACGGGCTTCTCAAGATGGCCAACGCTTCTAAAGCGGCATCAAACTTTTCTGACAACGCCGACTCGGGCCAGCGGAACTTCGCGGGTTTGGTATCGGCTCCGAGCAGTAGCGCGAGTTTGAGCGCCGGCGCACGAGGATCAGCGGGCAATGCCCGTTGCGCCTGGTCGAGCTTTTTTGAGGCTGCAGCGGAGTCGTCTCGCAGGACTCGATGAATTTCTGCACTCATGTGAGCGGCGTGAGCTTTGGACTCGGCCGTCGGCGATGTCCTCGACTCGATTTCGAGGGCTCGAAGCACGCCGTCCCAGTCGGCTTCAACTGCTGCGAGCGTTCGCACTTGCCGTGAGGCGAGGTGATTTTTCCGGTTGGCCTGGGTGCTTACCTGGGCGGTGCGAGCGGCGGCGGCGTTGTCCCCGCAGCCGGCGAACAACTCGCTCGCCGCGAGCAACAGCCGGGAGCGCCGGTCTAAGTCGGTTTCGGCTTCGGCTTCGGCTTCGAACCAATTGGCGGTGGTGAATGAATCGTCGACCTCAGCGGGGGCCGCGCTGTCTGCAGCCACTGCGCCCTCGAAACCGACAGAATATCGATCGGCTTCAAGAGCCTCGAGTTCTTCGGGGGTTACAGCCGCTTCTGTGCGGAGCTCAATTTCGCCGCTCGACGCGCGGGGGTCGTGCCCCGGGGCATCTCCCTGGCGTTGCACGATGGCTTCTAGTTCTTCTGGACTCAAGTCAGCGTCGCCGCTGATTTGGAGGTGCATGCCCGCCGGGGCAGAGTCGCGGTCCGTTGCCATGGCCGCGTCCATTGAGATCACGACGGCGTCATCCGGGAGCGTCGGCTCCTGGTCGCGGTGTTTGCCTGCTCCAGCAGGCGGCGGCGCGGATGAGACGGATGCGGCGATTTTTGTTGCGGGGTCGCTGCTGGGTGCCGCTTCGAGCGTGTCGAGAGCTTTTGCATCGGCGAGGGTGGATTCCGCCGCAGCGGGCGGAGGCTGGGAAGCGGCAGTTTTCACAAGCTCTGCGGCCTCGGCCAGCACCTGGGCGTTGCGGGTCATGTCCCCGGCATCAGCAACCAGGGTTTCCAGCTCGTCGCGGTAAGGGTCTTCGCCCCTCACCGAGCTCAACGGTTCGTCCAGTTCAGCGGTGTTAACCTTGGGCGGCCGGATGGAAATCGGCGCCAGCGCTGACTCTAGCTCGTCGTCATCGAAATCGCCCGATAACAGCTTCTTGGGCAGCGGTGGTTTCGAGCGACTCGCCGAAGGAGACGAGGTAACTCCGTCGGCGGGCATGGGGGGCACAGCGGGGGAGCGGACCACCGCCGGTCGCGAGCTGAGGGGGGCCGGTCCAGACAACACTGGAGGGCTCGTGGGGCTTACGGCCGGTAAGAAGGGCTCTCTGCGTAAGCCGGGAGGATTGACGCCCGGAGGGCGAGCCGTTGTGTCCGGTACAGGTAGGCGACCGGGCGGTTTCGCCGGGCTCGGGAGTCGTCCGCTGGTCCCTTTGCTTTTCGACGGCAGAGGCAGCTTGGGTTTCGGTAGGGGTGGGCGCGCTTTATTAACGCTCCCTGGTTTCTTTGGCGGTGTAGAACCGCCGCTGGCTCTGCCCTCACTCATCGAATTCCCATCCCAAGTTTTTCACGAATTGATAGATACTCGGGCGACAACACGAAGCTCAACAGGCGCTTCGCTCGCGCGTTCATCTCGTGAGAATCTTCTAAGCGCCCCCGCTCCCCGTCGAAGGCGAGCACCCACGAAACATCGCCCGCTGCGATGGTTGCCATCCGATCCAAACTCGAGCGAGCGGAATCTGCCCAGTCCTCGGTGGTCACGCCTTCGGCCTGAATGCGTTTGCAAACATCGACGATTTGCTTTTTTACTTTGCGTGGTGCGTGTTTGCTCAATTGATGTTCGAATTCCCCGAGCAAGGCGTAATCTGGCGACTCAAGGGGGGAGCCCGAGAGGCGGCAGGCGGCAGCCACCATCGCAGCGACGTCGGGCGATTCCCGGTGGCGAAGTAGGCTGGTCCCCCGGCGGAGGGCGAGCAACTCGCGGGCGACTCGCTGTCGGAACTGGGGCTGGAGCGGGGCGGACACCGCTGTCCCGATGACCAGGATCGGTTTGTCGCTGGCCACCGCGGTCACCGTTTCATCGTCCGCCCCCCCCACATAAATTTCCAGATTTTCGACACCCAAGGCGCCCGCCCACGCAATGATTTCATTGCGAATCGCCAGTCCGGAGTTGGCCTTCAATCGATCTCGACGGCCGACGCCCAGCCGATCGAGACTAGGGCCTATGGACTTGGTGATGGTGGGTGCCAATAGCTGGAACAGTTCGGCGATGGCGCCGCCGTCTTCGGGATCGCACAGGTTGTTGATGGCGGCTTTGTCGAGCTTGATCTGGGGAGTGCTGGCGACCCGTCGGTCCAGCGCCAGCAGTTCGGCCTCCACGTCGGCGTTGCTTTGGCTCAAGCACAGCGACACGCCGAGGGAGGCTTGTAAGAGTTGCAGATCCTCGAGGTGCTCGGAGATGGCCGTCAAGCGCCCCACATTTTCCGCGTCCATCGGTTCTGCTCCGAGCTTGCGCACCAGAGCTCGGCTTCCGGACGTCAGAAGGGGGGTGCTGAATTCGCTGGGGAAAATATTGCTCAACAGCAGGTCTAGGGCTTCGCCATCGTGAGGGATCTCGGCGAGTAGGCGCGTTACGGCGACTTCAGCTCGCTCCGGCTCCGCCAATTTATCGCGATAGATAGCTATCGTGAGACGAGCGGCTTGGGCCCGGCCGGCGCTGTCCTCTCGCTTCTGCATGAGTTCGGAAAGGGCCGTGATGGCGGTCTCCCACGCGGCCGCTTTGGCTGCGACTCGGGCCAGACGTTCGCGGACGGGCATGGTGCTGAGTCCAGAAGCGTGCAGAGCCGACAGCACTTCCACGGCGCGGTCTAGATCCTTGAGCTTGTTCTCGTAGAGATCGACGGCAGCCACCCCACTCATCAGTCGTTGTTTGTCTGGAGCGTCTTCTAAGACGGAGAGGCGTGCCAATTTTTCGGCGGCTTCCTCAAAACGCCCGGCGGTGATGTGGATTTCGCCAGTTAAGGCCAAAGCCCCGACATGATCCGGTTCGAGCAGCGTGACGTTGTCCAGCGCTGCCAATGCCTGCTCTGTGTCGTTGAGTTGTCGATAGGCCCGTGCCCGCTCCCAATACAGCTTCGCGATCTGTTTCGGATCGTCTGCTACCTCCAGCCGGCGTTCGATGAGCTCAAGTAGGGCCGGGTTGTCTTTTCTGGCTCGGAGGATGCGGAACCAGCGGTCGAAGCAGCTGAATCGGTCTATGTCTTTCGAGACAGCTCGTTCCAGAGCTTGCTCGCCGCGCTCTTCATCGCCGAGCTGGTCGAGCAATATGTGGGAAGCCTCCTCCCACAGGGCAGCTCCTCGGAGCGGATCGGCTGTGATGTCTCCCAGGGCGGCGCAGGCTTCGGCGAGCATTTCTGGATCGCCCAGCGCCGTCGCGGCATCCTTGAGACCCTGCCAAACGAACAACTCGTCGGGATGCGTTTCCAAGGCTCGCCGGAATTCTTCCACTGCCGCACTCGCGTTGTTAGCTTTCAGCCAGTTGAAGCCAGCCAAAGCGGCGGCCATGCCGGAGGTCGAGTCTCCGAGGCTGCCCCCCACATTGGAGAACGCGCGAGCTCGGCGCTCCGCATCGCCGCCGGGCTCCGCCAGCTCCAAGTTCGTAAGCACGGCCGCTGGCGAGCGGCCGCGCAACAGCTCCGGAGGGGAGGCGCCGCGCTTCAGATGTTGCAGCAGACTGGCGCTGGCCTTGAAGGCGTCGACTGCGGTGTCGTCCCCGATATCGCTGATATGTCGTGCCAGGGACAGCCGAGCGGCGATTTCCGCGGATTGATCTTTGCGAGCGACGGCGATGCCGAGAATTTCTAGCGCAGAGGGCAGGTCGCCACTTTCCGCGGCCCAAGCGGCGGCCCATCGCGGGACGCTCTTAGGATCGGAAGCCGTATCAGCGAGGGCGGCGTAGTAGCGGCGGGAAGCCTCCAAGGCTCGCGCCTCGCTGCCCAGTTCATGGAAATTCAGCCAGTGCCCAGCTTCGTCATCGGAGGCGTCGGCGAAGCAGGCGGAGGCGAGCTTGGCAGCGTCGCGAAACCCACGGCTGTCGGCGGCGCTCAAGTCCTTGAGCGCTTCGGTTCCTAGCGCTTCGTTGCGCTCATGAACGGACAAGCCCCAGCTTTCGAGCACGCTGAGCTCCGGCATCGGCCCGCCCATTGAAGTGCTCACCAGAGTCTGTCGGCGGGACGGCAGATCGTCGGGTGCCGAAGCCCGCAGCGCCCACTGCACGAGCTCCTCAGACCCGGTACCGGCGGTCCGGAACGTTTCGATAGCCAGAGTGCGTTCTCCAGCGCTCCATTGCAGCATGCCGGCTTCCAATTGCAGCGCTGTCCGAAGATCGTCCTCGGGAAGGCTGTCCGCACAAGATCGGAGAATGGCGGCGGCCGCCGTAGGATCGTCGGTTCGCATGAGCACGCTCAGCAAAGCGGCCACCACCGCTTCGGACGGATCAGCCTGCTGGAGCTCCGTGAGTTGAGCTATGGCGCCGGCCCTGTCCTTCATCGCGAGCTGCCGAAGAGCGGCGGCCAGGCGAAAGCAGCGGGCGCGCTCGGGATCCGATTCCACGGCGGCCAGCTCAAGCAGCGGCGTCGGAGCCGAGTCTTCTGCTGTTTCGGTTCCTGTCGCTGCCGTTGATGCTTCGGGCGGCGCGGTCTCCGGTGAAGTTGCCGCAGCCGCCCGCATCGCGGGGATTACGTAGCTGCTCATGGCGGCTGCGAGCCAGGCGCCGTCCGGGTGGGCGCCGGCGTTCTTTACCGCGTGACTGCAGGCGTCGAGATTGCCTTGTAGAAGACTGGACAAGGCGAGTTCGAAGCTGAGGCTGAGCTTTTCGGTGTCGGACTCGGTGGTCGTGATGAGACGACGAGTGGATTCCTCGTACCACGCGGTGTCTTTCGCGAGGGAGGCGAGCATCCGACCCACCCGAGCGAGAGTCGGCTTATTCGCCCCCGAGAGTCCTGCTTGCGCCAACGCCGCTTGCGCGCCTTGAACGTCCCCCGCGTAGCGAATCCAAGCTTCCGCGCTCAGCAGGAAAAACTTTCCTTTGGTCTCGTCGTCGGAAAACTGCTCGGCGGTTTCTTCGAGGGCGGTGGGGTAGTCGGCACCGTGAAGATTGCCGGCTAGCAGATCGAGCAAGAGGCTCCGCGCGGGCACGCAGCCCGGGTCCTCTTTGAGCGCTGAAGAGAGTGCGTTGACGGCACCCGAGGCGTCTCCTTGGGAAGCGCAAGCTTCCGCGGTCCTCATCCAGAGCGACGCGGCAGGCGATCCCTTCACTCCGTGCTCCAGCTCTGCTTGGGCGCGGGCTGCCGCCGACTCCGTGTCGTTCAGGGCTTCGGCTAATTGAAGTCTCGCGTGTAGCAACAACGATTCGTCAGGCAGTACACGGAGAGCTCGGTCCAGTAGGGCGCAAGCAGCGGTGCTATCCCCCTGCCGGCGATGAGCTTCCGAGGCGCGGAGCCAGGCGTCGGCGATGTACGGACTTTTGCGCTTGTATCGGGGGATTCCGCGGGCCGTCGCGCCGTCCTCGTCGTCCAAACTCTTGGTGAGGAGGGAGGCTTGTCCTTCAAGGGCTCGGGCCAGCGTTTCGTTGTTGTCGAGCTCGCGGGCGAATTTTTCGAGGCTGAGCAGAGCGGCGAAGCTGGCAGTGCTCTTGCTTTCGACCACTTCCACAGTCAGCCGAAGCGCCTTGTCGCCTTCCCCTGCCGACATCGCGAGTTCGGCGAGATCCAATCGCAATAGCGCTGCCCAACTCGCATCAATCGTGTTGTGGAGGCGCCCCTCGATGGCTTCGGCAGCCGCTTCGGGGTCTTCGGAACGCCGCGCCGCTAGCTCGAGCAGTAGCCCCGCGCTGGATTCCTCTTTGTTGAGTTCGAGAGCTCGTCGAAGTTGAACTTTTGCCTCGTCGAAATCGCCTTTGTTTTGAATCAAGAACGCCGCGTATTCCACCAGCGCGTGGGTCGACTCTTCCGTACCTTCGGCGGAAGCGCTCAAACGCTCCAACAGTTTGCCTAAGTTCTTAGCGGACTCGCGTCGCCGAAGGATCGAAACTAGGTGCTCCAGCGGCTCGCGAAATTTCTCGACAGCACTGACCGCGCCAAGCAAGTCGCGGGCGGCACTGGAGTCGTCCTCCGCTTGCTCTTCCAGCAGAGCGATCTCGTAGAGCAACGTCGCCTGTGCTTCTGGGACCGTCGTCTCACCAAACTCAGAACGCAGCCTGCCGATGCTGTCGGCGAGGGGCCCGGGGTCCGGAGGTGTCGTGTTCGGCGGCGGAAGTGAAATCGACATGCGATCGAGGTGGGGGCGAAGCGTCTAGGACGCTGCCCGGGATTCTAGGCGACAGTGCCGGGCCTGCCTAGTGGTGTGCCGCAGTCCTCGGTGAATCGTTACCGCTTGGGTTTGGTGCATCGTCTGAGACGCGCCATGCATGTGAATCGATTGTATCGGAGAGTGCTACTTCTACTTGACGCGGCGGACAATCCAGTAGCCGCGGGGTGTGTCGATCGGTTCGTCGTTCACGTCCTTTTTCGCCAACGTGAACAATGCATACTCGGCTGCGGGTTCTAATACTCCCCTGGGGATGTGTCCGGCGTTTGATGTGGACCCTGGGTCACCGAGTTTTACGGCTGTCTTGAAGTCCTTCTTGGCGGCCGCAACGATTTCTACGGCCTTCTTTCTGGCTTCGGCTTTGGTCCGCGCACCTGGACGGGCTCCCTGAGCTTGACGGTGAGAGACGAGAATTACGCCGAAGGTGACCCCTTTGGGGGCATCGTCAGGCAGAGGAAGGACGCCCTCCACGGAAGTTTCCGCGCCCCCGCCATCCTTCGGGGCTGCGGCGTCCACCGGGATTTTAGCGGGTTTCGCGGGTTGGGCCGAAGCCGGCGCGGCGACCGGCTGGGACTGCGGTTCCGGCACCGGCGTTTGCTTAGATTTGTATATCGCGACTGCGAGCACAAGAATCAACAGTCCGCCAAGCGCGATGGGGGTGCGACGCTCCTTCATCCGACCTGCCGCCTAGCACGAAAAGGGGGCGTTCCGTGGATTTTTGGGCTCGGAATGGTCGCGCTCATATTGAACTGTCCAGGATCGCTGCTGGGTATCGTGCTGACGCCGGTCCGACCCCAAAAAATAAGTGAGATTGTGCGGTGTATCGGATTTCTCCCGGCGTGCTGCTTGGCCTAGACTGGACCTGATCCCCGTTCCGGCAGTGTCGGGGTGGGACGCGAGGAAGTAAGGGTCAGATTAATCGATGTTTAAGGTCGAGTGCCCGGGGTGCAAGGCTCCGTATCAGGTAGACGAACGCCGCGTGCCTGCAACTGGATTGCAGATGCGTTGCCCAAAGTGTGGGAGTAGTTTCAAGGTGGAGGCGCCTGGAGCGGCTGGCGCACCTGAAGCGGTTGGAGGGGCTGCAGGTGCCGCCCCCCGTCCTGCGCTGAAAAAGCAGCCGGCGATGAAGGGCACGATGCTCGGAGTCGCGGTGCCGCCGGGGCTGTTGGCGAAGGCGACAGCAGACGCGCCGGCCGAAGATGTGGGTTTGCCGGTGGTGAACGCCGACGGACCCGCAGAGGGGGCGGATTTGCCGTCGCCCGCTAAGGCTGGCGTTCCGCGCCCGCGGGGCGGCACCTTAGCTGCGAATACAATTCCAAGGCCGATGGCGCCGTCAGCGCCTGCCTCGCCTTCTGTAGATCCCTTCGCCGTACGTGCGCCGTCGATCATGCCTCACCCGCTACCCAGCCCAAAAAAGGGTGGCACGCTTCCGGGCCGTACTGCTCCTGGGGCCGACATTCCGTTACCCACCGTGGGAGGAGACGCGGCCGATCCCTTCGCGGCCGCTCCCTTCGCAGCGCCTGGCGCTGCAGATCTGCCGGCGCCCGTTGTGCCGGCGGTCGCCCCGCTCCCCGGACCTGCTGTCAAGGGCGGCACCTTACCGGGGCGTGCGCCCTTGCCCGTTGTGGATGACAGCGCTGGGCTGCCATCTCCAGTTGGCGCTGATGCCGGTGGTGCCGATCTTCCGGTGTTCACCGGAGGCATCGATCTGCCGTCACCTGCGGGTGGTCTTCCTCGACCGGATGAAGCCGATCTCCCCGCAGTCGGTGGCGCGGGAACTGCGGATGATCCCGAGGTCTTTGGCGCAGACTTGCCATCCCCTGCAGGCGCGGATCTGCCGTCGCTCGGAGGCATCGATTTGCCAACTCCGGGCGGTGCAGCGCTTCCGTCGCTCGGAGGCATCGATTTGCCGACTCCAGGCGGAGCGTCACTTCCATCCCCCGGAGGCGTCGGCTTGCCATCCCCCGGAGGCGTCGGCTTGCCATCCCCCGGAGGCGTCGGCTTGCCATCCCCTGGAGGAGCAGCGCTGCCATTACCTGGGGGAGCCGGCTTGCCCGCGGCAGCTGCCGACTTGCCGTCACCGGGGGCGGGATTGCCTGCTGCCAGCGACGGATTCGGCGAGCTGGAAGCACCCGGCGGGGGCGTGTTTGACGAGGTCTCGGCGGAGGGGGACCCATTCGCTAGCCCGGCCGCCGAGGTTGACCCATTCACCAGCCAAGCCGCAGAAGCAGACCCTTTTGGCGCCCCTCCCGCTCAGGGTAGCGATCCCTTTGGAGCGCCGCCTCCGGGGCATGGTATTGGGGCGGCCGAAGCGGCGGAGGATCCCTTCGGAGCCCCACCAGCTGAAGCGGATCCTTTTGGCGGCGACGACGCGGCAGCCGATCCCTTCGGAGGGGTGGCAGCGTCGGATGACGGTGGCTTCGGTCAGGGCGAAGCGGCAGATTCTGGCGGATTTGGCGATTCGGCTGGAGCGGATCCCTTCGGGGCGCCACCAGGCGATGGCTATGCGGCGCCCGAGGCAGAGCCCAGCGGATTCGGATCGCCCGAACCAGTCAGCGATGCCTTTGGCGCCGGTGACGAAAATGACGGATTCGGCGGTGACGACAGCGGTGGCTTCGGCGAGCCGGACGAAGATGACTCTTTCGGTGCGTCTGACGGTGAAGGCTTCGGTAGCGATTCTGAAGCGCCTGATACTTCAGGAGGTGGCGCCGGTTACGGCGAGGTCGATCTCGGCGGCGGTGCGGATAGCGAAGATGACGCTCTCGGTTCCCTCGTTAGCGAACCACCTCCGTCGACGTCTGACCCAGGCGCCATGGAGTTTGGCGGGATCCCTCAAGAAGAGGACGACGACGGCGCGGAAATCGCGCGACCGTCGATGGTCGTGCAAATGCCGACCGCGGCAGGCGTCGGTATTTCCGAAGAGGAACACCAGAAAAGCCGACGTCGCAAGCGGGTCGGCATTGCGCTCTTCATGATTGTGCTCCTGTCGGGCGGCGCCTTGGCGCTGCTGCCGGAATACGGCGCATTCGGCTATCGCCGGATTGCGGACAAGTTAAAAGAGGGCGACCACAAAGATCTGCTGGAGAGAACCGTCTTGGTGACACGGGAGAACTTTGGGAAGGACACGTTCCCGGACGCTGACAGCGCACTAAAACAAGCGGAGGCCGCGACACAGGAAGCAGTACGTTTTCGCCCCGTGCAGGCCTACGCTGCCTACGTGGCCTACGCGCGGATTCTACGTTTTGGCCCGGCATCGGAGGTGCGCGCTCGAGCCAAGGTGACACTGGATGGCCTGGCTCAATTTCCTGAGACCGCCAAGCTCGAGTTGGCCCAAGCGGCCCAGGCAGCCGCTAGTGGGCAACTCGGCCAGGCCCGGGAAATTGCCACGACATTGGTGGCGCGCAACGGCAACGACGTAGACGCTTTGGTGTTGTTGGGCGAAGTGGAGCTCCGGAGTAAAAAATACGCCGCCGCCGTGAAGGCCTGGGAAGCGGCAGAGTCGGCAGGCCGCGATGCACGATCGATTTATGGTCTCGCGCGCGCCCTAGCTGGGACAGGGGAATCCCAGAAAGGTGAACAGCTTTGTCACGCAGGGATCAAACTCAACGCCAATCACGTTGGGTTCAAAATCCTGCTGGCTCAGCTGATTTGGGATACTCGCCACGAAGAGGCGGAGGCCAGCAAGCTGCTGTTGGCGGTGATCAAGGCGGCCAAGCTCGCCGGTAAGCACGAAGTCGGTCGGGCTCAGACCTTGCTGGGCGAGATCTACCTATCTCGCGGACTGATTGGGCGCGCTGACCACGCTTTCGAAGAAGCGCTAAAGATCAACCCGAAGAACGCACGCGCCCTGTCGGGCTTCGGTGACGCTTTGTACCAATCGGGACGTTACTCTGAGGCGAAGGGGCGATTCGAAGCAGCGATGCAAACGGATCCCAAAGACGTGCACGCGATGCTTGGCTTTGCCAAGACGAGTATCGCGCTAGAGAGGCTCGACGACGCCAACCAACTGCTTGAGAAGCTAAAGAAGGACCATCCGGAGGATGCGGAAGTCGCCTATTGGTTTGGCGTGGTGGCCCGAGAACTGGGCGACCGGATGACGGCTGAAGCCAGTTTTAAAAAGGCGATTTCTGTCGGCGAGAGTCGCCCGAGCGCGGTGAAATCCTACATCGCCTTGGCGATGTTGCAGATCAATCTGGGCCGGGACGACGAAGCGGGGCAGACCCTGTCCAAGGCGGAAAGAAACCTACCGGGTAGTGCCGAACTTCACAAAGCCTTGGGCAAGGTGAAGATGAGCCTGGGTGAATACGACCTGGCGCTGCAGCGCTTCGGGCGGGCTCTGGCGTTGGATCCTGAAGATATCGATGCGCGGTTTCGTATCGGTGTGGCTTATCGTCGGAAGCGAGACTTTGACAAGGCTTTGGCGACATTCGCCGAGGTAGAAAAGGTGGACCCGGATCTGCCTCAGCTGGCACTAGAACGCGGCATCGCGCTGGAAGAGTCGGGAAGTAGCGCGGATGCGCTCCAGGCCTACGAGGCGGCGTTGGCGAAAGCGCCGAACGACACGGATCTCATGCTGCGAGTTGGCTGTAGCAAGGCGGCCGCAGGCTACGGCGTTCAGGCCCAGGAGATGCTCGAAAAGGTTCTACAGAAGCGCCCGAAGCATGCCGAGACCAACCATTGTCTCGGTCGAGCGCTGATGAACGCCGGCACGTTATCGGACGCTGTGAAAAAGTTGGCGCGAGCGGTCAGTATCGATCCCAACAACGCGACCTATCATCTCTATGTGGGCTGGTGTGAAAACCGCTTGGGCCACCGAGCGAAAGCGAACACTTCCTTGCGCAAGGCGCTCAAGCTGGACAAGGGTCTCGCTGAGGCCTACTGGCAGCGCGCGGTGCTCCGAAACAGCCAGGGAGCCCACCAAGACGCCGTAAAAGATCTTGTGTTGGCGCTCGAAAAGCGTCCCGACCTCGTCGAGGCGCATGCGGAGCTCGCTCGGGCCTACAAGGACTTGGGGGGTCACGACGTCCAAGCCATCCAGCACTACCAAATCGCAGTTCGACGCATGCCGGATGACGCTCGGACTCACTATCGCTTCGGCCGTTTGATGAGTGAAAAAGCCAACCGCGTGCGTTGCGTTGAGCTGTTGAACAAGGCGATTCGGATCGTCAAACTAGAGCGAGAGAAAATCGCCCCCATGTGGCTAGCCGACGCGCACCACCTGGCCGCCGACTGCCTCGGAGACAGCCGGCAGGCGGTTGACCACTGGAAAGCGTATCTGCGGATTCGGAATCTCTCCGGTGACATTTACCGAAAAGACGGTATCGCGTTCCTCAAGCGCTATGGCATCAACTGGGAAGACGAATAACCGCCGACAATACGAAGCTTGGCTAGCGGCGCGTCTAGCTGAGCCCTCGACGGCGGCGAGCTCGCTCAGCCTGTTCACGCAGTAGCGTCAACTCCTCGTCCAATTCTCCGGAGGCAGCGGCTCTCTCCAGTTCTTGAAGGGTTTCATTCTTCAGCCGATGGCCGTCCAGAACCTTCAATTTTTCTAAGTTGAGCTGTGCCTCGATCTTGGAGGAGTCGATGTCCGTGTGTCGGGGGGCCGCAAGACGGGCGGCGGCATAGCGGCGAATTTTCTCAGCGAGAGATTCGAGAAAACTCGTTACATCGAGGGAGCCGTCGGGCCCACGGTGAGTCCGTAGGGTAGCGACGGCTAGCGCAAGATCGCCTTCCAGCAGAGCGAGCGCGTCCTGGAGATCGTCGTCTTCAAGTAGCGCCGGAAAATCGAGCAAGGCGCCGAATATTTCAGTGGATACAGCCCCCTGAGGCGAGTGCGACCGCGCGCGGTGGGGCGGCTCGGCTCGCGGCGCTTGAGGCCCGGCGTCGTTCTCCGGATCGGAAAATCGGGTGGCGCTGCGAATTTTTTGAGATAGGGCACGGAGGGTCCTGGCGTCGGCGATTCCCAACCGCTCCGCGATACGATCCGCGTGGGCCTCCGCCATCGCACGTAACGCGGGGTCGTTTTCTTCCCGAATCAGCTCTGTGACCTCGTTGATTTTCGCGGCTCGAGCCTGGGCGTCGTCGGCCGAAAATCCACTGTCAAGCGCCGACTCAATCAGGTGTTCCAGCAGACTCTTGGCGCCATCGATACACGCTTTGAGTCCGTCGACTCCCCGCTCGCGAATCAGATCGTCCGGATCTTTGCCATCTGGGAGTCGACCGACCCGAGCGATGAGTCCGCAGTCCAGCACGGGACTACGAGCACTCTTGGTGGCGCGGCGACCGGCCTTGTCGCCGTCAAAGAGTAAGGTGATGTTTTGCGTGTAGCGCTTCACTTGCGCGGCTTGCTCTGGGGTGAAGGCAGTTCCCAGCGGAGCGACTACGTTGCGGATGCCGCGCGCGTGCAGGCTGACGACGTCGAAGTTCCCCTCCACCATGATGCAACGGTCTTCGCGTCGTACCGCGTCGCGAGCTTGGTAGAGTCCGAATACCGCCGCGCGTTTCTGATAAACGGGGGACTCGGGAGAGTTCATATACTTGGCGGGCTCTTCGCCGGGCCGCCCCATTCTTTCGAGGCTGTGCTCGCGCAACGCGGCATCATCCGGTTCGTCCAATGCGCGACCGCTGAAGGCGATGACTCGACCTCGCAGATCCGTGACGGCGAACATGAGCCGATGTCGAAACTTGTCGAAGTGTCCGCCGCCGCTTCGACGGGGGCTCAATAGACCCACCTTTTCGGCGGCGGTGTGGCTCATGCCGATTTTACGCAAGTGCTTGCCCAGGCCATCCCAGGCGTAGGGTGCGTAGCCTAGGCGAAACGCCGCCATTGTCTCTTTGGTGAGCTCGTCTTTGACGTCCAAACCTCGACGCAGGATTTCGGCCTGTGCCAACTCCGCGCACGGCGCGGTCCGTAAACACTCTTCGAAAAAGGCGGCGGCAGCGTTCCCTACCTCGAATAATTCGTCCTTGCGGCGACGGGCTTCCTCTCGTTGCCTTCGATCTGCGTCGCTGATGTTTTCGACGATGGAGATGCCGGCGCGCTCAGCGAGATCCCGGATCGCCTCGACAAAAGACAGGCCTTCGGTTTCTTGGATGAATTTGATGGCGTCACCGGACGCCTGGCAGCCGAAGCAATGGTAAAAACCGCGCTCGTCGTTGACGTGAAAGCTTGGCGTCTTCTCCTTGTGAAAGGGGCACAAGCCGGTGGCGCTACGTCCCCGCTTCTGTAACTTGACGCGTTCGCCTATCAGTACGCTCAACGTCGTTGACGACCGAACCTGGTCGATGGTGTCTTGGTCGATCACGCGACCGTCACTCCTGTCCCCGGGTCTGCCGTCCGCGAAGGAGACCCTGCAACTCAGAGTCGCGGCGATCGAAGCGTGCCGAGGGGGGAACAGAGTAGCTGAGCGACACGGTCGAATGAGACTCCGGCGCTTTGGGAGGAATCACAAGCCCCTTGCTGCACTCTATGTGGCTGCGGGATGGCGCCCGACAGCCAGCTTGCTTGACCTGTTCAGATGTTCAGTTCATGGTTTTCGCTGTGAAGCGGCTTGATGTCTCCAATCCCGACTCTCGTTTTCAGAGTCGCTCTGTGGAGTACTTTGACCGACAACCCACGCATTTGGAACTGTTCCACGATGAAAGCCGATCCATCGTGTCCAAGAACGACAGTCCCGATTTGGATTTTCGCTACAGCGTCAATCCCTATCGCGGGTGCATGCATGGCTGCGCCTACTGTTACGCGCGGCCGAGCCACGAATCCCTCGATTTCGGAGCCGGGACAGATTTCGAGAGAAAGATTGTACTCAAGCGAAACGCAGCCCATCTTCTGCGTCGCTTTTTTCAGGCCCCGAGTTGGCGGGGCGAACCCATCGTCTTCAGCGGTAACACTGATTGTTACCAGCCCATCGAGGCCACCGAAAAGCTGACGCTCGACTGTCTGCGTGTTTGCGAGGAATACCGGAATCCAGTGTTCATAATAACCAAGAGCTCGCTGATCGAGCGCGACATAAAACTGCTGGGCTCTCTGGCTCAGCTGACGGGTCTTGGCGTGGCCATCAGCATTCCTTTTTGGGATGCCCGGATGGCCCGCGCCATCGAGCCCTACGCCCCGACCCCCCAGCGACGCATCGCCACCATCGAGCGGCTTCGCAGTGCGGGTATCCATGTAACCGTAGCTGTCGCTCCGGTCATTCCGGGGCTGGCGGACGACCAGCTAGTGGATATCTTACGTGCGGCGGCCGGGGCGGGCGCCCAGCGCGCGTTCACGACCTATCTGCGGTTACCGAGAGCTGTCCGCGAGGTGTTCTTTCAATGTCTTCAGGAATACGCGCCGGATCGTGTCGCCAAGGTGAAAGCACGAGTGAGGGAGGCCCAAGGGCCGAGCGGCAGCCACCCGCGCTTCGGAGTACGCATGGAAGGTCAGGGCCCCTACGCTCAGGCCGTGCGTTCGCTGTTTCAGAACACTGCCCGAGAGCTCGGTTTAGAGACTGCAGGGAACAAGTTCTGGCGAGGATTTCGCCGCCCCGAACCGCTGCCGACTCAACTGCAATTGTTCGGCCGATGATGAATCAATTGAGCCGGCTAGCGTCTTCGCGCAGGCGGGTCGGCGCCTCCCCTCGGCCGGAGCCTGGGCTCGGTCAGCGCCGCCTGAACGGCCACCTTTCGTGTCAGCAGGGGCATGCGCCTGAAAGCGCAAAATGGCTATAATTCTGCCGTTTTGTCACAGCTGGCGGGCCGTTCCGGTAAGTCCAGATGGTACCTGCACATTCGGCTCGCTGTTGGCGTTGGCAGATGCTGGCCTTCGTGATAGAGCCGGCCCGCACTGCGACCCCCAACGCGGTCCGATCGCCCATCACGGGCCCTCACGAATCAAGGCGAAATAGACGAAAATGGCCGATATCTCGAAGCTAGGAAGCACCGGCGGCGCCGGTAACGTTGGCAAGATCACTCAGGTGATTGGACCCGTAGTGGACGTAGTGTTCCCCTCCGGTAAGCTGCCCAACATTTTGAACGCCCTTACGGTCACCAACGCCAACGTCTCCGACAAGAAGGACAATCTGGTTCTTGAGGTGGCGCAGCACTTGGGCGAGTCCGTGGTTCGTGCCATCGCGATGGACGCCACCGAAGGTTTGGTTCGAGGCGATGCGGTCAAGGATACCGGCGGTCCGATTCAAATGCCGGTAGGCAAAGAGACCCTCGGTCGCATCTTGAACGTAACCGGCGCTCCAGTGGATGGAGCGGGTCCGGTCAAGGCTAAGCGGAAGAAGCCCATCCATCGGGACCCCCCGGGTTTCGTCGATCAGGCTCAGGGCGTCGAAATGTTTGAGACGGGGATCAAGGTCGTGGACCTGCTCGCTCCCTATCGTAAGGGTGGGAAAATTGGCTTGTTCGGTGGTGCCGGGGTCGGCAAGACCGTGCTCATCATGGAGCTGATCAACAACGTGGCCAAGGCCCACGGTGGAGTGAGCTGTTTCGCTGGCGTCGGCGAGCGCACCCGTGAAGGCAACGACCTTTACTTGGAAATGCTCGAGAGCAAGTTGGAAGGTGGCGGGACGGTGCTCAGCAAGACCGCGTTGGTCTACGGTCAGATGAACGAGCCCCCTGGAGCCCGTGCCCGAGTGGCCTTGAGTGCGCTGACATGTGCGGAACATTTTCGCGATGAAGAGGGCCAGGACGTTCTCCTGTTCGTCGACAACATCTTCCGGTTCACCCAGGCCGGGTCGGAGGTGTCCGCGCTTCTAGGTCGTATGCCGAGCGCCGTGGGTTACCAGCCGACGCTGGCCACCGAGATGGGAGCGCTGCAGGAGCGAATTACCTCTACAACCAATGGCAGTATTACTTCGGTCCAGGCCATTTACGTCCCCGCGGACGATTTGACCGACCCAGCGCCCGCGACGACTTTTGCCCACTTGGACGCCACTACGGTGCTGTCCCGGTCCATCGCTGAGTTGGGCATCTACCCCGCGGTCGATCCTCTCGACTCCACGAGTACTCTGCTCGACCCAGCCGTCGTTGGCGATGAGCACTACGCGACCGCCCAGGCAGTGCAGCTCATTCTGCAGAAGTACAAAGACCTCCAGGATATCATCGCCATTCTCGGCATGGACGAACTGAGCGAAGAGGACAAGTCTACCGTCGAGCGCGCCCGCAAGATTCAGAAGTTCTTGTCCCAGCCCTTCTTCGTGGCCAGTCAGTTCACTGGCTTGGAGGGCAAGTACGTTCCGCTCAAGGAGACCATTGCTGGCTTCAAGCAGATCATCGAAGGCAAGCTCGATGATCTCCCCGAGCAGGCGTTTTACCTCGTCGGCAATATCGAAGAGGCTAAGGCCAAGGCGGCTTCTCTCAAAGAAGCCTCCTGATAGAACGTCATGGCGGATGAAATCAGTCTAGAAATCGTGACCCCGGAGGGGCCGCAGATCTCTGTAATGGTGAGCGAGTTCACGGCCCCCAGTGTCGATGGCGAGTTTGGCGTGTTGGCAGGCCATCGTCCCTTGTTGGCTGCCACGCGTGCCGGCATCGTTTCCTATCGTCAGGGTGGGGAAGACGTGCAGGTCGCGGTCGGCGAAGGCTACGTCGATTACAACGCGGATCATGTCAAAATTCTCACTGAGCACTTCAGCACGAAGGATGCCGTCGATGCTGTTCATGTGCGACTCGAACTCAAGGCTGCTGGCGATGAACTAGCAGATTTTGAGGGCGAGCCGGGATCTCCTGAGTACCTGACGCTGATCGCGCGTGAGTTGTGGGCAGCCGCCCAGCTGGAACTGTACGGCGATCCGCCGCCGCCAACTATTCGCAACGAATTCAGCACTCAGAAAGAAGAGATGTTTGAAGACGATGGTGAGGACGACGATCTCGACTGAGGCGGGACCGTTGCCGTCTTGGCAATATCGAGCGACAGGCTCCGCGATTGCGGGGCCTGTTTCGTTTTGTCCAAGGGCCAAGCCTGGTGGCGCACTGGGGTCGGGTGCGACGATCGCCTACGGGTTACGCCGGGGGGTGAGGTGTTTCTCCGACTTCGTCTCAAACCAGTCTTTCAGAGCCCAATGGACCGACGGGAAGGCGAGTTCGTCCCACGGCACGTCTTCATAACTGAAGAATTCGAGGGATTGAGATTCAATGCCGGGGCTCACTTGCGGATCGAGCAGAGTCGCGCGGTACATCAAGTGGACTTGTGAGCGTTCGGCGAGGGTGTAGACCGCCAACAGACCATCGAGCTCGATTCTTGCGCCCGCTTCTTCGAGGGCCTCGCGTTTGGCTCCGTCCTCGGGTGTCTCTTGCAGCTCCAAGAACCCAGCAGGCATGGTCCAGAACCCAATGCGCGGCGGAATGGCGCGCCTGCAAAGCAAGAGGCGCCCTTCATAGGTGACGACACTGCCCACGATAATGCGGGGGTTCTCATAACAAATGTGATGGCAGTCCAGACAAACTTTACGTTCGTGGGTGTCGCCCTCGGGGACTCGGAGGTGAACAGGGCCTTGGAGGCGTGGGGGGGGGCTCATGAGTTTTCAGTCTACGGTGCTACTTGCGATTCGTTTTATTGTGTTTCTTGAGAGCCGCTCTGCGCTTGCGCGCGTCGAACACGAGGAAAGGGCGGTCCAGAAGAACCCGCCCGCCCAGCAAGATCCGGATATTCCAGAGCCCGAGTGGATCTCCCGGGGAGAAGGTGAACACGTGATCAAATCGGGATTCACCGGCTGCGATGGAATCTTTGGCGAGGCCCACGCGTCGCGCACCGCTTCGCCCCGAGCTTCTGTCGGGCATGCTGAGCTCCCACTGGACGACGCGGTCTTCTTGGGCGGGAGTGGTCAACTCAATGCGAAATCCGTGGCGCTGTTTGGCGGAATTGAGTTCAAAAGGTATTTCGCGCCGTTTCTGGACTTGCCCTCCAAAGAAGATGCCGAAGGCGGCCGATTCACGCTGTGTAGGAGATGACTCTTTGCAGCTTGCGAAGCACAGACTCAGTCCCAACATGCAGAGGACGATGCTTGCAGCTGCCAAGCGTGGTCGCTGGGCGCGGCGGCGGTCTCTCATGGGTTGAGCTCTCGTGCCATCGCCGCGAATTGTTGAACGGACAGTGTTTCGCCGCGGAGGTCCAGTTCGATTGCGCATGCTTTGGCGGCTGCAGCGAGTTCTTCCGGGGGGCGAATACTGCGCCACGCGTTACGCAGCTTTTTTCGTCGCTGATGAAAGGCACCGGAGACCAGCGCTCGAAACAGTTGGTTTTCCTCGATCGGATCTGCGCGCGGCTCGAGCTTGACCACTGCGGAGTCGACTCGGGGTTGGGGTCGGAATGCGCCCCGTTTGATGATGAACGCTCGAGTGGCGTGAAACTGCGCGCCGACAAAGACCGTCAATGCGCCATAGTTAGCCCCCCCGGGCTTGGCGCAAAGTCGATTGGCCACTTCGAGTTGTACCAAGAACACCGCGCGACTGAGTTGTGGCGCTAGAGTGCATGTGAGGCGCAATAGTTGCCCCGTAATGTTGTACGGCAGGTTGCCTACTAAAACGTGAGGGGCGGAGGAGGTCGCGAAGAGCGAAGTGTAGTCGACGGTCTTCGCGTCATCTTCGACCACAGTCAGTCGACGCTGCGCGACATCGTCGGCGAAAATCTCTGTCAAGACGGGAACCAAATCGCGATCCCTTTCGATCGCTGTCACCGCAGCAAATTCCTTCAGCAGATGCGACGTGAGATTTCCGAGTCCCGCACCGATCTCCACAGCCGTGCCGGCAGGCTCGGCGTCCGCCTCCTCGGAAGACACTTCGGCAGGGCTTCCTCGGCTGGCTACACGAGCGATCTTCGAGCAGAGGTGCTGATCGGATAGAAAATTTTGCCCAAAATGATGTTTGGGGGACAGCCCGAACTCGGCGAGTAACGATTTGGGGGAGAGATCTCGACTCATCCGTCTTCCTGTACTTGATGCGCGTTGCGGCGGGGAGCAGGGCCATGGCCCGGGGCGCGAATTTTTAGTGGGGAGTGGGTCTGAATACCGAGTTGGTTCAACTCGGTCTGCCCGCGTGCCTCAGCGCTTTCGCTGCGCCAGCGGACGGCGAGACTAGCGGCACTGGGTAGGGGCTCAAGATCCGGGCTATCCACACCCAGGTGGATGGGAAGCCAGTGCAAGCGGAGTCGGCGGCGCTGGCGTTTCTGCAACGCCTTGTGAATCTCCGGCCGCTGTTGGGCCGTCGGAGACGGAGACCAAATATACAATATCGTGGCGGCCGGGCGGCGCCGGGGGAGCTGGCGCAGCCAATCGGCCATTTGTAAATCCGTCTTCTCGCGATCGGGTTCAGGCTTCGGCGAACTCTCCAACCCAAAGGCGCTAAGGTAGCGCCGCAGTGTTTGGTCGTGGTTATTGCTTCCGTCTATTGGAATGACAGGCAGGGGCGCCCGCTCCATCGCGGCTGCTGCACGGGCAGCAAGCCGGCCGCTTTCTCGGTACGACACCCCCTTCGCGAGGGACGGGAACAGCGGTTTCATGTGCTCGTACACCCGTCGCGCCACGGCGACATCGTCAAGGGCGCTGCGGTCGTGATCGAAGCAGCTGCTTCGGTGGCTCAGGTCCGCGAGGAGTTGCATGAGATGTTTCTTGCCAGCATCCGGGGGGAGCTCGGCTAGAACCCGACGACCTAGAATGACTAAACCGATTCGATCGCCGTGTCGGCTGTGTTCGACGGCGAGGGTCGCGGCTTCATCGATGGCGCGATCCATTGGCGCTTCCCCCGCTGGCCCCGCCCAATGCTCAACCGAGGCGTCTAGCGCGATCCAGACGACGTCCCGTTCTTCCACGTCGTGGTCCCGGACCAAGAGCATGCCCCGACGTGCGGAGGCTTTCCACGCGATGTGTTTCAGTGGGTCCCCCGCTTGGTGTTCCCGAAGTTCCCGAAGTTCAGAGCCGGGACCGCGGGTCCTGCCGAAGTTGCCCGCGGGGCTGATGAGCCCGCTGCGTCCACCGCGTGGGGAGCGCAGAGAAGCGGCGTATGCCGCCGGAAGAACATTGATGCCGAAGGCATTCGCGAAAGTGAGAGGGATCTCGAACAGATCGGGACCACCCCGTAGCTCCAGGGAGAGGCCGTGGATGCCATGGTGCCCGACCCGCAACGCGCGAACTCGCACCGTCACCCGCAGGCGGCCGCTGGCGGGGACTTCGCCATTATTTGGCTCGATCGTGATGTCCAGACCAGGAGAGTGGACAGCGCGGAGGTGGACGAATCTAGTCGCCCGGCTATCACGGTTTCTGACCTCCGCGTTCAAACAGATCTCTTCTCCGCGGCCGAGGGTCGCGAGCCGGACGTCATCTGCCCACAGCATTTCAAAGCCCGCACTGCGCACTCGGGCGACGCCGAGCAGCGTGACCCCCCGAGCGACACCCAGTCCGAGTAACAGCGCGCCGCCCCAGCCGATGATCGCTGATTGTTGCGCGGCCACGCCGGCGACGACGGACAGGCTACCTGCGATGGCAAGATCCACCGCAGGTCGTGTCGGGTACAGGCGCATGCCTGAGGCTAGCAAGCCTGAGTCGGGTTCAAAAGCCCCGTCGCATTCGGGGCTGGAGACGCCGCCATTCCACCCCTGAACTTCGTTGAAATGCCCCGTCGCAGCGTTTCTCGTTAGTATTGCCGGCGACTGCGAGCCCCTGCGCCCGCGGCCCTATCCCCGCTGCCAGTTGGCGGTCATCAAGCGGTCAATCAGTGTTGCGGTCCGGTGACCCCAGATGGGGTGTGGCTGCTGGGCACGCTCGTCAGCGAGTCGATTCGCGGCGGAAGTGGTTGTGACCCCTTTGCGTTTTGCGAGCTCGAACACTTCCCGGGTTACGTTCGGGATCGAGCCCTCCCACGCGGAATCGAAATGCCGTTCGATCGCTGGGTCCTCGGGGAGCCAGCCGTATTGTTCGTTGGCGCAGTTGACGATCCCCATTCGGTTGGCGAGAAAGTCTGGGACCAGATCGATGTTTCGCGCTCGCAGCGATCGCGAATCGCGTTCTGGGTCCAACAGTTGGTTGTTGGCGGCACCGCAGACTAACCGAGTGTTGAGTTTCGGGATGGTGTCGGGGCCGAGGATTCCGCCCAGTGCGTTGGGAACGAAAATGTCGCAGGCCATTCGATAACAGGTGTCATCGGTAGCGCTGACCAGGCGAATATCGATAGGATCGCTAGCGAAGGCCAGCGAAAGCTCTTGTTGAAGACTGCTGGATATTTCGAAGGCAGTAATCGTTTCTACCTGACGCTCGAGCAGGTCGCGGATCATGGCGGCTCCGACGTTACCGGTGCCTTGCATGCACACGCTCATTCCGCCGAGGCTTTGCCCATACAGAATGCTCACCGCGGCCTCCATCGCGCAGACCACTCCCTTCGCCGTGGCCCCCGAGGGGTTACCCGAGCCCCCAACTTCTGGCGCTACACAGGTTGTGTGGCGAGTGCGGCTGAATATTTGCGCCATGTCCTCGTTGCCGGTACCCACGTCCTTGGCGGTGACGTAGATGCCTCCCAAGCTCGAAATGAAATCCCCGTAGTCGAGATAGACGTCTCTTCGGCCGTCGGCTGTTGCCTGCAGGTTATCTTGGGCGATCAGCCCCTTGCCGCCGCCCCACCACAGACCCGCGAGAGCGTTCTTTCGGCCCATTCCTCTCGAAAGTCTGAGTCCGTCGCTCAGGAAATCGCCCAGGTTGTCATAGCCCCATCGCCGCACGCCACCGGCGCCTTGTCCGCGAATCGTCCGGTGCAAAAACACACCGAGTAGGGAGCCGCTGCGCTGCCCGAACTCCAAGAAGACGGCCTCGTGAGCGTCGAAATCACGTCGGTGTTCGGCGAGATGTTGGCTCCACGTGTCGAGTTGGGGATTTGAGCATTGCAGCTGGCCGTTGCGCCACACGAAATAGGCGCGTCGTTGGCCGGTGTTTCCTAAGGTGCGACGCAATCGATCGATACTGACGTCGGAGAGCGCGAACATGGCGATGTTACTCTAGCGCGCCGGCGAGGGCTGGTCGAACGACGAGCGCGTCTGACGCGTTGGGTCGGCTGATATCTGGCGACGGACCGCTACGCTGGTTGAACCGCACGCCGGTAGCTCACGTGACTCAGCGCCTCGTTGATGATGCTGCTAGCTGTATCGGGATCACCGTCGAACTCTGGAGCGAGGATCAAGCGGTGCGCCAGAACGGATGGGGCGGCGGCGCGAATGTCGTCTGGTGTGGTGTAGGGTCGGCCGTGCAAAACTGCCGAAGCTTTGGCGGCTCGGAGCAGGCTAAGGGTGGCTCGGGGGGAAGCCCCCAGCGAGACTTTGGCATGATGTCGGGTGAATCCCACCAAGCGGACGGCGTAGTCACACACGTCCTCTTCCACATGCACACGAGCGGTCACCGACTGCAGGCTGGTGACCTCGGGCGCATTCAATATGGTTTGGGGCTCAGGTGATGCGACGTTGTGCTGCTTTAGCATCTGGAGCTCCTGCTCCGGTGTAGGATATCCAACGCCGATACGAACTAAGAATCGGTCGATTTGGGCCTCTGGTAATGGATAGGTGCCGTCCAAATCGATGGGATTCTGAGTCGCCATAACGAAGAAGGGGTTGGGAAGCTCGAAGCGGTTGCCTTCGATCGTGACCTGCCGTTCTTGCATAGCCTCGAGCAGTGCCGACTGGGTCTTCGCGGGCGCGCGGTTGATCTCGTCGGCCAGTAGCACGTTCGTAAATATCGGGCCGGACCGCAGGCTGAAATTGCCGTCCTTCGGGTTCAATACGTAGGTGCCGGTGATGTCCGCCGGTAACAGATCCGGAGTGAATTGGATGCGGCGCATGGAGCAACCCAGTGCGCCCGCCATCGCCTTCACCAGAGTCGTCTTCGCGACGCCAGGGACGCCCTCCAGCAGCGCATGCCCTTGGGCCAACAAGGCCACCAGCATGGAATCGATGACACTGGGATCTCCAATGTACACGGTGCTGACTTGTCGCCGAACTTCCGCCAAGCGCTCCCGGGCGGATTCGATTTCGGTGATGGCAATGGCTTGGGTCAAGAGCTGTGGTTCCTTGGTGACGGTGTCGTCAACAGGCTGATGATACACTCGACTCGGGATTTCATCGTTTCAATCGTTCCAGTCGAGATGCGAATTCTGTCCGAGTGGAGCACGGCATGCTCCGCCTTATTCATTTCCACGAACAATTCTGATAGGTCGACGGCAATTTTCTCCTCCAGCAGCTCATCCCGTCGGATCGTGGCGAGAATAGCGTCGGTGGAAGCCGAGGTGGGCAGCCGGAGCAGCTCGCGCAGGCGTTCCTCAAGGGCCGCCTTCAGCTCAAGCACGAGCAAGGCGCGGTGGGTGGTGGGGGCGGACAAAACTGCCGCCCGCCCGGCGGTACCCCCCTGAGCGACCAAAGGCGTCTCCCTCGCGAAGCTGGGCGGCGCCCGACGATAGAGGCGTCCACTGGAGCGGTGTGCCCACAGTGCTGCGGCCAGCGCTGCCAAGCCAGCCAACAGTGCTGCGAGCACTGACGGCAGACCATTGTTACGAATTTCGGACAACAACTCATCGAGATCTTGTCGTCGGCGCTCCAAGGCGCCGCTGAAATAATTATCGTTGCCGTACTGACCCATCTGGACAAATCGATGGCTCACGACGAACAAGTCCCCATCCCGAGAGCCCCAGCTATCGTCTTCAAGCAGGTAATCCATCAGGCCTATCGCAAACTGCCGATTCCCAGGGAAACGCATCATGGCGTTGATGAACACCGAAGGGTCTCCCAACGCAAACAGACGCCCACAACGTTTCACCGACGGGGATTGATTCCCGACGCCTGTATTCAGCCCGCAGGCACCCGATTCGCCTATCACACCCGTCAGGCCGAATAGAATTGGCGCGCCATCCAACATCGGAATGTTGAAGACGGGAGTGACCTCGAAATCCCCTGGAGTGACCAATCCCGTCGGGTGATTGGTGGCGAGCTGCTCCACTCCCTGGGCGACAGGATGGCGACCGCGCTCTAGCCCCGCGACCCAGTTGCTGGTCGGGATCGCGATCGGGAGGTCGGGATTATTTCGGAGCGTAAACTTGGCGCCGGTTGGGATCGTTCGACGTTGAATGCGAAAACGTTCGAGCAATTGGTCGCCGGCGCCGAAGTCGTCGAGCAAGGCAATGCGACCGCCGTCCCGCAAGAATGCAGTTGCCGACTCAACACGCAGCGGCTCTGTCGGGTGTAGAATGAGGATGCCATCCTCAGGTCCAAGTTCCGACCAATCCAGGCGTTCCCGGAGTTGTAGCTGCGGACCCAGGTGATCCCTGGCGACGTTAACGAAAGCTGAAATGCTTCGCCAGTGGTCGGGGGAGAAGGAAAAATCCCCGTTTGGCTCGGCATGAAGATTTACCGATATGGCCAGCAGCATCAGCGTGGCAGCCAGTCCAGTGGCTTTCCGGTGCAGTGACGTGTCGGCGGACGTGGGTGTATGCACTCTCGACCCGCCCCTTGTCCAGCCACCCTATCCCGATCCGGATCAGTTGGGATCTGAGTTTTTTCCTGCACCCTTTTGGGATCTCCCAAGAACCAGGCGCGTCCCGGATCGGAAATTCAGCGCGATTCCATCTATCTGTCCGGTAAAGCTGCGCCCTTTTCGAGATCGTGCTCCCTGCAGGTAGCGGCAGAGTGCCTACGGATGGCCGGATGCAACGGACTCCTCGGGACCCCCGAGCGTGTAGGTGCCGCAGCGCGCTGTACGTTTTTTTTAATCTTTACCCCCTTCGATGCCGCTAATGTAAGTGAGCCAATGGCGTAGGAAAGCTTGACCGCTCTGCCCCCATGGCTACATTACTAAAAGAAGGCTCTCAGCACCGGCTCCCGGATTGGACCCAACAGAAGTTCGTAGCAGCACCGCAAGGCAGAGTTCCCATGCTTCCCAGTTTTATCATCGATCAGATCCGCCGGCGCGAGGCTGAAGAACGGCTCCGTCAGGAGGCGGAGCAACCTCGACTTGAGCTGCCGATGGATGTCTACCCGGAACCGGAGGCACGGGATGACGAAGAGATGAGTGAGCGCGGCGTCGTGATTCTCGACCTGGGCTAGACTGTCCTGTAGCGATCCGATGGCGCCTAATTAGGCGTCACCGGTGTTTTGTCCGCTAGCTCGTTGGTCGGGTGAGAACAGGCCGCGGCGTTCGGCTGGCGAGGAGCCGCTCGGGGACACCGATACGGGCGAGGAGCCGGAGTGTTTACAAGCCGGGTCCGGCCGCCGAGCCTTTCTTGTGCTTGCTGCTAGATGGCCCGTTTATGGTGAAGATCACCGAGCGTGCTGTCGGGCCGGGGCCTACTCGCGTTCGGCTGGACAGATTCGGCACATCGGGACCGGGGCTTGTACTAGGCTCCGCCCGCCCATGCCCCGAATTCGGCGAAAACCGCTGCTTTTGTGCCTGCTCTTGAGCGGCTGCTTCTCCACAGATTCCGGAGTCGAAGCCCCGCTTGAGCGAATCTATTTTCCAGTCGGCGTCGCCCTCAGCGATGCGGGCGATCGGTTGTTCGTTGCGAATAGCGATTTCGATCTGCAATTCAATTCCGGCACGCTTCAGCTCTACGACGCTGCAGCCCTCCGTGCCTTGTTGCCTCGCTATTGCGACGACGATTCTGCCTGCAACACCGGCGAGACTTGCGACAACCGTTCGCTGGACGGCGAAGCTCCGACCTATTGGTGTGTCGAACCGGCAAGCGGCGCCACACCCCTCGATGTTTGCGCGAGGGCGATGCCCAGTTTGAGCGCCCGACGAGGCGAAAATTTGTTGAACTTGTCTACCCAGTCTCCCTCGGCGCTGCTCAATCAGCCCGGGCGATGTGGTCCTATCGACGCTGGACAGTACGATCTCAGGGTTGACACCGTCCGCATCGGCGCCTTCGTCAGCGATCTGATCGTGGTGCCTCGGAGCGATGGTACTGGCACGACAGACGCCGGCAGCCAGAGCTCCGGCGACGTTCGCCTGCTCATGCCGGTGCGTGGCGACGCCACTTTGCACTGGGTGGATGTCAATGACGGCGCTAGGGGCAAGGGCGAGTTGGACTGCGGGCAGGACCCCTCATCGAGGGTTTGTGATGCCAATCATCGTCGTGGCGACGATTCAGCCACAGAGAATAGCCGGGGAGTCGAGCTTCCTTCCGAGCCCTTCGCCGTCGCGGCTAGTAGCGATGGCGATCGCATCCTGGTAACGCACCAGGCGTCGGGGCAACTGTCATTGTTCACGGGCGGTGCGTCCCCCAGTGGGCCGCGTCTTCAGTACGTGCTCAGCGATCTGCCGGCAGGGGCTGTGGCCATCGCCGCGGTACCGGAGCCGGAGCTGACGAGCGCAGGAAATAGCGGCAACGATTCCTTCTTGGTCAGCTACCGAAACCTCAGCACCATCTCGCTGGTGCGATTTTTCGATGACGCTCCGCCGGCGGGTTCCGCTGGCGAAAATCGCCCCTACGTGTCGCGGACCGCGCAAATCACCATCCGCGCCAACGCTCGCGGGACCGACAGTCGCGGTCTGGCGGTGGATCCCTCCGATCGGCAAGGCTGCGAGGCGAGCTGTACGGCTGGCGACATCCCTTGCCTGACCGAATGCGCTGCGATCCCACTCGACATTTACGCTTCCAATCGGAACCCCGATACCTTGTTGATCGGTGAAACTAGGGGCTCTCTCAACGAGGCGCTGACCGACGATTTGCCACGCTTCGACCAGGTGCAGTCTCTACAGGCTGGGCCATCGAAAGTCGTGGTGGGCAAGATTCGCAATAGCGACGGTGAGCTCGAGCGCCGGGTATTCACCTCTTGTTATGACGCCGCGAGCGTGCACATTTACGACCCTGCCCAGCAGCGTGTCGAAATGGTGATTCGAACGGGCCGTGGCCCTCACGCCATCGTTATCGACGAACAGCACGCTCTGGCCTACATCGCGCAATTTGTAGATTCCTACGTGAGCATCGTTGATTTGGATCAGTCTCACACTCATTCCTACGGCAAGATCATCGCCAACCTAGGTCGTGCCATCCCACCGAGGGCGTCGAAATGACGGTTCGAAAATCCACCCGGGCTGCCTTCGCGCTGGCGCTCGTTATCATGCAGGCGTCCTGCGATCAGGCCCCCGCGCCCGTGTCTCTGGCGTCCCTGCAGCCTTCCGGGGATTTGACGCTGCTGTGCGTCACGGATGTCGAGCGGGATGGAGTGTGGGATTTTAGTGGCCGCCCGATAGACGAATGCCCGGCCCAGGGCCAACCCGTAGACGGCAGTCGACGGTTGCTCGCAGTCGTCACGCAACCCAATCGTGGGGAGCTGGCTGTGGTGGATATCTTCAGTTCGACTGTCTTGGATCTGGAGCCCACGACGCCCGGCCCCACGTTTTTACCGGTCGGTCAGCGCCCGCTGAAGATAGTGTCGACACCGGGTGGCGAGGCAGTGTTCGTGGGCATGGGGGATGTCGGGAGCGAAGGCATCTACGCCATCCCGACCAGCTGTTTGGATCCTCGCAAAGAAGGCGAGGCCATGCGTCAGCGGAATTCATGGGCTGCGTGCCGCTTGCCCTCAGCTCCAGGAGAGATGACCGTCGTCATCGATCGTTCGGGAGCTGAGTCCTGCGGAGGCGCGGTCACCGAGACCGTGAGTGACGCGGGCGCTGACTCTGACTCTGGCGCTGACACGGGAACGATCCGTGATGCGGGAAGCTTGTCAGAGTCTGGTTTGTCCGCGGACGCGGCACTGGACGGCGACCTCTTCGGTAGCACCCTGACCCATTGCGTTGCCGATCTAAGCCGCGAGACAACGGAGCCTGGTCGGCGAAAATTGTTGGTGTCGCTACCGGATGAGGGTCAACTGGTGTTGATCGACGCTCAAGCTCTGTTGAACCGAGCGCCCGGAAGTTTTGACGGCTGTCCGATTGAACGCATCTTGTCGTTGGATGTCGAGTTGCCTGCGGAGCCCATTGCTCAGCAGCCCCCGGCGGATCTCCGCGATTTTGTGGTGCCGCCTGGAACGGCGCGACCCAATCCCTCCTTTAGCGCGCGCCCCGCCGGATTCGCGGTCTCCGACGGGGAGCTGTTTGTTGGAGATCTCGACGCTCCGGTGATTCACCGCGTGGACATCTCGGACCCGTGTTCCATGTCTGAGGACGCGCCGTTGTTGCCGATGTCCTATCTTGACCTCTCCCAAATCGTAACAACGCGGAATCTCGCCGTCAGCCCGGTCACCATGGACGAAAAGCGATTCGTCTACGCCATCGACAATCACGGAGCAGTGATGGTTTTCGATGTGAGCGCGGATTCGACCGATCCGACGCCGATTCTGTTGGAGCGCTCTTCTTGGGCACCCTACGTGCCACCCGATCGCATCGCAGCCGCTTCCGCCGCAAAAGCGATTCAGTTCATTGATCATGATGCGCCCATCGCGGACGCCACAGGAGTCGCAGTGGAAGGCGAATTGTGTGACCCATCGGTAGATCTCGATTCGACGCTGCCGGGCGCGCTTCATCGATTTGGAGCGGGGGCAGGGGGAGCGACCCCCAGTCGTCTGCGCGGAATATTTGCGTACATCGTGTTCGACGACGGCAATGTCCGAGTGATCGACATCGAGGATTACGATTCTCTTTGTCGTCGTCCCGTCCAAACGAATGCTAGCGACGAGCCGGATTTTCGCGGCTGCTTGGGTGACCCCTCCGCCGTGCCTTTCGTCGTGAGCGAAGACCCAACGGTCACCGACGAAATCAGCTGCAACATGGTGCAGAGGCACCGAGCTCGCAGTGCGACGTTGATGTTGAACAGCGCGGAGCTCGGATGGGCTTCAGCGGGCGTCCGGGCATTCCCCGCACTGACCGGTGCCGACGGTCGTATTCTTCCCAACGATCGCAGCGATGAGGGTCGTCAGAATCCGAAGATGTTGGCGGTACTTCACCGCGATGACCAGGTTCCCACATTGTTCGTTGCCGGCACCGAGCACGGTCCCGACTCCACCGACGAGGAAGAGCGACTTCCGCTGAATCCGGCTCTTGCCAGCCACAACTCCCTGGCACTCATCACGAATGAGCCGCGGGCGTATTTTGGCGGCTCCGGGGCGAACTATTCTGCGGTCTACGAGGGAAAGATTCGGGGAGAACGTCCGGCAGGCGTCTTGGGCAGCTCCCAGAGTGCGATCGAGCTCAGCGCGGATCTGAACGCGGCATTTTGCTCAGGCGGGGTCGAAGATCAGGATGCGATGACGGATCGGGGGACGCAGATGGGCTTATCGGGAGAAGCTCTCGACGCCTTCGCTCGGGACCACGCGGATTTCGTTCACATCACATCGAGCTTCCCCGATGAGGACAGTGCGTGGTGGACTGGCGCTCGCTGCGGTTCCTTCAGTGCCATCGGAGAAGTGGCGGGCGTGGATCTCTCGGGTCCCCCTCATCTAATGTGTCGCGCCGTATTTGGCTCGCCTACGGATCCCTTGCCGCCACGAGACTTGCGGATCCTGGAGGCCTATCAGTCTCGATTGGTGATCGAGCGTCGCGGTGGGCTCGGTTCTGCCTTCGACCTGCCCGCACCTGGACAGGCAGCGGGCGGCACCAGCGCCTACGGCGAGCTGCTCAGCTGCTGTTTCCCGGAGGCGCTCAGCTACGAGGTCAGAGCCGGCGATCAGTGGGTCGTGTCGTCGCCCTATTTTTATCATTCGATTCACGCGTCCCCGCGTGAGCTGCAGTCAGGAGCCACTGAATATCGCTGCGTTCGGGATCCCAATCCGTGGCGCTCGCGACTCGACGGTCGTGCTTTTGAAGTCAGCTGTGCAGATTCCGATGACGGTCAAAGCTGTGCGGCGGCGGGCGTGGGCGTGGATCCCACGGCGACCGCCTGTGTCAGTGCCCTGACAGAAAGCTATCGCTGTGGTCCTGAGGAGCCGGCGCAGCTCGCCTGCGAGCCTCCCGCGGCCTTCGCGGGGTCTCCCGCGTGCGTTTTCCAGAGTCTAACAACCCGATTTGCGGTGTATCGCGGCGACACGCCGAGCCAGCGAGACATGCGCTTTTCCTGGACCATGACCGGCGCCTTCGACCCGATGACCGTCCCCTTGGGGGTTCCGCCTTCCTATTCTCAGAATGTTCCGGCCGCCATCGCCTACGCTCAGAAAGCCGGACTGCTACTGGTGGGAGACGCGCAGCGACAAGGAGTGGTCCCGATCGCCGTAGGATCCCCTTCCGGACAGATCCCCGTACCGATCCAGTAGTCAGCTCTTTCGGAGGCGGCTGGCTGTTGCTAAGCCCTATGCATGGGCGCGCGGAAGACTCCGGTCATGCAGCAGCACGCTGCCGCCAAAGCGTCGTATCCAGATGCGCTGCTGTTTTTCCGGCTCGGTGACTTCTACGAAATGTTCGGCGACGATGCCGTCGAGTGCTCCCGGTTGCTCGATTTGACTCTCACCAGTCGAAACAAGGGCAAAGCAGACGAGATCCCCATGGCCGGAGTTCCCCATCACGCGGCCCACAACTACATCGGCCGGCTATTGCAGATGGGCCGCCAAGTGGCGGTCTGCGAGCAGATGGCGGATCCCGCCACGGTCAAGGGCATCGTTCCCCGGGAGGTGGTACGGGTCCTGACCCCCGGCACCGTCACTTCCGGTGACCACCTAGAGTCGGACAGCAACAATTGGCTCGCGGCCGTCGAACGTGACGCTGACGGGGCGGTGGCACTCTGTTTTCTGGACCTGTCTACTGGAGAGCTCGCCGTCGCTTCCTTGCCTGACGTCGTCGCAGCCCTCGGCGAGCTAGGACGAGCGGCACCCAAAGAGATCTTGGTGGGCGCGACGACTCCCGAAGAATCGGAGGCGATGGTGGCGGCGATAGGCGCAGTAGGCGCCGGGGTGTCCCTGACGACTCCCGTGCGGCCGGATGAGCCTTTGGATGAGGCCGAGGTTCCCGGGCTGTGCGGAGCCTTTGCCAGCGAAGCGAAATCGATCCACGCCAACGTGCCTCGGGCGCTGGCTCGGGCTCTGCGTTACGCCCGTCGTTGCAATCCGAAGACGGAGTTGCCGATCACACGGCTGCAAAGGTGGGATCCGACGGACGCGCTGGTCATCGATCAGACCGCGATTCGACATCTCGAACTCGTGGCCTCCTTGAGTGGGCACAAGGAGGCCACCTTGCTCCGGGTGGTGGATCACACGAAGACCGCGTTCGGAGCTCGCCTCTTGCGCCGGCGATTGCTGGCTCCGTTGACCGATGTCGGCACCATTCGCCGGCGACTCGATGCTGTCGAGCTGTTTGTGATGCAGGCCTCCCTGCGCCGCGAGCTTCGAGCCCGACTGACGGATGTTCGTGATATCGAACGCCTCAGCGTTCGAGCCGATCTGCGTGAAGCGAATCCGCGGGACTTGGGCTCCTTGCGCGATAGCCTGCTGGCAGCACAAGAAGCCGTCGATGGTTTGAACGAACTTCGCGAGCCGGACGCCCGAGAGCAACTGGGACTCAGCGGCCCGGGAGTCGATGCCGTGCCGGAGCTCGCCAAAATCTTGGGTGATGCCCTCGTCGATCGCCCCCCAGCTGCAGCGAAGGAGGGCGCAATATTTCGCAAGGAATTCGACGCGGAGCTGCACGAATACGATGAGCTCCGCAAGAGCGGCACGGAGCGAGTGGTTGAGTTGGAGGCGCGACTCAAGAAGGAAACCGGCATCGGCAATTTACGCGCGAAACACACTCGCGTGTTCGGTTGGTACGTCGAGGTCAGCCGAGTGCACCTGGAGAAGGTGCCCGATGCCTGGCGGCGCAAACAGACGGTGGCTAACGGGGAGCGTTATACGCTGGACGAGCTGGACGAGTTAGCCGAGCGCATCGTTCAGGCCGACGGTCAGCACCGCACGCGCGAGCTGGCGCTGCTGGAGGAGCTCTATGGCCAGGTGCGAGAGGCCGGAACTCGGATCCGCAGTCTCGCGACCCTGCTGGCGTCCTGGGATGTGTCTTCCGCCCTCGCCGAGCTGGCTCATAGCCACGATTACTGTCGGCCGGAACTCTCCGATTCTTCTGTGTTGCACATCGAAGATGGCCGGCACGCCGTCGTCGAGAGGCTTGCCGCCGCAGGCAGATTTGTGCCCAATGACGTCGTGCTGGACGCGGACGCCGAACGTATGTGGCTGGTGACGGGCCCCAATATGGCTGGCAAGAGCACGCTGCTTCGGCAAACCGCTCTGACGGTGATTCTGGCGCAGATGGGAAGCTACGTGCCCGCGCGTCGGGCGGCCGTTGGCATCGTGGACCGTGTGCTGTCCCGAGTGGGCGCGAGCGACAACCTGGCCGCAGGGGAGAGTACCTTTATGGTCGAGATGCGAGAGACCGCGGAGATTCTGCGGTCGGCGACTGCGCGGTCTCTCGTGATTCTCGATGAAATCGGTCGCGGCACGAGCACCTTCGATGGCCTGGCTATTGCTCGGGCTGTGGCCGAGCATCTGGTCGACGTGGCAGGTTCTCGGGCTCTCTTCGCCACGCACTATCACGAACTCACCGCCCTCGGAGAAGAGCATGCCCATGTGGCTAACCACAGCGTGAGCGCTCGCGAGATGGAGGACGAAGTGGTGTTCCTGCATCGGCTGGTCCCCGGGGCGGCAGGGCGCAGCTACGGCGTTGCCGTTGCCAAGCTGGCGGGCCTGCCAGAATCCGTGCTGGCACGTTCTCGCGCCATGCTGGCGAGCCTGGAGGCAGGGCCTGACGGGCCACCGGCGAAGACGAAACGGAAGCCTGCGATGGGTCCCGCCACGCAACAGTTGGATCTTTTTGCTGAGAGCCCACCTAGTGCTGCCGAAAGAGAGGCACTGGATACCTTGAAGGCTCTCGATGTCGAGCGATTGACCCCCCTCGAAGCGCTGCAGCTACTCGATCAGTTGCGCGGAACGCTGCGCTAAACCGGCGGTCCCGCCGTGAGCCGGTAGCGGCCTAGCGGCGTCGCGGGGGACGAGGTTTCGGTGGAATAGCTGTGCCCCCATCTTCGGGCCACGGGTGTTTGGGGTAGCGGCCGCGAAGCTGCTTACGTACTTCGCCGTACTGACCCGACCAGAAGCCGCTCAGATCTCGTGTCACCTGCTGGGCTCTCCCGTTCGGAGCTTGTAGGTGAAGAGTGAGCGAATGGCGGGAGCCGCAAATGGTCGGGCCGTCGGTCATGCCGAAGAAGTCTTGGATGCGCGAGCCCACCCAGGGTTCGGCGTGGGTGCTGTAGTGCACCTCCAATCGCCGACCATTGGGTAGCGCGATGCTGTCCGGAGTGTGTTCGGCAAGAGCGCGCGTTTGAGCATGGTCTAGCTGCGCGGTTAACAACTGCTTCATATCCATCGATTCGAGATCCGCCAAGCTGGAAATATCGGTGCACGCGCGTTTTAGGATGGCGGTGGGATTTTCGGACAACGCGGGCCAGTCCAATTCGGGCATGTATTGCGATAGCAATTGTAGCCGAGCTCGCAAGGCGTCCAGCTCATCCCATTGTTTGCCGAAGCCGGAGGAGAGTGCCGCCTTGGCGAGAACTTCTGACACCTCGGAGGACGGCTTCGCTACCGTGCGGCTCTCTTCGATGGTTACGGAGCCTAACAGGATGCGACTGACAGACTCGACCCGGGACCGTCTGCTGTTCCAGCTGAGTTCGTCGCGATATTCGAGGTGGTCGTCTAAGTCGAGCAACCAGTCGGCCTCGACAGCCGACGCTACATTCACAGTGGTGCCTCGGCGTTCTCCGCGTTTTTGTTCCCCGAGATCTAGCGCCAAGACGAACGGGGCGTCGCGGACCACCGAAGTTTCAGACAGGCGGGCGTCGCTTCCGCTCTGCAGGGTAACATCCGCGCTTCCTGGCTTTTTCCTACGCGCGACGCGGTCGATGTGTCCGCATAATAAGCTTTGCCGAATCCTGGTATCGATTTCTTCGTTGTCGAGGCTGCCGTCCGTCGTTCTATCTGGCGAGAGTTGGCGGCGTAGTTGGGAGCAAGAGCGGCGCACGGCCGCTAGGCGATTGCCGTCAACGTTCGCTCTAGCAGCCGCGCCGCGAGAGAATTCTGCGACTTCGACTTCGGCATACAGATCCATCAATTCCGTGAGATCCGACAGCCCGGTCGCCGAGTCTGCTGGCTCGCGTTGGCGCCGGCGGATGTCGCGTTCCGAAAGCAGAGCCGCAGCGAGGCAGGCGGGTTCACCCACGCCGGCGGTCATCGCGGAAATGAGAAACCGTGCGAGCCGCGGGTGCAGCGGGATTTGTGTGAGCTGTTCGCCGATGGGCGTCAGCCGAGAGCCGTCAGCGAGGGCGCCGAGAAGCCCCAGTAGCCGTTTTGCGTTGTCGATGTCGGCTCCCGCCGGTCTCTCCAAGAAGCGCAGTGTATCGGTGTCTCCACCGGTCAACTGACAAAGGTTGAGCCACACTTCACTGAGATCGCTGCGAAGCAGCTCGGGAATGTCGTGAGTGGGCCGCCGTTCAAAGCTCCCCCGGGTGTACAGACGCCGCACCCAACCCCTTTGGGTCCTTCCGGCTCGCCCGGCTCGTTGGATAGCTGAGGCTTGGCTGATATCTTGGAGTTCGAGCACAGCTCGGCCGCCCCAGGACGAGTAGGAGGCGACGCGTGCGAGACCGCTGTCGATCACCGTTGTCACGCCGTCGATGGTCACGGAGGATTCTGCGACGTTGGTCGCGAGTACAATCTTGCGGAACCGTTGCGGGGCGACGGCGCGTTGTTGTTCCTTCAGGCTCAACTCCCCATGAAGCGGCAGTACCTCTAGGGTGTCGCTGCCAAGATTCTTTCCTAAGAGCTGTAGCGAGTTCTGAATTTCGCGTGTGCCCGGCAGGAACACCAGTAGGTCACCGCTGGAGTCCCGCTCGAGGGCGTCCCGAACCGCATGGCTTACGCGGTTCTCAAGGTATCGCTCATCGACGTCGGCGTCGTAGGTAATTTCGCAATCGAAGGCTCGTCCCTCGGTGGTAATTCTCGGAGCGCCCCCCAGGTAGTCGGCGACGGGGCCTGCGTTGAGGGTGGCGCTCATCACCAGGAGGTGCGGCGCGTTGGTCCTCTGGCGACGAATGCGGTCCAGTAGCGTGAGGCAGAGGTCGGTTTGAGCGTGCCGTTCGTGAAATTCATCGAGAATCACAACCGCTACGCCGTCTAGCGGATCTCCGCTCAACAATCGACGGAGCAACACGCCTTCGGTGACGAAGCGGACGCGGGTTTCCGGGCCGCTCACATCCTCGAAGCGCACCGTATATCCGATGCGTTTTCCGGGCCGCTCCCCGAGCTCGCTGGCGACGCGGGTAGCGGCGAGCCGTGCGGCCAATCGCCGCGGCTCTGTTACGATGATCTCTCCGCTGACACCGGCGTCCAGCAGTGCCCTGGGAACACGAGTCGTTTTCCCAGCCCCGGGAGGCGCTTCGAGTACGAGGACACCCTTGGCGCGGAGCGCGGAGACGATCTGCGGGAGGTGTTCGTCGAGGGGTAGCGGTATCAGGACCGCTACCCCTGAAAGCGAATCATCCAGGTGAGCTTCGCGAGATTCTTCAAGACATTGGGCACGCGCTTGAACAAGTTGATCGATGGTGGTCGCTTTTCGAGTACGCGAACTGGGATTTCGATGACTGTGTTCGACGAGCGGTAGGCGCGGATCACGAACTCGCTGGCGAACACGTCTTTGTCTGCCAAACAGGCTTCGACTTCGCCCAGAAGCGAGTTCCGGCGAAATGCCTTCAGTCCGTGGGTGTCCGTCCCCCGGAAGCCGAGTAGGAGTCGCAGTAAATTGGTGTAACCAACGCTAGCGGCGTGTCGCAAGAAGGGGCGTTCGTCTTCGGCTCCGGCGATCAGTTTCGAGCCGATCACCATATCGGCTTCTCGCTTCTCGAGAATTTCGATGGCGCGTAGGTGAAAGTCGGTGTCGCAGAGATCGATCTCTTCGCAGATTACGAATTCGCCCTTCGCGCGGCCGATGCCGTCCCTCATCGCCTTGCCGTAGTTGGGCTCGCCGATGGAAAAACTGCTGACCTCGGGGTAGCGTTCGCTGAGGGTTACAGCAAGCTCCACCGTGCGGTCCGAGGAACCGTTTTCGGCGAGAATGATCTCGTAGGACCAGCCGAGGGGCTTGAGTCGATCTTGTAGATCCACCACTGCCGACCGAAGAATGCCTTCCTCGTTGTAGATCGGAATGACGATGCTGATGTGGGGTCGGCGGGCGCCGTTGGTGGGTTCGCTCATGGGGCCTCGGAAAGTAAGAAAAGAAGTGTCCGGCTTTTCGTCCAGACGGGGGGAAATGTCAAAGGTGCCGCAAATCTGGGAAATTGAGGGGTTGTTTTGTCTCTGGCGGCCTCTGGGACGAGATGCGCGCCCTCAGTGGGCGTCAGTCCAGCTGGCCCCGGCACCCACGTCCACCACGAGGGGCACGCGCAGGGGGTAGACGTTTTCCATTCGCTCCCGGACCACGTCTTTCGCGTTAGCGACTTCGGATTCCGGCACTTCGAACACGAGTTCATCGTGAACCGTCAGGATCATGCGGCTGCCCGGCGTAGGGGGCTCCCGAAAGGTGAGCATGGCTAGTTTGAGCAGGTCAGCGGCGGTCCCCTGAATGGGCGTGTTCATCGCGATGCGCTCCGCTGCCAGTCGGCGAGCCCGGTTGCCGTGGTGAATATCGGGCATGAGCCGTCGCCGTCCGAGCAGAGTGCTGATGCTCTCGGCCCGCCGTGCGGTTTCGATCGTCTCGTCCATGAATCGCCGGACGCCTTCGTACTGACGAAAGTAGCTGGCGATGAAATTCCCGGCTTCCATGCGGTGGATGCCGAGGCTCTTGGCCAGGCCGCTGTCGCCTTGACCGTAAACCACTCCGAAGTTGACGGCCTTAGCACGTCGTCGCAGCTCGTCGTCGACCTTGTCTTCGGACACTTCGAAGATTTCCATGGCCGTTCGAGTGTGAATGTCCTGTCCGGTTTTGAAGGCTTCGAGCAATCGCGCATCCTCGGAGAGATGTGCGAGTACCCGCAGCTCGACTTGTGAGTAGTCGCCGCTGACCAGTTGGTAGCCATCCGGGGCACGGAAGGCGCTGCGAATAGAGCGCCCGAGCTCGGTCCGAATCGGGATGTTTTGGAGGTTGGGATCGTGGGAGGAGAGCCTTCCGGTGGCGGCGACCGCTTGGTCCCAGCTGCAATGAATGCGTCCGGTCTTGGGGTGAACCAGCGCGGGCAAGGCATCCACGTAGGTCCCTTTCAGCTTGGCGAGCTGGCGGATCTCCAGAATCAGTTTCGGCAGTTCGTGCTGTTCAGAAAGAGCTTCCAGCGTCGCCGCGTCTGTGGATCGTGCTGTTTTTGTTCGCTTGAGAGGCTTGAAGCCCAAATCGTCGAATAGGAGCTTTTCGAGTTGTCGAGGGGAGTTCACGTTGAACTCCTTGCCCGCGATCTTGTGAGCCTGCTCCTCCAAAGACGCGAGGTCACGGCCCAGCCGGGCTCCGAACTTTGTCAGGAACTCGCTGTCGACCTGTACGCCGTCTTTTTCCATTTCGGCCAGCAACGGGGCCAAGGGCAACTCCACCTCTCCGTAGAGCTTGTCGAGATTTTCCTCGGCGATTCGAGCCTCGAGGCGTTCCCAGAGACGGAAACAGGCGTCGGCGTCGGCTGCGCCAAAGGGGCCGGCATCGGCGACGCTCACTTCATCAAAGCTGATGCGCTTTCTACCTTGCTTCGTCAGGTCGAGGAGGGGCGTGAGGCTGAGGCCCAACTCCCGGGCTGCGAGGGACTTGAGATCGTTCTTCTGAGATGCGTCCAGCAGGTAGGCGGCTAGCATGGGATCGAAAGCGACCTCCTCTAGCTCGATGCCGTGTTGGCTCAGCAGGACGCGTGAGCGCTTGATATTGTGAATACAGAGTTGAACGCCGGCTGTGGCAATGAGCTTGCCGAATTTTGCGAGCGTTGTTTTGGAGTCGAGCTGTTTGGGGCCCGCCATGTCGCGGTGAGCGAGCGGCACATAGTAGCCCTTGCCGTTTTCGAATGCGAAGCCCAGGCCGACCAAGGTGGTGGCCATAGGCCCGCCGCGAGTAGTCTGGGTTTCGAGGGCCCACTTTCCCGCCTTGGATGCGAGCGCTAACAATTCATCCAGGCGCTCGTCGCTGAGAACGGTTTCGAGCTCGGCCGCCACAGCGGCAGGGGTCGGCTGTGCTGCGCTGGCGCTGCCAGAGCCTCCACCCGAAAGCGGGAGCGACGTCTGGCTTTCTTTGTCGAGAGCTGTGAGCTGGCGCTGGAATCCCAGTTCGCCATAGAGCGTTCGCAGGCGATCGAGATCACGTCCGCCATAGGTGAGACTCTCCCGGTTCAGGGTGACGTCGCAGTCTTCCTTCAGCGTGACCAGACGCTGACTAAGAAAAGCCTGATCTCGGTACTCGGTGAGATTCTGGTTCAGTTTTTTGCGAGTGACCGACGCCAGGTTTTCGTAGACCCCTTCGAGGGTGTCGTGGGTGTTGAGCAAGTCCTTTGCGGTCTTGGGCCCCACGGAGGGGACTCCTGGCACGTTGTCTGAACTATCCCCCATGAGAGCCAGCAAATCCCGCAGCTGGTTCACGCGCACGCCGAATCGCTCTTCCACTTCTGAGACGCCAAATACGCGATTACGCATGGTGTCCCACATCAACACATCGTCGCCCACCAGTTGCATGAGATCCTTGTCAGCGCTGACAATGACCACGCGGATTGATTGTTCTTGGCAATGTCGGACTACGGTCGCAATGAGGTCGTCGGCTTCGACACCGTCTTGCTGGAACACAGGGATCCCGTAGGCGTCGATCAGCTCGCCGGTTCGCTTCATCTGCACCTTCAGATCCTCGGGTGCGGGCGGGCGGTTCGCTTTGTACTCGGGATAGATTTCTTTGCGAAAGGTACGCGTGCGAGAATCCATCGCGACCGCCAACATTTTTGGCTGGCACTGTCGGGCCATGCGGTCGAGCATGTTCACGGTGCCAAACACCGCGTTGGTGGGTTCGCCACTGGGGCTACTGAGGGGTTGAACGGCGTGATAGGCGCGAAACACAAATCCGCTCAGATCTACGAGATATAATACGTCGTCAGAACCGGCGTCGAACAATGGGGTGGACATCGCCCTGGGCCTTAGCAGATCGTGGCATTTGGCGGGAAGCCGTCCGCTGTGTGCTCGGTCCTTTGAAATGCGCGGGAGCCGGTTTAGGCTGTGTTCCTATGGGTGAACTCCAACCCCCGGCTGAGCTCATCGCGCAGAAATATCGCTGTACGCGGCTGCTGGGCCGCGGCGGCATGGGAGCCGTCTGGGAGGGCGTGCACGAGAGTCTCGGCACCCGAGTGGCGGTCAAATTCATCGATGCCGAACACGCCGAGAGTAACGAGGCCCGAAAGCGCTTCGTCAATGAGGCCCATGCGGCGGCGAGACTCAACAGCAAACACGTTGTTCAAGTCTACGACCAGGGGGTGACCGAGGACGGGCGCCCCTATATCGTCATGGAGTTCCTGTCGGGGGAACCCCTGGACCGCCGGCTGGCGAGGGGTCAGCGCCTGGGCAAAGAGGAGACAGTCCGAATCATCCACCAGCTGTGTCGCGCGCTGGTGCGAGCCCACGCAGCTGGCATCGTTCACCGGGATCTCAAGCCCGAGAACGTATTTTTGGTATGGGACGAGGAAGACCAGAGGGACGTTTGCAAACTCGTGGACTTCGGAATCGCTAAGTTCACCACCGACAGCGTGGGTGGTGCGGCGGCGACTCAAACCGGTGCCGTGCTGGGGACGCCACATTATATGAGCCCGGAACAGGCCCGCGGACTCCGTAGCGTCGACTCAAGGGCGGATCTTTGGAGCGTATGTGTCATCGCCTTCGAATGTTTGGTGGGCCGTCGACCCTTCGTCGGGAGAGCGATGGGGGATTTGCTGGTCAATGTCTGCACGGAACCGGCGCCCGTTCCTTCCACCCTTCATGATGAACTGCCCCCTGCCTTTGACCATTGGATCGCGCGTGGGCTTCAGAAAGAGCCCGACGGACGGTTCGAGACCGCCGAACAGTTGTCGGACGCTCTGGCGGAGGCACTGTCGGAACCACGACTGAAGTTCGCGAGCCTGGCTGACGGGTCGGCGCGGCCGGCCCTGACCACGAGGGGGGGCGAGGCGAATTCCCCAGGAGCTTCAGCCGAGGGGGGGGGAGCGAGCCGAACGGGCACCGGGACATTGCCCGCGCTGCCCACTCGCCGGGCCAGCGTGCCCATGTGGGGACTTCTGGCGCTGTTAGTGGCGGGTGGCAGTTGGACTCTGTTCCGGTTCGGTGGCGCGACAGCACCCAACGCATCCGTGACTCCGGGTGCCTACCCAAGTCCGACGGCGGCGCCAGCGCCCCTGGTCGCCGTGGTGGGGGTGCCCTCTGCCAGGGTCGTTCCGTCAGCCGCAGCGGCACCCGCGATGACGGCTCCGCCTGGGCCATCGCTTCGGCGGGGCTCCGGTCGGCCAAGCCAGTTCGCGGCGGACGACGGTCCTCGCGTCGACGGGCGTCATGCCGGCATTGCAGCGCACAAACGGCAACCGTCAACCTTACTGCCGAGCAGCGCAGTTGCAACGCCCAGCGCATCAGCGGCCGTTCTGGGCGCGCGCCCGCGGGGCCCGAAGGTCTCGGAACCGGCGCTCATCGATGAGCTGGGTTATTGAAACTGGCTCACTTTGACCGCAATAGCGCGACCAGGCAGCGGTTGGATTCCGTTGAAAATGCTGAAACGCGGAACAGGTGGGATGCGCGGAACTAACTAAGATAATTGATGTAATCATCGTTTCGTACACCCTGCTGCAAAGAATTACATGTGCGTGACAATCGGCCCGCAGGGCGGTGTTACTCCGCGCTCGTCATATGGCTTCTTTGATTATCGTCGCGTATTTCGGTGTTCTTCTCTTGCTTTGCACTTACGGCGCGCACCGCGCGCACCTGGTGTGGCTTTGTTACCGTCACCGCAAGCGTCTCGCGGCGGTCGGGGAACTTCCGGCCCTAGTTGAGGCCGACCTGCCTCGGGTTACGATTCAGTTGCCGCTCTATAACGAGGCAACTGTCGTCGAGCGGCTGCTGGATGCTGTCGCCACCATGGACTACCCGCGGGATCGGCTGGAAATTCAGGTCCTGGACGATTCGAACGACGAGACCATCCAGTTGGCGCGTCGCAAAGTGGAACGCCTCCGCGACCAGGGACTCGACATTCACTACGTTCGCCGCCCGGATCGGGTTGGCTACAAGGCTGGCGCTTTAGAGTACGGCTTAACGTCTTCCACGGGTGAATTTATCGCTATTTTTGACGCGGATTTTATCCCCCAGCCGGATTTCGTGCGAGCTACCATCGGGCATTTCGCCGATCCCAAAATCGCGATGGTTCAGACGAGGTGGCAACACCTGAACCAGGCTGTGAGCTTGCTCACCGAGATCCAGGCGATGATGTTGAACGGACATCACCTCGTGGAGAATCGCGCTCGATGCGCAGCGGGCCACCTCTTCAACTTCTCTGGCACCGGCGGCATCTGGCGTCGCGCAGCTATCGACGATGCGGGTGGTTGGGAACACGATACGATCACTGAGGATTTGGATCTTTCCTACCGCGCGCAGCTGCGAGGCTGGCGGTTCATCTACCGTCCCGATGTCACGACTCCTGCGGAGTTGCCGGAAGAGATGTCCGCGTTCCGCGCTCAGCAGTACCGTTGGGCGAAGGGGACCGTCCAGACGGCGCGCAAGCATCTTCGTCGCATTCTCAATGACGGTGGGCTCGGCGTGGAGCAACGCATTGAGGCGGTCTTCCACCTCACCCCCCATTTCGCCTATCCACTGATGCTCCTGTTGAGCGTGCTGCTGTTACCGGCGTTGATTCTTATCCCGGCAACCGATGTGTTGACGATGGCTCTGGTCGATCTGCCCTTGTGTCTCGGAGCCACGGGTTCCCTTGCAGCGTTCTATTGTTCTGCAGAGCGCGCCGGTGGCGGGACCGTCGGATCGGCTTTGCGCCGGCTTCCGGCACTCATTGCCCTCGGCGCTGGACTCAGCCCTCACCTCTCTCGCGCCGTGTTGGACGGCTGGAATGATATGGCTGGTGAGTTCATTCGCACGCCCAAGCGGGGCCGCACTGCGGGACGCTACCGTCAGCGCGCTCAGCTTCCTATGGTCGAACTCGGTCTGCTGCTTCTCAGCCTTTGCGCGGTGGTAGCTTCTATCGAGACTGGCCATTACTTCGCGACGCCGTTCACCATGTTGTTCGCTGGTGGCTATGGCTACGTCTCTTACCTGGTTGTTTCCGAGCAGCTCAGTGTTGGCGACGATGCTCCCTCGACCGAGGTCGCCCCCGCAGCCGAATAGAGCTCCTCCAAACGGCCGCTTTGGTTCAAATCAGGGCGGACCTATTGGGTCGTATGTGCTGGAAGCACGTACACCGCGCACCCGCTGACGCCGGCAAGCTCGGGGGTATGGGGGCGCAGCCCCCGGGTGCGTCACGCTGATTTACGCGTCTTTGATAGACATTTTCGACTGCCGCGTTAACATGAAGGCCTGTTCAGCGGGGGGCGGCAACAGATCGATATCTATCGGTCATCTTTTAGTCAAAGCCTCCCAAGAACCGGAGTTGTTGCATGACCAAGGCCGATATCGCTCACGCCGTCTACTCGAAGCTCGGGGGTTTCTCGAAGAAGGAGTCCGCGGACCTCGTTGACCTCATCTTCGAGACAATGAAGGAAACCGCTGGCCGCGGAGAGAAGGTCAAGATCTCCGGCTTTGGCAACTTCGTATTGCGAAACAAGCGTCAGCGGCAGGGGAGGAACCCCCAGACGGGTCAACCCATCGTCATCACCGCTCGTCGGGTGCTCAATTTTAAGGCGAGCCAGCTGCTCAAGCAGGCGCTGAATGACTCATCGGAAGCAGAGCCCCGTCCAGAGGCGGTGGCTCCGAGTCTCACCGAACTATGAGTCTCAACGAACTTTGACGGAACGAATCGCGTGAATTTTTAGCGCGAGATGTGGGTGCAGCGATCGGGAAGTGCGGAAGTCCACACAACCCAACAAACGATATCTAGGAATCAGATTGTGGTCGCGGGCCGTTTTTAGCGGACGTAGTTACTGGCGCAATCTGAGTGTGTTAGCGGAGGCAACTGATGGCGAAGCGTGACCTGGTTAAGCTCTACTACCGAATCGGCGAAGTCTCTCGCATTGTGGGGGTTCAACCTCATGTGTTGCGATACTGGGAGACCGAGTTCCGGACGATCCGTCCCCAAAAATCTAGTCGAGGGCAACGAGTTTACTCCCGAAAGGACGTAGAGAAGCTCATTCGAGTGAAAGAGCTTCTCCGACACGAGGGTTTTACGATCGCAGGAGCGCGGAAGAAGCTGCGTGAACGTCAGTCATTGCCTGCCCCGATGGACGGAGCCGCTGGCGTGACGGCAGCCTCAGCCCCGATTGCGGGTATCGCTCCAGCACACCAACCGACTGTCTCCGATAGCGCTGTGCCCTCGATGCGCGTCGCTGACGGGGCTGCGGATACTGCTATTTCGCCGGCTTCCTTGGCGGCGGCAAGAACGCGCTCCGACGCGGCACCGACCGCCCGAGCTGGACGGTTGGATTTGGCCGACCTGTCAGGGGGGGCTCTTCGCCCCGCTGCCGTTCCGGGTTCAGGGAGCGCTCCCTCGGGCGAGTTTCATTCTGATACGTCCGGGTCACAATCTGGGGATGCTGTGAGCTTTGCTCTAGGCACTAGTGCGGGTGAGAAGGCCACTCGTGCCGCCAAGAGAATGCGGCGAGGGCTCACGAATGTGCGAGCCGACATCGTCCGGATGCTAGGGGAACTCGGCGATCCGGTCGCTGAGTTGGACTAGTCGGAGGCGGAGCGGGCGGAGCCGTCTCTTCCGGCCCGATAGCGTCTTCCGGCCCCCCAGCTGCGTCGCGTCCTAGAGTGGTTGAACGTGGTCGGACAGATTCTGTCCTGGGCGAGCTTGACGCCACTTTGCGGAGCGGTCACATGCTTGGCTCAACCCTTTCGGAGGAACCATGGCGGACGGTCTTAATCGCGTAATGTTACTCGGCAACCTTGGCGCGGATCCTGAATTGCGTGTCACTGGAGGTGGCCAATCGGTCCTAAAGATGAGGCTCGCAACTAGCGAGAGTTACCTCGATCGCAATCGGACTCGGCAAACGAAAACCGAGTGGCACAACGTTGTTGTGTGGGGCAAGCGAGCGGAGGCACTAGGTAAGTTCCTCGCGAAGGGCTCACGCCTGTTCATCGAGGGAGGTCTCCGGACTTCCAGCTATGACGACCGCGACGGCAACAAGCGATACCGTACGGAAATCGTCGCGAACAACATCATCCTCTCCGGTCGCGCCGGCGGCGGAGGCGGCGGAGGCGGCGACGGCGGCTACGACGATGGCGGTGGCTACGGCGGAGGCGGCGGAGTTAACCAAGGCGGCGGAGGCGGCGGAGTTAACCAAGGCGGCGGAGGCGGCGGAGGCGGCGGCTACGATGACGACTACGGCGGTAGCGTCCCGGACGACGACGACATTCCGTTTTAGGAGACGCGAGGTGCCGAAGCGCGGGCGACTCGCTAGCGCCGTGGTCGGGTGTATCGCCGGCATGGCTATCGGTGGTGGGTGCTCGGACGAGCCCTCACCGCCTCCTGCGCTGAAGCCGGTAGCTGTCGCGGCTCGGGCTGGCTTGTCCTTCGAATTTTCGATCGCGCGGCCTTCCCGGAGCTGGACTGCTTTTCGCAAACTCAGCGGGGCAAGCGGAGCGCTGCTTCCCAGCACTCCTGCTATCGCGCTGGCCACGTTCGGAGGCTTGCCGCTGGAGATGGTGCGGACCTTGGTTCCGGAAGCGCCCATTCGGGGCGTTGGTGGCTCCGTCGGGGATCAGCAACAGTTGCTCGTGGCCCTCCCGGTGGTGAGCGGCGCCGAGCTTGTTGCGCGGCTCACCACCGGAAAAAACGTTCGCTACACTGAGACCGTGGAGCCGAAATCGGGCCTCATCCAGTTGAGATCCCTGGACAGTCCCCTGGTGGTAGGAGTCCTCGACGATTCTCTGCTGTTGAGTCCTTCCGCGGCGGCGATAGCGTACTTTGGCGAGTACCTAGTACGAGGCGTTCGCTCGAAGCACACAAGCGACGCGGATATTCGCGTAGTCGCGCCGGAGTCGGCGTTGAATGAGGTGGTGGTGCCGCTGCTACGGCAGCTCTGGATTTCGAAAAAAACGGGCCTTTTACTGGCGGACCGGCTGGCTCGTAGCCAGGCGGGTCGTGCACCTGACTTCGCGGAGCCCGCGCAGCTGGTTGCGGTGATCGGTGCGGTGGTCGAGAGCGGGCTGCGGACCCTCTCCGCATCCAGCTCGTTAGCACTGGAGCTGTCCGTAGATGCGCTGGGCGCGGAAATCGCGCTCAGTCTGCAGCCGAAACCGGGCAGTGCTGTTCGTGAGCTCCGAAAAAGCATGGCGCTGGGACCCATGAGGGAGCTTTTGCAGCTACCGCAAGAGGCGTCTGTTGCGCTGATGCTTCGAGCTGAGCCGGAAGGGCGCGCAGCACTCGGGACTGAGTTCGCCGCCAAGCTGACCGCACTATTGGGGGACAGGATCGGCGCCGTGCCGCGAAACCGAATCGAGTTGGCTGTCGCAGGGGTGATGCTTGCGGTCTCCGATGTCTCGTTGCTAGGCGCAGTTGAGCTGCCGGACCGGCGGCGGGGGCTGTTCTTCCAAACCCAGGTGCCAAAGTCCGTGGGATTTACCGAGGCCGTCTCGAAAGTCGTCTCGCTTTTAGAGATCGGAGCTCTTCGAGCTCCGATCGAGAGTCACTGGGGGCCTTTCCAGCTGCGGAGCGTTGACCCTGGGGCGGAGAGGCTCGGCGGCGTGGATCTTGTCCGAAAGAGAACCGCCAAGTTTCAGCCTGTGCCGGTTCAGATCCGTTTCGGAGTCCCGAAGCCGGGGACGGCGGGCCTGGTCGTTCTGTCGGAACAATCTGATTCGGTCGCTCGGCTCCTTGGAGCTCCAGCATTGGCGGGGGGCGCTGATCTGGGTTCCGACCCGCTCTTTGCGGCGGCGGCAGCGTCGCTGGGCAATTCCGTAAATACGGCGCTGATCGTTCGGATGACGGGGCCAGGTGGTGACAGCGAGCTGACGCGGCTGTTGTTGAGTTGGGGCGCCGCCGGGGAAAATCTCTCGCTCCGACTATTTGTCTCAGAATCAGCACTCCTTGGTTTGGCCCGGCAGTTGTTTGCGCCCGGCGGTCCCAGCACCGCAGCGCCCCCTCCGGCTTCTGCCGGGAGCACGGCGCCAGCCCCCCCCCCCTAAGGTTTTGCAACAACTGGCTGTGCGCAGGCTCAATTCGGAATAGAATTGGGGTGATGTCGCAGAGAGAACGCGTGCTGGTTACCGGCGTTCCGGATTTTCGTGCGCGCTTCTTCGTGGAATACCTGCTCGCGAACGAGCCGGAAGCGCAGATTTTTTGTCTCGTGGAACGCGATCGATCGGAGGCGGCCGAACAATTTGTATTGGCGCTTTCGCAATCGGATAAACGTCGGCTCGTTCTGCTTTACGGAAACTGTCGGGCGATCGATTTCGGCCTGAGCGGTAGCGAGTACCACCAGCTTGGCTCCCGGGTGACGCGCATTCATCACATGTCCCAGCTGACGGACCCGCGTGCGGATCGCCACCGAGCTGAATCTCACAACTTGGCTGCCGCTGAAGAAGTGATCGAGTTCGCTCGACAGTGTACGCCGCTCAAGCTGCTACTGGCCCACTCCACCGCCTGGGTGAGCGGCAACCGCACCGGGGTGGTGTTGGAGTCGGAGTTGGATGCCGGTCAAAGTTTTCGACTGCCAGTCCGGGAGTCGTTGGCGGTTGCCGAGCAGCTCTATCGCTGCGCGATGAAGGACTTGCCCATTGCGGTGCTCAGGGAGAGCCAAGTGTTGGGCGACTCTAGAACGGGGGAATCGGATCGGGACGACAGCACTTTCCGCTGGATTCGGCGCTTGGTGCGGGCGCCCGAGTTGCCCGCGTGGCTTCCGGGGCATGAGCGTTGCCCACTGAACGTGGTGCCGCTGGACTACCTGGTGGCGGCGGCTCACCGCATCGGTCATTGGGAAGGCGCCGCAGGCAAAACATTTCATCTTACCGATCCCGATCCCCCGAGTGTTCGACGGGCGGTGGAAATGATCGCTGAGGCAAGCGGGAAGCGCCCCCCGCCGGCGCGACTGTTCAAGAACCCGCTCGCGAAAGCCTTGTTGCGCGCCCCGGGATTGGGTCGGCTCACTCAAGATCCGAGGGCCCTGTTGGAACTGTTGACGGTGGACGTTCGCTACGACGCGCAACATACGCGCCTGGCCTTAGAGGGAACCCAAGTGCAGTGCCCCCCGTTGGAGTCCTACGTTGGGGCACTGGTGCGGCGGGCCCAGGTGGAAAGTGCGACCGCCGCCGCGAGCCCCGATTCGGAGGTGTACGATCCGTTGTGATCCTCGGAGCCGGGGGGCGCGACTGGTGGTCGTGTCCACGCTGGCCTTCACTACCTGCGCCCCGGTGGTGTCGCAGCGGGCTGGCGCGCGCGCCGACGAACACGGAATCCCGGCGGCTCGGCAAGTCTCCCCACAAGTTGAGCCGAGCTCGAAGCCACTGCACTGCCAGGTACCCCGGGCGACCCAGAATGCTGACCCAGCGCCGGCGCGTCTCGGATCGGATGAACTGAAGTTGCCGCGTTTCTTCGCGGCCCTCAGAGAACTCAAGGCGAATCGCCGCACCGATCACGTGCGGGTCATGTGGTTGGGCGACTCTCATACCGCGGCAGATTTTTGGCCCCACCAGTTGCGAATCGCCCTGCAGGGTCGGTTCGGCGACGGAGGCCCGGGCTTTCTCTACACCGGGCTGAAGCTTTATCGCCACGGTTCAGCCGCTATCGCCCGGGAGGGGAAGTGGCGCAGCCAACCTCGAGCACCGGCGACGATCATTCCGAGTTTCGACCGTCGTTTCGGTTTGGGGGGGATTCGAATGGTCCCTCAAAGCGGCGGAGCTCTTGTTTCGCTTTCCCTCAAGGAGCCCGGAGAAGGTCAGCTTCGATGGGAGCTGCTCTATCGTTTGCCTCATGCTCGGAGCTCACTGCAAGTATCTTTGGGGAGTCAGACGGAGACGCTGTCGCGGGCAGCGGCCGATTCCGAACAAGGCACCTTGATGCAGAGCGTGCGTCTCGAGGGGGCAGCGGCCGATTCCTTCCGTGTGAGTGATTTCCGGAATCAACCGGAAGTGTTTGGGGCTATCGCCGAAAGAACTGCGCCCGGTGTTGTGCTGGATACTCTAGGTATTAACGGAGCACGGATCAAAACTACGATGGTCTGGAATGAAGGGGCTTGGGTTCGTGAAGTGCGTCGGCGGAGTCCGGACCTGCTAATTGTGGCGTTCGGCGCCAACGAGGTCGGCGATCGCGTGGCACCCTGGCGATACCGTGCGGATTTTAAGGAATTGGTCGGCCGCGTTCGTCGGGGCTCGCCCGGTTGCGAATGTTTGATCGTGGGACCGATCGAGAGGGCTGCCCGAAACTGGAAGCCGCACCCCCGAATGAAGCCCATCGAAGACATGCAGCGGGAGACGGCCCGGGAACTGGGTTGTGAGTTTTTCAGTTCCGTCGATGCGATGGGGGGGCCCGGGTCACTCAAGACGTGGAGTGAACTCTCGCCTCAGTGGGCGAGGAGAGACCGGGTGCACCTGACCGTGAGAGGCTACCGGGAATTGGGACGGCGCTTGGCCGACACTGTGTTGACATCGTTCGATGCAGAGCGGAGCCGGCGGGCAGCGCATTGAACCGTGCTAGTGGTTTGGCGGCGGTTGACGTGGCTGCTACGGAGTTCCGGGAGCGCGTTTCGGCGCTGCTGCTTTTCGGTAGCTTTCGTAGCCACTGATCAGCGCTTGGTACACCCAGTTGCCGATGATCTCGGCGCCCACTGAGGTCGGATGGGTGAGATCGGCTTGACCGAGTCCACGACGCACCCACTTGGCCATGGAGCCCTTGCCGCCCATAGCGTCGAAGGTATTCCAGAAGGCGCAACCCACCTCGTGGGCAGTTTTTTCCTGCTCGTCAACGATCAGGGGAATCACCGGCACGGTGATCATCCAGTCTTTTTCTTTGCGTGCGCGATCCATTGCTCCGAGCACGAGACAGTCGGCTCCGGGCACTGCGGCTTTGGCTTGGAGCAAAACCTCTTTCATGGTCCGGTGGTAGTCTTCCATCGAATAGGCGAAGCCGTCGCCGCTCTCGTTGGCGCCGAACTGGTAGACGATCAGCTTTGGATCTCGCCAAGCGAGCTGTTGGGCCCAGTGGGTGTCGTCTTGTTTGTCCAAGAAGCGGACGCGAGCCCCTTGGATACCAATGGCGTCTAGGACGACCCCTGCTTGGTCACGCTCCATCGCGACGCCGAATACCCGAGTCATGCCCCCTGCCGTGAGGATTTCGAGCTGATGCTCACCGTCGGACACGACAACATCGTGGAATCCGGAGGTCTTGGCATCGGCACGGGTCGAGATGGTTTCGACGAGCTTGCCGTCGACGCTCAGCTTGAGGTCGCCGCCGTGGGGTTGAGACAAATAGGCGATTCGGAATCTGCTGACGTGCCTGCCGTAGCTGCCCTTTTCTGCGGTGCCAAATCGTGCTCGCACTCCGGGAGCGGCTTTGAAGCTGACGCCACCGAGACCGTACAGACCGTCCTTGAGGTAGGGGCCAACGACACGACTCACCACCCAACCGCGGCTGGCGAAACGAAACACGTCGTTGTGAAAGTACGCGGGCCAGGCATTGGCGACGAGCATGAAGCCGTGCCCGGCATCTCCGAACTGAGTCTGGAGTTTTCGGCGTAGCGTAGCGGTTACGTAGTCACTCGCGACGAGTGAATCTCCGTGATAGACGATGCGGGTGATCTGGCCATCGCGTTTGATGGCGGTTTTGGCTAGCGACGCGTAAAATTGCGAGAGCGACTCCGGATCGATGAGCGGGACGGGTGGCTGCTCGGCATCGATTGCCGGTATTTTGAAGTCGTCCTGCTTGGCCGCGATGGGGCCCTTACGTTCGGTGACGCGGATCTGTTCGGGCAGAGCGAGCTCCTCGCGGAAGTGGCTCTCGGTCGCCAGTGTAGATTCGCCGAGCTTTTGATCGTCGGCGACCAGCTGGGCAACATCGGCCGCGGCTTCCCCCTCGGGAGCTGTGAAAATACGAGCGCGCTCGAGACCCGGCACCCGCTGAACAGCGACGCCTAAGGCAAGCAGCAGCGCTGTCGCGATCACGGGGCGGCTAGCGAACACCTGGCGTGGGTGAACGACAAGCTCACCGGGCGCCTGGGTTGAAAGCATGGTCCAGCCGGAACGGGATCAGAAGGGCGCGTCGCGGACCAGGCCGCGGGTGGGCTTTTTAGCCTTCTGCTTAGGTCGGGGAGTGGGGGGGCGCCAGACGGTGGGCGCGGATCGGGCCACAGGATTCCGTGCAACGGGCTCGGTTGCGATGGGCAGGGAGCTTGGGCTGACGACCGAAGCGCTCTCCACCGGCTTGGAGGGTTTCGGATCGACTTCGGGCAACTCGTCCGGGTTGAGTGCCTCGTCCTGTTTATCCAGCTCGGCGAGCATCCTGACTGCCCGCTTGCGGCGAGTGGAATCGACGCCTTCGCTCTTGGCGATCTTGTCGAAGATATCGCGGCGCTCGGTATCGTCCGCCGCGCGGCTGGCGGCCTCGAACAGGCTATCCGCCCAGGCGGACTGGATCTCGCGGTACTCAGCGGTGTCTCGTGCATTGCTTTCGTCGGCGATGCGGCTCACGGTTTCGTGAGCTCCGGCAACGTCGCCCTGGGCGAGCTGAGCTGCAGCTTCTGTTAGCAGGCGGGTTCCTTCGGGGATCGCTGCTGCCGGCGCATCGCCGTTCGCCTGGGAATCGTCGCTATTCGACCAAAGCATAACGGCACCCAAGGCCAACACGACCGACGCTCCGAAGGCCAGTCTCGGCACCAGTTTGGCAAACTCAGTTTGAGAGCTTCCACCGGTAGATAGTGTTCGGGGATCCAGGCGAAAGACCTCGCCTTTGCGAACGAACTTGAACTGAACGTCGCCGAGCTCGATGACGTCGCCAGATTCGAGAATGCTGCGTTCGAAAGGCGTGCCGTTGATCCGAACGCCGTTGGAGCTGTTTCGGTCAGTGATCTCGTAGCGATGGTCGCCCAGACTAGTCAAATCCGCGTGCACGCGACTGACGGAACTGTCGTTGACGGCAATCTGGCATTCTTCGCCGCGACCGATCGACGCCGCGGTCTCGTTGAGCGGGAATATCGCCCCCACCGAGGGCCCCATGATCATCACCAAGCGGTCATCCCGCAGGGTCATGCTGGCGGGACCGCCGGGCACGGTGACGGTGCTGCGTTTCTCGCCTAGGGGAGTGGTGTCGTCGTCGACGTGAAGTCGGTAATCACCGAGTTCGATGAAATCACCGCATTCGATGCCCATGACATCGGCGAGGGGTTCACCGTTGAGGTAGGAGCCGTTGTAGCTCTGGAGATCTTCGATGTGCCACCCGTTGGCGTCCTTGAAAATCCGCAGGTGCTGGCGACTGACGTTCCGCTCAGTGAGCCGTATCGTGCTCTCTTTGGCTCGGCCGATGGTGTAGGAGTCGCGCACCAGATTGACTTCGGTCTGGTTCCCCTGATCGTCGTCAATGCACAATTTCCACATGATCTAGCTCGAGCGACGGCGAGACGCCGCTAGGACCATAGGCTGCTTGTGGTGAGGGAGAAAGCCTCATCGTGAATCGCCGGGCGGGCCGTTCGGATCCCTAGCTTTTCCCGGCTGGGGCAGACCCGATTCGTCAGTAAAGCGACCACGACTTGTGCATCGGGATCGCACCAGAGGCTGGTGCCCGTGAAGCCCAGATGCCCAAAGGAGTTCTCTCCGAAGAGTCGGCCGGCCGACGAGTCGGAGTTCGCCTTGCTGTCGAAGCCCATGCGCAGAGTAGCCCCATCCCCTGGGTCTCGCAGCATGCGAGCTAGTGTCCTGGATTGGAGCAGACGAGCCGAGCGCGAATGAACGCAGTCGACCAACTCTCTTCCCAACTTCGCTACGGCGCCGGCTGTGCCGAACAGCCCTGCGTGACCGGACTGCTCTTGGGCGCTTAGCAACCAGGCATTTTCGTCGTGAACGATCCCAACGAGCTCGCCTCCGCGCCAAGCAATGGTTTCGGTGGGAGCCACGCGTTGCTCAAATCGAGGATCCCGCGAGCGCCAGGCTTCCGCCGTGTCGATGTCTAGCTGTAGGGGCCGCAGCAAATCTTGGCGCTGCCAATCGCTCAGGCTGCATCTTCCTCGCTGGCCGAGAACCTGCCCGAGCAGGATGTAGCCAAGATCGCTGTACTCAGCCTGGGTTCGGAAGCTGCCGTCCGCCAGAGTTTGACGGGCCTGGAAGATCCGCAGCATTGTGTCCTCACGGCTGACGGCCTCCCCTCGTTCCAACGCATCGTAGAGCGCGATATGGGCTCGGAGTCCCGATCGGTGGCCAGCGAGGGCTTCGATGGTGGCGGACGCGACCGCCGTGCCTTGCCCGATTCCGCACTCCTGCAACTGGGTGTTCCAGGCCAGTTGGTCTCGTTCGACCATGCGCCCGATGGCGATCGCCGTGAGAGATTTCGTGAGACTCGCCAAGTCGTAGGGGGTGGCGGTGCTCACTCGAGCCTGAGAGCTAGGGGACCGCACTCCAACCGCCGCGGAGGCCCAGCGCCAGCCACTTCGGTAAACGGCTATGTGAAGCACGGCACCTGGAGCCACCTCCGGCCCCAGAATATGCCGCTCCAAACATGCCGTTAGTTCGGGGCAGAGCGCGGCTGTGTGTCCGGTGTCGTGGAGCATCAACGTTCATTGGGCGCCCCCAACCGGGGGAATTGGCCCGCACGGATAGTAATGCTGATGGGGGCCGCTAGGGCAGCCCATTGCGAGCAATTCCCGGGCTCCAGTCCGGATCCCCCGGTTTCGGCGGAGATCCCCCGGCGATGGCCCATGATGGAGACAAGACTTTCGCCTCCTTATGATGCGCGTTTTTGACCACACAGTCGCGGAAACGCTATGATTGTACGGACGGGGCGCAAGCTCGGGAGAATCAACACCGATGCCTGAATTTACCTGGGAGGCGCGAGCCAGAAGCGGCGAGCTTCGTAAGGGCGTGATGGAGGCTGACGATGCCGCCGCCGTTAACCAAAAACTCCAAGCCCAAAACCTCAGCCCCGTAAAGGTCAAGAAGAAGGGCGGCGGGCTGAACCTTCAGTTCGGCAGCGGTGTTGAGGTCGCCGACTTGGTGACCTTCACACGCCTATTCGCCACCATGATCGACGCCGGCTTGCCGCTGGTGCAGTGCCTCGAGATCCTCGCCGGCCAGCAGAAGAATCCAATCTTCGGAAAGATTCTCAAGGACGTAAAGAGCGCCGTGGAGCAAGGAGCGACCTTCAGCGACTCGTTGCGGCGTCACCCCAAAGTCTTCGACGAACTGTTCGTCAACCTGGTCCAAGCCGGCGAGACCGGCGGCATCCTGGACAACATCATGAACCGCCTCTCGATCTATCTCGAAAAGCGGCAAAAACTGATTCGTCAGGTGCGGGCCGCGCTCGGATATCCGGTCATCATTTGTTGCGTGGCTGGTCTCGTGATGGCCGTCATGCTCATTTTCGTGATTCCCGCCTTCGAGTCCATGTTCAGCGAGTTCGGTGGCGGACCCGATGCCTTGCCCTGGATCACCCGGATGATGGTCAAGCTGTCGAACAATTTCATCGGCTACATGCCTCTCATTGTCTTGGGCGGCGGCGGAGGCTTCATGGCGTTGAGCTACTACAACAGCCTGCGCCACGGCCGGCGTAACCTTCATCGCATGATGTTGGCCGCGCCCGTCATTGGCAACGTCCTCCGGAAGATCGCTGTTTCTCGCTTCACCCGTACGCTGGGGACCCTGCTTCAGTCTGGCGTTCCGATTCTCGATGCTCTTGAAATCTGCGCGAAGACCTCGGGCAATGTCGTCATCGAAGAAGGCATTATGTTGGTCCGGACGCGGATCAGCGAAGGCAAGAACATGGCGGAGCCGTTGATGGAGGCCAAAGTGTTTCCGGACATGGTGGTGCAGATGATCGCCGTCGGCGAGCAGACCGGCGCGCTGGATGCCATGCTCAACAAGATTGCCGACTTCTATGAAGAAGAAGTCGACGTGGCTGTGGGCGGCATGACCGCCATGATCGAACCGATCATGATGGTGGGCATCGGCGGCATGGTGGGGACCGTGCTGGTCGCGATGTATCTGCCCATCTTCAGCATGGCCGGCAACATCAAGGCTGACTAAGCCGGCTGTTTCATCGTGTCGCTTCGGCTTGGTGTTCCGGTTCAGAGTACTGAGGGGCTTCACGCTCGTTTGGTATGGGTGGTGGCTGGCAGGCTGTCGCTCTTCACTCTATTCCTGGGGCTGATCGGCTTTCTGCGCCTGGATTCTGAGACAGGCGTTGGGGGAGCTGAGACCGTACAGACTTCTCTTGCCACCCTGGCCGTGGCCTTCGCGATCAGCGGCGTGTACGCCGTAGTATTGCGGACCGGGAAATGGGCCGCGGAACTGGTCTACGTTCAGGTCGTTGTGGACCAGGTGGTTTGGACCATCGCCGTCTATTTGACCGGTGGCGTGGCGAGCGGTGCGGCTTCCCTGTACGGGCTGAGTTGTCTGGTGGGCGCCATTCTCGGTGGCTTCGGGGCGGCGGTGCTGGCGGCGGCGGCGGCGTCCGTTTGTTACTCCGCTCTGGTCATCGCCTTGCATACAGGCCGGCTGGCGCCGCCTTCGGACCAGCCCCTCGCGGTCTACGTCTCTACCACTGAGGACCTCGTCTATCACATCGTGGTCAATGTGCTCAGTGTGGTCATCGTGACGTTGCTGGCCGCGTATCTTTCGGAGCGATTGCGTGCGGAAAGTGGACGCCTTGTGGTGGCGGAGCACCGAGCGACCCAGGCCGAACATATGGCGTCCTTGGGTCGGCTCGCTGCTGGCTTGGCCCATGAAATTCGCAATCCCCTAGGCAGCATCTCGGGTTCCATCCAGCTGTTGCGATCCAGCCCGGCCCTAGGGGAAGAGGACCGCCAGTTGTGCGAGATCATCGAGCGCGAGTCAGCTCGGCTGAGCCATCTGGCGACCGACATGATGGACTTGTCGTCGCCCCGAGTTCCCCAGAAGACCGCAGTGGATGCGGCAGCCATCGCCAGGGAAGTGGTCGCTCTGGCTTCGCAATCTGGTCGCGGCGTTTCTGACGTGAAGATCGAGTTTGTCGGGGACGACGAGGCGATGGTCAACGCGGATGGATCCCAGCTTCATCAGTTGATCTGGAACCTGGTGAGGAACGCGGTACAGGCGAGCACTGCGGGAGACGCCGTGAAGGTTCGGGTGAGCCGGACGGACGGCGAGGTTCAGCTGAACGTCGAAGATCAAGGGGTGGGCTTGGCACCGGAGGCCATCGAGCGGATTTTTGACGCCTACTACACGACCCGGACTCAAGGCACCGGCGTCGGTTTGGCTGTGGTAAAGCGCATCGCTGACGACCACGGATTCGTGATTGAGGTTCAGAGTGAGCAGGGTCGAGGAGCGATATTCCTCGTGCATCTCGTCACCGCGTAGCCCGAAAACCCCACCGAGATCCCCTTCGCGGCCCGTTCTAACGATTCCGCTGCAGCTGTACCGGGAGTCGTGCTCTGGCGAGGGAAGCTATCGCGCGCTAGGGAAGTACTACTTCACGGACATCGCGTCCCCCGGAGCCCTCATGATCAAATCCAGAATCGTCCTCGTTGCCCTCGCCGCCGTTGTGTTCCTGATGTCGACGGCTGCGCATGCGGATGCCGCTCCGGGTGGTGCGGAGGCCTTCATCCGGGATCGCCAGGCGTCGTTGAATCGTCTGATGGACGCCGGCAAGGACGCTGAGATCCAGACCGTCTTCGACTCCCTGCTCGACTACGAGCATCTGGCGCAATACTCCCTCGGAAAACACGCAGCGGACCGTAGCGACGCGGAGCGCGCCGAGTTCGGCGATGTACTCAAACAGTTGGTCCAACGCGCCTACCGTCGAAATCTGAAGAAGACCCGAAACTACAAGGTTACCTACGACAAGACGGTTCCGATAAAAGACGGAGTGGTCGTGAGCACGGTGGCTCGACACGGTACGGATGCTCGCGCGGAGCCGGTTCACATCGAATACAAGATGCACAAGGTTGATGCTAAGTGGAGGATCTTTGATATCGTCACCGAGGAATCCAGCATGGCGCGCAACTACCGCCGGCAGTTTTCTCGGATCATCAAGAAAAAGGGCTTCGACGACTTGATGAAGAGGCTTCGTAAGAAGCTAAACAAGTAGGAGATTCCGCTCGGGGCGCAGCAACCGACTTGCCCCTCGTGTTGTCGCGGCTGGTACGATCGGTCGCCGTGGCGACTCCGCATTCTGACAGTTCTCAACCCCCTGGGGGTCTTAGCGGCTTCCGTACGGGCGGAGCACTGTCGAGGATCGATGAGCCTGCCGGCTCAACGGCAACGACCGAACACCTGCCGTTGAGACTGACGGTTACCAGCGGGCTACTGGGCATCGAGTTGTACGAGCCGGTGCATCTTGGACCTCTCTGTGTTTCCGAAATCTCCGCCACCCTCAACGAGCTGCCGAAACCCGTCGATCTCAGCGGCGGGGTGCGAACCTTCCGTCACCGTCGTGGGGAGCTGGAGCGTCTGGTTGTCTCGTCGGATCTTGAGGCTCTGCGCCGATGGATCCGCCCGAAGGCGCGGGAGCTATTGGGCGGCCTCTCCCGTGACGCCAGCGTCTGGTTTCTCGAAAACGGACTGGGCATCGGCATCGTTGGTAAACAAGGCGCGCTGGCCATCGATCTCTTGTGGGCGCCCAGTGATGGCACTGCGAGACTGGTTCTCAGTGCCGCGAGAGGTGCCGGGCTTCGCGGCCCCGCCATGGCGGAAGCGCTCCGGCTTGTGGATACGCTGTTTGGATCGATATCGGCGCGGAGTGGGCGGGTCATCTCGTTCAAGGATGTGGCTGGCAAGCTCGGACGCGCTATATTTCCGGCGCTGGGGGCGCGGGCGCCCGGCGCCACGGGAGTCCGTTTTGGGCCGCTTGAACAGGACGCCGACGAGTACCGCGTGGAGATGGGCCGCAGCTTGGCGCGGGAAGCCCTCTCAGATCCCGCGGCTCGCGCTCTTGAGCTAGCCCAGCTGACGCGGGAAGCGGATGACGCGCTGTCGCAAGGTGACGCTGAAAAGGCGCGAGGTGAGCTGATCGCAGCCCTCGAACAAGCCCCTCGGCACCCGGAGCTAGCTCGTCTAATTGCCGAGCTGGATGTATTTTGTGGCGGTCGGGCAGAAGCCGCTCTCGGCATCTTGGTCGACAGCCTGGCGGCGACGGACTCGGGCGTCGTAGGGGCCGTGCTGATGGCGCGGGTGGGCGATCTGGAAGGTGCACGGGAGGCGGTGCGAGCGGTCGCGCGCACGGAGCGCTTCGCTCCGTTGGGTGCTTCTCTTTGGCTAGAGCTTGGCGCCCTTGAGACCGATGCGGCTCGGCGTCTGGAGGCTATCGATGAGGCGGTGGCGGTCTCTCCTGGCTTTGTTCCCGCGCGCTGGAGCCGCTTCGCGGCTCGGGTGCGTTTCGGTCAAGTCGAAGCCGCGCTAGCTGATGCGGAACACTTGGAGGCCCTGGCTCTTGGCTCCGTCGCGCGCCATGAGGTGAATCGTCGGGTGGCAGCCGAGCTATTGGAAGCAGGATTTGTTCGGGATGCCGGTCGTGCCTTCGAGCGGGCCCTACGTTTTGTTCCCGACGACGCCGGCGCGACCACGGGACTGGCGCTCTCGCTACTCGAGTCAGGAAAACACGATCGGGCGGTGGCGCTGCTACAGCGGGCCATCGAACTCGGGGAGGATCGCTCGGCCCCGGAGAGTGAGGCGCTGGTCGCCCTCGGTCGGCTGCTGGCCACCAAACTACGAGATTTACCCCAAGCCATCGCTCGGGTGCGGGCGGTGCCCATGAGTTCTCCGCGGGTGGCCGAGGCGCGGGCGCTTGAAGCCCGCTGGCGGGCAGCTATCGGTGATATCGCCGGTGCCAGCGTGGGATACGCCAAGTTGCGAGAGGTCGTCGAGCTCGGGGGCCCGCGAGACAATCGCGATGTAGCGGATTGGCTGTTGGAGGCCGGGCGTTTCGAGCGCGATGTAGCGAACGATATCTCCGCAGCCGAAAAACACCTGGCGTTGGCCTTGCGTATCGCTCCTCGCAACGCGGCTGTGGCCGAAGCCTATCGCGCAACCGCCGCGGTGCTGGCGCGCAAGCTTCGTCCAAAAGCCGAACCGATCCAAGAGGTCGTAGAGGTGGCAGGCCAAGAGCTCGCTGTGGTGGAGTCCCCCGTGGAATCGGAAGTCAGCTTGGAGCAGGAAGCCGAGGAGCTGAAGCGCCGGCTCATGGCGGGGGTCAGTGATTTGGCGGGCGAGCGGCGCTTGGTTGAACTACTCACGTCACTCGGGCGGGACGATGAAGTGTTTGCGTTCATATCCGCGCGTGTGGACGAGGACCCCCGTGCCGGCAGTTCGCGCTGGAGCGAAGCCATGCGTGCCGTGTTGACCCGGCTCATCCGAGCGGCGGAAGATTCCGGACGAGGGGAAGAGGCCAAACTATATCGGCAGGCGCTGGAGCGCTACTCGAAGCTCTGATTTACTAGAAACACTGATTTACTCGGAACTCAGCGGCTTCGACGCGGGATCTGCGGGCTCGCTAGCGCTGCCGAGGGGAGCCGCTCCGGAAGCTGGAGAGTCGTGCGACGGCTCGAGACAAATCAGTCCGAAGCGACCGCAGGCCCACAGGCGCTGATGTTCGTCGTCCCAGGCAAGATCGAGCACTTCGAGTTCGTCGTCGTCTTCGGCATCGTCGGAGACTCGTAGGTCCGCCAGATGGGTGACGCTGTTGTCGGGCTTCACCAGAACGAGATAGGAGCGCGAGTCGACGGAAATGTGGCACGACACGACGAGGCATTCTTCGTCGTCAATGCGGACCCAGCCGACGGTGTCGACGGGAGGGCAGCCGGAGAGCGGAACAAAAGTTTTGCCGCCATCGCGGGAGAGATACGCTCGTTGCTCGCGCACGACCGCGACACATTCCCCCGACGTAGTGAGCCGGCTGGGTGCGTGGCTCCCGTCGACGGCGCTCAGTTGTCCGGTGAGGACCCAGCGACCCTGCCAGCGCCAGCACACCAGAGTGTTTTCTTCGGTTGTGCTCAGCAGGTAGTCGCCCACCGGTTGCGCCATCGCCACCGGTGCCATTTCGGGCTCAGCGGCGGGCTGTTGTCCGTCGGTCATGTGCCAGAGTCGCTCTTGCCCGCCGAGCCACAGTCCGCCGTTAGGAGCGGCGCTCACGAATGCGCGGTTCAGTGTCTCGCTTTCCAGGTAGCGTTTTGGGGCGCCGTCTGTAGCGCTACGGAAAATTTCCTCCACCGTTGTGCTGAGCACAAACACGCGGTCGCTGGCGTGTACAGTGGTAAAACTCGAAATCGTGTTGCTTGGCAGGGCGATTTGTAGCGCGTGGACCTCGTTGCCGTCCCGGAGGATTTCGTACAGGCCGCGGCCGGCTGCCACTAGATGCCCCGCCACTAAATTCAGCGACAATAGTTCCGCATCCGCTCCCCGCAGCTCGACCTCGGTCCAGGGATTGTCGCTGGCTGCCAGCGGGGGCACTTCGATGGGGATGCTGACGACCTGGTTTGCCAGCAAGTCAGCATCGCTGACGCCTTCGTCGCCATTGCCTTCGTCGTCGAGCTCCGGCAATTTTTCTGTTAGCCAATCTTCTTCGGCCAGGCTTTCTTCCTGCTCATCGCCAATCGGAGGTAATTCTTCCGCGAGTCCGCTGACGTCGTCCCCGAGGGGACCGTCTTCATCGTCGCGCAGCAAAAAATCGTCGGCGTCAGGCAGGTCGATGGACACCCCGATGTTCAGCTTGGCGTTGGTGTCGTCATCAACGTCCTCCGGGGTGACAATTTCGATGCCGTCGGAAATATTGTCGGCGACACCGTCGTCGTGGTCGTCCGCGTCCTCCACGTCGTGAAGCAGCGTCCCGATATCGCCGAAGTCCTCGGTCCCGGTCGCTTCCTCGTCAGTCTCCGAGTTTGACTCGCCAGCAGGTACACCCAATTTAGTCATGATTTCCGCGAGGACGATTATAGCCGCGATTGTTCGCTGGGGGAGAGGGTCTGTCGGCTCAAAGTTTCGGGCTTGCTAGCCGTTCGGTTTCTTGCCAACAGAGCCGTGAGGATAGCCCCGCCGTGGAACGCCCGCCACTCATCGACGACGATATGATCACGCGGCGATTTTGCGTGCGCCCACGGGATGTCGTTTTTGTAAAGGACGTTTTGGAAGCCAGTGAGGGCCTCGCGACCCTATTTGCAGCGGCAGGTGGAGATCTCACCATTGCCGCTTCCGTCAGCCGGGAGGCTGAGTTGGATGAAGTATTGAGGGATCTCTGCGCCGAGTTGGAAGGCGCGGCACTATCCGAAATGGGGGCCGAGCCCACCGTTGGGGATTGAACCGGCGTGGATTAGCGCTTCGGCTTATCGGTCGGCCGCGGTGCCGCTTCGCTGGGCCGGAATAGGGGGTCGGTGGACCTACGACAGGTATCGGATGACCCGTTGCGAGTGTCGTCCCAATCCTTTAGCGTCCGGCGGATGGACGGTGACCAGACAGAGAGACCTCGGGGGACGGTTTCCAGTGGGGGACGATTGGGTTTGTTCGCCGCTGGCTCTCCGGGTTGTCCGTCGCCGACGTTGCAAGAGGCGTCGCCGCAGTCGGACGCGTCGCCGCAGTCGGATTCGTGGGACCGAGCGAGCCGCGCGATAGTTTCGGAGCCGCGTGATTCGGAGCCGCGTGATTCGGAGAGGTACGAGCCCGAACAGCGGGACTCCGCCCAGACCGAGCCGCCACCGGTTGATGGCGGCGTTCGATCCGGTGTGGCCCCCGCGAGTGATGATCCCGGTCTCGCTCCGTGGCGTGAATGGTTGAGCGCTCTCGCGAGTGATGCGGACGCTGCCCAAGCCGCCGCGATGGCCTACCGACAGCTGGGCGATGACAAACGGAACCTGTGGCTGCGGGCGTTGGATGATGACGCCAAAGCCGTGGCTGTGCCGGCTATCGCCTTGTACGCGCCGCTTCTCGCGGTGGAGACTGACAAGGCGCGTCGTGCGCTGATCGAAGAGCGGCTATCCCATTGCACAACCGATGGGCTGCCGAAAACAGAGGCTCGCGCGCTGGTGTCCGGTGATGCCTTGAGCTTTCGGGTCGTCACCATCGTCACCCCGCTGTATCTCAATTTCGTTCAGGTTATCGCTTGTGCGATTCGCAACGGGGATCACTTCGAATGGGTCAAACACGATCCTGTGATGTTGGACGATCGCGCTCCGCGGAGCGGAGATCGTATCGAGGGGCTGCCCTCGGAAGCTATGCCGCTCAAGGCGGCAGTCGATGTGCTCGCCCATGCAGTCGTATCTCACCAGCGCACCGGTCGAGAGCTGCCCGAAGCATTACGTTTTTTCGCTGATCTGTTTCATTCCCATGGTGACCCGTACGCGCCGAGATGAGTTTCCGGGGAGGAGGTCGGGCTTGGCGCTGAGCTGGGCTTTGGCCATAGGGGCAACGGCAGCTTGTGCCCCTGCACACTCCCCATCGCCAAGAGGGGCGCCTGTGGCCGTCAGCCGGCCCATTGAGTTCGGTTTTCGTGATCTGGACGGAAAGCCTTTCTCAAGCGGCGACACTTACGGTCGAGTAACGGTGTTTGCCGTGCTGCAGAGTTCCAATTTGGGATCCCAGGTGATGGCTCGTCAGCTGGAAGATCTGCGGCGTCAGCACACGCCGCGAATCAATGTCGGCGCGATGATGCTGGAGCCCCCGAACCACCGAGTGTTTGCCCTCGCGTTTCGGGATGGCCTGAACCTTGGATACCCGGTTATTTTGGCTGACTATTTGAGTTTCGCGGGGTCCGGGCCGTTCGGCCCTACGCCCGTTGTACCCGCTGTTTTTGTCCTAGATCGGGCCGGGCGCCTGAAGTGGAAAGCCGCCGGAGCCGTCGAGATTTCAGCCGTAGAAGAAGCCATTCGGCACGCCCAGTGAACTATTCGGGGCTCCCAGCTGCCCCGCCCTTGCCGCGTATCCCCGAACCGCGATAAACGCGTGGGAACACGCCGACGCGCCAGCGCACCAAAACGAGGTCCTGTGAAGAAATCAAACAAAGTAGTTCTCGCTTACTCTGGCGGACTTGACACCAGTGTCATCCTTCACTGGCTGAAGGCCCAACACGAGTGCGAAGTCGTCGCTTGGTGTGCCGATGTCGGCCAGGCCGATGAACTCGACGGACTTGAGGCCAAGGCCCTCTCCAGTGGAGCGGTGGCCTACGAACAAGCCGATCTACGAGAAGAATTTGTCGCCGACTTTGTGTACCCAGCGATTCGTGCCGGAGCCATCTACGAAGGGGAGTATCTGCTGGGCACGTCCCTGGCTCGTCCCTGCATGATTCAGTCGATGATGCGTACGGTGGAGAAACACAACGCCTACGCCATCAGCCATGGGGCCACGGGCAAGGGCAACGACCAAGTCCGCTTCGAGCTGGGTGCCATGCATTTTGACCCTGATGTCAAAGTGATCGCTCCCTGGCGCGAGTGGGATTTGCGCAGCCGCACCGACTGTATCAACTACGCAAAAGAGCAAAATATCCAGATCGTCGCGTCAGCAGAGAAGCCTTACTCGATGGATCGGAACCTTCTGCATCTGTCCTTCGAAGGCGGCATACTGGAGGACCCGTGGAACGAACCCCTCAAGGAGATGTTCGTGCTCACCCGGGACCCCGAGGATGCCCCCGACAAACCCGTCTATGTCGAACTCGAGTTCGAACGAGGCGATGCGGTGGCGCTCGACGGGCAACGCATGAAACCCGCCGCCTTGCTCGAAGCCCTCAACATCATCGCCGGCGAGCACGGCGTCGGCCGAGTCGATATCGTCGAAAACCGCTTCGTGGGCATGAAGTCCCGCGGCGTGTACGAGACGCCGGGCGGCACAGTGCTGGTCAAGGCTCACCGGGCGGTCGAGTCCCTGACGTTGGATCGCGAAGAAGTGCGTATCCGCGACACCATGATGGTGGAGTACGCGACCATCGTGTACCGCGGCCTCTGGTTCTCTCCCGAGCGCGAGATGCTTCAGAACATGTTCGATGACATCCAGAAAGTGGTCACCGGCACGGTTCGACTCAAGCTGTACAAGGGTTCGCTGCAGGTGGTGGGGCGCAAGAGCCCGCTTTCTCTGTACAGCGCCGACTTGGCGACGTTTGAAGAAGACAGTGTGTACGACCAGGCCGACGCTGGCGGATTCATCCGTCTCAACGCGCTGCGTCTGCAAATGCGGTCCAAACGCGCCGCTAAAAAATAGAGCTACGGCGAGAACTCTGCCGGATGGGTGAGCGGTCGCCGCATCGGTTGTTCTCCAGGGCGGCGAGCCCAGGGCTTTGTCCTGGGCAGTATGGCCGACAGAGCGCTACCCTAGTGGTACGCGTATGGACGAGCAGCTCGGACTCTTCGGTGTCTCCTCCTCTGAGGACGACGGCCGCTTCGGCGAAGAGCGAGATCTCGCCAAGCGTTTGCCATCCCGCCTCCGCTTAGGCACCTCATCCTGGACCTTTCGTGGTTGGGGAGATGGTTTGGTGTACCCCGGGCGCCCCAGTGATCGAGTTCTCAGGGAGCGGGGTTTGGAGATGTACGCTGAGCACCCGCTGTTTAGAACGGTCGGCGTGGACCGATCGTTCTACCGACCCATGGCAGCGGCGGACTGGGAGCGTTACTCCCGGCAGCTGCCAGACGACTTTCTCTGTGTCAGCAAGGCCTTCGGCCAGTTCACTAACCCTCGTGGCGACTCTGGTGCCGGCAACCAACTGTATCTGAACGCCTCGGAGTTCGAAGCCCTGGTGCTCGCGCCCATCGGGTCGGCGAGGCAGCATCACGGTCCGGTCTTGTTACAGTTCTCTCCCATGCCGGTGGCGCTTCGGCCCTCAGCGCGGCAATTTGCCGATCAGCTCGATCGGTTCTTTTCCAACGTGAGCTCCGAGTTCGAGTTTGCGGTGGAGCTGCGGAACCGGGAGCTGATGACGCCGCGGTACTTGGACGTGCTCCGGCGTCACGGTGTGGCCCACGTGTTGAACCACTGGGAGCAAATGCCGGATGTCGGCACCCAGGCGCAGTTGCCCGGAATTCTGACTGCCGATTTTTGTGTTGTCCGATTGTTGATTCCGCCGGGCGAACGCTATGCCGATCGAAAAGAAGAACTGGAACCCTTCAATCGCTTGGCGTCCCCCCAACCCAAAATGCGCGAAGATACCGCGCGTTTTGTTGCGGAGTCTCTGAAGCTCGACAAGGTCATGTACGTGATGGTCAACAACAAGGCGGAGGGCTGCAGTCCGCTGACGATTCGTGCGTTGGCAGAACGCTTGGCAGATCTTGAAAACAAGAGCCCGGAGTCGGACGAGTCGCCGGCGGCGCTCGAGCCAACTAGTGAATAAACGGTAGCTCGCCAGCGAATCGGGTGGTCACATGGGCGTTCGCTGCTACTGGATTGGAGTAAGCTAAGAAAGTTGCGGCGCCGGTCTATCCGAGTCCTGTCACAGTCTGGATTTGCCCGGGCCTTCTTCGCGGCCCCGCGCTGCAAACAGGTTGGACGAGAGAGCGCAGCGATCGTGCCATCACGCTCGAGCAGCGAACTCGCCGAAGGCGACGGCTAGTCATGGACGCGGCTAGCCGCGCGTCGTAGACCCAGCTGCGCGCGGCAACGGAGGAAGCCCCCTTGAAATATCTGTCGAAACCCTTAGTTACAGTTGGACTACTGGCCTTTATCGCCGTCGCATGTGGGGGGGAAGAAACCTCCAGCTCCGGCAACGATAACAACACCACGGGCACCGGTGGCTCGAGCGCTATGGCCGGCTCGACCGCGACCGGCGGTACCCTATTTACGACGGGCGGCAGCCTATCGGTGGGCGGCAGCCTGTCGACCGGTGGTGCCCCTAGCTATACCGGCGGCAGCGGCGGTAGCGCCGATGGCGGTAGTGACGCGACAGTTCCAGACAGCGGGACCCCAGGGGAAGCGTGTGGCAACAACGTCCGTGAGGGCGATGAGGATTGCGATACGGGCCCGAGCGGCGGCAGCGGCTGCAGCGCCAGCTGCACCTTTCAGAGCAGCTGTGGCGTGATCCTCCCGCTGTCGGATCCCGACGGGGACGGTAAGTGGAATGCCACTAGCTACACGACCTTTGAGGAACCCAGCGGCATCGATGCCGCGGATTGCGAAGGCAACTCGGTGGGCGCCGGCGCCGACAGAATTTACGCCCTCAACCTTGATGTGCCCGCACGACTCAAGATCACCCTGTTCACCGATCAGTTCGACGGTATCCTCAGGCTGCGCACCGATCCCTGCGCCGACGTTGGCGGTTTGCCTCCCGAAATTTCAGGGCTGAGCCATTGCTCGGACGTCACTTCCCCCGCGCCGGATTCCGGTGGTGGTGGTGAGATCTTGGAATATGCCTACGTGCCGCCAGGGACCTACTACATCGTCGTAGACGCGGTGGGTGACGATTCCGGCTATCCCCCGGGCGGGGCTTTCTCGCTGACGGTCGACGTCGGTTGCACTGCCTCTGAAGCATTACGCCTGGTGGAGTTCAACAACGATGAACCCGATTACGTCGTGGTGCAGAACACCAAGACGTGCGATTTGGATCTCAGTGGCGTCATCGTGCGTTTTGATGATATCGGAGAGAATCCAATCGACGTGCCGATTCAGGGTGCGGGGACTCTCGGCCCGGGTGAATACCTGAGCGTTGGCGATACCGGCGCGTCCTTGGACGTGGAGGTAGCTGATGCCATTCGCATGAGCGGCAGCACGAACGGAGCCGTAGCGCTATGTCAGGACGACTGTGACACCGGCGTGTTCGACGGGCTGCGCTACAAGCTGTCCGGCGGAGTGGATCCCAATCAGCTACCGGGCGGCGCGACCTTCGCCTCCCCGGTCACCGGTGTAGCCTTCGGCGACGAACCGACGAAGAGCTTGGTTCGCGTCGCCTTCGAGGGCACCGCCCCGGTCATGGTGGCTTCCGACTGGTGCTACGCGCCCATTGGTGTGCGCACCCCCGTCGTTATCCAAGAGCTGCATCCCGGTACCGACGCTTTCGTGCGTTTGCTCAATCGCGCCGAGTGCGCGATTGAGCTCTCGGGCTACGAGGTGCATTTCGGCGACCGCAGAAACGACAGCGAGCTGCCCAATGAGGATGACGAACCGGGCGGGCTAGGGGTGGATGTGACGATGCAGCTGCCGAGTCAGACGTTGGCGGGTGGCGGCTCGGTTTGGGTGGTGAGTGCGAACGCGAGCGGCGACGACGTGTTGGTGCCGGATCCCGGTATTGCGCTGGATCCGAGTCGCCCAGGCGCGGCTTACCTCTGTTTGGGCGAGTGCGACGTCATTATCGACGCTGTGAGTTTCCGGGCAGAGATCCAGGATCATGATTTCGATCTGTACCCGGACGGTATCAGCTTCGTGGGTGGTGGCCTTTCCGGGGTCGACAGCAGCACAGAAGCCGGCGCCACCAATAGCTACATCCGAAACGCGAATTACGCCGGCAGCAATCCGAACTTCCAGCGTTCGGACTGGGGCACTGGCGGAAGCAGTCGCTGACTCGCCTTCGGCGAGTCCAGTGAACGAGTCTTGCTCGCCACTGGAGAAGCCTTCCATTTGGACATGGTCAGGCTGCAAACTTGTGATCAATCATGAGCGTCGGGGGTGAAGGTGGGTCACTTCGCTCTCTCGTTCACGCTGGCTCGGCGAACCTGTATTGCCTAGGTCCTCGGCCTTCGGCCTGCGGTTCCTTGCAGCGTGAGGCCCCAGCCCCACTTGCCCGATGCCAAAGGAGCGCTCGCGTCGGTTGACGTACATCGCCGATGCGTTGCGTTCAGCTGCGTGCTCGCCGCTCGCGTCAGATCAGGTGAATCGCCGATACGTCGATGTGACGTCGCGTGCAGGTGCGGTGCGTTCGTCCTCCCGCTCGCGCCAGTTGTCGCGGATTCGGCCGCTGTTCGCCTTGGCGAGTTCGCTGATTGGGGCGCTCGCGTCAGTTGACGGTACATCACCGATGCGTCGGGTTCGGCTGCGTCTTCGGCGCTCGCGTCCGCTGGCGTGACTCGGCCGCTGCTCGCCTTTGGCGAGTTCGCTGGTTGAGCCCGATTGTGCAGGCGAGTTCGTCTAACGAGGCAGCGCGCTGGGGGGGCGGTTGGGATCGTAGCCGTAGGGGGCCAGCATGTCTTTGGGTACCCGGACCGGGCGGCTTCGTTTGGTGTCGATCATGGCCCAGGTGGTGACAGCTTGGACCATCAGTTTGTCGTCGCCGTCTCGGCGGATGATGCTGCAGCGGTCGGCTGTGGCTCCCCGCACGGAGTCGATCCAGGTGACGATGGTGAGTTTATCGCCGAGACCCGCGAAGGAGTAGTACTCGAGCTCGTGTTTGCGAATCACCCACATGAGATCCGTGAAGTGTTCGCTGCCGTTGCGGGTCATCCCGATGCTTTCGGAATGCGCACTCGCGGCGTCCGTTAGCCATTGGACGAATACCACGTTGCTGGTGTGACCCTGCCAATCGATATCCGCTTCTTGCACCGAGACTCGGTGAACGAAAGCTTTGTCGGGGGCAATCAGTGTGCCGCGGCGAGGAAGAGGCATGGCGTGTGTTTCGTGTGGACGGGCTAACGCCCATAATCTGCGGAGGAGCAGGCTCGAAGCCAGAAATCAGTGGGACAGGCAACAGCTGAGAACGACCGCACTGCTATCGAGGGTAGCTGAAGGCTGAGCGTTGTCGGGGGTGTGTGTTGCATTGGGACAGTTGGAGGCGGCAGGCTGAGAGGTAGTGGTGAGTACTGTTTGCTACGGGGTCGACCTACATTGGAACGCTGAATTTCAGAGGGGTCCGTGGCGGTTTTTTGAATACCGGATTTCGGTATTCCGCGTGACGTGCGAGAATCGCTATCGTGGGTTCAAGGACGTTGAGATGGTTATCACGAGGCGCGCGCGATCTCGCAAAAACTACGTCTCTGTTACCCCGTGATGTGCGTACTAAATTACCCACTTCGGCTCAGCCCGGGGATGACGTGGTGGTCACCCTGCACGGTGCTCTGGCGACTGCTGGCGTGTTTCGGCCGCTAAAGCGTGTCATTGAGGCCCAAGAGCGGGTGTGGGTCGCTTCCCTCACGCTCAACCCAGCGTTGGCTATCGAAGATGCAGCGATCCGGCTCGGGGATCTGGTCGCCGAGTTACCGCCCGGCGTGAATTGCCATCTCATTGGACACAGTCTGGGTGGCATCATCGTCCGCTGGTACGTCCAGCAAGTCCTGCCCGCTGGTCCCGAGGCTCCTACGGTAGTTCAGACCTTTTCCCTCGGAGCACCTTTCGGCGGGGCATCGGTGGCAAAATGGATACCGCTGCGGCAGGGTCGGGATCTTGTAGCCCAGAGCGCCCTGCTTTCGGAGCTGGCCCGGGGTGCTGACCGTTCGGCGATCCCCCATTGTTCTTTCGTCGGAGAGGATGACCGAACGGGCAAAGGCGACGGATTATCCGACATCGGCGATCGCATTGTAGTGCCGGATTGTGGACACAACGGACTGTTGTTTCACCCGCTGGTCGGCTCGGAGGTCGTATCCAGGATCCTGCAGTCACGACAAGGCGATGCAGCGCCGAGCGAGCCGTGTTAGCCCAACCCGGCTTTGACTCGACCGCAGCCAAATAGAGCCCCCCGTTGTCCCCGAGTCTGGCGTTCGGCGAGCGCCGGTCTGGCCGTGGGGATCTTGGCCAGCTTCCTGGGGATCTCGACGGCTTCGGCTGAACCCACAGATTCCACAAGTTGGGTGTTTGTTGGCGGTGGCCTGTCCAGTTTTCGCGACAGCGACGTGACCGTTGACCAAGAGAGCCTGCTCATCGACGCGGGCATCGGATCCTCCGGGCGTCGGCGTTTTGTCTTCGGCGCTGGCTACCGATTCCAGACACATTTCGACCAGGGCACGGACATGATGCTCGTGGCCCGTACGGCCACCCAGGGTTATGCCCTCGGCGATTGGGGTGCGGCTGTAGATCTCGGCGGCTACTGGAGGCTCTGGGACGACAACGACCCTCTGGGTTACACCGGCTCGCTGTCTCTGGGCGCGCCTTGGGGAATGACCGCTCAACTGGGCTTCACCTTCGCCCCGGACGAGACGCCCGGCTACTCGGCGGTGCTCGGAATCGATTTTGCCCGGCTCACCGTGTACCGGCGCTCGGGTCTATCGTGGTTCAGCAATATCTACCCGTCACCGGGACACGACGGCCCCAGCCCGTACCAGCGTTAGGTCGGCAGTCGCGCAGCTTTCGCTAGGGGCTCTTGGTATATTACTGGGGGTACAGAGGGTTTATTGCTGGGGGTACAGGGGACGATCGAGCCAGGCTTGGTATGCGGCTTCGATGGCGTCGGTTTTAGCGCCGTCCACCCCGTAGATGTTTTTTGATTCTGTTGGATCGGCGTCCAAATCGAAGAGTGCGCGCCCGCCATTTTGCACGTCGGTCACTAGCTTCAACGAGCCGAGCATTGCGGCTCGTTTGAAGGACTTGAGATTGGCCGGAGCTTCTTCGCTGACTACCAGCGGGCTCTGACTCTTGTTCGAGTCCGGCAACTGGGTGCGCCCGAGGGATCCGTCCTGACCCGTGAGCTGCAAAAGCGAAGCTGCGAGCCAACTCAAGCTGACGGGCTGTTGAATGCGGCGCCCGGCGCAACCTGGAACCCGCACGAGCAACGGTACTCGGATGACGTCCTCGAATAGGTACGGGCTGTGGCCGAGCCGTGCCCGGTCACCGAGATCTTCGCCGTGGTCGGCTGTGATCACGCTCACCGTGTTGCGGTGAGCTGGCTGGTTCAGTTGTTTCAGCAGGGGCGCCAGCTGCGCGTCGATGTATTCGAGAGAGCGCTCGTAGGCTGTGTCAGCCGAGACGGGGTAACCCACCGGTGCGTTGTCGTCCAAGCGATGGGGAGCATGAGCGTCCGGATAGTGAGCCCAAACGAAGTAGGGTCCGCTGGCCTCGCTGATGAACTGTCGAGTGGTCGCGGTGATGGTGGCGGCGAGCAGCTGTCCCTTGGTGGGCTGAACGTCCACGACCCTTGGGTTCTCAGATTGAAAGCCGCGATGAGATAAGGCATTCAGAGGGTACCAGTTCACGCTCAGGGTCGAATAACCCGCAGCGCGCAGTATCTCGGCCAATGTTCGATCGGTCTGGGCGTCGCGCCCCACCAAGGCGTTGCTGCCGTACAAGTCCGAGACCGCTCGCCCGCTGAATACGCTGCCCATGGATGGAATGGTCATGGTGCTGGGCGCGTAGGCTCGGTCGTAGCGAAGAGCGCCGGCGGAGAATTGACTCAGCGCCGGCATCAGCTCGGGCGTGAGCGCATCGGTGCGCATGGCATCGATGGTGAGGAGCAATAATGATCGCTCTGCCGCGGGAGCGCAGTCTGCCAAGAACGCAGGAGAGGGCAAGGTCGCTTGGGGCGGGGCGTCCCCTCCGCGGCAGTCTTGGTCGATGCCGTCGCTGGGGATCTCGCGCTGTCCCGGTCCACGATGGGGATCGCTATCGTCGCAATCGGCGCCGCCGAGCCAGCTGGGGGCCGCCCCGTCATGGTCTCGGTCGCTCAGCTGGCGCAAGTGCGAGGCGATGGGCCCGCTGGTGGACGCCGCTAGGAACAAGTGAAACCGCGCGTGCGGGTGGGCGCCGAGGGGTTGCAGCAGCAATGCACCGAGGGCGAAAGCGGCGATCCCGAGTTGCCGAGATTGCCCGCCGGGGGCCAACAGCAATCGACAACCGATGACGCTCATCGCGGTCGCAGCCATTCCGGCCCCCGCCGCCAGAGTCACCAAGTGCACGGGGGCGAATACATAGTGCCCCGCGGCCAGGCTAGCGGCACTGGCGAGTAGCCATACACACGCGAGGCAGCGGCGAGCAGGCAGGGCTTTGGGAAAGCGCCGGCCGAGAATCGCGAACTGTTTCTCGGCGAGCCCATAGCTGAGGACAACCAGAGTCACGATGGCGACGAAGGCGACACTTTGCAGACCCAGAAAGGTTTGGCGGAAATCTACTTGGGACTCGCTAAGACTGCGCAGCGGTAGCTGATACAAAGCGACACCGAAGGCGACAGCGACCACTATGGCCAGGCTTTGGCTGGTGGCGGGCAGAGCTCGTTGGCAAAGGCGCGTCCGGCTGGCGACGGAGGCCAGAATGGCCGTGGGCACGGCGATGACGCCAAATATCTGAGTGGTCACCAGGGCGGTGGCGACAAAGCCTGTGGCCTGGGAGATCAGCGACGGCATCGCCGAGGCGGTGAGCGCCAGCTCTGCTGTGCTGACGGCGAGGGCACCCCATACGGCCGCCATCGCCCACGGCGCCCAGTCGTCTACTGCGCGCTGTTTCCACGAGCCTGCACTGTCGGTCTCGGGGGCCACCACACGTCAGAGTATAGCCTACGCCGGCGGCCGCCAACTGCGCTGTGCGAGCCGTCTGCGCAGTATGTCGCCGCGCAGTAGAGCGTAGCTATTGAAGTTGCCGGCGGCGTTAGAAAGGATGGGGCTAAATGCTGCTGAGGGCTGCCACTAGCTCGTCCAGCATGCTGCGGGTGTGCTGTTCGGTGACGGCGATAAGCAACTGGTCACGACGTTCGGGATCCACACGGCCCATGTCGAGCCCGGCGACGATGCCCGCCTTTTCAGCTGAGGCGCACACCTTGGCGGCGTCGTCCCCGCGGACTTTGACGCAGAACTCGTTGAAGACCGGAAGCTGTCCAGTGGTGCCGGATTCATAGCCGTCCAGCTTGAGGATGGCACTCCGCAGATAACGTGTCTTCGCTAAGCATTGCTCTGCTACTAGCCGAAAGCCCTTTTTGCCGAGCATGCTCGTGCGGATGAGCAGGCTCAGGGCAATCAGGCCCTGGTTTGTGCAAATATTGCTGGTGGCTCGCTCCCGGCGGATGTGCTGCTCGCGAGTGGACAGGGTCAATACAAAGCCGCGTTTGCCGTCCACGTCTTTTGTCTCGCCACAGACCCGTCCGGGCAGTTGCTGCTGAAACTTGCGGTCGTGCCGGCAGGCGAAAAGACCGACGTAGGGTCCGCCATAATTGGGCGGGCTCGCCAGGGCCTGGCCTTCGCCGGCGGCGATGTCCACGTCCATTTGTCCGGGCGCTTTCGCTAGAGCCAGCGCGTAGGGCTCGCTGTTGGATGCGACGAGCAAAGCGCCCGCGTCGTGCACCATTTTCGCCAGCGGGGTCAGATCCCGAAGCTGCCCGGTGAAGCTGGGGTAACCCACCACCACCGCCGCCACGTTGTCGTTGAGTGCGGCCTGGATGGCGTCCAAGTCGCACGCGCCGTTGCTGCCCACGGCAACATCGGCGTAGTGGTCCGGCGATCGACCGGACAAGTAGGTTTTTGTGACTTCCCGGTAGTTGGGGTGCACACAGCCGCTGACCAGTACCGTGTCGCGCTTGGTGAGCCGCCGCGCCATCTGCGCTGCCTCGGCGGTGGCGCTGGCGCCGTCGTACATGCTGGCGTTGGCTAGCGGCAGGCCGTACAGCTCGCTCACGACGGTTTGGAACTCCCAAATGGCCTGGAGCGTGCCTTGCGCCACCTCAGGCTGGTAGGGCGTGTAGGCCGTGTAGAACTCGCTACGTAGCAAGAGCTGGTCAACCGCTGGCGGGATGTGATGCGCGTAGCAGCCAGCACCCAAAAACGAGAGCATCTGAGGCTGCTGGTTCTTGGATCCGAGCTTCTTAAGGTGGCGCATCAAGTCCGCCTCCGCCATGGGTGCGGGGATATCGAGATCCCCCTTCATGCGGGCTTCCTCGGGGATGCCAACGAACAGATCGTCTACGGACTCTTTACCGATGATGCGGAGCATCTCGGTGATTTCGTCATCGGTATGGGGCAGGTAACGCATCGATTGGGGATGGTCCTTGAAGGGGCCCTTCGCGAATTCCGCTGGTGCGCCGAGTTGGCAGAGCGGGGAGTCGCGCAGGCGATCAGTGGTCGGAGTCGGCGAGGTGTTTGTCGTAGGCGTCGGCGTCGAGCAATTTTTCGAGCGCGCCCTCGTCGTCGGGTTTGATGGCGATCATCCAGCCGCTGCCCCAGCAATCATCGTTGATGGTCTCGGGCTCTTCTTCGAGGGCCGGGTTGATCTTGATGACTGTGCCGGACATGGGGGCGAACAAATCGCTCAGTGTCTTGACGCTCTCGATGGTTCCGAAGGCGGCGCCGGCGGCTACCGTGTCTCCCTCGCCGACGTCGATGTCCACCAGGGTGATGTCCCCCAGCTGGTCCACCGCGAAAGACGTGATGCCGATGAGGATGCTGCCGTCTTCGGACAGTGCCCACTCGTGGTCGGTGGTGTACTTCCGGTCGGTCTTCGTTTCGCTCATTTTGATTGCTCTCGAGTTCGGCGTCAGCGGCCGCTGTGGGCGGGTGCTGCTTTTGGATCGGCGCTGCTTTTGGGTCAGCGGCTAGCGCTCGATCCCCCAGGGAAAGGGACTTGTTAGCCCGCCACGCGGCGCTTGTAAAAGGGCGTTTTGCAGACTTTCGCGGGGATCTGTTTGCCCCGGCAATCCACCAGGATTTCCGTGCCCACAGCGCCCATTTCCTTCGGCACGTAACCCATTCCGATACTCTTGCCGAGGGTGGGCGACGGGCCGCCGGAGGTGCAAATACCGACCTTTTCGCCGGCGGCATTCAAAATTGGGTAGTCGTGGCGGGCGATTCCCCGGCCGGTCATTTCGAAGCCGACAAAACAGCGCTTGGATCCTTCCGCTTTGATGCTTTCCAGGGCGGACTTTCCGACAAAGGCATCCTTTTTTAGCTTCACGGTCCAGCCCAGGCCGGCCTCCAGCGGGTTGGTGGTCTCGTCAATATCGTTTCCGTAGAGCGAGAGTCGCGCTTCCAGGCGTAATGTGTCCCGAGCCCCGAGTCCGGCCGGGACCAAACCCAAAGGCTCGCCAGCCTTCATCAAGGCCTTCCAAAGTGCCGGAGCGTCCACACCGTCACAGAACAATTCCACGCCGTCTTCTCCAGTGTAACCCGTGCGAGCGATGGTGCAGTCAATGCCCGCCACCGGACCGTCAGCAAAGCGAAACTGTCCGATGCTCTTGGCTATATTGGCGTCACCGGTCCCGGCCGCGTTGAGGATCTCCAGAGCTTTCGGCCCCTGCAGAGCCAACAGCGCCGTCTGGTCGCTGATGTCGTTGAATTCGACGCCCTTGTCCAAGCTCGCTTCGAAGTGTTTGGCGATTTTGTCGCGGTTGGATGCGTTGCAAACGATGAGCACGTCTGTCGGACTGCGCAAGTAGACGATCAGGTCGTCGAGGATCGTGCCCTCTTCGTTGCAGCAGCAGGTGTACATGGCCTGCCCGTTTTCGATACGACCGAGATCGTTGGTGACCAGTCTGTTGACGGCGGCTGCAGCCCCGTCGCCGCGCACCACCAGCTCGCCCATGTGGCAGACATCGAACAGGCCCGCCGCCGAGCGCACGGCTAAGTGCTCAGCTTTGACCCCGGCGTATTGCACCGGCATGTGCCAGCCGGCAAAAGGGACCATCCGGGCCTTGTGAGTGAGGTGAATGGCGTGGAGGGGCGTCTGGCGTTGGTCGTCGGTCACCCCCAGGGGCTACCGGGGATCTGCAGGGACGACAATGCTAAGGGGGCGCGGCAGGGCTCTACTGCAGCGTATCTTCGTCGATGCGCACGCCGTTTTCGTCCATGCCTGCGGCTTTGAAGGCCTCTTTCTCGGTCATGGGTGGCCCCGGGATCCTCGAGAGATCCCGTAATCGGATCTCGGTGTATTTGGTGCTGCGTCGCCGGATGCTAATGCGGAAGGGGCGCCGCTTGGTGTCCCGCAAGATGATGGCGGACGGAAATATCGTGCCGGCGGCAGAGGTTTCCACGCGAGAAGCTGAAATGTGTTTGCGAATGTAGTTCGCTGTTTTCTCGGGTGTGTAGTGAGTCTCTAGCCACGCACGCTTTTTGAAGACCTGGCGGATCTTGATCCACGGGGGCAAGATGAGCCCGAACACTTCCTCTCGGGTGGTCGGTTTTTCGCGCTTCAGCAGTCGGTCCTGGCTAGGTCCTGCTTTTATCAGCTCGTCTTTATTGCAGCCGCTTAGGCCAAGCAGGCAAAAGCAGAGCAGGGCAGCCAGGAGGCGAGGTGGCAGCATCGGGCGACCGTAGCGGGTATGGCTGAGAAGCAGAAGTATCAGCATCGAGAATGACTGGTAGTGCAATCTCTGGGGGATTCGGTTGTCCCGGAGGCGGCTCCGAGCAGCCGGTCGACGCACGCTGAACATAGGGTTCAGGCCCCGTCGGCCGCGCTGGATCCCAGACTCACTCGACGACTGCGGCCCAGGAATCCACGCGAATCGTCGCTTGGGGCTGGGCGAGGGCAATGTTTCGGCCGCCGAGTGAGGGGCCGCCGCCAGCCCCGGGGCCGCCGGCGGGGGCATCTCCCTGGATCGTGAGGGTGAACTGACCCGGGGTGCTCACGGCCATGTCCGTCACGGCACCGCTGCCGAAGTAGGGATCTCCAAGTTCTCCGGCAGTGGGGTCCATGCAGGTCAGGGTCCGATCCACGCCGACACCAAAGACCACACCTTCCTCGGGATTCTCTGAGGCGTGGATGCTGTTCTTGAAGTACTCGGCGCCGCCGCTACCATCGCTGCCTTGGTACATGGGGAAACCGCCATGGGTGGGGTCACCACTGGGATAGCCGTCGGATGCGACGGGAATGGCGTTGTCGTTGGGAGCGGTATCAATGTAATGCAGCGCCCACACTTTGGAGTCACCGGCGCTGGAGCAAGCGGCGCCGTCGCTCGGGGCGGTGGTGGCGAAGAACAGCTGCTCGTTCCACAGGGTGAGTGGCCCCATCACCCGTTCGTTGGTGTCCAGGGCTTCGTCCCAGTTGAGCACGGCCGTTACCTTATAATTGTCACTCGGATCCAGGACTTCGGTGAGCGAAATAACGTGGTGCCCGCTGCCTCCTAGGGAATCGACGTCGCCTGTCGCAAACGCGATGGTGATGCGACCCTGGTCGTCAGTGCTCAGCACCGGAGCCATGGCGATGGGTTTACTGGTCGGGCCGCCGGCGTGATAGACGTCCCAAAAGGTCTGGATGCTCCAGTTGGTGGGGTCGTCGGCGGTGAGATCCAGCCGTAACAATCGACCCGCCGCGTCTCCAACGAAGACTCGCTCTACCGCAGCACCGGTACCTGCCGGATAACCAATGGGTCGCCCGGTGATGGGGGCGGGGATACTAACTTCCAACGCGCCGATCAGCTCGTCGGGGATGTTTGCCATCGACGGAATCGCCGTTCCGCCGAACCGGGAAACGTGGGATTTGTCCCGAAAGGTCCGCAGTAGCCGGCCGTTGTCTAGACGCACGATGCTGATGGAGCGCGCCTCTTTGGAGTTGTCGTCAAAACACGGCAGGGTTGTCAGCGAGGCGCGGGGCGTGATGCTGGAGGCGGACGGAGCGGAGGACTCCATCATCGTCACCGGGTCAGGGCCGGGTACAAATGCAGGACAAGCGCCTTGGTCTGCCATCACGCCGCCGCCGGTGCCCCCCGGAAGGATCGCCACCGGCACCAGGGAGGGAGTGGTATCGTTGTCCAGCCGGATGAGCACAGAAGTGATCAGCGGCGTGGCGGTACCGCCGCGGCCAAACAAGGGTCTGTTGATGTCGTCCCCGGCGGTGGTGATTTGCCACAGCATGCGCGGGCCGCTCTCATTGCCCGTGCGCCCGTCCTTGTCGGGCTCCGTAATGTCTACAGCAAAATAGCCCGAGGGACTGATATCGCGACCTAAGGCCTGCACCATCACCGTACGGAAACTGCCCCCCGCAGCTATGTCTCCCCGGGATCGTTGGAGTTTGTAGTCGGCGTTCCCAGCCTCGTCGCTGTCCGCGGTTCGGATGTCGGTGTCACTACCGTCCCAAACCACGTCTTGAATCACCGAGACACCATCCAGCAGTTCTCGGGGTACGTTGGGGTATTCCGCCTTGATCCACGGAAGCACCACCGGAGGGATGAACGCGAAACGCTCGTGCATCACGCTGCCGCTTTCGCCTCTGGCCACGTCGTCGTCGATGTGGGGCGCCATCGGTGCCACGATGAAGCCGTGAAAGACTCCGTCCAGTGTCGACGTGTAGAGCATACTGGGACGCTTGGCGCCGACTCGCGCCGTTACAAAGTTTTGGTAGTGAGCGGAGGGTAGCGCTTCCGAAGGCCGACCGGCGACCACCTGGGGCGTCGAGTGGTAGATGCCGCCCATCAAGTTGCAGACGCTGTCCCTGCACCGGCTAAACTCCTTCTTGGGCACGTTCGCCCCTACAAACCACTTGAGGAAGCGTCTGGCGCACTCGCTGTCAGTGCCGAGATCGGGGCAGTCACTGCTGATAATGGCCATGGCCTCCGGCTTCGCTGAGACACTGGCGACGAAGGCTGCGGCGTTTTGTCCTTCAACTCGGGTGTTTGGATCAAGTCCTTGGGCGCCCAGGCCGTCGAAGTCAGGCCCGCCTTGACCGGGCCCATGCGCGCGGGCGGTCAGGGCGGGGAGGTCTAGGTCCGTATAGACGGTGTAATAGCTTCGCTTGCCGGGGTTGTTGTTCACTTCGTCGGCGTAGTTGTCACCATCGGGTTCGCTGTAGGGGGCGTGCTCCGGGACGTCATTAACACACTCGAGTCGGGTACGCTCCAGCAGCCCCGCCGCCAGCCCGAAGGCGTCAGCGCGAAACCCCGATTTGAAGCGAGCTGCGGAGCCGAAGCCGCCGCCTCCTAGGGCCCCGCCGCCCGTCGTGGCGACGGACGTGCGGCTAGCGGGGGTCGAGGAGATGGCCGACAGGATCTCGTTGAGCGCTACGAACAAATCGCTCGAATTTTCGGCGTAGATTGCATGTTCCGTGCCGCCGTTTTCGGCGATGTCGTTGAGCGCGCAACAGGCCCGGAGCGGCGCGCTCAACGCTTGGTTTTCTTCCGAGCAGTCAGAGTTCGTGAGATCCTCGCAGAGGGTTTCGCTGTAGACGCCGCCATCGCCGGCGTCTACAGCACCGGCGTCGCTGGAGCTGCCCCCGGGTACTTCCACACTCTTGAGACCGAAGCCGATGACCGAGGTGGTGACGGGGTATTTCCCATTGGTGCCGGCGAACAGATCGGCGGCGACTTCGGGAGCTGTGTCTTCGTAGGGGCAGATGCCGGGGGACAGCTCGCCGGGATCCTGGCAGGTGAACGCGCAGCTGGGATACGAGGTGGCCAATTGCCCACAAAACCCGCCGACGTAGCCGGTTGCCCAATCATTCCAGGCCGGGTTGATGGGGTCTACGCCGCCGCAGCAGCCAAGATGTTTAGCGCCACCAAGAACGCTGGGCACGCCCTTGCAAATATCCGTGACACAGCTCTCTAGGTCCGGGTCGCCGCCGATGTCACAACCTTCGTCTAGCGCCGTGGAATCGGTCTGGTCGCAAATGTCATGAATACAGCTGACCGCGTAGGGTTCGACTACGCCGCCGTCGGGTACGTCTATCCTAGTGCCGGGAGGTGTCGGCAGGGCGATCTCGCAGGCGGGGCGCATGCTGAGGTTCGGCTCGCCGTCGCTGAGTAGGATGATATGGGTCGCTCGGCACTCGCTCTTGGCGTCCTCGTCGGAGTTGGTGCCGTTGCCCCAGGGGCCGAAGGAGATGTTGGAGTCCCGGGGGTCGTCCCGGTCGTCTTCCCATAGAAAATGTCGGGCATCGTTCATCATTCCGTCGATGGGCGTGGCGCCGTAAGGACGCATGGCCAGCAGGATGCTCTGGATTTCGGCGTTGCGGCTTTCAGCGGCGAGAGTGCTGCCGGTGTCCGGATCGCCGAAGCTCACCAGTCGGCCTTCCCAGGGGGGGGCTACCGAGTTACGGCAGCCGACCTCGTGAGCCGCGTCCTTTGTGCAGTTGGTGGGGCGTCCAGTGACGCTGTTGCCGGTAAAGTCATAGTAGCTCCACAAGCCGTTGACGCCTGAGTTCAAGTCTAGCGCCCCGGTCGGTATATCCCCCTCGGGGGTCATGCCGGTTCCCGGCTTGGTCTTGCTGTCGAAGGACATGAAGGCAAAACGCACCAAGGACCGGTAAGAATCCAGCAGGCCATTTTGCTCTTGACTGAACGGCGCGGCGCAAGGATCTACCAGGCTATCGTGGTCCACCAGAATATCATCCAGACCCGACAGAACGACGGGGAAGTTTCCGATGGCACAGGACGGGAACTGGTAGGGTTTGTTGTCCGGCGGAAGGGCGTTGGGACCGGGGGTAGTCACATCGGGAGCGGTTCCGCTCAGCATCCGGTGATAGGGGTTCAAGTAACCCGTGTCGTAGGGTATCTCGAGCTGGTCCGCCGCGTTGTTAACGAGCGTGTACTCTTTCTTGAATTCTTCGCTGGAGCGGTCCTGGGCCCAACAGCTGTAGTCCACCACGGAACCCGTCAACACCTGGACCAGGTCGATCCAGCGGCTGGTCTCGTTGGCACCCGGAGTCGGATCGCCCGGCGCACAAATGGGGAAACCGCTGCCGTCCGCCTTTTGTTCCATCGACCCGGAGGTATCGACCAACAACAAGAGGTTGGGCGGCGGAGCTTGGGCTGTGGCTGTGGCGGCGGAGCCGACGACGGCCAAGAACAGGGCCGCGCTGGATACTCGTGACTGAACTCTCATGATTTCCTCAACCCCTCACTTTTGCCCGGGGATCGGCCACATGGTGATATGGACGCGAAGGCTTTGTCGGCTCGCTACAGCGGCGTGGGGACAGTTGTTGGCTGCTGCCGCGGGTGCCGCGGGTGACACCACGCCGGTGGCGGTGATAGTTGCGATGGCGGTGGTCATGGCGTTGGCCGTACCCTTGACCGCCATGCCTGGGATTTCCCCAGCCTGAAATACTTCTGTGGCTTCCACCCGGACGAGCCCTTCCAGTGTTCCGCCCAAAGGGTTGATGAGGCTACCGGTACCGGTTACGGGGGAACGGATGGCGGCAGTGGTGGACTTAAAAATGATATCGCTGTTGACCGCGACGCAGGACCGAGCCGCGGCGCTGCCCATATTGGCGGCGCACTCCGCGGTGGTGTTTGTGGTCGCGGTCTGAAACACCGTTGACGGCTGCACCGTACTAAAATAGGCGATGGCGCTGCGGGCGCCTAGCTCGGCGATGTAGTGAGTCTGCAAGGCTTGGCGGTTGTGGCCGGCGGCGGCATCCACCTTGGCCACGGTGGTGATGGCGTACATGCCGAGGGACGACAGAATCGAGACCACCAGCACGACGAGGATAAGCGCCATGCCCCGTTGGCTGGCGTGGCGGCGGGGCCGCCGGGTAAAGGGCATTAGCATCAGGGCCATGGCAAATTCGATTGGTTCTTGAGGACAATGTCGGACTTCATCCAACGGATGCGAGCGAAATGAGAGCGCCCTCCTGCGGGCGGAGCGGCGCGGAGCAAGAAGCGAAAGTCATTTGCTAGGCCGAGCAAGCTGTCAGCGCCCCGAGAGCGCACACCCAGTTCCACTCGCACCATTTGGATCTGTTGAGCGGTGGCGCCGGGTTGCGGCACGATGGCCGCCCCGGGGGCGCGGGTAAACGGCGTCAGCCGCAGATCGACGGCGTACTCCGTGATGATCTCTCGGGTTTCATCGGTGTCGGGATCGTTGGCGACTTTGTACTCTGCGCCGCCATCGTCGAGGTAATAGGCCAGGCGGATCAAGTCCGTTCGATCAAATCCGTCCCTGGAATTGTAGGGCTGCTGGTTTTTGAAGGCCGGGTTGTTCAAGTGAGCCGGCAGGCCCGGGGCGGGCGGCGAGACGTTGTCCAAGGAGCCGATTTCGTAGCTGATGCGGTCCACCACGTTGGCCGTCCAAGTGTCGCCCTCGGAGAGCGCGCAGGGGGTGAGGGGATCCACGGGGCGATAAGTGATAGTCGGATTGGTGGTGCTCACCGAAACGAAGGGGTTGGCGGCGGGGTCGCCTGGCTGCGCGTCGAATCCGGTGATTCGCCCAAAGTGTTGGCGCCCCGCATCGTCTACGATTCGAAGCACTCTACCTGGCAAGAAGATGCCTTCGAGGGGCTCATACGACGCGAGGTCGCCGGAGTCGGGCCCCAAAGTGCGGTCGATGGCTGCGGAGTTGGGATCGAGATAGACTCGGAGTACTCCGCTCTCGAGAAGGACCCGGTCTACGGCATATTTTTCGATTGAGCCAAAGCTGCCAGTGAGCGTCACCCGTTGGGGGGTAAAGCCGTTGAGTACCTGAAGGTTATAGGTGTTGATGGGGGTACCAATCTGGATGCCCTGCAGCTGGGTGCTGCCGGTCGCCCAGCCGCTGCCGGTACGGCATACGCTAGGGTCGAGTGCGTAGTTGGGTGTGGTCAGGAAGGACGCTCGACTGATGTCGGACTGCAGGCGCTCGAAACCCACCATCGCTGCCAGAGTGGCGTTGGCCAAGCGAGTTTCGCGGTGATAAAAATGTGTGGCGCCCTTGGCCATGGCGAACACCGCTGTGGCCACAAAGATGCCGGCGGCGATGGCTGCCATCAGCTCGATCATGGTAAAGCCGCGGGAGGCTTCCCGGAGACGGTGGCGGCGCTCGATGCTCCGGGGTCGGCATGCCCGGGCGTCGCAAAACCGGGCGTCACAAAACCGGGCGTCGCAGCTCATTGCAATTGCCTCGCAATCGCTGAGGTCAGTCGCACGATGTGGTGTCCACTCTCGGCGTCGGGGGCGTTTTCCAAGCCGCAATAGCCGACGGCGTCTAGTGGGTCGGCGTTGCCCACGCTGGTGGCAAAATCGTTTCGTCGCCAATACGCCCGCACCTCTGCGCGCATCAAGATTAGGTTGCCGTTTTCAACGGGCGGCGGATCGTTGGGCTGTATGGGTAACACCATCATGGGGTTGACCCGATAGTTGATACAATAAACGCTGCCAGCACTGGTTCCGACCAACCGATCACCGAGGGCATCGTAGGAAATGACGCCTGTGTTTGAGTCGAAGGTTAGCCAAGGCCCTGGATTCACGTCGGTCACATTCGTTAGGTACACTGTATTGCTCAGAAGAGATTGGGCGTCCCAAGCCAGGGAATCAGCGATGAGCATCTCCATGGCGCTCTGGGCGATTCGATTCGCCATCGCCAGGTTCTTGGCATGGCGGTTCGAATCCACGCTGATGCGCTGCATGCTGACGATGCCCACCAACCCAATCAGCATGATGCCAATGGCCAGCATCACTTCGATCAACGTAAAGCCGCGGCTGCGGCACCGTCGGCCAGAGTACAGTGGCGGGGACGGTCGGGATTGTGTGTCGCGCATCATGCTCAGAAGTGGAATCGGGTGGTACCGGTGGGCAATACGATGACACGTCGAACCTGCTGTCCGGCGACGTGTTTGATGTGGAAGATGGGTGATTGTTTCAGCGGTTCCATAGGGTCGCCGGCGAGGGCGTCGTAACGCTGGAAGGTCCGCCCGGTGGGGGTGAAGCAAATTTCGACGGACTTTTGCGTCAGGGCATCGAGGGGGCTTGCGAAGCCGCTAACAGACATCGTGAGATTGTCATCCATTCCGTAGCTCCCCACCGTTCTCATTCCGGTATCCCAATTGCCGCGTAGGCAACTATTAGTCGGTATCAGGCAGGTGCCGGAGGGCTCACCCTGGGCGACGGTTTCCGAGATGGTGAGTTGTCCAGTGCCGGTATTGATGAGAACCCTGACCGCAGCCCCACGCCCCATGGCGCGCATTTTGGCGCCCTGGATACGCTGGGCGAACGCGCCGGCAAATCGGCGGGCGTTGTGGTCCTGCATCTGTTTCACACCGCCGGGCACGGCTAGCATCGAGACCACCCCGACAAGCGCGACGACGGTCATCAGTTCAATTAGGGTGAAGCCGCGCTGGCTGGACGGCTGGCGGGTGGGGGGACGGCGGATGAATGACACTGGCAAGGGACTGCTTGGCTGGAGATGGGTTCCGCGGGGGGCCGGGAGACGGAACTGAGTGCCCCCGTGCACAGGGTGCTCTGGAAGTACCTAGAGCAAGGGCTGTGCCCGTTTTGAGTATCCCATACCTGCGTTTTTTCAGGCAATTTCAGCTCATGGTCGGGGCGGGCTCAGCAACCTTTGCGGCGATGTGAAAAGTTTGCGTACCAGGCAGCCCTCTGGGAGCCGTCGGCCGCACCCCGCGAGGGGTCCCGAAACCGTTCGCGGGCGCTCCGGTGCGTATATAAGCTCGGGTGTATAAAGGTAAGCAATTCACACACCTAGAGCGCTTGAGCGACCACCCCCAAATGCCCCCAACCCGGTCTATCCGCCATCCGGCAGGCCGACGGATCTCGGCGGTGTCCAGTTCGACCCGCCACTCCCAGTGCTGGAGGCGCAAGCCCCCGGTACTAGGCGGCGCCGCCCAGGGCGGTTACTGAAACGTCTTGCCCGTGCCCAGCTCATCCGTGCCCAGCTCAGCCCTCCCCGGCTCAGCCATTTGGTGCTCGATTGGCGTTCTTGCGCTCGGCATCGCTTGTCGGGGCAACACGGAGCCCGAACCCGGGGCGGTCCCGCCACCCATCGCGAGCGCTGCCGGCGACGTTTGCGCGAGCGGCGGAGGCGAAGTCAGCGACACGGAAACCCAAGCGTACTTTCCGCGAACGGTCGCCAGCTTTTGTATCGATCGCAATTACGACACGCGGGTGTACGGAGCCGGGGCCCGCTGGAATCTGGACGATGTATGCCTGCAGCTCCTGAACGGCGAGTGCGAGAGTTACAAAGCGCACGGGCTGCGACGAGTGGTGAACGTGCGATATGTCGCCGGCCAATCCGCGGACACCGTTGATGTTCGGCTTTCCAAATTTTCATCAACCGAAGGCGCGTTCGCATTTTTCAGCAAGCGGGTCACCGCGTCCTCGGATCCAGCTCTAACCACGGTTCGAAAGATGAGCGTTGCCGGAGCGGGCGCCCTCGGGAGCGGTATCGCCTACCTGTGGCGCGAAAAATACCTCGTCGAGCTGCGCTACGACAGCATCGCCGAAACCCCTGCAGCAATTGTAAAACTGTCGGATGCAGCGTTGCCGAAAATTGCCTCGCGTATCGCGGACGCCCTGCCGCCGGGCGTCGGGCTGCCGGCATCGGTCCGTGCTTTACCGGCTGAGGAACGTATCGATCTCGGGGTTGTCTATCGCACCGACGGTCTCTTCGGACTGCAAGGTTCCGGCGGAGGCGCCGAGGGTTATTACCGGGTTGGAAAGAAACGCTATCGAGTGGTGGCCATAGCTCGCCAAGATGAGGATTCTGCCAAGGACGTCATCAACACGATCAAGCGGGAGTTTCGGGCAAAATCCCCGAAAAATTCCCCATTCCCTGTGCTGCGGTTCCGCCTCGGCGGGGGCGATCAGCCGTTCGTAGAATGGGCCATCTCCAGGCGGCGATCTGTGGTCTTTGCAGTGGGGGACGAAAGCTACGCTTTGCAAGCCGGCATGTCCCAGCCCGATCGCGAGCAGGCCAGCATCGATTGGCGAGAAAAGCTCCGCCGGCTTCGACCGCTGCTGGAAGGGTCGACGGATCCCTGAGATGCTGGCGCCACTCCGGCGCTGTGACAGACTGACTCCAGTGGCACTCACCGAGGACCAATGTTTGTTGCGGGACACCATCCGTGATTTTTGCGCGCGAGAAATCGCGCCCCATTGCGCCGCCTGGGACGAAGAAGAGCGTTTTCCCCAGGAGCTGATGCCCCGCTTGGCGGAACTCGGCCTGATGGGCATTCGCATCCCTGAAGAATACGGCGGCTCAGCCCTAGGCACCGTCGAGTACGCCCTGGCCGTGGAACAGATCGCCCGCACCTGCGGCTCCGTCGCCCTAACGGTAGCGAGCCACAACGGTTTGGGCACCGGGCACATTCTCAGCTGTGGAACCAAAGCGCAAAAAGCGCGCTACCTCCCCCCCGCGGCTAGCGCGCAGTGGTTGGCAGCCTGGGCCCTGACCGAGCCGGGCTCTGGCTCCGATAGCGCAGCACTGAGTACAAGAGCCCGTCGCGACGGAGACGACTGGGTGTTGAGCGGCAGCAAGACCTTCATCACCCAGGGCTCAGTATGCGGTTTTTGCGTTGTATTGGCGCGGACCGATCCCGATGTATCGGCGGCCAAAGGCATCACGGCGTTTATTGTAGACGCCGGTACGCCAGGCTTTTCCGTCTCGTCGCATCTCAAGAAGTACGGTTGCCGGGCCAGCGATACCGCCGAGCTACACTTCGACGACGTGCGCCTCTCGGACGAGCAGCGTCTCGGCGAGGCGAATGCTGGTTTCATCGACACCATGCGCATTCTCGATCGGGGGCGGATCTCCATCGGAGCCATGGCGATCGGTCTGGGTCGAGGGGCGATCGCCTACGCGGTCGGCTACGCGAAGCAGCGCAAAACCTTCGGAGTGCCCATCGGTCAACACGCGGCAGTGGGGGACCAACTCGCCCAAGCCCAGGTAGAGCTCGATGCTGGCGCGCGTATGATTTATCGAGCCGCCGAGTTAGCCGATGACGGCGAGCCCTACGCAATGGACGCCGCCATGGCGAAGCTGTTCGCGAGCGAAGCCGGCACCCGAGCCTGCAACGTGGCGATGCAAGTGTTAGGCGGCCACGGCTACATGCGCGAACACCCAGTGGAGCGTTACCTCCGCGACGTAAAGCTGTGTGAGATCGGCGAAGGCACTAGCGAGATCCAGCGCCTGGTCATCGCCAAACACTTGCTCGCCACCGGCTAGCCTAGCGCCAAAGCAGTTATCGCGACTAGCCGCGCGGCAGGGAGGAGTCGGGTCTAGCTTGCTACGAGCGACCACAACTGATGAGCTCTTGTTCGGATCAAGGCTACGGGGTCGCAGCGTCGTTTGTGCAGTGTGGTGTCGGAGTCCTTACCCGAATCTGACTCAGCTCGACCATCGCTCAGCATTGCTGCCAGAGCGTTATGCGACTCTGGAGCGAATACGTCCGTTGTGTTTCGGAAATAGTGCGTAGTCAGAAGTGCTAAAATCCTAGGAGAAATGCCCGCTTTTAGGCCGAGTGCTCAACGCTTTGTCGGGGGAACTACGGACTAGGATTGGGGGGGCTATGCCCCGTCACGGGTGCGTTCCAAGTTCGTTGAATTTACGAATTGTAGATCGACGTTCCGTTTGTTATCTGGGAGCGACATCGAGCGTTAGTTCCCCGCTAATTCTCCTACATGCCGCCGCGGCTAGCGGGCGGCGCAGTGCCGTTGCGACCTGATCAACCTATGCTGAATCGTCTATTTTCCTCCCTTGAACGTACAACAGAACGCCCGAGCCTGGCTTGCCGGTCTGTTCTAGCCCTAGTGGCTGTTGGTCTTGCAGCTTGCTCGACCCCATCGGAGCCAGAGCCTGATGCCGCGGAAAGCTCGGTGCTCAAGTGCAGCAGCGGGTCAGCAGCTCGACCACAGCTCCTTCGGGGTACCCAGCGGAAGTCATCGTAGCGACCAATTCGATTCGTCTGGAAGAGGAAAGCCAGACAGCCGGAGACGTTGCAGTAACGCACAAGGTTTCGGGCGGGACCCTCGGAAACGGCGGGGTAGAGGTCACCCTAAAGAAGAAGGCAAAGCTTACGGGATCCCTGCGTGCCGACACGATCGAAATTGAGGACGACGGGGTCATCACGGGGAACGCGTCATTCAACCAGTTGGACAATTCTGGATCTATCGGCGGCACCAAGACTGGCTCCCTGACGTTACCCTTGGTCGTCAGTGTCCCCGAGATCCCCGAGGTGTCCGTGGGGTCAAGCGAGCTCAAGCTCGACGAATCGGAGGTGCTAACCCTGGCTCCCGGTAACTACCGAGAGCTGTATATCGAAAAGTCCGCCACCCTGAAAATGACGGGCGGCACGTACAATTTTCGCTCAGTCGAGCTCAAGGAAGCTGGGCGGCTGGTGTGCGTCACCGAATGTGACGTTCGGGTGCAGGGCGACTTCAAGTCCGAGAAGGATACGTTCATCGGACCGGCATCTGGATCCGGGCGCTGCTCGGGTGACTTACGCATCACGATTCTCGGCCTGGATGAAGACGGCAGCGGCGACTTCGGCGATGAGCTCTTGGATCAACACGCCGAACTCGGCTCGTTCAGTACGGTTCTGGCCCGTTTCTTCGTACCCAACGGCCTGCTTCACCTTACCGAGGGCATGCAAGCGAAGGGCACCTTCGTCGCTGGCAATATCATCGTCGACAAGTTCGTCGTGGTCAGCAAAGGCGTCGGCAGCGCAGACGACAGCAACCCGTGTACGGCTGACGCCTGTGATGCAGCCGGAAATCTGGTCAACCCCCCGGTGTCCTCAGGAACCGCCTGCCTCGACGCGGATGTCTGCAACGGCTCGGAAATTTGTGACGGGGCGGGGACCTGCGCTGCGGGAACGCCCCTGGTTGTCGATGATGAGAACGCTTGTACGTCGGATGCTTGCGATGCCGTGACAGGCGTTAGCCACGAGGCTGAAGCAGCCGGCGTGGCATGCGCCGACGACGACGTGTGTAACGGCGCGGAAACCTGCGACGGCGCGAGCGTATGCGTTGCTGGCGATCCATTGGATTCCGACGACGGCAACGTTTGCACTGCGGACAGTTGTGACGCCGTAGAGGGTGTTCAGAACCTTCCCGTATCAGCCGGGACAGCTTGCTTGGACGGCGACGTGTGTAACGGCGCAGAAGCCTGTGATGGCGCCGGCAGCTGCGCTGCTGGCACACCGCTCAACCCGGACGACGGCAACGTATGTACGGCCGATAGCTGCGATGCGAGCGCTGGCGTTATCAACACGCCGACGCCCGGCGCGAGTTGCGCCGACGCTGACGTGTGTAACGGCGCTGAGCTGTGCGACGCGGCTGGCAGTTGCGCTGCGGGCACCCCGCTCAACCCGGATGACGGCAACGTATGTACGACGGACGTCTGCGACCCGGTAGCGGGTGTCATGAGTACGCCGACCCCCGGCGTGAGTTGTGCCGACAGTGACGTTTGCAACGGCGCGGAGGTGTGCGACGAGGCTGGCAGCTGTGCGGCGGGCACTCCGCTGAATCCCGATGATGGCAACGTCTGCACCAGCGACAGCTGCGAGCCGAGCACGGGGGTCGTTAACACGCCCACCGCGGGTGTGAGTTGTGCTGACGGTGACGCCTGCAATGGCGCGGAGATGTGTAACGCCGCGGGCAGTTGCGCTGCGGGTACACCGCTGAATCCCGACGATGGCAATGTTTGCACAACCGACAGCTGTCACCCCAGCACCGGCGTGACCAACACCCCGGCACCAGGCGCGAGCTGTGGTGATGGCGACGTCTGCAACGGCGCAGAAGTGTGCAACGGGGAGGGGGAGTGCCAGTCCGGCGAGGCGCCGTCCGTGGATGACGGCTCGGATTGTACCGCCGACAGCTGCGACCCAATCGCGGGTGTGGCCCACGAGCTACTAGCTGCCGGCACCTACTGCGGTGAGGACGGCGAGTGCTCCGCCGACGGCCAGTGCCTGCCTACGGTGCCCGAAGCCTTTTGCGCGGCCCTCTGCACGCTGAATGCCGCCTACTGTGGTGATGGCTACGAAGGGTGCCTCAGCGAGTGCAACGAACCCGACGCCGCCTGCGAACCGGTCATGGCGGAGTTCATCGAGTGTGCCGGCGGCTCAGCCGACGAATGGTGCGGGGAGATCAGCGACAGCTGCATCGCCGCTCAAGACGCCACCAACAGCTGCTACGACAATTGTGCGCCCAGCCAGATAGATGACGGCAACGTCTGCACGATTGATAGCTGCGATCCCGTATTCGGCGCCGTCCATGCAGCCGTCCCCGCCGGAACGCCCTGTGGCGAATCCGCCCAGTGCTCTGCGGAAGGCCAATGCCTACCGGACCTGCCCGAAGGTTTCTGCGCCAGCCATTGCACGCTGAATTCGTATCACTGTGGTGAGTCCTACGAAGTGTGCATGAGTGAGTGCGACGAACCCGACGCCGCCTGCGAGCCGGTGATGGGCGAGTACATCCAGTGCGGCGGCGGTACCGCCTCCGGCTGGTGCGAGGGAGCCTCGGGCTGCAGCACTGAAAGTGAGGCCGTCAGCACTTGCTACGGCGTCTGCGCCCAGAGCGCCATCGACGACGCCAACGAGTGCACCTTCGATGACTGTGACCCCCTTTACGGCCCCACCCACGAGCCAGAGGTCGAAGGCACCCCGTGCGGGGAGCTCGGCGAGTGCACGGGCCAGGGCACCTGCCAGCCGGACATCCCCGAGGGTTTCTGCGCGAGCTATTGCACCCTCAACTCCGCTTACTGCGGAGATGACTACGCCGGCTGCCTAGACAGCTGCGCGGAGCCGGACGCCGTATGCGAGCCAGTCATGGCCGAATACATCGCCTGCGCCGGCGCCACCGCCGAAGGCTGGTGCGGGGGCGACAGCGGCTGCAGCGCCGAGGCGGTCAACACCTGCTACGGGGTCTGCGCCGCCGGCGCCAGCAACGACAACAACGAGTGCACCACCGACACCTGCGACCCCCAAACGGGACCCATACACACGCCGATCGACACCGACGACGGCGACCCCTGCACGGTGGGCAGCTGCGATCCGGCGACGGGGGTTGTTACGCAAGGCGCGAAGTGTGCCGAGGGCGATCTCTGCACCACAGCCACCACCTGCGACACCGCCGGAAGTTGCCACCCTGGGGTGCCGGTCAATACGGACGACGGCAACCCCTGCACTATCGGTGGCTGCGACTTGGCGACGGGTAACGTGAACCAGACCGCTGTAGCGGTCGACGATGGCAACGTCTGCACAGTAGATAGCTGTGATCCGGCGACCGGCGTCGTGAATTTCCCGGTGTCCGAGGGCACCGACTGCGGCGGTCAGGGCACCTGTAACGCCGAAGGAACGTGCGAGGGCCAGATCCTTTGCCAGTTGGTGTGCGACCATATCGTGGACCTCTGTAATCCTTACACCGACCGCGAGACCTGCGAGTTCTTCCAATGCCAATACCCCTGCGACGTCGAGCAGCAGGCATACATGGATTGTGTAACCGTCGATCCGGAGAACTCCTGCAGCTACGACCCCGCCTGCTACGACGAATTCATCGCGCTCAATGCGTGCACGTCCAATTGTCAGAACAGCTTTGACAACAACCCCTGCACCCAAGATGTCTGCGACCGCGAAACGGGCGAGACTAGCAATATCCCGTTTCCCGAAGGCGCAGCCTGCGCGTCGGGTGCCGGTAGCTGTGAGGGGACGTGTAACGCTGCTGGCGATTGCGAAAACCCGGTCGCAGACAGCGGTGGCTGCAAATGGAACCTATGCTCCGAGTCGGGCTCCGAGCACTACACTGCCCCCAGCGGCACATCCTGCAGCGACGGCGACGCCTGCAATGGGGACGAAGTTTGCGAGTTCGGTGGCTGTCCAGCCGCAGCCCCGCCGCAAGTCGACGACAACAACCCCTGCACGGCGGACAGTTGCGACCCCGTCCTCGGAGTGGTTCATGAGCCGGTATCGGCAGGCGTTTCTTGCGCCGATGCAGACGTTTGTAATGGCGCTGAAGTTTGCGACGGAGCAGGAAGCTGCGAGCCGGGCACTCCGCCCTTTGTCGACGACGGCAATGTCTGCACCGCCGATAGCTGCGATCCCATTGACGGCGTCGCCAATGTTTCGGTAGCTGCCGGCACTGCCTGTGTCGACGGTGATGCGTGTAATGGAACGGAGCTCTGTGACGGCGCCGGAGCCTGCCTGCCGGGCACCGCTCTGGAGCCCGACGACGGCAATGTCTGCACCACCGACAGCTGCGATTCTGTCATCGGAATCATCAACGATCCCGTTGCTGCGGGCACAGAGTGCGCCGATGGCGATGTCTGCAACGGAGTGGAGACGTGCGACGGCGCGGGCAGCTGCGAACCCGGAACGGTTCCCGCGGTGGACGACGGCAATGTCTGTACAGCAGACAGTTGCGATCCGGTCAACGGCGTAAGCAACGACGCCGTCGCTGCCGGTACCGCCTGTTTGGATAACGATGTCTGTAACGGCTCAGAGGCCTGCAACGACTCGGGCAGCTGTATCGCCGGAACCCCGCTGCAAACCGACGACTCAAACGCCTGCACGTCGGATAGTTGTGATGCTGTTGAAGGCGTCATCAACACGGCCTTGGCCGCCGGTACCGCCTGCGTAGATGGCGATGTGTGTAACGGCGCTGAGGCCTGCGATGGGGCAGGGGCCTGTGCTGCCGGCACCGCGCTCGAACCCAACGATCAGAATGAGTGCACCGCCGATAGCTGCGACCCGATCAACGGCATCATCAACGCCCCAGTCGCTGCCGGCACCGCCTGCGTTGACGGAGACGTGTGCAACGGCGCAGAGGCCTGCGACGGCACCGGCGCCTGCGCTGCCGGTACCCCGCTTGACCCCGAGGACAACAACGTGTGCACAGCGGATAGTTGCGACGCCATCGAAGGCATCATCAACGCGCCGGTCTCCGCAGGAACCGCCTGCGTTGACGGCGACGTGTGTAACGGCGCTGAGGCCTGCGACGGCTCGGGCAGCTGCGCAGCTGGCACCCCGCTTGACCCCGAGGACAACAACGTCTGTACAGCGGACAGTTGCGATCCCATTGACGGCATTCTCAACGACCCGGTGGCCGTCGGCACGGCCTGCGTAGATGGCGATGTCTGCAACGGAGCCGAAAGCTGCGACGGAGCGGGCGCATGTCAAGCCGGCGCAGCCCTAGACGTGGATGACAACAACGTGTGCACCACCGATAGCTGCGACCCCATCGAAGGCGTCATCAACAGCGCGGCGTCAGCCGGAACTGCCTGTCTCGATGACGACCTATGCAACGGCGCCGAGAGTTGCGACGGGGCAGGGGACTGCGCGGCGGGAACACCGCTGGTCACCGACGATAGCAACGTTTGCACAGCCGACAGCTGTGATCCCATTGCGGGCATCATCAACGATCCGGTCGCTGCTGGCACCGCGTGTGTGGACGAGGACCTCTGCAACGGTACCGAACTCTGCGACGCAGCCGGCGCCTGCACTGCCGGCACGCCCTTGGACATCAACGACGACAACATCTGCACAGTGGACGAGTGTGATCCCACCCTCGGCGTGCTCAACGAGCCCGCAGACGAGGGCGTCAGCTGTGTCGATAGCGACCTATGCAACGGCACCGAGCTCTGCGATGGCGCCGGCCAATGCTCCGCTGGAATGCCGCTGGTCATCGACGATAGCAACGTTTGCACAGCCGATAGTTGCGACGCCACTCATGGCGTAGTCAACGTCCCGGTCGCCGCGGGCACCGCCTGCCTTGACAACAACGTGTGCAACGGAGCCGAAAGCTGCGACGGGAACGGCGCTTGCAACCTGGGCGAGCCGTTGGATCCGGATGACGGGAATCCCTGTACCCTGGACGTTTGCGACCAGGAAGAGGGAGCGATCCACGACCCCCTCGCGGCCGGCACGGCCTGTCCCGACGACGATCTGTGTAATGGCGACGAAGTCTGCAACGCCAGTTCAAGCTGCCAAGCGGGCACGGCACCAGATGCTGACGACGGCAATCTCTGCACCACAGACAGCTGCGATGTCGATGAGGGCGTCATCAATGCTTGGATCCCAGGCTGTGATCTGGCCGACTCGGTACCCGGTGGACGCTTTGAGACTCGTGCATCGGTATTTGGGCGCGTGGTGGATACTGATGGCGCTCCAGTGACTGGCTACGAAGTCCACGCGTACGATTTCAGTACCGAGAACCCTGCACGTACGGACTTGGAGATCAGTCTCGGCGCAGACGGTTCGTTTCGCGCCAGGCTGACAGAGTTCTCGAACAACCTGCCTAGGAACATTCCCGCGGAAAAGATCATGCTGCGGATCACGAGTCCGGACGATGACTTTATCCCAGTCACCCGGAACGTGATGCTGCGGTCGGGTTCTACCAAGGACTTCGGGAAGCTCGTCGTCCTGGCGCGGGATCCGGTCATCACCATGATCGGCCCCGAGGGCGGCGTGGCGACCGACTCGATGGATTTGATCGAGGTGGTGATTCCACCGGGGGCTTTGGCAACGCCGACGCCCATCCAGATCACGCCAATTTTGGAGCGCGAGCACTTTCCGTACCCGCTACCCGACATCACGATGACAGCATACGGGATGTACCTCGAGCCCCATGGCACAGAGTTCGCGGTGCCCGCGACTCTCAGAGTGGCAAACTACCGCGATATTCCGACGCACTTTCGCATCCCCCTCGGCGTTGCCGATGAAGAGAAGGGCGGATGGACTCACGAAGGCATCGCCGAATGGGACGGCTCCCGTTTCGCTGTGGACATCACTCACTTTTCCGCGAACGACGTGAACCCCAATAAACAGGGGGAGACGGTGGTGTTCACGACGGGGGGTGAGAAAGACTCGCAGGCTGACGGCGACTGCGGAGTAGGGAGCAACGTCTACGCGTCCAACGGGGCCCTGGAGCAGTCCATCAAGCTGCCCGGAGTGAGGATCGGTGGTCGACAACATCGAATTACGCTCAATTACAACAGCGTATTGGCGGGTAGTCGCGTGCCCGGATACGGCCCGGCGAGCACAGAGTTGGAAGCTTCCGGCGCGGTTCGCAACCAGCCCCTAGGCGGCCAAGTCATGGTTTCCTTACCTACGGTTACGGTAGCCTGCGCCCGCGCCGGCGGCGGAGGCGGCGGCGGCGGCACCAGCTGTGGCGGCGGCTCGTCGTGCACACTCGGATCCGCGTCTTACACCATGACGCCCCGGTTCAACATTGGTGGAGCCGAGGCGGAAGTCACTGTTGACCAAGACGAGTCGGGGAACGGAGCCGCCCGGTACTATATGGATATCCCGACGGACGAAGAAGGACACTACATCCGCAGTCAACAGTTGGATCTGTCGTACTCCACACGATTCATGGGCGGGGGTGGGGCTCGGAGCTGTACTTCTTCCGGTGCTAGTGGGCCTGCACCCCCGGAGTTCGGTCAAGGCGAAGGGGACAATATGGGGCCATCGGAGGAGGTGGAAGGTCTGACTGGCGGCAGTGAGATCGACATGTCCACCCACACCCTGATTGTGCATCGCCGGGGCTCGGCCTACGGCGAGGGTTGGGGTATCGAGGAACTCAGTTCATTGATCGCAAGCCCCAGCGGCGAACTCGCTGACGTGGTGCATGGCAACGGCCGCACGGAACGGTTCCGGCGGACCTTAGTAAAGAAGGATCTACTACCGACGGACACCCGCGGTGCGATCGCGAAAGATCCCGAGACCGGCGACGTCTTCATGGCTGGGTCCGCGACGGGTGGAATCGCCCGCTACGATTTTGCAACGAACACTCTGGTGCCGGTACATACGCTGCCGTACACGTCGCTGAGTCATCCGGACGCTCTAGCCATCACCCATGCCCGCGGCGTGAGGGAGTTTGTTGTCTCCATGCCGGGTGGCATCATCCATCTGGTGGATAGCGCTGGCCAATCTACAGTCATTCACGATACCGCCGGCGAAGCGATCTTGGCGACAATCGGTCGGTGGGTTTACTTCACTTTCGAGCTTCAATTCGACAATCGACGGGGCCTCAGGCGTCTGGACCTAACGGACCTAAACGCGGAACCCGAGGACGTGACGGCAAGTGGTCCGGGGCGTCGTGACGAGGGCGAATACGTCTATGCCGGTGACAAGGTCCTACGCCGACCTCACGCACTAGCGGTCAGCCTAGAGGGGGAGCTGTATGTTGGTGATCGCGGCACATCAAAAATCAACAAACTGCTGCACGACGACAATGGCGAGATCAGTGGCGAGAGCATGATCTTTCCGGTGGTCGGGGACGGCAGTTTCTCCGGCGCAATGGGCGTAGGAAATAGTGCCCCAGGTACTGAGTGGCCGATTCAACGTGTCTATCAAATGGACGTTGCCCCGGACGGGACTTTGCTGTTCGCCACTGACATCGGGTTGTCGGCCTACAACCCCGAGAGCGAGGAGGCCTATCGACTACTGCTCGATGGCACGGCGCCCAACCCAGACACGATCTGGAACGCCTTTGCTAACTGGTCCGAATCCTTCGTTGCGTTGAGCCAGGATCGGTTTCTATTAGCCGCCTATACCGGCATCTGGGAAGGCGAGGCGCTCCTCCGCAGTCGTCGCGACCCCACTCGGTCGCTGGAATACACGGAGTCAGGCGCCGTCATTACGGACAGCTCGGCCAACGAGGTATTTACCTATACTTGGGTGGATCCCATCAGCCGAAACGAAGCGTACCTGACCAAGCGTTCGCTCCGAAGTGGAGAAGAAATTTTCACCGTCAACCACATCGACGAAAATCGTGTCGCTTCGATCGTGTTCCCAGAGGGAACCGTCACGACCTTCAGCTACGACAGCGAAGAACGATTGTCGCAAGTCACCACTCGCCGCGATGGCTCCACAGTGCATTCCACTGCGGTGAGCATTGACGGCGAAGGCGACTTAAAGAGTATCGACTTCCCCGAAAACTCCGGCAATCACCAGTTTGATTACGAGTATCATCGTATGCGGTTCCATACGAACCCCAGACAACAGCAGACCGAGTACGTGTTCAACGACGCCGGTGGCGTAGAAACCATCGAACGCCCAGGCGGCGGTGTGACAACACTCGTCTCGGCCTACGATCAGGACACCGAGGTGATCGGTGGCAAGACGTACAATGTCGCCACGTTGACGGACGACCGAAATGTCGAGCACAAGTACCTGTTCGATCAAACGGGTCGCCGGGTTGCCGATGAGTTTACTGCGGGCGGTATCGATTATGTGAAATCCACAGTCCTGGTTCAGAACTTGAAGGGCGCTTCCGGGGACGAATCCGTAAACCGTTTTGGGCGTGTCTCGCACACGCTCCTCAATGGAATGCGTCTAGGCGAGCGCGTGGACTACGACACCCTCGGACGTCCCATGAAGTGGTTCCAGGGCTCCAACACGATGACGTGGGGCTACCGCTACGACGATGACGGCCGCGTAACCCACGAGGATACCGGTTCGGCGCTCGTGACCGGAAGCGAGTACGACGAGTTAGGTCACTTGATCACCGTCACGGATCTCCACCTCACAAACGGCGGTATCTATCCGCCTGGCGGCCGACGCGAGCACTTCGACGACTACAACAGGCACGGCCAACCCGGCTACATCTCCGAAACCGGTCTACGCGGGAACAGCCCGTTCGTCGCGTCGATGGAACTCACATTTGCCGAGGACGGGCGCCTATCGACATCCACCTCCAGGTCCAACGACGTTGTGACGTCCCAGGCGAGTTATGTTTTCGACGGCGCTGGCAACGAGGTCAGCTTCGACAACGGCGCTGCTCCAATCGCTCGCAATTACGACGCAATGAACCGTCTGGAGTGGGTGGGGGACGCGGATGGAAATCGAACAAGCTTCACCTACGAAACCAATTGCGGCTGCTCCTCCGACTTGATGATGTCGATGCGTACCCCCGATCTCCCGGACGGCGCGAGTTGGCAGTTCACGTACAACCCGGATGGACTGCTCGCGACCGTCACTGATCCCGACGGTGCGCTTGCCGAAGACAACGCATATAACGAGTCCCGCGACCTAGTCGCCACCACCGACCGTGCCGACCGAACGCGTTTCTACGCCTATGACCAGTTGGGCCGAAAATCGTGGACCAACACGCGGGATGAGAACGACGTCATCTTGCACAGTGGAAAATTCGCCTATGCCACCCCCACCGCGAACGGTTGGGTCGGTCCCGACCTTTACGCCGGCCATTCAGGACCGGGATTCGCGCCCACCGGATTGCAAGACCCCCTTGCCGACGGCGATTACCAAATCGGCAAAAACGCCATCGGTTCCGAAGGCTACGCCACCAAGATCGAACTCTACCGAGACGCCACCTTCGAATACGGCATTCAGCGCACCTTCGACACCATGAACCGTACCCGGATCAAATCCGACCGCAACGGTCTGGTAATCTGGGCTACGGGTGGTACCCCCTCTCCCGACACCATTTTCGAAAGCTTCAGCTACCACGTGTATTCCGCCGGTAACGACGTCCGTGGAGTGTGGAGCAGCATCGCCCCGAGGGGGGCGTATGTGGAGTTAGATGTTCAGAAGAACCAGACCGAAATCACAGGTCGATGGGGTGGCCTTCACGCGGTCGACCTCTTCTTCACGCGCGACGCCGCCGGACGTACCATTTCCACCAAAGCATACTTCCGTGAGGGCTATTCGAGCCTTAGGGACGAGACTACGGAACCCCTCACCGTGGACTACAACGATGTCGGGCAAGTCGAGCAAATCGACCACGCCAATAGCACTCAGAGCTTCACGTACGATTCCCGCGGCCAGGTGTGGACCCTGGACTACAACTACGTGTACCTCGACGAGGCCGATCCGGAAGTCCCGAACGACGTCGACGAGGTGGTAACGGTCGATGTGGGGACATTTACGCGTACTTATGACGAGGTAGGCCGTAACACGCGACTGGAGTATCCTAACGGCCAAGTGCGCACGCAGGACTTTGACACGCTCGGCCGCCTAACCCAGCGGTGCTACGAATACCCCACAGGTCCGACGCGTTGTTACGACGCCGAATACGACCTGTCGGGCAACCCGGATCTACTCACCGATCCGGACGGCACGTCCCGAATCATCGAATACGACGCGCAGAGCCGCGTCACGAATGTCGAAGGTGAGGGCGCCTACGCGTACAACGCCTTGGGGGCATTAAGCGTGCACGCGGATGTTGATGTGGATCACCAACGACCTCGCTTGGACAATGGTGAGCCGTCGTCGGCGGGCATCCCAGCCTCCGTCGACTCAGGCAACGTCACCCTAACAACCGGCGGCAACGTAACGGCAATCGGTGGCACCACCATCGGCTACAACCACCGAGCGTCCCTACTAACGAGCCTCGACGATACCGGGACCAACCAAGACTACGAGTTCAGCTACAACTTTAACCTGCAACGGAGCGTGGCCCGGAACTTCGGAACAGGCGAGGTCGAGTGGTACCAGTACCAAGGCGCTAACATCGCGACCATCTCGGACGGCTCCGGCGTGCCCGGCATCAAATTCCGCTACCTATTCGACGGCATCGACCATCCCCTGTGGATGTACCACCGGGATGCGGGCGGCCAGGTGTACTTCGAGGTCGATACCCTCGGCAACGTCCGCCGTCTAATGACGCCCGAAGGCGATAGCGTAGGCGGCTACGACTACACGGCGTTTGGGCGTACGCTTGAGCCAACCGACGACGTGTTGCCGACGGACTTCGCACAGCCGCTTCGTTGGCAGGGACGGCCGTTCTTTGAGCATGGTGACGAGGGGGTTTATGACTTCAGGGCGAGGTGGTGGTCGCCGGAACTTGGGGCGTTTACTACTGCGGATGAG
>JABSRN010000110.1 GCA_013214025.1 Polyangiaceae bacterium
CAAGTCGAGTCTGATGGATGCTGTCTTGTCGTTTATCCCAGAGGAAGAGCGCCACGAGTACTCCGCGATGACGGGGCGCAGCCTGTTTTACATGGGCGGGCAGGACTTGAAGCACAAGATACTGGCGATCGCCGAGGAAGAGGGCGCACGGGAGGCGAGCTATGCCTTGAAGCTGTTGCAGAGCGAGGGCCACGTGAAGGTGGCATCGACAGGCAAGGACAGCGTGACGGGTGAGTTTGAGACGCGAGAGTACGAGCTGGAGGGCCCAGTGATGGTGTTTTTGACGACGACGGCGATCGACGTGGACGAGGAGCTACTGAATCGTTGTTTGGTGCTGAGTGTGGACGAGGGTCGGGAGCAGACGCGGGCGATCCACGAGGCTCAGCGCGAAGCGCGGACCTTGGAGGGTTTGGTTGCGGGTCAAGAGCGTGACCACGTGAAGCAGCTGCACCAGAACGCGCAGCGTTTGTTGCGGCGTCTAGCTGTCGTGAACCCTTATGCCACTGAGCTGCGCTTCCCGGACCAGCAGACGCGAGCGAGGCGGGATCACACCAAATACCTGGGCTTGATCGAGGCCGTGGCGCTGCTGCACCAGTATCAGCGACCAGTGAAAGAGGTGACGCACCGAGGCGAACTCGTGAAATACATCGAGGTGACGCGGGAGGACATCGCGATCGTCGACGACATCAGCCGGGAGGCGTTGCAACGGACGATGGACGAGCTGCCGCCGGGCACCCGGACGCTGCTGGATGCCCTAGACCGGCTGGTGAGGAAGCAGAGCTGTGAGCTGGGGCAAGACCGGAACGACTACCGTTTTAGCCGCCGTGAAGCGCGAGAGTGGACGCAGTTGGGTATGACGCAGTTGCGCGTGCACTTGGAGCGCTTGGTGGAGATGGAATACGTGGTGGCGCATAGGGGTCGGGGTCGCGGGTCGACGTTTTTGTACGAGCTTGCGTGGTTTGCAGATACGACTACGAAAGCAAGTTGGCGGGGGGGTGACGGGGTGTTGTCGGGGGGTAGGCCCGCCAACTTGGACCGTAAAAACGGGGAAGAGAATCAGGGGCTTAGGGATGACGCCGTCGAGTTGGCGGGGGGATCCGGGGAAGCACGGTACAGGCGACGGGTAAATGGGACGACGTACGCAAAGGGTCCGATCAAAACCGGCATCACGTTGCCAATAGCGGAGGCCTAGACGATGGCGAGGAAGGGTTATCGCAAGCCGAAGGCGGTGATTGGGGATCCAACGGATCCGGAAGGCTTTGGAGTTTGGGAGCCGCGTTTCTTGGAGTGGCTGTTGGTGAGGAACTACTCGGAGGCAACAGTGCGGACGAGAGACGAGCAGCTGCGGTTATTTTTTGCGTGGTGCGAAGCACGTAGCCTCACGCGTCCGAGGGATGTGACGAAGCCGATATTGGAGAGTTACCAGCGGTACGTGTATCACCTGCGGCAAGGAAGTGGGCGCAACCGTGGCAAACCGCTGGGCTTCCAGGCGCAGATGGGTCGACTGGTGGCGGTGCGAGTGTTTTTTAAGTGGCTGACGCGAGAGAACGTGTTGCTTTGGAATCCGGCGAGCGAGTTGGTGCTGCCGAAGGTGCAGCGTCAGCTCCCGAAGTACGTGCTGACGGCTGAGGAAGCGGAGCAGGTGTTAGCAGTGCCGGATACGAGTCAGCCATTGGGGGTGAGGGATCGAGCACTGCTGGAGGTTTTGTACTCGACGGGGATCCGTCGAATGGAGCTGCTGAATCTGACGATTTACGACATCAGCGAAGAGCGTGGGACGATGATGGTGCGGCGTGGGAAGGGCGGAAAAGATCGGGTGGTGCCGATCGGAGAGCGGGCGATGATGTGGGTGCGTCGGTATGTGGACGAGGTGCGAGAGGGCTTGGTGGTGGCGCCGGCGAGCGAGTATTTGTTTTTGAGTCATCACGGTGACCGCCCGGCGTCACGATATTTGACGTCGTTGGTGCGCGAGTATGTGAAGGCGTCTGGGGTGAAGAAACAGGGGTCGTGCCATTTGTTTCGGCACACAGTGGCGACGCTAATGTTGGAGAACGGAGCGGACATCCGTGCGATCCAAGAGCTGCTGGGGCATAGGAGTTTGGAGACGACGCAAATTTATACGCAGGTGTCGATATTGCGATTGAAGGCGGTGCACGGAGCGACGCATCCCGTGACGCGCGAGTTGCTGCGCCCGTTGAAGAAGGTGGACGGTGTGGATGAGCCTGCAGTGACGGAGCAGGAGCTGAGGCAAGAGTTGTTGTCGGAGCAGAATGCGGAGCTAGTCGGCGGCTAGCGGGAAGTCGATGTTGCGGACAAGTCGCCCGCCCCTGCACAAAGTCGCGTCCCTCGGCAATGCGCATAAGCCGGCTTATGCGCACCGGCCCTGCGGCACGGGGCCAGCAGCGAGGAGAGCGTGAGAGGGCGAGGAGAGCTGGCCCCACGCCTCCGGGCTCCCCGAGGGCCGCTAAACATAACGAACATTATGTCTCCTTTGTGCAGGGGCGGGCTCCGCCCGAGGAGCGGTTTTGGACGCTTGGGGGCGTGTAGGCGCGAAAAGGGCCCACCCACCCCGAGCAGGGCGCAACGGCGGCTCGTAGCCACGCCCTACGAGCCGCCTCGGTGCGGAAAGGCCCCGACACAGCCGTACGGGGAGGCGGTGCCAGTCGCGCGCGGGCCCCTGGCCCTCCCACGCACTCCTTGGGGGCGGAAAGACCCCAGGAGAGTCGGCGGCTTAAACGCTATACGGACCTCTCAACGTCGATTCAGGACCTCTTAATCGAAATGCTGCCAAAAAGGTGGGGCGTCTGTGAGGCGCAGCTGTGTGTCTGCGGTGCAGATAGAAGCCGGGAATGTGGTAGGACATAGAGATGAAGGAACTCGTAGAAGTCCTGCGGCTAGCGAAGGAACTCCCGACGGCTGATCGTGCTGAACTCGCGTACCAACTGCTCGATACGGTAGATGATGACCTCACTCGCGAAGAGCGAGCAGAATTGCACAAGTCGCTTGAGCGCGGGTTGGACGACGTAAAAGCAGGGCGCCTTCACGACGCCGATGAGGTGCTCGCTGAACTGCGAGCGACGCGTCATCAACGCACCGGAACGTGAAGGTCCGGCTCAGCGACGAGGCCCGTGAACAAGTTATCGAGATGTCGGCGTGGTGGGTTGACCACCGCGATAAGGCTCCCGATCTATTTGACCGCGAGCTGGCAGACGCCTTTGCAAAAATCTCTGAAATGCCAACATGGCTTCCGGTGTACCAGCGGAGGCCATCGGGCGACGTGCGCCGCGTGTTGATGCCGAAGACTAGGAATCATGTTTACTATCTGTGCCTCGAGGGCGAGGTCCTCGTGATCGCGGTCGACGGAGGCCCGAAAGGGCGCGAGCCGGCACTGTAAGAAACTCCCTCAAGTTTCTTTCGCCTAATGGCGGTCTGGCGCATAGAATTGGGGGATGTTTGAGGCGGCAACGATCCCGTGCGTGAATGCGCGCTCTAGAACTCGTTGCCGCGCATCGCGTCCATCTGCGAACCGCACGTCGGCGATTTTGGGTGCGTGTCTCCAGTCCGCATCGGGCGATCCGAGTGCGCAACGTCGCGGAACGCGTCGGCGATTTGGTAAGACAACTACGAGTCGCACGTCAGGGTGCCCCGTTGGGAACGTTGGGCAGGTCATGGATGTGGGTGCTCAAGAGGCTGAGCGCACTGTTGAGTATGACCCGTATGGGGTTGTGCTGGCGGCGTCGTCCGGTGAGGGCTCGTTTGGCTTCTCGACGATTTATGGGGATGGGGAGAGC